>PMDZ01000008.1 GCA_003155695.1 Candidatus Nomurabacteria bacterium | reverse complement strand
ACAGCAAAATTAACAGTTACTAAAATTGTTGTAAATAACAATGGAGGTAATCATGCAGTTTCGACATTTGCGCTATCAGTATTTGATGGTTTTGTTTCAACGGGTGTTGTATCTGGAGTGACGAATACTCTTCCACTGGCAACATACTTTGTTAGTGAGACAGGAGTATCGGGATATAGGGCAACTTTCAGCGGAGATTGCAATGCGGTTGGGCAAGTAACACTAGTAGCAAACGATAACAAAAATTGTACTATTACAAATACAGAAATACCTGCAAGCATCACGCTTATTAAAAATGTAACAGGTACAGGTACTCTTGCTTCGCCAAATGTGTTTGGTTTGAAAGTAGATGGAGGGCTAGTGTTAAATAATACTTCAGTACCAGTTACTTCAAATACACCGCACACAATTAGTGAAGATGGATTAACCGGATATACATTTGTTTCAATGACTGGAACAGGTTGTCCGTCAAGTCTTGGAGGAACAGCAACCTTGAATGAGGGTGAAGCGATTACTTGCACTATTACAAATCACAAAAATTAAAAAATGAAAGTAATCTTTAACACGGTATATTATCTTTTCATTGCCTGTATTGTAATGATTGCTTTGCTTCTGCTTGCAACAACCATTCCGATATCGGGTAATGTAAAAGCGAAAATAGTGAAATCCGGTTCGATGGAACCGGCGATCAGAACAGGTGGTCTCGTAATCATTGCTCCTTCCGCTTCTTATAAAGTCGGGGATGTCATCACCTTCGGGAAAGATACAAAGACACAGATTCCAACGACGCACCGCATTGTTTCTATCGAGGGAGTGGGATCGCTTCAGACATTTGTGACAAAAGGAGATGCCAATGATGCTCCAGACCCGACAGCCACACGCTTATCGGATGTTGAAGGCAAAGTTGTCTTCTCGGTGCCGTATCTCGGATACATATTGGATTTTGCCAAGAAGCCGATAGGTTTCGTACTCCTAGTCGGAGTTCCGGCAGGTCTCATTATTATCGATGAGATAATAAAAATATTTCATGAGGTCGCATTAATTAAGCGTAAAAAACTTCTAAATGCAACAGACCAACCAAATCAACAATAAAATATTCGGTAGAAGAAAATCGGTTGACAACCTGATTCGTTTTCCGGTTTTACCCGAAGATATTCCAGTCGCAAAAGAAATTTCTCCTCCGAGAAAGAATATATATTCCGGTCTCAAAATGATTGGGGTGGCAGTTTTGATATTTGCGTTATTTGCCGGTCTCTCATCTGTGGGCGGTACGGTTTCGTATTTTAGCGATATTGAGACATCAATAGGGAATAAATTACAGGCAGGTATTTTGGGTTTTGCTAATTCTCTGAAAGATACATCTGAAAATAATCTATTATTAGCCAGTGCTCAATCCGTAAATGTATTAAATAGCGATACTGTAGAAAATATAAGTAATAAACAGTTCAGCGTTAATGTAGAAGAAAGTGATGGTAGTTTGCCGGCGACATATACCGTTTCCGGTCTTTTGGACCCCGGCAATCCGGTTGGTTGCGATAAACTTAATATTACAGCCAGTCTCGGAGATTATAACTACTATGATGGTCTCTTTACATTATTTACATCAACTCAAATATCCGAAATGGGCGAATGGCAGTTCCTGGTCTCTTTGCCGGTTGATAATACCGAGCTTGAACCGAATGCGATATGCAAGGGCGAAGTTATTTTTAGTGCCGGACTTGCGGATGTAGCAGAGGAATTAATTCATACCTATACCGACGAAAAGAGATATCCGTTTGAATTGAAAAATTGGGGCGAAGAACCAATTACGAAAGTTGCTCCTATATTAGAAGATACTTCTACTCCGGATATTTCCAGTCCTCCTGCTGAAGTAATACCGGAACCAGCAATCGTGGAAAGTGTACTTGTTCCTCCGGAGGATTCCACTACTTCCCCAACAGAAGGGAGTGGTGTTGAAATAGAAACACCTCAAGTGGCTCCAGTTGAAGCGGTTACGGAAGAACCGGTAAGTAGTGAAGTCGCTCCAGTTGAAACTGTTACGGAAGAACCGGTAAGTAGTGAAATCGCTCCGGTTACAGATGCGGCGGGAGCGGAACCTGCAGCTCAATAATTTTAATAATATGATAGAATGTTCTCACACCTAATAATTATGAGAACAGAAGATTTTGAACAAATAGTAGAAGATGCAATTCTCCGATTGTCCGACAAAACAAAAAATAAAATCAGCAATGTGGCTTTTCTGGTTGAGGACGACGTGCGAACGAGGAGATACGGGGAAAGAAATATAAAACTTGGGCAAATTCTCCTCGGTCTCTATGAAGGTATTCCCCGGACACATAGAGGGGAAGGGTATTCCAGTGTCTTGCCGGATAGAATTACTATTTTTCAAAAACCGATAGAGGATATGTGCGGGGGTGACCCGGAGAAAATAAAAGAACTGGTTTATGAAGTCGTCTGGCATGAAGTCGGACACCATTTTGGTTTTGGCGAAGCCGCTATCCGAGCGCTTGAAAACAAGAAATTTCGAAATAAATGACGGTTGCAGATTTTCTATTAAAATTCCTCCTCCACTATACAAGTTTAATTTATGTGATATAATGAACAATTATGCGGTATATATTAACTATTATCGGTACTGTTGTCTTGGCTGTAAGTTTGGTTGCGCTTGGTTTTAGTTTTAAGCAAGTAAATCAGGAGAGAGCAACATTGACGACTAATCTGGAACAACGAGCTTCATTACTCTCGGACAGTTTGAAAGAATCAGTTGAGCCATACTATGCCAATTCCTCGCAAGCTTCACTTAAAACTTCACTTCAAAAAATTGTGGATAAATTCGCCAATCGTGAACGCATAGTTGGTATTGCCCTATATGATACCCAAGGAGTGCTTATTGCAAGCTCTATGGGACTTCCTAAAGCAATTATTGGAAACGGGGGAATAGTTTCCGAAGCGATGGATAGCAATAAATTTAATGATAATTTTTTGGATGCCGACGGAGAGACACGCTATGTGCATGTTGACCCGTTGCACAACGAAGAAAGTATCGTCGGAGCGCTGATGGTTGTGCAGAATGCGGGATATATAAATACCGACATCAATCAAATCTGGAAAGGAAATCTATTGCGATTACTTATTCAGATAATAATATTTTCCATTACTATTTTTATAATCTTAAGATTTTTTGTTTTCCGTCAAGTCTTGCGCTTGGTTGAATCTGCCAAAAAGGTCCGTATGGGAGGAGTTAATGAAGCTTTTAAGACCGACGGCAAGTATTCTTTCTTTACTCCTCTTGCTAAAGAAATCACTTACATTACTAAAAGTCTCTCGCAGGCACGCTTATCAGCCAAAGAAGAAGCGCGGATGCGTTTGGAAAAACTTGATACTCCATGGACAGCAGAACGTTTGTCTGAATTTACCAAGGCACACCTTAAAGACAGACCTATTTTTGTTGTTTCAAATCGTGAACCTTATGAACACTATAATTTAAAAGGGAAGATAGATTATAAAGTGCCGGCGAGCGGAATGATTACCGCTATCGAGCCAGTGGTAGAGGCTTGTGGTGGTACTTGGATTGCTTGGGGAAGCGGAGATGCAGATAAGCAGACTGTAGATAAAGACAATAAAATTAAAGTTCCTATCCAAGAACCCAAATATACTTTAAAAAGAATTTGGCTTTCCGAAAAAGAAGTAGACGGTTTTTATAAAGGATTTTCAAATGAGGCCATATGGCCACTTTGCCATATGGTCCATACTCGTCCTCTTTTCAGAAAAGAAGACTGGCATGAATACAAAAAAGTAAATGAAATATTTGCAAAAAATGTATTGGAGGAAATAAAAGATGTTCCGAATCCACTTATTTTAATCCAAGATTTTCATTTAGCACTTTTACCCCATATAATAAAAATAAAAAGACCTGATGCTCAAATAGGCATATTTTGGCATATACCATGGCCAAGTCCGGAAGCATTCGGTGTCTGTCCTTGGCGGAATGAAATATTACAAGGAATGCTCGGGGCCGATATCATTGGTTTCCACATTCAACAATTTTGTAATAATTTTATAAATACCGTCGGCAAGGAAATGGAATCATTATGCGACCTTGAGCAATTTGCGGTAACATATCGAAATCACACCAGTTATATCAAATCATTTCCTATTAGTATCGCTTTTACCGGTAGTGATAATGATATCTTGTATGATGCAAATACCGGAAAAAAATTTTTAGAGAAATTGGATATACATACCAAATATGTTGGTTTTGGTGTTGATCGAATGGACTACACAAAAGGATTACTTGAAAGATTCAAAGCCATAGAATTTTTTCTTGATACGTACCCAACTTACAAAGAGAACTTTACATTTTTACAAATAGCGTCACCAAGCCGTGAAAGTGTCCCAAAATATAAACAGTTTAGTGAAGAAGTAATAAAAGAAGCCGAACGCATAAATGATAAATTTAAAACAAAAACATGGGAACCTATTGTTCTTGTAAGGAAACACCATTCACATGAAGAGCTAGGTCCTCTTTTTAAGGTTGCTGACGTTTGTATGGTAACCTCTTTACATGACGGTATGAATCTGGTAGCAAAAGAATATGTCGCAGCACGAGACGATGAAAATGGAGTTTTGATATTGAGCAAATTTACCGGAGCTGTTCGAGATCTTAAGGGCGCCATAATTGTAAATCCATATAGTGCCGAAGAAACATCTGAGGCAATAAATACTGCACTAAATATGACATTACCGGAAAAACAGAAAAGAATGAAAAAAATGAGAGAGGCTGTTAAAAATTACAATGTCTATCGTTGGTCCGCAGAATTTATCAGAGCAGTAACAAATCTAAGTTAGAATATGAAATATGTATTTAAAGACCTTCCAAATATTAAAAACAGGCTCAAAAAACATAATCTTGCATTATTGCTCGATTTTGATTTAACACTTTCTCCCTTAGCAAAAAATCCCAATCAAGCATTTTTGCCTAAGACCACCAAAGATAACCTTGGAAAAATTGCACCACAAATCCCCGTCGTCATTATTACGGGTAGAAAATTAAGTGACATAAAAAAGAAAGTGAATATAAAAAATATCCTTTATATTGGAAATCATGGGTTAGAGCATAGTTTAAATAAAAAATATGAAGTTGTGCCTCTATCTATTGATACAAAAAATGCTTTATTAAAAGCAAAGAAAGAATTAATAAAAATATGTAAAATATACCCGGAGATAATATTTGAAGATAAAAAATATTCTCTAGCTTTAGGATATCGACTGATTAAAAAAAACCAGATTCGTCCTCTTGAATGTATTTTCAAAAAAATTCAGAAGGAAATTAATCACGAAGGTCTTCTCGAAGCACGTTTGGATAAAAAAACATTTGAATTATTTCCTTTGATGAAAGTAAACAAAGGAACAGCGAGCCTTTTAGTTTTAAAAAAACTAAAAAATAAATTTCATAAAAAATTTACACCGATTTACATTGGAGATGGACAAACAGATGAAGATGCCTTTTTATCTCTAAAGAAAAATGGAATTACTATCCGTGTAGGTAAAAAAGTTAAGAGTTCGGCAAAATGGTATTTAAATAGCCAAAAAGAAGTAAATTTTTTTCTTAAATGGCTGTCATCTTTTTAATCTATTTTTCAGATTTTTTCATTGTGTCTTTTAATAATAGTTATAATTTGCTATATTAATTCTATGTTATCAATCGGAATGGCATGAGCACAAAGCAACACTTTATTCCTTTCTCCTTTATTATAAAAATACCCTCATTAAAATAGTGTGTTGTTTAATTTAATATTTGGTATAATATAAACAATATGGGGTATGTTAAATCTATAAATAAGGATAATCTTAAGATAGCTCGTGAAAATATTGGGCTAAGTACTTTAGATGTTTCTAAAAAAATATCCTCATCTGATAAGAATATCGTTCTTGATTGGGAAAGTGGAAAATCTCTTCCAACTTGGTCTAAAATAGATAAGTTATCTAAAATATATAATATTCCAGAATTGGTATTTTTTTCTACTAATAAAATAGAGGTATATAAAAAGTTGCCAGATTATAGAGTTGGAATTGATAAAGAAGATAATAGTGATGTCAAAAAACTTATTAATATTACTATTAAAAGACAAGAATGGTTAGAAAATAAATTTAAATCAGAAGGGATTAATAAAAATATACTGCAAGGTAGCGGTAAAGATATTTCTGATCCAAAAAGGTTGGCTGAATTTATCAAGAAGACATTGAATATAGATTTCCAGAAAATAAAAAGTATCTCTGGACAAGACTCAAGACGAAAGGTTCTTAAATATTTAATAAATAAAATTGAAGAAAATGGTGTATTTGTTGGTAAAACTATTTCTTATCATAAAATAGAAGTTGATGATATGAGAGGTATTTTTATTTCAAACGACTATGCCCCTTTTATTATTTTAAATAGAAAAGATGCACTATCAGCTCAGATTTTTTCATTTATACACGAATTAGCACACCTCTTCAGAAAAAGTGAAGGGATATCTAATAGTTTAGATTTTAGAAAATCAAATAGTAAAATAGATAAAGAAGAGACTTTTTGTAATAGAGTTTCTGCTGAATTTCTTTTACCAGAAACTGAATTTAATAAAAAATATTATACAAAAAATGATATTAGTTCTTTAGCTGAAACATATAAACTAAGTAGGATATTTGTATTTTATCGGTTAAAAGATTTAGGAAAAATTAAAAAAGAAGACGAAAAGAATTTAGAGGATGAAATAAAAAGAGAAACCAATCAAAATATCATAAATGGAAAGAACAAAAAAAGTTCTGGTGGGGACTTTAATAATAATATGAAGGACTCTAATGGTGATTTGTTTAATAAGGTGGTCTCAAATTCTTATTTGGAAAACAAAATAAACTATATTGAAGCTTCAAAATTACTCAGATTTTCTGTAGAAAAATATGATTAGTAACCCTATAACAGCAGAATATGTTATAGATGCTAACACCCTTATTGGTTTTCATACTTGGGTTCCAATTAGTTTGAATAAAATTTTTTGGAATAACTTAGAAATAGCATTGCAAGAAAAGAAATGGATTTTATTAGACGTTGTTATTAAGGAGATTACTCATCCTAAGCCACTAGTAGATTGGTGTAAAAAAATGAAAAGTGCAGGTTTAGTTACGAACATAACTGATGATGATAGAGACAAAGCAATTGAGATAAATAATCAATATCCAATGATAGATCAAGCAACTCATAAATCCACAGTTGATACATATATAATAGCTTTTTCTTTAAATAATAAAAAAGCCGTTTTTTCAAGGGAAACTTATAAAACAAATAATGATTTATTATAAAAAATACCAGATGTTTGTTCTAATCTTAGTGTCAAACATACAAAGAGACCTGATGATTTTTTAAATTCCATTGGTTTCTTAAACTAAGACATTATTTTTATATGAAAAAATTAGATTTTAAAAAAGACATATACAGAGAAGTACGTGGAGGGCACTCAAGCTTTTTAGAGATTTCATGTCATCATTGCGACAAAAAGACTCTTATCTATCAAAAGGATGGACCAGGTGAATTAAAGCGTATGTATTTAGATAGGATTGTATCACCTGAGAATATTGTGGAATTACAGAAACTTTCTATTAAAAAAGTTCCAAATCTTGTGTGTACGAAATGCAAGTATATTTTAGCTATACCTTATGTCTATCCTAAAGAAAAAAGAAGTGCGTATAGATTATTTATGGGTGCGGTAAATAAGAAAATTATTACATTAAAATTATAATGTTAGTATATTAATAATCTTTCAAAATAACCTTGTTTATGATACATTTGGTAAATGTTATCTTTAGGAATTGTTGGTCTGCCAAACGTCGGAAAATCGACGCTCTTTAATGCGTTGACGAAAAAGAGCGTTCCGGCGGAGAACTATCCTTTCTGCACTATCGACCCATCGGTCGGCATTGTACCTGTTCCTGACGACCGACTTTATAAACTTTCTGAACTTTCCAAATCGGAGAAAACAATTCCGGCTGTCATTGAATTCGTCGATATTGCCGGACTTGTCAAAGGCGCCTCGAAAGGGGAAGGATTGGGGAATAAATTTTTGACAAACATTCGCGAAGTGGATGCGATTGCCCACGTCGTCCGGACATTTGTCGATAATTCTATTATCCACGTCGAGAATAAAATCAATCCAATTGATGATATTGGAGTGATAAATCTCGAGCTTGTTTTGGCTGATTTTGAAATTGTTACCAAAAGAATATCGAGTCTCTCGAAAGAACTGAAAAAACAGGAGAAAGAAGCAGTGGCCGAAGAAGTTATATTAAAAAAATTGATTAAAATTTTTGAGGAAGGGAAAATGGCAACTGAAGTCAATCTGAATGACGAAGAAAAATTTAAAATAAAGTCACTGAATTTGCTGACACTAAAACCGATGCTTTATGTTCTGAACACTTCCGAGGCCAGTGAAAATGTGGAAATAAAATTGCCTACCTCATCGGCAGGCAGGCCTGAAATTTCCGTAAAAGTTGACCCGGTATTTGATAAAGGTTTTGACGAATTAATTACAAAAAGCTATGAGCTTCTGGGGCTTGAGACATATTTTACGACTGGCACGGACGAAAGTCGCGCCTGGACGATTAAAATCGGTAGTACGGCACCGGTGGCCGGGATGGCTATCCACACAGATTTCAGGGATAAATTTATCCGAGCCGAAGTTGTAAACTGGCGTGATTTGCTTGATGCCGGCGGTTATGTCAAAGCTCGCGAGCGAGGCAAAGTCAGAACAGAAGGGAAAGACTACATAGTTAAAGACGGAGATGTGATAGAATTTAAAATATAAATGAAAAAAGATTGGCAAAAAGCAAAAGAGATTATTGAAAATGATGGAGTAGTAGTACTACCGACCGACACTTTATATGGAATCGTCGGGAAGGCGGAATCGAAAAAGGAGGTGGCGAAGATTTACAAAATTAAAGCCAGAGACAGGAATAAGCCGTTTATTGTTCTTATAACTTCATATAAGGATTTAGACATATTTGATATTAAGGTAGAAAAATGGCAAGAAAAATTCTTACAAAAATTTTGGCCGGGGAAAGTCAGTGTCATTCTTCCGTGCCTTTCAAACAAATGGCGCTATCTTCATCGAGGTGTGAAGTCGATTGCTTTTCGAATGATTAGTCCTCGGAATAAAAATCTGTACAATTTGATAAATAAAGTCGGTCCACTTGTCGCGCCAAGTGCCAACACTGAAGGTGGCAGACCGGCAGAAACCATAAAAGAAGTTCAAAATTATTTCGGCGACAAAATATCACTATATATTAATGATGGGAAAAAGAATGTCGAACCTTCAACGTTAGTTAGGTTGGAGGATAATAATTGGATTGTTCTAAGACAAGGAGCAAAGGAGATAAAATAGGGTTTTTGTAATGGTCGTTTTCTGCTATATCGAGTACGATATAACAACGGCGTTCGGATATCGAGCAAACAAGTATATATACTCGTTTGCTTGTACTCCTCACTTATTGTTATAATACAGCCATTATGGAAACACAACAAATTTTGGAGCGGAATAAGCCCAAGCTTAGTGTGGGATTCTTTTTCCTATGTCTAGGCACATTAATAACGTTAATAACTTCGGTCGTTTCTTTTTTAAACCTTATATTTAGCACTCTGGATAAGCAGTTTCCGGATGCGCTCAACTCTACTTATCAGTATGGTTACTCGACGTATGATTTCGAGAGTATTCGCATCGCCTTAGCTACACTCATCATCTTCTTCCCAATATTTTTGGTAGTTTCGTATTTTTGGAGAAAGTATATGAAAGGAGAAATGGGGCATTTTGACGAGGTGATTCGGAAGTGGGTTATTTACATTATCCTTTTTATTTCGGCAATAGTTGTGGCCATCGACCTTGTCACTCTGGTTAGATATTTCGTTTCGGGGGAAATAACGAATAGATTTATCTATAAAGTAGTCACTACGCTTGTCGTTGTCATGATAGTCGGAATGTATTATATTCTTCTTCTTAGGAACAAGCTCAATACAAAATTAAGACTCGGATGGATATTTGCAGGGGTGGGCATTGTCATTGCTTTTGCTTCAATCGTATATAGTTTCTCCATAATGGGAAGTCCGGCTAAGCAGCGCGTTTGGCGTCTGGATGACAGAAGAGTTACGGATTTGCAAAGTATCCAATACCAAGTTATAAATTACTGGCAACAAAAAGAAAAATTGCCGGCAACATTGAAAGATTTACAAAATCCAATGTCCGGATATTCTTTGCCTGTTGACCCTGAATTCGAGAAGGGCACAACTTATGAATACATTCCAGGAGACAAGCTTACATTCCAGTTATGTGCTACTTTCGGAGCTGACATGCCAAAAGGTTGGCAAGAATACAATTATGGTGGTGGCATAATAGCCCCAATGGTTGATGTTTCAAGAACCAACACGTCTGTTGCATATCCTTATCCGGGCGGAGGAACCAACGAATCATGGGACCATAAAGTAGGACGAACATGTTTCTCCAGAACAATAGATAAAGATATTTACCCACCGTATCCAAAACCAGTTACTAAATAAAATAGATGAAAACGTACGACCACAAGAAAATTGAAAATAAATGGCAAAAAGATTGGGATAAGAAAAGGATATATAGAACACTAGATTCTTCCCAAAAGCCCAAATATTATGTCCTTGATATGTTTCCATATCTTTCTGGTGAGGGTCTTCATGTTGGGCATCCCAAAGGTTATATTGCTACTGATGTCATATCTCGAATGAAAAGAATGCAAGGAGCAAACGTTATGCATCCTATGGGTTTTGATGCTTTTGGCCTCCCGGCTGAGAATTATGCTCTTAAGACTAAAACCAATCCTGCAGTCTCGATCCCTAAAAATGTTATTCGTTTTAAGAAGCAATTAGAAATACTTGGATTTGATTATGATTGGTCTAGAGAAGTAAATACAACCGATCCAAAATTTTATAAATGGACACAGTGGATATTTTTAAAACTTTTAGAAAAAGGTTTAGCTTATGAATCGTATGAACCAATAAATTGGTGTCCTTCTTGCAAAACCGGTTTGGCCAATGAAGATGTTGAAGACGGTAAATGTGAACGCTGTGGCACTGTTGTTGAACAGAAGCCTATGCGTCAATGGGTTCTTCGTATTACAGATTATGCCGAGAGATTACTTAAGGACTTAGATTCACTAGATTGGCCTCTATCAATTAAAGAAAGTCAAAAAAACTGGATAGGGAAAAGTGAAGGAAGTGAAATAGAATTCCCGGTTAAAAATTTAAAGGATAAAATTAAAGTATTTACAACCCGTGCTGATACTATTTTTGGGGCAACATATGTAGTCCTTGCTCCAGAACATGAATTGATAAATAAATTAAAAAAACAAATTTCGAATTGGGGAGAAGTAGAAAAATATATAAAATTAGTTAAAACAAAAACAAATATTGAAAGAACTGCCGAAGAAAAAACAAAGACTGGGGTTTTGTTAAAAGGAGTAAAAGCTATAAATCCTGCAAATAATGAGGAAATTCCTGTCTGGATTGCCGATTATGTCCTTGCATCATATGGAACCGGAGCGGTTATGGCTGTGCCGGCACATGATGAAAGAGATTTTGAATTCGCTAAGAAATATAATTTGCCTATTAAGGATGTTGTGATTCCAATTAGAATTGATGAAAAAAACCCACCGCAACCCGGGAAAGAAACTGTCTTCAGAAATATTATCCTTGCTGTTATTAAGAATCCAAAAACTGGAAAATATTTAGTGCTTGAGACTAAAAAACCAAGGTGGACAACTTTTGTCATTGGAGGAATAGAAGGGAATGAGGATTCTGAAACGGCAGCACGTCGAGAAATTTATGAGGAAACCGGATATAAAAATTTAAAATTAGTACGCATACTTGGAGGGCCGATCCATTCGGAATTTTATGCAGGTCATAAGGGAGAAAATCGTATAGCTCATAACACTTGCATGTATTTTGAATTAGAAAATGAAGAACATGATTCTTTGGCACCAGAAGAAGCTGAAAAACATGAAGTTGCTTGGATTGATTTTAAAGATATTACTCGAGATAGAATGTCTCATTCTGAGTTGGATATTGTACTTGCACGATTAAACACAAATAACGATTGTTTTACCGATGATGGAATTTTAATAAATTCTGGTAAATTCAATGAGATGACTTCTAAAGAAGCACGAAAGAAAATTACAGAATTTGTTGGAGGAAAGATGGTTACAAAATATAAGCTTCGTGATTGGGTGTTTTCCAGGCAACGTTATTGGGGAGAACCAATTCCTGTCTTACATGATGGCGACAAAATTGTTCCCATTAAAGAAAAAGATTTACCGGTTATTTTACCTAGAGTAAAATCCTATGAACCGACTGGTACAGGGGAGTCTCCGTTGGCAAATATACCGAGTTGGGTAAATGTTAAAGTTGGTAAAGGCAAAAATGCAAAAATAATGAAACGCGAAACCAATACAATGCCTCAATGGGCTGGAAGTTCGTGGTATTACTTGCGTTATATGGATCCCAAAAACGATAAAGCTTTAGTTGATAAGAAAAAGGAAAAATATTGGAATCAAGTCGATTTTTATGTCGGTGGAGCTGAACATGCCACAAGGCATTTGATCTATGCTCGTTTTTGGCACAAATTCCTTTATGATATTGGAGTTGTTTCAACTCTTGAACCATTCAAGAAGTTACAATCTGTCGGTTTAATTATTGGTGAGGATGGAAGAAAAATGTCTAAACGTTTTGGTAATATTGTTAATCCAGACGATATTGTGAAAACTTATGGCGCCGATACTTTGCGACTTTATGAAATGTTTATGGGTCCATTTGATCAAACTGCTGTTTGGAATACTGACAGTATTATCGGTTCTCGAAGATTTTTGGAAAAAGTTTGGAAGATAGGAATGAAAATCACTACACAGAAACAGATAAATTCTTCGCGCTTTACCCTAAAGGGCTCCGACACGACGAAGAATTTATCTGTTTCTGCTTCGTTTCAAACTCTTCTACACAAGACCATTAAAAAAGTTTCCGAGGACATTGAATCAATGAGTTTCAATACGGCGGTTTCTGCCATGATGGTTTTAGTCAACGAAATGCTTGCCCGCCAGAGTCCTGACGACGGAGGGGAAAAATCCGAAATAAGCAAGAATGATTTCAAAATGTTTCTACAAATACTTTCGCCTTTTGCTCCACATATAACTGAAGAATTATGGAATTTATTGGGAGAAAGACAATCAATCAATAAAAGTACTTGGCCGAAGTGGGATGAAAAGAAAATTATAGAAGAAGAAATAAAAATAGCCGTACAGGTAAACGGAAAAGTCCGTGCCGAAATTATGATTTCGAGAGATATGCAAGAAGATGAAGTCAAGAAAATAGCCCTTAATAATAAGAACATAATCACTTGGATAGAAAATAAAACTACAAAAAGAATCATCTATGTTCCGGGAAGGATTGTAAACATAGTCGTCTAGCATTATTTATGAGTATTGTGTATAATTAAACGGTTATATTATTAATTATCTAAATTATAAAAAACCATGGAATCAAAAAAAGTAGCATTTTTCAACAAATTGTCATTCATAACTCTTTTATTAACCTTGTTTCTGAGTCTTTTCTTTTTTATCCCTTACTCCTCAGTATCTCTTGAAGCAAGTAAAGGATTCCTTCTATCCGTCGGGGTGACGCTCTCTTTGTTTTTTTGGTTGATTTCAAGACTTGGTGATGGTAAATTTATAATCCCCAAAGATAAATTAATTTTATTTGCTCTGGCTATACCGGTGGTATTTCTGATTTCCTCACTTTTCTCGTCATCACTTTATATATCTCTGTTTGGTACAGGCTTTGAGGTAGGAACATTTGGTTCGATGCTTGTGCTTTTCATTATTTTCTTTTTATCCTCGATATATTTTCAAACGGAAAAGCGTTTATGGTATTTTGTCGGGGTTTTATTTATCGGAGGATTGGTTTTGTCCATATTTGAACTGCTAAACATTTTTGTCGGTTTTGACCGTATTTTACCTGGATTTTTACAGGGGATATCATCTGGAAACTTAGTTGGTAGTTGGAATAATTTTGCCCTGTTATTTGGTGTTTTTGTGCTGTTGTCAATTTTAACAATAGAATTATTAAAAACAAACAAAAAATGGAAGGTAATTCAATATGCGCTTTTGATCCTTGGAATATTATTCCTTATTATTGCAAATGTTTCATTGGTATGGTTGTTGGTTGGAATCTTCTCGGTAATCATCTTTGTCTACAGTATTTCACTTCAACATTCCGGAGCTAAAATTATCCAAGGCGAAAATGAAAAGAAAAAGTTTCCTTTTACGTCTCTGATTGTTATTTTTATTTGTCTAATGTTTCTGGTTGGTGGAAATTTGGTGAATGGTTTTGTTTCAAAATATATAAGTCTAAACAATCAAGAAGTTCGTCCATCGATAATTACAACCTCTCAAATTGCCTGGAAGTCGATAAAACATGATCCATTCTTCGGAACCGGACCGAATACTTTTGTCATCGATTGGTCTCTTTGGCAACCAAAAGATATAGCTCAAACGGTTTTCTGGAATGTTGATTTTACGAATGGATACAGTTTATTGACAACTTTTGCCGTCACCACCGGACTTCTTGGTCTCATTTCGTTCTTATTGTTCTTGATCATATATGTCACAAGAAGTATTCAGTCGATTCGACTAGCTTTCCGCGATACACTTTCGAATTATTTCATAATGACTACTTTAATGATCTCGATATATTCATGGATTACCATTATATTCTATAATCCCAATATTATAATGTTAATGCTGGCATTTGTTTCGAGTGGTATGTTGATCGGCATATTGGTTAGTAAACAAGCAATTCCCGCTAAAGATTTTTCTTTTCTTTCCGACCCACGCAATAGTTTCTTCTCCATCTTAATATTGCTGGTTTTGATGGTTTCGTCAATTTCTTTAACTTATATCTACATAGAGAAATTTGCTTCAGTTGTATACTTCTCCAATGCACTAAAGGGCAATAACACGACGGAATCATTAGCTAAATCCGAAAACATGTTATTGAGGGCAATATCATTAAATAAAAATGATGTTTATTATCGCAGTTTGTCACAAGTGTATTTAAGCAGAATAAATCTCCTTATAAACGATACAACCGTCTCCGCGGATACTTTAAAGACTGATTTGCAGCAACTTGTAAACCTTGCTCAACAGTCAGCCAGTTTGGCGGTCAGTCAAAATCCAAAACAATATCAGAATTATATGAATTTGGGCAATATTTATACGGCTCTAGTTCCTTTGTCAGTTGCAAATAGTTATGAGAGTGCAGGTGCTGCCTATGATAAAGCCATAACACTTGCTCCAAACAATCCATCCATACTTTTGGCAAAAGCATCGCTTGAATTTACGAATAAAAAAAATGACGAAGCGAGAAAATATATTAAGCAAGCTCTTGATCTGAAATCAGATTATATTGACGCCATATTCTTCTTGGCTCAAATAGAAACAAATGAAGGAAATTTACCCGCAGCTATCAAGCAGGCAGAACTTGCGGCAACTCTAGCCCCTAATGATTCGACAGTCTTCTTTAGATTGGGATTACTTCGCTATAATAATAGCGATTACACTGGAGCAATTTCGGCTTTTGAGAAGGCTGTTATTATAGACAATAGCTATTTGAATGCTCGTTACTTCCTTGGGCAAGCATATAAGAAAGTTGGGCGAACAAGCGATGCTCTTGTTCAATTTAATATTCTTGCGAAAGTTCTTCCCGATAATCAAGATGTTAAAAATGCAATAAGCTCGATTAATACGCCTACACAACCAACACCAGCACCAACACTAACACCAACAACACAAGACAAAAGTAATACAAAAGCACCATTACCAGAAAAAAAATAATTCTTTAAATTAGCAATGGTTAACCGCATTATTACATTCCTAAATAAAGAATTTCGTGGAGTAAACGAAGCCGCCCTATTACTTGGCGGCTTTGCGTTTGTGTCCCAATTATTGGGACTTGTTCGCGATAGAACACTTGCCCATATCGTTGGCGTTGGCCCGACGCTTGATGTTTATTATGCAGCTTTTAGAATCCCGGATTTCTTGTATCTTTCTATTGCCTCTCTGGCCTCAATCACGGTTCTTATGCCGTTTTTAATGGAAAAGATAAATAGCGGTGATAATAGTATCGACAAGGGTAAGTCATTTATGAATAATGTTTTCAGTGCTTATATTATTTTCATGATCACAATTAGTCTTCTGATTGCGATTTTCATTCCGTATATTGTCCACTTCATTGCTCCGGGGTTTAACGCTGTGCAAATTCATTTATTGATTACGACAACCCGGATAATGTTACTCTCGCCAATTTTAATCGGCCTATCGAATCTTATCGGGACCATTACTCAGCTGTTTCGGAATTTTCTTGTTTTCTCGTTATCTCCGGTATTCTATAATCTTGGGATTCTTACCGGTGTTATATTTCTTTACCCAAGATTTGGAATCTTTGGCTTGGCTCTTGGTGTTATTTTTGGGGCAACGATGCATTTCTTTATACAAGTTCCAACTGTTTTCCGGCATAATTTATTTCCTAAATTTACTTGGAAAATTAATTGGCATGAGATACTTCGTGTTGTAAAATTATCGGCTCCGAGAACGTTGACCCTTTCTTGCAATAGCCTGGCTTTCATTTTTCTGGTGGCTATGGCATCAAATCTTAAGGAAGGTTCCATCTCTTTATTTACGTTTGCCTACAATTTGCAATCCGTTCCTGTCGGGATTATCGGCATTTCTTATTCGGTAGCGGCATTCCCGATGTTAGTCAAATCATATTCGTTGAAAGATATGGATAATTTTATTAGTCAAATAATTCTGGCGGCTCGGCAAATTATCTTCTGGTCTCTTCCTGTCATAACATTACTTATTGTTCTTCGAGCTCAAATCGTTCGTGTTATTCTTGGTTCAAGTACTTTCACTTGGTTTGACACCAGACTAACAGCTGCATCAGTTGCTCTTTTTATGATATCACTTGTTTCCCAGGGACTGGTACTTCTGTTTGTCCGTGGTTACTATGCGGCGGGAAATACAAAAAAACCTTTATTTATCAACGTCTCTTCTTCGATTATGGTTGTTGTTTTCGCTCAAATCCTAATTTATATTTTCCGTCATTCCCCATATATCTTTTCCCAGTTGGAAACAATTCTCCGAGTTAAAGATGTTCCCGGGACAATAATGCTTGCTTTGCCGTTTGCTTATGCTCTCGGTTCGCTTCTCAATTTCTTTTTGATTTGGATTTTATTCAAAAAAGATTTTCTTCATGACAAACGAATTAATCTCATGTATTGTTTCATTGAAAGTTTGATAAGCGCTCTTGCTATGGGAGTAGTCACTTATATTTTCCTCGGAGTCTTTAGTACTATCTTTGATCTCGATACAGGGAAGGGGATTTTCTTCCAGGGATTTCTCTCCGGAATTATCGGCGTTGCTTCCGGAATCTTAATTTTGATTATCTTTAAAAACGAAGAATTATTCGCCCTTATTCACGCCTTCCACAACAAATTCTGGCGTAAGCGTGTCATCGCCCCGGAACAGTCTGACCTATAATCTATATTTATTCTGCTTTTATTTTAAGGCTTTTTTTGCTAGTATAAACTTATACTATGGATGACCATATTAAATTGATTCGGAATTTTTCGATTATTGCTCATATTGATCACGGCAAGAGCACTTTGGCTGACCGAATGTTGGAAATAACCGGGACAATCGAGAAACGAAAAATGAAAGAACAAGTTCTGGATTCGATGGAGCTGGAAAGGGAACGGGGGATTACCATCAAAATGCAACCGGTTAGAATGGAATATCAGTCAATAATTACTAAAGACCAATTACTAATTAATAATGAAAATTCAAAGCCCCAAAAATATATTCTAAATTTAATTGACACTCCTGGTCACATCGACTTCTCATATGAAGTCTCACGAGCTTTAAAGGCTGTAGAAGGCTCAATATTGCTCGTTGACGCGACTCAAGGGGTTCAAGCACAAACGCTGACGACGCTTCAAATGGCTCGCGATTCTGGGCTTGTTATCATACCAGTTTTGTCAAAGATTGATTCACCACTAGCTCGAATTGAAGAAACCAAAATGGAAGTCGCGTTACTCCTTGATATCGACCCAGATACGATAATGCTCGTCTCGGGGAAAACCGGGGAAGGAGTAGTTGAATTGCTTGAGGAAATAGTGAAAAAGATTCCATGTCCGAATGTTGAAAAAGATTTAACACTTTCATCAAATAGCGGGCGGGCTCTAGTTTTTGATTTTAAATATGACAATCACCGAGGAGTAATTGTCTATGTCCGAGTATTTGATGGGGAATTTGAAAAAGGTGAATCACTTTTATTTGCTGTCTCGGAAGAAAAATTTATCTCGCTTGAAGTCGGAACATTTTCTCCGGAAGAGGAACCGCGAGCATTACTTCAAAGTGGAGAAATCGGTTACATTATCACTGGCATTAAAAAGCCGGGAATCGCTTCAGTTGGAGATACGATTACTTTTCTTAAGAAGCCGATGCGTGCCCTCCCTGGATATCTGAATCCTCGACCAGTAGTTTGGGCTTCCGTTTACCCGGAAAGCCAGGATGATTTTCCAAGTTTGAAACAGGCTCTGGGGCGTTTGCGATTATCCGACTCATCTTTTTCATACGAAGAAGAAAGTTCCGGTTCGCTTGGTCGGGGTTATCGATGCGGATTTTTGGGAATGCTCCATTTGGAAATTATTACCGAGCGATTGAGTCGCGAATTTAATTTGCAATTGATTGTGACCATGCCGTCTATTACTTATAAAGTATTACTTCGAAACGGCAAGGAGGAAACCATATATTCACCTCATCTTTTCCCTGATGACGGGAATATTGTCAAAGTTTTTGAGCCTTGGGTTAATGTCAAAATTATCACCCCGTCCGCATACATAAGTTCTCTCATGCCATTTCTTTACGACCACGAAGCCGAAGTTAAAGGCACAGATAATTTTGGTGATAATCGGTCGGCAATCGACCTTGAGATGCCACTACGGGAGCTGATGCGTAACTTTTTCGATGATATGAAAAGTATCACATCGGGATATTCTTCTATTTCGTATGAAATAGGTGAGTACCGCGAGGCCGATGTTGTTCGACTCGATATAATAGTTGCCGATGAGCCAATGGCGGCTTTTTGTCGAGTTGTATCGCGCCGTAAAGTGGCTGATGAAGCCAAGGCTCAAGTTGAAAGGTTAAAAGATATTATTCCAAGGCAACAGTTTGCTTTCAAAATTCAAGGCAGGGCTCTCGGGAGAATTATTTCATCGGAATCGGTATCGGCCTTTCGTAAGGATGTCCTGATGCATGGAAGTAAAGTTGTTGGTGGGGGAGATGTCAGCCGTAAAAAGAAATTGCTTGAGAAGCAGAAAAGAGGAAAGAAGCGAATGCAGGCCAACGCCAAAATAAACATCTCGCATGATGTCTTTTTGAAAATGATTAGAGGTGCCAATAACTAATTCTATTTCCTGAGAAAGCCCGGCATATAGAGCAAAACCATACTTATGATGACAAGGATTGAAAGTATTGCGAAAATCCTCTCCATCTTTTTCTTGTTCTTTGAATTGAAAATCATGCTATAATACTAGCATTATTTATGATGAAATTCAAGAAAAGTAACTACAAATTCTGGCATTCACCACTTGCCCTTATAATTCTATTTTGCCTTTTGGTTTTTTTTGGATATAAAATTATAGATTTGGTCAAGAAAGATGTAGAAACCAGGCAGCAAAAGAATCTCGCTTTAGATCAAAAAGATATACAAGAAAAGAAAGAAGCTTCTCTTTTAGAAGAAATAGCAAAATTAAATACTGATGAAGGTAAAGAAGAAGTACTTAGAGAAAAATATCCAGTTGTTAAACAAGGTGAAAAAATGGTAACAATAGTTAATGAAGGAAATAATAATTCTTCAACAACACAAAATACCGGCCATGGTTTTTGGAATTGGATTAAAGGAATATTTAAAAAGTAAAAATGCAGGTATGGTACAGTGGTAGCATGCGACCTTCCCAAGGTTGAGACGCGGGTTCGATTCCCGCTACCCGCACAAAAAAACATTTTAATGTTTTTTTGTGCGGGTAAGCGAGCAAACTACTTTGCTCGCGTGCGGGAAGCGAAAGGTTTTTCCATACGAGCGAGGCGAGGAGGAAAAGCACCCGCGACCGTAGGGCGAGATTCCCGTATTCATTAATTCTGTCAAGAGTGATAAACTTGACGACTATGATATAATATAAAAGTAAGGGATTATTAGTTAATCGAAATATATTATGAACAAAGCAACAATTTACAGCACGCCAACATGTCATTTTTGCCACATGGCAAAGGATTATTTTACGTCCAAGGGTGTTACATATGAAGATTTTGACGTTTCGATAAATCTTGATAAAAGAAAAGAAATGATAGAAAAAAGCGGTCAAATGGGAGTTCCGGTTATAATCATTGACGATAAATTAGTCGTTGGTTTTAACAAGCCAAAAATCATGGAACTTTTGGGAATTAAAGAGTAGTATTTTTCACCATAATGACGTATTATAAAAGCACCGAGAGTGGTGCTTTTATGTTTGTCCCCGTAGTTCAACGGATAGAACAGACCCGTCCTAAGGGTCTGATGTCAGTTCAATTCTGGCCGGGGACACTTTTATTTTATGAGATAATATGCTATATTCTTTCATATGGATCCTGAGGTAAAACATTTATTGGAAGAAAACTTAAAGTTATCCAAAGAAAATAATGAATTACTTATCAAGATTCGAAGTGTACAACGTTGGTCACAAATTACGCGTATTTTTTATTGGTTTTTAATTATCGGGATTACAGTTGGAGCTTTTTATTTTATTAAGCCATATTTGGGTAATTTGTTGAACATATATACTGGAAGAGTTTCGGGTATAAGTAATGTTGATATCACAAAAAATCTTCAGGATGGGCAGGCAAATATGCAAGATTTATTGAAGTCGTTTAAAGAATAAATAATGCTCAGATAGCTCAGTTGGTAGAGCGCTCCCCTGAAGAGGGAGATGTCCCCAGTTCAAGTCTGGGTCTGAGCACAAAATTAAAAAACTCCATTGTAATGGAGTTTTTTAATTTTGTGCTTATATTGATTTGATTTTTAATTTTGTCTCTCTATTTTTATCTAGTTTAGGAAGTTTTATAATCAGTAATCCGTGTTTCTCTATTGCTTCGGCTTCCTCAGGGTCAACTTCTTCCGGTAAGGAGATAGTCCTAGAAAATGAACCCCAGTATAGTTCTTGAACGAAGAAATTGTCTTTGTCGATAGCTTGATTCTCTTCACGCTTGCCACGGATTGTAATCATATCGCGAGTAATAGAAATGGTAAGGTTATCAGGCTGAACTCCGGCAACCATTGTCTGGACAATGATGTCTGTTGGTGTCTGATAAACGTCTACGGTCAGCTCCGCATCCACTTCTTCTTCCCACTTTTGCTCTTTAGACAAATTTAATTCTTTTCCATTGGAACTATTTTTAACAGGAATATTCATTTTTCTGTTTAATTCTGGGGAAGGGGATTCTTCCTCATTTTCGTCATTATCTTCAAATCGAATACTACCGGTAAGACGTTCTAAAAATGATTTCTTTTTTAACATATTATTTATTTAATTAGGCTAGATGTTTACCCATACGTTTTAATTTCTCGAATATGAGTATGTTGATAATGGTGACGACCCATAAAAATCCGAAAACAGAAAGGAAATTCTCGCCACTTCCTTCCATTATAAAAAAATTAAAGACACTATGCAAGATTATAGCACATATTATTCCACACAAAAGGTATATAGCCCGGTATTGCTTCAGATAGAAAGATAATCCAAGGGCGCTACCTATCATTGCGCTTGACATGGCATGAAGGAGTGTAGAACCAAGGAATCTCAAATTTCCGGTAAGCATTCCGACGATTGTTCCACTTGTACTGAATGGATTTAGCAGGTAGAGAAAGTTTTCCAGTGCTGCGAATCCCAACGCTGTGGCGATAAAATACATCGGGTAGTCAATAGGCCTGTTGACATTTCTATTTCCAAAAATAATAATCGCTATCCCCAAAAACTTGAGAAGTTCCTCAATAATTGCCCAGACTACGGTTTGAACTGTTTTATCTTGAATAAAGTTAAGTGAATATTTTTCAAGCCAAACAGCGAAAAAGACAAGCAACCCTCCAAGTACAAAAGACATAATAATGAGACTTATTGGTTCGGGGTCTTCTGAATTTTCTTCTTTAAGCCAAAACCAGAGCCAAAAAATCGCCGGGACTGCGCCACTTAAGATAGCGAATAATAATATTTTTGGGTTGGTTAGTAATTCAGTCATTTTGAATTGGCCCGCCTTGACTCGCGTCAGTCGAGGCAGGCCACTTTTCCACCATTAATAAACTAGAACCTTTTTTCATCGTTTGCCATATTTCTTCTGTCACAAACGGCATAAAAGGATGGAGAATTTTTAAAATCTTATCTAGGGTATGAAGCAAGAATTGTTTTCTGGATATAATTTCCTTTTCCGATGTGGAAGCAAATATTTTTTTACTTTCTTCCAATATAACATCGGCAAAGCGCGACCAAGTGTATTGATATATTTTTTCCCCGACAATATAGAATTTATATTCGTCCATTTCTTTTGTTATTTCTTCTATCAGTTTATCTTGTTCTTTTAATAATTCTTTATCCTTTTTGGAATAATTATCAAAATCTTCTTCATACTCAACTTCGTCTATATTACTTAAAACAAACCGTGTAATATTCCAAAGTTTGTTAGCATAATTTTTATAGGCCCGGATTTTGTCTTCGGAAAGGGAGAGCGATGTCCCGGGAGTGTTACCAATTATTAACCCTATTCTAAAAGCATCAGTTCCGTACTTATCGGTTAAAATTAATGGGTCAATAACATTGCCCTTGCTCTTACTCATTTTTTGTCCTTTTGCGTCTAAAACTAAACCATGCAAGTATACTGTTTTGAATGGTATTTTACCTGTAACGTAAAGTCCAAGCATAATCATTCTTGATACCCAAAAAAAGATGATTTCCCCAGCTGTCTCCATAACGTCCGTTGGATAGTAAGTCTTAAAATCTTTATTATCTGGATATCCAAGAGTAGCAAACGGCCATTGGCCAGACGAAAACCATGTATCAAAAGTATCCGGGTCTTGTTTTACTTCACCTTTACATTTTTCACATTTTGAAATTTTGTTTTCCAAATCTACCATTCCGTTTCCACATTTAACACAAATCTTCGCGGGAATTGGAATACCCCAAACAATTTGTCTTGATATATTCCAATCCATAATATTAAGAAGCCAATGAACTGTGATTTTTTTATAATGTTCGGGAATATATTTTATTTTGTCGTTTTGAATAATTTCTAAAGCCTTTTCAGCCAGTGGCTTCATCTTAATAAACCATTGATTTTTTATTTGCGGTTCAAGGATAGTTCCGCATTTGTAGCAAGTCCTGACCACGTGTTTGTAATTTTCATCTATTTTTTCCACCAATCCCTTACTTTGTAATTTTTCAATTATCAAAGGGCGAGCCTTTTTAATATTCATTTCGGTAAATTCTCCAGCAATCGGTAAAAGTTTTCCGTTCTCGTCGATTATCTGTTCTTTTTCCAGTCCACGCCTTTCAGCGATTTCGAAGTCAACGCTATCGTGCCAAGGAGTAATGGTCATGACACCAGTACCGAATTCCATATCAATAGATTCATCTTTAATAATAGTTGCAGTAATTGGCCCATTTATCCATTCAAGGTCAATTTTCTGTCCGTCTTTATATTCTTTATATCTTTCATCACTCGGATGCATGACGACATATTTATCGCCAAATTTTGTTTCGGGGCGTGAAGTAGAAATTACAAATGGTCCATATTTCAAATAATAATATGGTTCAACTCTTTCTTCATCTTTTATTTCCAAATCGGAAAAAGAAGTTTGATGTTTGGTGCACCAAGATACTATTCTATTTCCTCTATAAACTAATTCATCGTCATAAAGTTTCTTGAATGTTTGATAGACGGTTTTTACGACATTATCGTCGAGCGTAAATTTTTCCCGCGACCAATCACACGATGACCCCATTTTTCTGACTTGGCCATTAATATTTTTAGAATTATGTAATGTAAAATCAAGAATTTCTTTGTAAAGTTCATTCTTATCCATACCGAATCGAGTCCGTCCTTCCTTCTCCAATTTTCTTTCATAGACAACCTGTGTTTCAAAACCGGCATGGTCAAGGCCCGGGAGCCAAAGAGTTTTGAAACCGCGCATTCTTTTGTAGCGAACAATTAAGTCCTCAATAGCCATGACAAGCCCGTGCCCAGCGTGAAGAGACCCGTTGGCATTGGTTGGGGGCATTATCAAGGTAAAAGGCTCGGCGTCTTCTTTAATTGTTCCTTTTTCAATACAAACATCGGGATTAAAAAAACCGCTATCTTCCCATAATTTATAAATACGGTCCTCGGTATCTTTTGGGTTGTAGGGCTTTAATAGTTTTGGATCAATAACTGGTTCGTCGTCTCTCATATATAAAATATAGCATATTTTATTATAAAGATAAATTTCCTTTGGCTTTAATTGAGTCGAGATTTTTTTTCACTTTTTTATTTTTATATTGGAAATATCCTGCAATGGCTATCATGATGGCATTGTCACCGGTGAGGCTTTTTGTAGGGAAGTGAACTTTAGTTTTAAGCATATTACTTTTTATTTCTTTTTTCATCACTTCTTGCAAATAAGTATTTGCCGAAACTCCACCACCAACAATGAGTGTTTTTATTTTGTATTCTTTTATGGCTTTTATGGTTTTGTAAACAAGAGTTTCTACTATTGCATCCTCGAATTCTCTGGCAATTTTTTGTTTTGTATTATTTTCTTCCAAAATATTTGGATTCTTTTCTTTTAAATCCCTTATAAGATAAAGTACTGCCGTTTTTAGACCAGAAAAAGAAAAATCAAAATCTTTCGAATACATCATCGGGCGGGGTAAAGTTATCTCGCTTGAAATAGTGCTTTGGGGAGCACGGATATTTTTCTGCTGAAAAATTCCTCGTGCTCGCGCCGTCGCGCTCCCAAGTCTCCCCAAAGCACTATTTTCTCGCTCGATATTAGCTAGCTTTGAAATTTCCGGTCCACCGGGGTAAGGCAATCCAAGCATTCTGGCAACTTTATCGAAAGCTTCACCTGAGGCATCGTCTCTAGTCTGCCCAATTTTTTTATATTTCTGCCAATCTTTAACCAGTATTAGTTCAGTATGACCTCCAGAAACCAAAAGTGAAAGCATCGGAAATATTTTTTCAGAAGAATTAATTTTAAAAGTCTTACTATTTTTCGGAAAAATTGAAAATATATGTCCTTCCATGTGGTTCACGGGAATAACGGGGATATTATATTTTTCTGAAAGTTCTTTCGCAAAAACTATTCCGGTCCAAAGAGCTGGCTCAAGCCCTGGTCCGGAGGTCACGGCTATTAATTCTATTTTTTCTATTTTCGTTTTTGCTACTTTGAGTGTTTTTTCAAATAGGATTGGCAAATTTTTCTGATGTTCTCTTTTGGCTAGCGCCGGAAAAACACCCCCATATTCTCTATGAATTTTTACTTGGGAATTTGTATTATTGGCCAAAATTTTGAAAATATCGCTTTTGCCCGATTTTTTGACTTCCAATATGCATATTCCGGTGTCGTCGCAGGATGTTTCTATTGCCAGTATTTTCATAAAATTACTATACCATAAGGGTTTTTATTTGACTATTTTTGTGATATCCTGAAGATATGGTAAAAAAACACATTATCACCATTGCCGGTAAACTCGGAAGTGGCAAGTCATCAACCGCCAAATTGGTGGCAGAACTTCTAAGTTACAAGCATTATTCAACCGGTGATTTTATGCGCTCGATTGCAAACGAAAGAGGGATATCATTGACTGATTTAAGCTTGATTGCCGAAAAGGATGATACGATTGATAAAGCCCTGGATGATCACAATTTGGAAATAGGTAAAATGGAAAACGTTGTGTTGGATTCCAGACTTGGTTTTCATTTCATTCCAGCTTCATTTAAAGTTTTTTTGGAGCTTGACCCAAGTATAGCTTGCCTGCGAATATTGGAAGACAAAAGAACAAATCCGAACAGGTATACCGAAGCAACACTTTTTGATTCAAAAGAAAAAGTAATTGAAAGTATAAAGAATCGTCTATTGAGCGAAAGAAAAAGATACAAAGAATTATATGGGATAGAAGACCATACCGCACACAACAATTTTGATTTGGTTATAGATACAGAAAAAATTCCTCTTGTGGAAGTTTCTCAAAAAGTTATCGAAGAATATAACAAGTGGTTAAACGAATAATTATATGAAAATATTAAGCGAACTATTGGAAGACGTAAAAGTATTGGAAAGCCACGGCAACCTCGAGGCCAAAGTATCTTCCGTATCGCTAAATTCCAAGGATATAGAACTGCACGCAGTATTTGTGGCTCTTGTCGGAAGCATCGTTAACGGACACGATTTTATTGATGAAGTTATTAAAAAAGGAGCAACGACTATTGTTTTTGAAAAAGACCCGAAAGAATTCAAAAGCGGTGTGACTTATGTAAAAGTTGAGGATACTCATAGTGCTGTTGGAATTATCGCCGATAATTTCTATGGCAATCCATCTCGCAAATTAAAATTGGTGGGAGTAACGGGAACAAACGGCAAGACGACAACCGCAACATTACTCCATCAACTTTTTCGCAATTTAGGATATAAAGCAGGAATGATTGGAACCGTAGTTAATAAAATAAATGATGATTCTCGTGAAGCAGTTCGTACTACTCCGGACTCCATTGCTCTGAATAAATTATTTGCCGAAATGGTTGATAATGGTTGTGAGTATTGTTTTATGGAAGTCAGCTCTCATGCTGTCTCCGAGAAAAGAATTGAAGGACTTTCTTTTGTCGGCGGAATATTTACGAATCTAACACTTGACCATTTAGATTATCACAAAACTATAGAAAATTACAGTAATGCAAAAAAAGAATTTTTCGATATGTTGCCGGCTACCGGTTTTGCGGTTACAAATATAGACGATGAAAGAGGAGAATATATGTTGAGTACAACCAAAGCTCATAAATATACTTTAAGTCTTAAGAAAAAAGCTGATTTTAATGAACATTTGGAAACAAAATTGATTGGGGAATTTAATGCTTATAATGTCTTAGGTGTATATGCAGTTGCAATGTTACTTTTGGAAGAAGATAAACCTGCCCGCCCTCCTTTGTCGGGAGTAGGCGGGGAAAGAGTCAAAGAAATTATTAAAGATTTGGAATCGGTTCCGGGCAGGTTCCAATACATAAAAAGCAAAAATAATATTACGGGAATTGTCGATTATGCCCATACTCCCGATGCTTTGGAAAATGTATTAAAGACGATAAATGATATGAAAGGAAAAGGAAAAGTTATTACGGTTGTTGGTTGCGGTGGTGACAGGGATAAGAGTAAACGTCCGATAATGGCTAAAATCGGTTATGACATGAGCGATATTCTTATTCTTACTTCCGATAATCCTCGGACCGAAAAACCGGAAGATATCTTAAGTGATTTGCAAAAAGGCTTGCCTCTTGAAGCCATTGATAAAGTGGAAATTATTATTGACCGGCATGTGGCAATTGAAAAAGCATGCAAGACGGCAAAAAAGGGCGATTATATTCTTTTGGCCGGCAAAGGACACGAAAATTATCAAGAAATAAACGGAGTCAAAAATCATTTTGACGATATGGAGGAATTACAGAAATATTTAAAATAATGCAAAACTACAAACAACAATTTAAAGGGAAGAAAATCACGGTCATGGGGCTAGGGCTTTTGGGGCGAGGATTGGGCTACACCAAATTCCTGGCGGAATGCGGAGCGGATTTGATAGTGACCGACCTAAAAACCAAAGAACAACTTGCAACTTCACTCAAGGCTTTGGAAAAATTTCCAAACATAAAATTTACTCTTGGCGAACACCGACTGGAAGATTTCAAAAATAGAGACATGATTATTAAATCGGCTGGCGTTCCACTTGATTCGATATTTATAGCCGAAGCAAAAATTCACTGCATCCCAATAGAAATGGATGTTTCGCTTTTCGCCAAGATGGCGCCTGGAGTGATGCTTATCGGAGTGACTGGGACACGAGGAAAATCAATCACGACAACCTTAATATATAAGATTTTAAAGGACAACGAAAAATTGCTAAAAAGAAATGTATATGTGGGTGGAAATCTCCGGGGAATTGCGACTTTGCCGTTATTAAAGAAAGTAAATGAAGGTGATATCCTTGTTTGCGAGCTTGATTCCTGGCAGTTGCAAGGTTTTGGCGATAATAAAATTTCTCCTCACATCTCGGTATTTACCACTTTTATGCCGGATCATATGAATTATTACAGAAATTCGATGGAAAAATATTTTGAAGATAAAACAAATATTTTTAAATATCAAAACAAGGACGATATTCTCATTATCCGCCCGGGGATGAAGGAACTTATCAAGAGAAAGGCTAAATCTAACAAAGTTGGATCGCCCGACGCTTCTACTGAAGCGTTTAGGGTGAAAGGGAAGTTTATTATTATAAATACAAAAGAAACAGCTAGTTGGAAATTCAATGTTCCGGGAATTCATCATCGGGAGAATATGGTGTGCGCGGTTGAAGTGGCAAAACAATTGGGTATCCCGCTTCCAAAAATAAAAAAAGAAATTGAAAGTTTTAAAAATCTGGAAGGTCGCCTTCAACTTTTGCGAACATACAAAGGAATAAAAATCTACAATGATAACAATGCTACAACCCCAGAGGCGACAGTTGCCGGAATTGAAGCGCTAAAAAGTGACAAGAAAAATATAATCTTGATTTGTGGTGGGTCCGACAAAAACCTTCCACTTGAAAGTTTCCTGAACGCTGTCAATAAACATTGCAAAGCAGTCGTGACAATCCCTGGAACAGGAACGGATACTCTCGAGAAATCAAATATAAAAGTTGCAAAACACACAGCAAAAGACGTCGCTGAATCAATAAAAACCGCTCTTATTCTGGCAAAACGCGGTGATATAATTCTTTTCTCCCCGGCTTTTGCTTCGTTTGGAGTTTTCAATAACGAATACGAAAGAAACGACCTGCTTATGAAAATAATCAAAGGATTGAAATAATTATATGCATCCAAAAATAAACACAATAATATTTGATTGTTTTGGAGTAATTTGCGACCCGGTAATAAACGGGTGGTATAAAGAGCATAGATTAAAAAAGGGGTTTGTAGATGATAATTTTAAAAAGATGCTTATTCAGTCTGATTTAGGGAAATTATCGGAAAACGATATTTTTGAATATATTATGAAATACGAAGACATAAATTTTTCAAAAGAAGAATTACGCAATGAAATCGATAGTTATTTAACACTTGATACAAAATTGGCAGACATTATCAAAAAATTAAAAAGTAAAGGTTACAAAACTGTTCTTTTGTCTAATTCCAATTCGACTTTTTTTGAAAGAAAAGTATATAGTACTTACCCGGAATTTAAAAACCTATTTGATGAAATAATTATTTCCGCATCTATTGGGATGGTAAAACCAAATAAAGAAATATACATGCACACCCTTGATAAAATTAATTCGAAACCAGAAGAATCGTTATTTATCGATGATAGCAAGGAAAATGTAGATGGTGCGATAGATGTCGGGATTAATGGTTATTTATACACAGACAGTGACTCTTTTGTGGAATATATTGAAAATATTGGTATTGATTTAAGTAAATAATTTTATGAAAAAGAAAACACAAATATTCATGATTCATGGAGGAATGACCTTTAAAAGTCAAAAAGATTACTTACGCTACCTGAAAACAAGAGAAATTTCAATAGAAAAGAAAATAAGATGGAGTGGTGACAATTTTGATAGAGCAATGGGCAGAAATTTTGAAATTATTAAACCCAATATGCCATTGCCGGAAAATGCAAAGTATAAGGATTGGAAGATTCATTTTGAAAGGCATTTTCCGTATTTAAGGAATAACGTTATTTTAATCGGAGGTTCATTAGGTGGAATATTTTTAGCAAAGTATCTATCGGAAAATAAATTTCCCAAGAAAATATTAGTTGTGTATTTAATTTGTTCTCCATTTGATAATACTTTAACAGGGGAAGATTTGGTTGGAGGTTTTAGTCTCAAATCGGACCTTTCTTGGTTGAATAACAGTACCAAAAATCTAGTTCTGTTATTTTCGAAAGATGACGATGTTGTTCCTGTTTCTCACGCCGAAAAATACCGAAATAAATTGAAGAATGCAAAAATCATTATTTATAAAAGTAAAAATGGTCATTTCCGTGTACCAAAATTCCCGGAATTGGTTAAAATGATTAAGGATTTAAAATAATATGGACCTGGATTTATCAAAAATTAAAAATGTGCATTTTATCGGGATTGGCGGAATCGGGATTTCGGCGATTGCCAGGATGATGTTCCACGAGGGGAAAGTTGTGACCGGTCAGGATATGCAGGAAGGGGAAATTGTAGATGAACTGCGGAAAATTAATTTGCCAATGCAACCAGGAATTGATATCAAAATTGGTCAATCATATGAAAACATTCCAAAAGATACAGATTTGATAGTTTACACGATTGCCATAGACACTTATGATCCGGAACTGGCAAAAAAAATAAAAGAACACCCTGTTCTTCACAAAAACGAAGACGGGCAAGGAACAGAAATTCCTGTTCGGTCGTATCCGCAAATGCTCGGCATTATCAGCAAGGACAAGTATACGATTGCTGTTTCCGGTACTCATGGTAAGACGACGACAACTGGGATGATTTCACAAATTTTAATTGATACAGACAAAGACCCGACAGTTATCATTGGAAGTTTATTGAAAAACAAGACCAATTTTATTGCCGGAAAGAGTAAATACTTAGTCGTCGAAGCTTGTGAGTATAGAAGGTCATTTTTGAATATTAACCCGAAAATTTTAGTTATTACCAATATCGATAATGACCATTTGGATTATTATAAAGATATAGAAGATATTAAGAGTGCCTTCAGGGAAATGGCCATGAAAGTGCCCGAAGACGGATACGTTGTTTGTAATCCGACGGATGAAAATATCGCCGATGTTATAAAAGATATAAAAGCCAAAATTATAAATTGGCAGGATTATTATGATGAAAATTTGAAATTAAAAATGCCTGGAATCCATAATAAAAAAGACGCGGCTGCGGCAATGGCTGTGGCAACGATATTAAATATTTCACAATCCTACTCCGAAAAATATTTAGAAGAATTTCCCGGAACTTGGAAACGATTTGAGTTTAGGGGTGCTTTATCACAAGGGTCGCTTTTGTATGACGATTATGCCCACCATCCGACGGAAATAAAAGCGACGCTGGAAGGCTTCCGAGAATTGTATCCGAAAGAAAACGGCTGGATGCTGACTGTAATATTCCAACCTCATTTATTTTCTCGAACGAAATTATTATTGAATGATTTTGCTCAAAGTTTCAGCGATACGGATGAAGTTCTTCTTTTGCCTATTTATTATGCCCGAGAAGTTAACGACGGAAGTATTTCTTCGGAAATTTTGGCAAGAGAAATAAACAAGTATACCGGAAACGCCAAAGCTTTTAAAGATTTTCAAAGTGCAGAATTATTTCTAAAAGATAAACTTCTAAATATGAACAATAGAAATGTCATAGTGACAATGGGCGCCGGTGAAGCTTCAAAAGTTGGAGACTTCTTATTAAAAAATATGGTATAATAGATAAATGGAAAACAATAACAAAGCTCTTTTGTGGCTTAATACAAAATTTATATTAGGATTAGCAATTATTATTAGTACGCTCGTAGGTGCTTACGTTTTTTATCAAGTCAAATCTTTTGATAATACATTAACTGTCACAGGTTCAACTTCAAAAGCTGTAACGTCCGACCATGTGCGATGGGTTGGTTCTATTAGTCGTATAGTGACGCTTGATGCGCTAAAAATCGGATACTCTAATATGACAAATGATATTTCTGTTGTTCAATCTTTTCTAAAAGACAAAAATATTCCGAGTGACCAAATAATTATTTCTGCTGTTTCTATGGATCAAAATTATGATAATAACTCGGCAAAAACATATACTCTTCGGCAAACTATTGAAGTAAATTCTTCCGATGTGAATGGAATTACCGAAATCGCCAAAAACATTAATCCAATTATCGAAAAAGGTGTTATTTTTTCAACCCAGTCACTTGAATATACATACACAAAACTACCTGAAGAGCGTGTAGCAATGTTAGCCGATGCAATAAAAGATGCTAAAGCTCGCGCAGCGCAACTTGCACAATCAAGTGGTAAATCGGTTGGCCAACTAAAAAGTGCATCATCTGGTGTAGTCCAAGTGATGTCCGCAAACTCTCTGGATGTTTCTGATTATGGTTCTTACGATACTTCACAAATAGAGAAAAATATAATGATCACGGTTAAAGCCTCGTTTACGTTAAAGTAATAATGAAAAAATATTTTTTATTTTTTTTGATTATATTGTCCGTTATTTTGGCATTTCCTGTCTATGCCGAGACTTTGGTTAATTCCGGATTTATTCCCGGGCAAATTTGGTATTCCAAAGCTGCACTTGTGGATGGTGATACGATAAATATTCATACTGCAATTTGGAATGGAGAAAAAGATTCTATTTCTGCCAAAGTGGAATTTTACGACAAGAATGTCATCTTGGGAAGTCGGGATGTAATTTTGCTGGCATCCGAATTGAAAGATGTTTTTGTCCCGTGGAAAATTACGGCCGGGGATCATGTTATCTCGGCAAAAATTATCTCATCGCTTGCCACTGTTTCCGGAGTGAAAGAAAAAATTGTTTTGAATAGAACTACAACTTCCGAGGATAGGCAATTTGTTTCAGTTGTGGCAAAAAATCAAGCTGGCGAGACTGTCTCACCCGATAAAGAATTACAGACTCAAATAGATAAAACAAGTTCCGAGATAAACAGTATCGTTCCGAAAAATGTCAGCACTTCAGTCACGAATGGTTTTAGCGTTGTCGATGATTTTCGCGATAAAACTTTTACGCAGGTGACAGCTATTAAAAATGATACACAAAATAAAATTGACCAAATTAATAGCGAAAAGGAAAAAGTAACCGAAACACCAAAAGAAAATGTTAGTCTTTCAAGCGCGACCGAAAAACCGATTGCTTACATCAAGCTCTTTCTGTTCTCACTTTTTGCTTTTGTTTTAGGAAGTAAAATAATCTTTTACGGCCTTGTAATACTTATTGTCTTTTTAATTATCCGTTTCATCTATCGCATGATACGAAACAGATAATTTATTTGTCAATAAAGACTTTATAAAGTATAATCCTATCATGGCAAAGAGGATTATTTTTGATATCGTATTATTCATTTCGGTGTTTGTTTTTCCCTGGTGGGTCAGTATCTCGCTTGCTTTTGTCGGTATTTTTGTTTTCAAGGATTTTTACGAATTTATCATCACAGACGTAATTATTTATTCGCTGTTTGCTATTCCCGGAGAGAGATTGATTTCTTCTCCAATATTTTTTTCTTTAGCCATTATCATCTTATACGTCATTATCCAATTTATTCGTAGCAATATTATTTTATATAAAAAATAAAAATGAGATTTCGCATCAATCACAAAAAAATAAAAAAAAATATCGACCCGGATGAAATTTTTCTTGATTCCAAAAATTTACCGAACTTCAATACTCAACAATTTGAAGGCAGGTTAGAGAAAGCAATTCCCAAACGCACAATTTTTTTAGTTGGCTTATTTTTCCTTGGGTTTTCGTTTATATTAATTTGGCAAGTTGTTAATCTTCAAATAATTAAAGGAAATGCATATTTCCAAAAAAGTGAGAATAATACTTTAATGAAGCGGCCAATTTTTGCCGATAGGGGATTAATCTATGACCGCAATAAAGTTCTACTTTCCTGGAACACCTGGGGCAATGAGGACGTTGACAAATTATCGTCACCTATTCGGTCTTACTATGCGACTCCCGGGTTTGGACTGCTTCTTGGTTATACGAGTGCTCCGGCAAAAGATTCTTCGGGATATTATTGGCAAGATAATTTTATCGGCAAGGATGGTGTTGAAAGTTACTTTAATGATACATTGACAGGAATTAACGGCGAACGTATTACCGAGACCGACGTGAAAGGAGTTATTCAATCTGAGAATATGATATCACTACCGAAAGCCGGAACCGACGTCAACCTTTCTATTGATGCCAGAATCCAAAAAAAGATGTATGAATCAATATCCGATATGGCAAAGAATGTGGGATTTCAAGGCGGAGCTGGGGCGATTATGAATATAAAAACTGGGGAACTGCTCGCTATGACAAGTTTTCCCGAATATAACGATAATGTATTGTCGGAAGGTGACGATAGTAAAACTATCAATGGATATTTTTCCGATAAAAGCAAAGTATTTCTCAACCGTGCGGTTTCGGGACTTTACAGTCCGGGGTCAATCGTAAAACCATTTCTTGGATATGGGGCTTTGGCTGAGAGTGTCATAACACCACTTCAAGTAATATTTTCAAATGGTTCAATCTCAATACCCAATCCATATTATCCCAATAAAAAATCCGTATTTATTGACCACGGAACATTTGGTTATGTGGATATGAGAAAAGCGATTGCTGTATCTTCCGATGTTTATTTTTATGAAGTTGGAGGAGGATATCAGGACCAAAAAGGTTTGGGGATTTTGAATATTGATAAATATTTGAGAATGTTTGGTGTCGGAGAAAAAACGGGTATCAATATTGGTGGCGAAAAAGACGGTACAATTCCAACCCCGGAATGGAAAGCAATAACTTTTAAAGGAGAACCATGGAGAATCGGTGACACTTATAATACGGCCATTGGTCAGTACGGTTTACAAGTGACCCCCATTCAAATGGTCAAAGCCGTGGCGGGTATTGCAAATAATGGAACAATTTATACTCCGCACATTACCCTTGCCGATAAAAATTTCGAGACGCCAGAAGTTGTTCCTGTAGATACAAATGATATGAATGTTATCCACGAAGGGATGCGGATGGCCGTGACCGGAGGGACAGCGACCGCACTTAATCTTCCATCAGTCGAAGTTGCCGCCAAGTCCGGAACGGCTCAGGTTGGTTTGGGAAACACGAATACAAACTCCTGGATTATCGGTTTTTTCCCGTACGAAAATCCTAAATATGCTTTTGCTCTTGTCATGGAGCGTGGTCCCAAGGCTGCCTCCGGCAACGCCACTCGTGTCATGAGTGATGTCATTGATTATATGAGCGTCTATACACCAGAATATTTGCAGTAGTTACAGTCTTTCATTACAGATTTCCTTTGACTTTTTAATGAAAAAAAGGTAGTATAAACAGTCATGGAAGAAATAAATTATATAACCGAAGAGAAAAAGAAAGCTTTGGAAGATGAGCTAAATTATTTGAAAGTGACAAAACGCCGCGAAATTCTTGAAGCTTTGGAAGCTGCTCGAGCTTTGGGTGATCTTTCCGAGAATGCCGAATATCATCAGGCACGCGAAGACCAAGGTAAAACCGAGGACCGTATAATGCAAATAGACCACATGTTGAAATCTGCCGTGGTTGTCAAGAAACATTCCAGCGTCTGTGTTGAGATTGGAACGACCGTCAAGGTAAAAAAAGAAAATGCAAATGACACCGTAACTTATAGCATTGTTGGCGCCGAAGAAGCCGATATGGTAAATAATAAAATTTCAAACAAGTCTCCGCTTGGCGAAGCCCTATTCGGCAAGTCAAAAGGGGACGCTGTCTCCATTAAAACCCCCAAGGGACTGGTCAAATACACCCTAGTTGATATACAATAGGGTTATGGCCTCAATAGAAGAATTGCGCGATGCGCGAATCAAGAAGATAAAATTGCTAAAAGAAGCGGGGATGAATCCGTATCCTCCGTCTATTTCTTGCGACTATACGATTCCCGAAATTAAAAATAAATTTGCCGAGTTGGAAAAAGATTCGGAGAAGAACTATATTTCCACTGTTGGCCGAGTGATGATTGTTCGCGGACAAGGAGCGATTCTTTTTGTTGTACTACAAGCCGGGACAGAGCGATTCCAGGCAGTTTTGAAAAAAGATGAGCTGAAAGAAGAATTATTTAATTTATTTGTCTCGACAGTGGACAATGGTGACTTTATTTCCGTCACTGGTTCGCTTTTCACTACTCAAAGAGGAGAGCAAAGCATTTTAATAAAAGATTGGTGTATGACAACCAAAGCTCTCTTGCCACTTCCCGACAAATGGCACGGTCTGCAAGATGTGGAAGAGACATACCGCAAACGTTACCTCGATATTCTCTTGGATAAGGAAGTTTATAACCGCTTTATCACAAGGTCAAAAATCATCAGTGATATTCGGGAATTTTTCAATAAAAAAGATTTCCTTGAAATTGAAACGCCGATTCTACAGAATCAAGCAGGTGGAGCAATGGCGAAAGTTTTCGAGACTCATCACAACGATTATGATATGGATATGGTTCTCCGCATCGCTTTGGAATTGGACCACAAAAAGTTAATGGTTGGCGGATACGAAAGGGTTTATGAAATCGGTAAATGTTTCCGTAATGAAGGTTCCGACCCGACCCACGCTCAAGAGTTCACTATGATTGAATGGTATGCCGCTTATCAGACATTAGAGACAAATATAGAGTGGACGGAAGAATTGATAAAATCAATTGCGGCAAATGTTATTGGGAAAAATATTTTCACCGTTTACGATAAAGATGGCAATAGTGTCGAAGTAAATTTCGAAGGCAAATGGTCGCGGGTTCGATTTACTGATTTGATGAAGGAAAATGCTGGAATTGATATTGCCACTATTACACTGGAAGAGGCGCGCAAAGAAGCAGTTAAATTGGGGATGAAAAAAGAGGAAGCCGAGAAAGTTGGGCGAGGTAATTTGCTTGACCATATCTATAAGAAATCTTCGCGTCTCAAAATTATCAATCCGACTTTTGTTACGGATTTCCCGGGAGACTTGAAACCGCTGGCTCAACAGAATGATGATGGCACGGCTTCGGTTGCTCAGCTTGTCATTGCCGGTTCGGAAATTACCAACCAATATGCCGAGCTTGTGAATCCAGTAAAACAACGAGAACTTTTGGTCGCCCAATCAAATGCAAAAGAAGGTGGCGACGAAGAAGCCATGCAAATAGACGAAGAGTTCCTGACAGCCATGGAACATGGTATGCCACCAATGACTGGTTTTGGTATGGGCATCGATAGACTAGTAGCGATTCTAACCGAACAAAAAAATCTGCGCGACGTAATCTTCTTCCCAATAATGCATCCAAGAGAATAAAAAATAAAGAATACTAACAACCCATTGTAAAATATGGGTTTTTTCTTCGATAGTTATCCACAGTTAGAGTGGGAAAAGGTGTTTGTATTGTGGGATGAAGTGGTTTATAATAAAACCAAGTGGGATGAAGTGGGCTAAAACATTTCCAAATAATTAATTTTACCTCACAAAATTTTATGTTAATCGGAGAATATACACACACATTGGATGATAAAAACAGAATGTCATTACCCGTAAAATTCCGAAAGGAGATGGGCAAGAGTGTTGTCGTTGCTCCGGGATTAGATAATTGTCTTTCAATTTTTACCACCAAGGAGTGGCAAAAAGTATCCGATAAATTATCCGATTCATCAATGCTTGCTTCCGACAATAGAAGTTTCTCGAGATTTATGTTTGGTCAAGCTGTCATCGCCGATGTTGACAGCAACGGTCGAATATTAATCCCGGAAAATTTAAAAATTCGTTCAGGTCTCACAAATAAAGTAGTGGTTATTGGAGTGCAGAACCGCGCGGAAATCTGGAATGAGAAAGCTTGGAATGATTACAAGCAAGTTGTTGAAAAACAGGCAGACGCCCTGGCGGATAAATTGGGGCAGATAGGAGTTCTTTAATATGGCACATATTCCGGTTCTAAAAGATGAATCCATAAATGGTCTTTCTATAAAAAAAGGAGACACGATTGTAGACGGAACGCTTGGTGGTGGGGGACATACGTTTGAAATCATTAAACGTTTTGGCCCTAGTGTCAGAATAATCTGTCTTGATTTGGATGAAGATGCAATTGTTCGAGCAAAAAAATTAATTGGAAAAATGGAGTCAGATGTGATTTTTAAAACGGTTGGATTTCAAGATATGGATAAAGTATTAGATGAGTTGGGAATTGTAAGTGTAGATAAGATTTTGCTTGACCTTGGAATTAGTTCTTTTCAATTGGAAGAAGCTGGTAGGGGATTCTCATTTCAAAAAGATGAGCCACTTCTAATGACGATGAAGAAAAATCCAAGCAAGGATGACCTGACTGCCTCACTTATTGTGAATACTTGGAGTGAAGAAACATTGGCGGACATCATTTACGGTTTCGGAGAAGAAAAATATTCAAGGAAAATTGCAAAAGCAATAGTCGAGGGAAGATTGGAGAAAAAGATAAAAACGACATTTGATTTAGTGAAGATTGTTGAGGAAGCGGTAGGGAAGAACTATAGAGGACTCCGAATTCACTCGGCAACTCGAACTTTCCAGGCACTGCGAATAGCGACCAACAGCGAGCTTTCAAATCTCGAGCAAGTTATAGAGAAAGGTTTCAATCGATTAAAAGTTGGTGGGCGAATGGTCATAATATCATTTCACAGTTTAGAGGACAGGATAGTGAAGAAAGCATTCATAAATTTAAAACTTAAAGGTTTCGGAAACATTATCACAAAAAAGCCAATAATACCTAGCGTTGATGAAGTAAAGTCAAACCCACGTTCAAGAAGTTCCAAATTAAGAATAATAGAAAAAAATATATGACCAGAGCAAAAGAAATAACAATTGATATAAGAGAAAATATGAATACACAGAAGGTTATATTCCGTGTTTTGATTATCTGTTCGGCGGTATTATGCGCATTGTATATGTATTTAATAGGTTCCATTACTTTTAATATAATTGCTCGCAAGTCTCTGGAAACTACGGAAAAGACACTTACTGCGAAAGTAAACCAGCTTGAAATAACTTATTTGAATAATGTAAACAAAACAGATAAAAATTATGCACTTTCCAAAGGTTTTGTGGATGTTTCGCAGAATATTTTTGCTTCACGTGATGTTAACCATGTCGCTATTCGCTAATGAAATTATCATCGTTCCACTTTCGAATAAGATTCATAATAGTTTGTGTTTTTCTCGTAGCTGTCATCATTTTGGGTAGACTTTTTTTTGTTCAAATTATTCATTCAAATTTATACACGGACCGTGCAGATAAACAATATATAACACCGGCAAGTGATATATTCAATCGTGGCTCGATTTTTTTCTCAAAAAATGACGGGTCACTTGTGACGGCCGGGACTGTAACTTCCGGTTTTAAAGTTGCAATGGTTCCGAAGGATATTGCAGATCCTGAAAATGCTTATACAAAACTTGCTCCATTTATGAAAATGGACAAGGGAACTTTTTTGGCAAAAATTGATAAGACTGATGATCCTTATGAAGAAATCGCTACGAAGTTGACGAAGGAGCAAGTGAACGAAATAGAAAACTTTAATATAAAAGGTCTTTCTATTTTTAAAGATAATTGGCGATTCTATCCCGGAGGAAGTCTTGCTTCGCATGTTCTTGGTTTCTTGGCTTATAAAGGAGATTCTTTGGAGGGGCAATATGGACTGGAGCGATACTACAATGAAACTCTTTCCAAACCTAAAGATGAAGCTTATGTGAATTTTTTCGCCGAAGTTTTTTCAAACATAAAAAATACAATTTCCGATACTAGTCAGGGAGATATTATAACGACAATAGAACCAGTTGTTCAATATACTTTAGAGCAGGAATTATCTGCCACGATGGACAAATGGAAAGGTGATCAAGCCGGTGGAATAATTATGAATCCACAAACTGGTGAGATATATGCCATGGCCGGGTTGCCGGATTTTGATTTGAATAATTTTGGAAGTGTATCCGATGTTGGTGTTTACCGTAATCCTCTTATTGAAAATGTTTATGAATTCGGGTCTGTCATAAAACCTTTGGTTATGGCTGGTGCGATAAATGCGGGTGTAGTGACCCCGGAAACTACATATACCGATAATAATGGATTTGTGGTTGTGGACAAAAAGACAATATATAATTTCGACAAAAAGGGGCGTGGAGTTGCAACAATGCAGGAAGTTCTCGACCAATCTCTCAATACCGGAATGGTCTTCGTCGAAAATAAACTCGGTCACGATAAATTCCGTTCATACATGAAATCGTATGGCATCGGAGAGAAGACGGGGATTGATCTTCCCAATGAAACTTCCGGTCTGATAAAGAATCTTGATAGCCCACGAAATATCGAATATGCCAACGCATCTTTCGGCCAAGGTATTGCTCTTACACCGCTCGAAGCAGCTAGGTCACTTTCAATTATTGCTAATGGAGGGAAATTAGTCACTCCGCATTTAGTCAAAGAAATAAAATATGATAATGGTCTATCGAAGACAATTGATTACCCAATCACAGAAGAAAATATCTTGAAAAAAGAGACAACAGATACAGTTACCCAAATGCTAATCCATGTGTTTGAGTCTTATGACGGTGGCATACATAAAATCAGCAACATTAGTATTGCCACGAAAACCGGAACTGCACAAGTGGCTCGAGAAGACGGAAAAGGATATTATACAGACCGTAATATGCATTCTTTCTTCGGTTACTTTCCGGCATATAACCCGAAGTTTTTGATGTTTCTTTTTCTAAAAGACCCAAAAGGAGTTAAATATGCATCACAGACATTAATTCCACCATTTATGGATTTAACCAAATTCATTATAAATTATTATAATGTTCCACCCGATAGATAAAATATAGAAATGAAAAATGCTTTTAAAAAAATTATAGTTCTAATAATAACCTGGCAATCAAAGCTGATTCTTGCCAGATATCACCCGAAGATTATTGCAATTACCGGGTCTGTCGGCAAAACTTCAACAAAAGATGCAATTTTCACCGTGCTGTCAAAATTTAAAACCGTCCGCAAAAGCGAAAAAAGTTTTAACAGTGAAATAGGCTTACCGCTGACAATCTTGGGTTCACCAAATGGTTGGAATGATCCTTTCGTCTGGTTTGAGAATATATTACACGGATTTTCTTTAATCCTATGGAAAAGGCCATATCCGGAATATCTGATTCTTGAAGTCGGAGTCGGTAAACCGGGAGATATAAAGAATAATATTCTTCCTTGGCTTAAACCCGATGTCGTAATTATTACCTCTTTCCCAGACAGGCCTGTCCATGTGGAATTCTTCGGCTCGGTTGAAAAAATTATCGAAGAAAAAACCGCTCTTGTTCACGCCCTCCGAAAAGATGGGATACTAATACTGAATCATGACGACGAAAAAGTTTACTCACTTCACCAGAAATTCAATCACAAAACCATATCTTTTGGATTTCATGAAAACTCAACCTATCATGCCTTGTATCCTACTTACTTATACAAAACTCACAATGGAATAAAAGTCCCCGATGGAATTAATTTCAAACTTGAATATGAAGGGAATACTTTCCCGGTGATGTTGCCGAACATTTTAGGGATGCATAATATCGGCCAAGCACTTGCTGCTGTTGCCTGCGCACACGAGCTTGGTTGTGATTTATTGGAATCAATAAAAGCGGTGAGCGATTATGTCACTCCGCCGGGGAGGCTTTCCTTTATTGAAGGTATAAACAATTCTGTCATTATAGATGATACATATAATTCATCGCCTATTGCTATGAATGCAGCAATTCAAGTATTGAAAGATGTGGAAGGGAAGAGAAAAATTGCTGTTCTTGGAGATATGCTCGAACTTGGAAAATATACGGAAGAAGAGCATCACCTTGTCGGAGAGAAAATAGTTGGCGTGGCAAATATTTTGGTCGTCGTCGGGCCGAGAGCCAAATTTATCGCCGAAGGGGCAGTTGAAAAAGGTTTCCAGCAAAAAAATATTTACAGTTTTGATTCATCAAAAACGACGGCAAAATTCTTGGAAGGGATGGTAGAAAAAGGGGATATAATCTTAATCAAGGGTTCCCAGGGAATACGTCTGGAAAGGGCTGTGGAGGCCATCATGGAGCACAAAGAGCTCAAAAACAAGCTTCTCTGCCGTCAGGATAAAGAGTGGCAAAATAGATAAAGTGTTTATAAATAATAAAACCCGGCGCATAATGATGCAGACCGGGCTTTTTTTAAGTTAAGTGTAATGTACTTTTAATTAAACTGTGACAATTCTTGCCACCATTTTCCATGGCTTTGGCAGCCAATTTTGAAATTCGCCATGAAACCAAAGTTCGAATTCCCTTTGATTTGAAAGAGTGTAATCGTATTCAGATTTTGAAGCTATTGAGTCTGAATCATTCAAGAATTTTTCCTTGAGAAGAATATAGCTCATGCAGTGCAATGATTCCTTGCTTACGATATGCAGTAATATCGTATAATTCGGCCAAAAGTGAACAATTAATATTTTTTTGTCACTTTTAATTTGCACGTTGTATAAATAAGCTATCCCCTTATCGGTGTGAAAAAGACAATATTTTGTCTCTGGGATTGTAATAACTACCTCAGGAATAGTTTCCGAAGTAAGAAATTTAAAAATTGCGAGATGCTTTCTCTCATAATTTGTAGCTGTCATAGTCGTTAATGTTTAGTTTTAAATTTTTCTCATTATAAACAATAATGACTTATTTGTCAAGCTTTTTATAGAGGTGCCGATAAACATCTTTATAATTCGATAAACAAATTACGCATGTGGCCTTCTTCATGAATGCGTTTGATAACTTCGGCGATAAAGTCTGCCGGACTGATTATGATTAGGTTCTTGTGCCACTTCTCTTTATTTTGAAGTGGAATGGTTTCAAGAATATATATCTTATCGATTGTTCCGTTTTCAAGCAAAGGATTTATACGGTTAAATGTTTCATCCGAAAAATCGTTGTGAACAAGGAAGAAGCTAATTTCCTTCGCACCATTATATTTAGCTATCTTTGCACCGGCCTCCAAGGTTCCACCATTTTGGAGCATGTCATCAAAAGCAACAACTTTTTGTCCTTTGATATTTCCGATAATTTTTGACTTTTCAATATTAATTTTTCTAGTACTAGCGTCTCTTTCTTTAATAATGAAAGAAACATCTTTGTTAAGCAACTCGGCAATCTTCTTGTTCCTTTTGAATCCTCCATCATCAAGAGCCAAGACACTATCAAACTCACCGCTGTGCTTTATTGCATACTCAATGAGGATTCTCATCAGGTAAACATGATGCACAGTACGAAGCCGGTAATGTGTCGTGTCATAGAAACTTGGATGCTGGCTGGAATGTTGATCGAAAATGGCAATTACTTCCAATCCGGAACTTGAGATTTCCATCGCAACGTCTTTGTATGCTACGGTTTCCCCAAAGCGCTTCACATGATCGGATTTTCCATCTCTGACAAACGGAAATACTCCAAACACTCTAGCTGCGCTCCCTTTGACTGAATTGCAAATCAGTCGCAATTCTTTAATGGTATCATAGCGAGAGTGTAGTGAGCTAAAGATACAAATATCCTTGCCGCTTATATCACTTAATCTTCTGACATCCAATTCATTATTTGGAAAAGGTTTTGATTCAATTTCAAGCGAAGTAACTCCAAGTTTTTTTGCTACTTCCAATCCCAATGATGTGTGGGAGTTGGCAATAATCAGTCCGAATTCTCCGAACCTACTTTTTTTCATAGTTATTCTTTTTTTATTTTTGTTTTTATCCATATTATTATTTATAAGAATATGCTCATATTACCATTCTGAGATATGCCAGTCAAATTAGTATAAAATATTTTAATATTATATTCATCTTCAGAATATAGAATGGTGAGCATATCGAGGTCGATAAATTTAACGAATAGATAAGACCACATATATGAAAAAAAATTCTACAATAATTGTTATCGTAATCATTATCCTAATTATAATAGTGTTGTTAATTGTCTCCGGGGCAAAGAAACAAAATAATTTAGGTAATAATTCTGTGATTCCTACAAGCCAGAATAGCAATGCCCCTGTGCTGTTTTCAAGTTCTCCGCTATCGCAGAATGCTTTTCTTATCTCAACTCCGACTTATGATGTAGCCACCCAAACTGCTTTGAACGGGTTTAATGTGACGAAAAATACACAAGCTGACGGTTCAATGCAGATTACATTAAATTCTCAAAATCCGGAATATCAAACACAAACTTACAATGTAAAGCCGGGAGAGAAACTTTACTTCATTGAGGCAATGTTAGGGGACGATAGTAATAATGAAGATAGAAATTTAAGAGACGATACAGCGGTTCTGGTTGATGCGAATGGTTATATCGTGCAATAAAATTTTTGTTTCTACAACACATATTGACCTTGCTCGTCAATGGTATTTGGTTGACTTACCCGATAGGGTTGTATACAATTAAGGTAAATAGATTCGTTAGCAATTTGTAGGTCGCTATTTGCGGGAATGGTTGTATACAACCAAAACCTTGCCGACAAGCTACCTACCAAATATCCACGATATACCATCCCCCCAATTAATTGATCTCAATTAGTTGGGGTTTTCTTTTTTTGATTAATATAAAAAAAAGTAGTAATATCACAGAGTAGATAATATTTTGGCCTTATCGTCTAACGGTTAGGACGTATCCTTCTCAAGGATAAAATCAGAGTCCGATTCTCTGTAGGGTCACTGCTTAAGCAGACATTGTATTTTATTTATAGTAATGGTACTATATCAATACATATTGATATAGCATTTTATTATGATTAAATCAGTAGATATAAAAAAATACTTGATTGCCATCTCTGAATTAAACAGGTTGGAGATATTGCAGTTTCTCAAAAAGGGTGAAAAATGTGCCTGTGAGATACACCCTAAGCTTAAATTACCTCAAAACCTGAGCTCTCATCATTTGAAAGTATTAAAGGATTTAGGTTTATTAAAGAGTAGACGCGAAGGAACTAAAATAATCTATTCTCGCAATGAGGAAGCAATTTGGCATTATCAATCGGCATTAACTCAAAAAATAATATGATATTAGTAGACGTCAGAACAAAAGAAGAATACGAGAATGGCCATATAGATGGAGCAATTAATCATGACATCATGGATATGATGCAAGGTGTCTTTCCTAGTGTTAAAAAAGATGAAGAGATAACTTTATATTGTGAATCCGGTAATAGATCCATGATGGCAAAAGGCATGATGGAAAAAATCGGGTTTAAAAAGATTACTGATGCAGGCAGTATTAATAATTTATTATAATATTATGAAAATAGAAGTTATTGGTTCCGGGTGTAAAAAATGCAAAGCATTATTTGAATTGACGAAAGAAGTATCCTCCGAACTGGGTATTAATGATGAAGTTATATATAGCAACGATATCAATAAAATTGTTGCTATGGGAATCATGCAAAGCCCTGTACTTGCTATTAATGATAAGCCGGTATTGGTAAGTATGCTTCCGGATAAAAAAAGATTAAAAGATATTATCTCAAAAAATATTTAATATGTTTTACCCGATACAACTATTGGCTGATTTTTTAACTTATACGATTTTGGGGATTGTTCCCAAAACACTGCTTGCTTCAGCTGTGAACTTTTTCATCTTTGATACAATAAAAATCTTTATTCTTTTATTTGTAATCATCTTTGTTGTCTCAATAATCAGGTCATATTTATTGCCGGAAAAGATAAGGGCAATTTTATCACGTAAGAATAAATATGTGGGAAATGTTCTGGCCTCACTTTTGGGTATTATCACTCCATTTTGTTCATGTTCGGCAATCCCTTTGTTCTTGGGTTTCGTTCAAGCCGGAGTACCACTCGGAACAACTTTTTCTTTCCTTATAGCTTCACCAATGATAAACGAGGTTGCTCTTGTATTACTCCTCGGTTTGTTTGGCTGGAAGATAGCCCTCATATACATAACAAGTGGTTTAGTTATTGCGATTCTGTCCGGAATAATAATAGGGAAGTTAAAAGTCGAGAATCTTGTGGAATCATTTGTTTATGAAAATTCTATAAATGGAAATATTGATTTACCCAGCATGACTATGAAAGATAGAGTTAATTATGCATTTGATTATACGAAAGATATTCTTAAAAAAGTATGGCTTTATGTTTTAATTGGTATTGGAATAGGAGCATGGATTCATGGGTATTTGCCGGCGGATTTTCTGGCTCAATATGCCGGAAGTGGCAAATGGTATGCAGTGCCTCTGGCTGTTCTTGTTGGAATACCCCTTTACTCAAACGCTGCTGGTGTCATACCTCTTGTGTCTGCTTTAACTGAAAAGGGAGTGTCTATGGGCACGACACTTGCATTTATGATGTCCGTCACAGCTTTATCTCTTCCGGAATTTATGATATTGAAGAAAGTTATGAAAACAAAACTTATTCTTATCTTTGCCGGAATTGTTGGGGTCGGGATTATGTTTACTGGGTATCTTTTTAATTTTATTTTAAAATAGGAAAAATTTAACTTTTTTACAAGAAAATAGCTTAAATACAAGGGGATATATACTATTGACAATAACTCCTAAAAGTGATATACTATATTTGAGAACGTTGAAATGGTTTTTGGGTTATCTGAGGAGATTATATTGTAGTCTTTCCAGATAACCCAAAAAACTATTTGAAATGAAAGCAATTAAAGTAATCAAAGGTACATTCGCGTTTCTTTTAGTAATTGTTGCAATTTTTGTAGCATGTTCTATAAAAGGAACAGTTGGGGGGACAATTCCAGCTGGAACAGCTATAGCAATTATATTTGTTTGCATTGGAATAATTGTTGCCATGTACAAAAAATTTTAAAAAACTAATTGAAAGTTGACCTGTCTTCGCTTATGCTTAGACGGGTCTTTTTTTATGTTATAATCTAAACCATGAACGAATTAGGAACTCTATACATCGTCGCCACACCGATAGGGAACATGGAGGATATTACTCTAAGAGCTCTTCGAACTCTGAAAGAAGTGGATTATATTTTATGCGAAGATACCCGAACAACGCAAAATTTGCTGAATAAATACAATATTAAAACAAAAACTATGAGTTATCATGCCCACAGTTCTGAAAATAAAGAAGCGGTTGTTATTAATTTGTTGCGAGGTGGCAAGAATTTGGCTTTGGTTTCTGATGCCGGGACCCCGTGTATTTCGGACCCGGGAGTTTTACTCGTGGCAAATGTTCGGAAAGAATTTGGGGCTGAAGCGAAAATTTTTCCCATTCCCGGACCAAGTGCATTAATATCGGCACTATCAGCAAGCGGAATATCTTCCGCCGGATTTGTTTTCCTAGGATTCCTGCCACATAAGAAAGGCAGATTAACTTTATTCAAAGAAATTGCAAATAGTGAAAGAGTTATGGTTTTTTATGAATCGACACACAGGATTTTAAAGACACTGGCATCGCTGATTGAGTATGCTCCAAAATTTAAAATTGTCATTGGAAGGGAAATTACCAAGCAGTTTGAAGAATTTGTCGAAGGGACGCCGGAGGAAATTTTGGAATATTTTACAAAGAATCCTGACAAGCAAAGGGGTGAATTTGTGGTTATTGTCGAGCCCTGATAAATGCGGTATAATGGCTATATGAGAAAAGAAAAAACGTTACTTATTATAGGTTTATGGGTAGTCGTATTGCCTTTCTTGGGTTTTCCTAACACTTGGCGCAAAATATTATTCGTTGTTACAGGCCTCGCTTTAATGTATCTCGCATATTTATTCTACTTGGATTACAAAGCTCGCAAAGCCGACGATACCAATCAGAGTAAAACATTTGTAGATAATATTGGAAAAGTGGAATAGTATGTCAGTTAAAAATAGTAAAGCGAAGTTAATTCTTGTTTGCCTCGCATTTGTAGGATGCGGGGTGGTTGTTTATTATGCTCTGCCGGTATTTTCATCCATGGTTAAAAGCAATGTTGTGAAATACAATATTAATCAGGATTTATCCAAAGACAATACTATTTTACCAAAAGTCGTAGTAAATAAAGTAGAACCAAAAAGTGTTGCCGTTGATCCCCCAACTCTAATTCCTGTAACTCATATACAAACCCCGGAACAAGTTCGCGCGCTTTATATGTCGGCTTGGGTGGCCGGCTCGGATAAATATCGCAATCCTCTAATTAAAATGGTGGACGATACTGAACTCAATGCCGTTGTAATAGATATCAAGGACTCGACCGGACGCATAAGTTTTGCCATTGACGACCCACTGATAAAAGAAATTGGCAGTCCAGAAAACCGTATCAAGAATATCAGAGAGCTTACTTCTCTACTCCACTCCAAAAATATCTATATCATTGGACGAATATCTGTATTTCAAGACCCGTATCTGACGAAATTAAAACCCGAGTGGGCGATAAAGAAAAAAAGCGACGGAACAATCTGGAAAGATAAAAAAGGATTATCGTTTCTAGACCCGACAAATGTAAAGGTGCATGAGTATATTTTGTCCATCGCCTTAGATTCATACAAAGACGGCTTCGATGAAATTAATTTTGACTATATCCGCTATCCTTCCGATGGTGACATAAAAGATATAAATTATAATTTGGGAAGCGGTAAAACCAGAGCCGATAACCTGGAAGCATTTTTCAAATATATTTCCACTGGAATTAAAAAGACTGATAACATTCCAATTTCAGCCGATGTTTTTGGTTTAACGACCGAGGCGACCGACGATATGGGTATCGGTCAAGTTTGGGAGAAAGTCATACCATATTTTGATTTTATTTGTCCGATGGTTTATCCTTCTCATTATCCAAACGGTTATGCCGGCTACAAGAACCCAGCGCTGTATCCTTATCAAGTCATAAATCGGGCTCTTATAAGCGCTGTGGTTAAAAGTAAAGCCATAAATCAAGATATATCGAAGATTCGTCCTTGGTTGCAGGATTTTAACCTTGGAGCAACTTATACCAAAGAAATGATTCAAACCGAAATGAAAGCGGTTTATGATAATGGTTTAAATTCGTGGATGCTCTGGGACCCAGCCAATAAATATACCCCTTCGGCGCTAAAGCTTGATACAATCAATTAATTTTGCAATAATAAGGATTTATGAACAAGAAGAGAATTTTAAGAAGAATAAGTTATATAATAATTTCCCTAGTCGCTATTTGTGGAGTCTTGGGTCTCGGTATTTATATTGGATATACTCATCGACCGGAAATAGATAAAGTAACGTCTCTAATAAATAAAACTCCCCAAGTCGATACAACTGCCGACTTCAGTACTTTCTGGAAAGTTTGGAATACTTTAAGTGAAAAATCAATTTACGCAAAAAATGTGGGAGACCAAGATCGTGTCTGGGGAGCAATATCGGGCTTGGCTACCTCGCTCGGAGACCCTTATACTGTATTTTTCCCGCCAAAAGAGAATAAATCTTTCAGTGAGGAAATATCAGGGTCTTTCGAAGGGATAGGAGCGGAGATTGGAATGAAAGAACAGATTTTGACAATTATTTCTCCGCTCAAAGATACTCCAGCTTTCAAATCCGGAATAAAAGCTGGGGACAAAATTATAAAAATTAATGATGTCAGTACGAACGATATGACTGTGGATAAAGCTCTGGAATTAATCCGCGGGCCGGAAGGGACCACGGTTAAGTTGGTAATTCTTCGCCCGGGAGAAAATAAGACCCGCGAGTTCGTAATCCCAAGAGAAAAAATACAAATTCCAACTATTGATACAGAGCTACGAGCGGATGGAATTTTTGTCATTAAATTCTATAGTTTCTCGGAAAATTCTGATAGTTTGTTCAGAGATGCACTTATTAAATTTATTGATTCCAAATCAAATAAGTTAATACTTGATTTGCGTGGTAACCCTGGCGGATATTTGGATTCGGCCGTAAATATTGGTTCGTGGTTTATAGACGAGGGTAAAGTAATCCTAAGCGAAGATTCTCAAAACGGAAGTACTCCAAAAGTTTACCGAAGTCACGGTCCAAGATTATTCAATGATAAACTTTCTTTTGTCGTCTTGGTCGACGGTGGGTCGGCTTCGGCTTCCGAGATTTTGGCCGGAGCGCTTCATGATTACGGCATTGCTACTTTGGTGGGAGAGAAAACTTTTGGTAAGGGTTCCGTTCAGGAACTGATAAAAATTACGGATGATACATCACTTAAAGTTACGGTTGCAAATTGGTTCACTCCCAAAGGAGTTTCCATTTCATTGGAAGGAATTAAGCCCGATGTGGAAGTTCCTTTAATTCAAAAAGATTATGATGCAAAAAAAGACCCGCAAATGGATAAAGCAGTTGAAATATTACTTAAAAAATAACTTGAATTTTATTTTAGGTTTGATATCATTTATGTATGAAAATCTTAATTATTGAGGATGAAGAAAATTTAGCCAAATTAATGAAAAAAAGCCTTGAAAGTGAAGGCTACGCCGTTGATTATCTAACGGACGGCGAATCGGGTCAAACTCGCATTGAATATAATCATAAAGATTACGATTTAGTTATTCTTGATTTAATGCTTCCGAAAAGGTCCGGAAAGGAAGTTTGCCAGAATATCAGGCAGAAGGGAATCTCTACTCCTATTTTAATTCTTACCGCCAAAGGCGATTCCGAAAGTAAAGTATCACTGCTTGATGTCGGAGCCGATGATTATATGCAAAAGCCGTTTGTCCTTTCCGAATTGTTTGCCAGAATTAGAGCTTTAACAAGAAGGCCGAAAGTGGCTCTACCGGTTGAGTTAAAAGCCGGAGATTTAACTTTGAGTCCAAGCACAAAAAAAGTTTTTATAAAGAATAAAGAAATTCAACTGACTCTGAAAGAATTCAGACTTTTGGAATATTTAATGCGTCGCCCGAACCAAGTAATCCAGAGAGTTGACCTGTCGGATAACATTTGGGATTTTGATTATGATTCTTTCTCGAACATTATTGATGTATATATAAATAGATTACGCAACAAAATTGAGGGTGGTAAAAACAAGAAACTCATCCAAACAATTCGTGGGGTTGGTTATAAGCTGAAAGTCTAATCGATTTTTAAGACGAACCACGTGTTATTCATGCCTTCGCCTTTTGCGTCTCCTTCGTTAAGGTCGTTTATGTAGTAATAAAGTGGGTGGCCTTTATAGACAGTTTGATTTTGTTGATCCTGATGTCTCTCTAAATTTGAAAAATCTTCTTTCCTTAAAGGTGGTGAGACGTTTATTTTATCTTCATAAAAGACTTGCCAGACACCCAGACAGCCCTCGCCGCAATGACTTTTCGGTTGTGACTTTGAAGTTCCTATTCTATCCTCTCCGTAGTAATACAAAGCTCGACTTCTTCTATCAACCAGATAATTACCCAATTTCCTATTGAAATAGATCTGAAACGTTTGAGAACTGACAGCTGGTTCATTTTTCTGAATAATAAATAAAAATACAATCAAAAATACTAATATGATGATGACTGTTGTTATTGTTGTCATTTTTATGAATATATTTAATTTAAAATTAAAAGCCAAAAATAATCCACCCCTTGCATATTAATTGCTAAAGTTAAATTTAAAATTAATTCTAAATTAAAAGTATCTTTTTATTTTACAGTTGTCTTTGGAATAGAAATCGTGAAGGCCGCACCTTCATTTTCTTTTGATATGAATGAAAAACTATAACCACTCTGCTCGGCCAAATTTTTGACAAGGTAAAGTCCCAGTCCTGAACCCTCACTTTTAATTTGGGAAGTATTTTGGGCTCTGAATAATTTTGTAAATATTCTGTATTGTTCTTTTTCCGGGATACCGATACCGTTGTCTTTAACTTCTATAATGATATTATCACCTTTTTCTTCCACTCCAAGTATAATTTTACCCTCTTTTTCGGAGTATTTAATTGCATTAGAAAGAAGGTTTTCCATGATAATTTTCATGACATTCTTATCCAAATCCAAAATTGGGAGAGTTTTTTTATAATTTTTTTTCAGATTTATTTTTTTATTATTAATTTGAGTTGCTAATCCTTTTACGACATTTTCGATTACATCGTATAATTTCAGTGGTTCGGTTTTTACCGGGAATTTGCCCATCTCAATACGGGAAACATTCAGAAACACTTCTATCATCTCGGTCATACCTTTCACTTGAGTGAAAATATTTTTTAGGTATTTCTTATTTTCTTTTGAAGTATCGCCAACAATATCTTTCAGTAGCATTTCGGTCGTTATGGAAATCGTTGAAAGGGGAGTGCGCAGTTGGTGAGCGGCCAGGGAAATAAATTCGGTCTTTGCTCTATCAATCTCTTTTTGTTCGGTGATATCACGCTCCAGAGCGACGAAAAACTTAACTTCATTATTATCGTCCAGAACCGGTGCGACTCTAATTTCAGCGGTATACAAATCGCCATTTTTCCTCTTATTTAAAATTTCTCCGGCAAAATTTTTCTTCTCGTCTTTTATTGTTTTCCATAAATTTTTGTAAAATGATTGTGGCATCTGTTTGCCCCATAAAGAAGGTGTATTATTCATCATTTCTTCCTTACTGAAACCGGTTATTTTCTCAGCTGATTTATTGGCATATAATATCCGTCCATTTTTATCGGTAATTATAATATGGGCAAAAGCGTTATCCATTGACAATTGGACTATTTTCAAATCAGTAACTGTTTTTTCCAACTTTTCACTCAAAGATCGAAATTTAAGTTCCGAAGCTCTTAAAGTTTCAGCGTTTTGCTCCAAACTTCTGAAGATGTAGGAGAGGGGATTTCTAACCCCAAATTCTACGATTGTTTTATAGATAAGGAGAAAGGATACTATTTTAAACAAATGTCCAAGCATATTTGAGAAATCGAACACTCCGAGGTATGTAGTAAAAGAAAGTTCAGAAGCGATAGTAAAAATAATTGAGGCAAAAATCAGATAAAAAACTTTTACGTTTAGTGTTCTTCTTTTTTTAAAAAGGAAAACTGCCGAGCCGATTAAAATTAACGAAATTATATATTCACTAATTTTTTTGAATAAAGTCAACCCAACACCATCTATATATGCAGTCGGGAAAATCTTAAGGTAAAAAATAGAAACAAAAACCGAAATAACGACCAAGCTAAAGATTCCGCTAACCAATCTTATATTTATTTTTCTGGTTAGAAATATTGGCGCTATAAGCAAAGATAATGCTTGAATATATCTGGCTGCTATCCAAAGCTGGGTGGCGAGATTAGATGTAGGATCAAAAAAAGTTAAAATTCCTACGCCTTGATAGGCAAAAGTGTGAGCAATATCAATTAAGGAAATGAAAACATAGGCAATACCCAAAAAAAGCAAAAAATGATTATCTAGGAAACTTCTGGCATTCCAGATGACTATAAAAATCCCAAAAGCGATAATAACACTAAAAAGTTCAACCAATGTATGGAAAACATCATAACTTACAAAGCTTGTTAAATATAAACCAAACAGGAAAATTATTCCCGCAAAAAAATCTCCCAAACTTATAGGAAGGATTTTATTGACATTATGCCAAAAATTTGTGTTTTCCATAAAAAAATTATGCTCTTACCCTTCCATTATCATAATACCTTAATCCAAATTAGTCTATACCTAAGTTTAATAATAAATTTAACTCATGTCCGTATCATTAGTCGATATACTTTTAAGGTCAAAAGAGTATACATTATAAATAATTATCAATTTTTAAAAGAATAAAAAAATTTTATGAAAACAATATCTTGCAAAGACATGGGTGTGGATTGTGGTTTCGTAGCGAAAGGAGAGACGGCTGAAGAAGTAATTAGTAAGTTAAATGATCACGCCACGAAAGCTCACCCCGAAGTAGTTGCCGAAATGTCGAAAAAAATGTCGGAAGAACAAATGAAGACCAAGATGACATCCATGGTAAAGGATATGTAAATGAGCTCGCCCTCTTTATAAATTTAAGTAGTTAATAACAAGTATGAAAACAACATTACTCATATTGGTCCTGGTCGTCTTAAGCGCAACTGTTTATTCTGTGACACTGAACAGAAAGAGTGTTAATAATGCGTCTCTTGACCCAGCCAGAGTATCTAACGTCTCTATCTTAGATACCGAGTTACCGGCACTTTCGGCTTCGACAATCTGATTTCCGAATTTCGACTGAATGTGATAAAATACGCCACATGAAAATAATTCTGTTGGCGGACATACCGAAGATTGGTAACAAATACGATGTGAAGGATTTTAAAGATGGTTATGCAGAAAACGTTTTTTTGTCAAAAGGGCTGGCAGTCCTTGCAACTTCGGCCGAGCTTGCGAAATTGGAAGATAGAAAGAAACAAATACAAAAGAAAAAAGAAGAAGAAATGAATTCTTTCACGAATTTAATTTCCTCTGTTGGTAACAAAGTTATTACTATAAAAGCCAAAGCTAACGACAAGGGTCATTTGTTCAAAGCTGTAGGGCCGCATGATGTCGCCAAGGCGATAAAAGAAACCACAGGAATAGAAATAGATGAAAAAAATCTAACAATGGACCACATTAAAAATTTAGGTCTCCATATTATTTCCATAAAAAGAGGAGATAAGGAAGGGGAGTGTCAAATAATGATAGAAGCTTTAAAATAAAATCCCCCTCATGAATGTGAGGAGGATTTTATTTTAGACGACATGGACAATTTTTTTAACTGAAGATGTTCGATTGAAGTTTACTTTTCTTTTTGTCCCGTATTTGACGGTTCCTTCGGTGAGGGCAAAGAGGGTATGATCTTTCCCGAGTCCGACGTTTGTTCCCGGAAGAATTTTTGTCCCGCGTTGGCGAACTATTATTGAACCAGCCAAGGCTTTTTCCCCAGCGTAAAGTTTCGTACCGAGATACTTTGGATTTGAATCTGTTAAGTTTTTGGCCGAACCCCCGGCCTTCCTATGTGCCATATGATATTTATACTAGCCAACAGCTAATTTATTATTTATAATCAAGTACGTATGAGTATACCCGATATAATCGATAAAATCAAGCAGAATACCGGCATTGACAAAGTGGCTATTTTGTATCTGTGTATAATAATTGGAGTGGGGATTAGTTCTTTCGGGCTGGGACGTTTATCTGTCAATAATAATTTAAAAAATAATAAAGATATAAATACAGTTGCGGCAGTGAAAGAAAATATATCGGAAAATCAAATCGTAAATGATAGTGATGTTCCGGCTTCATCATCTGTCCAGTCGGGGGAGAAGAAGTATGTAGCGTCAAAAAATGGTAAAATGTATTACAGTCCGGGTTGTAGTGGAGCAAAAAGAATTAAACCGGAGAATGCAGTTTGGTTTAGTACAGAAGACGATGCGGAAAAATCAGGATTCACTTTATCTTCAACGTGTAAATAATATATGAAATTTTTCTATCAAACCATTGTTTTCTTTTTTGTGGCATTATCTCTCTTTCTTGCGAGGGATGATGTTGTTTCGATGATAGATCGGGTTTATTCCCATATTGAAAAAAAGAGCGATACACCGCTAATTCAATTTGAAGGAACGAAAGAAGCACAATTACCAAACAAGATTGATATGCCGGGAGCCCTTCGAGTTGTTGGCAATATTTTAAATGTAAACAATACAAAATTATCCAAAGATAGTTTAATTTCATTGACAAATAAAGAAAGAAAAGATAATGGTAATTTAGAAGCATTGAAAGATAATCAACTGTTGGATTTAACAGCCGAGAAAAAATTGCAAGACATGTTCGATAATCAATACTTTGAGCATATCTCATCCAAAGGTGTTGGGGTGGGAAATCTTGCGGACGAAGTCGGGTACGAATACATCCTAATCGGAGAGAATCTGGCCATGGGCAACTTCAAAGATGATATCTCTCTTATGGACGCCTGGATGGCAAGTGCCGGTCACAGGGCTAACATTTTGAATAAAAACTATACCGATATAGGCATGGCTGTCGGCAAGGGCAACTTTGAAGGCCAAAATATCTGGATGGCGGTCCAACATTTTGGCACTCCAAGGAGTGTTTGTCCGACAATAGATCAAGTTCTTCTTGGAGTTATTAATCTTTCCCAAGATAAAATAAAGGATGAGGAAAGCGACCTTCTTAATAGGAAAGAAATGATAGATAAAGGGGTTGTATACGAGGGGAGTACTTATTCCGAGCAAGTGACGGAATATAACAATTTAATAATTCCTTATAATAATTTAATTACGGACGTAAAAAAACAAATAGATAATTATAATAATCAAGTTCACGCATTTAATCTCTGTCTTAAGAATCATCAACAATAATTTTTGCCTGTCTTTGTCAATAGGGTAGGACTTTGGGCGTATTTAATGCTTTATTTGGAATATAGTATAGTGTCGCACAATATATCTTTTCCGACATTAACATGTCGGAAAAGATAACGAGATTGTGCGTACATTTAAAAAATGTCGCACAATCTCGTTTTGTGACGTTAGATTTCGTTTCTTCTTTTGTTATGACTGTACAAAAAATAATAGGCTGATTGCATGCAATCAGCCCCCTTTCCCTTATTATAAGTCAACTAAATTTTTTCGGGACTTTTTTAAAAGGATTTGAGTCTTTAACCCTTATTATTTCCTTAGGGTTAATTATTACAGTACCGTTAGCCTTGTAATCACCATTAGCACGCTCATTCCTTTTTCCACCCCTTTTTTGTTTCTTCTCTTTGATTTTGACTTTTGTACAAGGTCTAACGCCAAATTTTGTTCCGCCTTTAGGTCTTTTTGTTCCCATAACCGTATAGTTTAGTTTATTTAGAATTATATTTTATCCGAATATTAATATTTTTCTCATAAAATGTCAATTTGTCATTTATAGCTTAAATTTTAATCATATTTCAGGGCTAATTGGATAACCATCATATTTATATATATTGTCAATAAAACCCTTGACATTACTATTCAAATGTGCTAGACTCATTCCAAACTTGATTAATAAAATTTCAATGGATTAGGAGAAATCTCTAAAGGATTATCCCCTGTTCATTTCTATATATAAGCAAAATTATATTTAAAATATTTTTAATTAGAGTATTAACCTTGATAATTAAATAGGTATGGAAAACGAAAACAAAATGAAACCCAGTGAGGTTTCTAAAAAAGGAAAAATCGGCCACTGGACCGTTCACGCATTGTCTTTAGTGGCAATCGTGATTCTACTTCTAATGCAATTATGCTCAGGCAAAAAGCAAGAAGCAGAAATAAATGCATGGGAATTAAAAGAAATGATTTCAACTAACGACAGCATACGAGCAAAAAACAAATATGACTCGTTAGCAAATAAGCTGAATTTACAAGTCAATAAAAATAATTTATTGGCAAAGAGATGTGATTCTCTGATGAACGTGAATACAAATTTAAAAAACAAAATTTATGAATTGAACAATCGTAAAGCAATTCTTGATACTACAGAATCGACAGATGGACAGTTGGTAAAAGCCAAAATAGTTTCTAAAAATGTTGATGGTTTATCGGAATTATTTTTTAAGAAACAAAAACCATGCGAAAAATTTGAAAGTTACTGTCTGACTGATCCGTACGAATTAACTATCACTGAAAAAATCAAGGACGTTTCGAATGTTCTTAAAAATTTTCAGGGATATAGATCATTTCCGATTGGAAATGATCCGGAGATTATAAAGTCCTGCATTCAGAAAGATCCAGCGCCATATTTTTTTACTGTGTCTACCTACAAAGTGGACAATGACCTCCTTAGGAGTTCAAAGGTAAAGAATATAGTTGGCACTGGAATGAGATTGGCGGGAATGATTTTAGAAACAGCACTGAGGCATTCAAAAGCTGACTTGGCTGTCACCACGAACGGTGTCGCGCCATACGATCTAAACAATCAGCGGTATGCCGGTAATAAAGCGGACCTCAAGAACGCCAAGTTAAAAGCTTGGGGTGAAGTAGGGGCATGGTGTTTGTATGGAGGCGGTGAAGCCTTCGGAATTAGCTCAAGAAAAGATATGGGAAATGCCTACTCATCGGAGCAGGTAACCTATACAATAAACCTTAACTGGGGTAAAAAGTAAAAAAATTAAAGTAAAAATCAGAAAAAATTAAAATTTAAAGTTATGAAGAAATTATTTTATTTTTTATTAAGCATCATCATTATTTTTGCTGTAGATTGCAAGAAAATTGATGATTTTGCCACTGTTGGTGAAAAGGGTCCCAAAGGTGACAAAGGTGACGCTCTACTCTTTTATGTTGATCTTCAGGCGAATACTAAGGTGTGGTTTCAGGATAAAGATACAAATTTAGTATTCTCTGCGGGTGACAAGGTGTATAAAGTTGAAACCCAATCTGGATTAACAATTGCTAACAATCCAACGGGAGGATACAATATTCTGAAAATTGTCGGCACGGATACGACTGCTTACCCTGTTACAAATGGCACTAATGGAACCAACGGCCATGATGCCCATGAATTTGTGTTAGGCAGCAGACCACAACCTGATGGAAGCCAATTTCTGGATTTCTTCTGGGATACAAAAGGTCCAGGGTTTGGGATGTTAACACCAGATGATTCTTTAAAGTACACCCTTATAATTCCTAAGCCGGAAAAAGGTGACAAGGGAGATACTCCCTTGTTCCAGGTGAATATCGAAAAAATAGGAAACAAAATTGTTTATTCGGTCACCACGATCGAAGGAACAAAAACAGCTTCAGCTGATATTCCTTATCAAACAGTGTACTCGGTAACTCCATTTACTGATATGAAGGGAGATACAACCATGAATCTCTTAAAAGGATTCGCGGATCTAGACGGTTCTAGAACTGTCAATATGGGTGACTCACTTCTGTTTACTCTTCCAGTAAAGAATGGGACTCGTGGTGACCGCGGTTACACTGAGGTTACCAAAGTGACTCCGATTATGGATGGCACGACTGTAGTGGGTAACCATTTCGATAAGTATCTTGATATAGACGGAATTCCTGGATATTCGTCCGGGGACCAACCTTTATATTCTGGCTATGATATCCTCAATGGATTAACCGGCGCTACAGGAGCAACTGGTGATACAGGCCCACGAGGACCTGCAGGAGAGACTCCTATAGTTGAATGGAATATCGGACTTACATCTACTACGTCTTCAGGTAATGTCGAAATAGTTTTTTCTCTAACAATTAATGGAGAAACAAAAACTGCGACAGTTGAAATTCCGAGAGCGGAAGTAGAACATGGTGGTCATGTTAGATGTGAGAAAAAAGATCACAAAAATACTTTCTCATGGTGCGGAGGTAATGATAATAATGATCATTCACACGATCGTAAACTTGGAGAATGTAATGATCGTTAAAGTTTTTTCTAAATTTGATCTTTAAAGCAGGTGAGAGAATCTCATTACTGCTTAATAAAACAGGCCGCACTCAAAACATGCGGCCTTTTCTTTTGTCCACTTCCCTATTTCGGCTGAATTTTTTTACGCAAATATTTTTTATTTTTTAATTTCTCGGGCAGTAAACTTTCTTTTGTGTATTTTTCGTATCCTTCACCATAACCCAAGTCTTCCATCAGCTTTGTTGGTGCATTTCGTATAACAAGTGGTATCGGTAAGTTTCCGTGCTTTATAACATCGGCTTTGGCCAGCAGATAGGCATTATAGGCCCGACGGTCCTTTGGGGCCTGAGCCAGGTAAACGACGCCGTGAGCCAGGTTTTCGGCGCATTCAGGCATGCCTATAACTTCTACTGCCCGAAAGACGGCATTGGCGACGACAAGGGCTGTTGGCAAGGCCAATCCAATATCTTCCGAAGCAAATATAACCATTCTCCTGGCTATGAACTTCGGGTCTTCTCCGGCTTCCAACATTCGGCACATATAATAAAGTGCGGCGTCCGGTTGACTTGCCCGCATACTTTTTATAAAAGCGCTGATGGTATTGTAATGCTCTTCCCCTTTCTTATCATAACGGAGGAATTTTGATTGAAGAGTATTTTTGAAATTCTCAACATTTATTTCTTTGTAAAGAGAAAGAGTATTTTCTATCATAGCTATCGCTTGTCTGGCATCCCCTTTCGCCATTCCGACAAGCCAATCGGTTGCTTCTTTATTTATCTTGTGGCCGGTTCGTTTGATAATTTTTTTCATCGCATCATCCGATAATTCTTCCAAGACGAAAATTCGACAACGAGAAAGAAGCGCGGGTATAACTTCAAAACTCGGATTTTCGGTTGTGGCGCCGATAAGGACAAGTTTACCCGTCTCTACATAAGGCAATAAAAAATCTTGTTGAGCTTTATTAAAGCGATGTATCTCGTCAAGAAAAAGAATTTTTGGGCCCAAAAGTGTGCCACTGCCTTTCGGTGATGAGTCGACAATTTGCCTGATGTCGTCTTTTCCGGCCGAGACGGCAGAGAGCTCGTGATAATCGGCGTTCAGTGCTTTGGCATAGATTTTGGCTAAGGTAGTCTTGCCTACTCCAGGCGGTCCCCAGAGAATAAAAGAAAATATATGCTTTTGTGCTATTGCAATAGAAAGGGGTTTATTTGGACCGACAAGATGTTCTTGGCCAACGAATTCAGTCAAGCTTTTAGGTCTAATTTTTGAAGCTAATGGTTCCATATGGGTATTATAGCTTTAAAAAATTTAAAATAAAAATCCCCTCTATTCGAAGGGATTTTTATTGTTTCTAGAATTAAAATTTATTTAGTTCCTGATCGACTTCACCTAAATCCGCATCGCTAGTGTCATCCACATTTATATTGTTTAAGTTGTTATTTATATCAGTTGTCGTGTCGGATGCAGCAGCTTGATTAAGAGTGTTATCTGTTTGACTTAGAGGTTGTTGTTCAGGGTTGACTTCAATATTACGATTGCCACTTTTCAAAACAACAATAATTATTACTACTAGGACTATGAGAGCGACGACGACAATAGTTAAATTCTTTTTTTTATTTTCCATAAAATATTATATTAGTTATTTGTATTATTGTCTTCGACCGCTGTAGTATCGTCATCTATTTTAGGAATCTTGGCCAAGGTTACGGCAACAGTTTTCACCGCGTCACGTGCTCCCTTAACTTTTTCTTGGACGGTTTTGATATCTGTCTTAAAAGTATCACGAAGCGTTTTCATCTCAGCCTTGAGGCTTGCTTCATCTGAGACTGTAGTGTCTGTTGCATAAACTTTACTAGCCTCTGTTGATATGGCATCTCTAGCTGAAGCGATGGCGTCTTTAGCCTTTGTGACTTCCGTATTAACTTCGGTCACATCCAGTCCTCGACTTTCAGCTTTATCAATGCGGGATTCTATACCCAAAAGTACATTTTCAATTCTATCTACCTTATCTGAAAAGTTAGTTGTCGTTTTGGCATTTATTTCATTTATTAAATTAACAATTTTTTCAGCGGACAGCTTTTTATTTTCGTCTTTAATTTTTGAAAGGCTATCTCTGAATTTAACTTTTGCTGCGTCTAGTTTCAATTTGAATTGTTCTTTGTTAGCTTCGAAATTTGCTTTTAATTCTGCTCGTTTTGCTTTCATCGTATCAATTAATACTTGCATTCGAGCCTGACGACCTTCACTTCTTGATTCCAATCGGTTTTTTATATCTTGGAGTTTGCTCTTAACTTTTTCCCCGGCTGTATTGTCTTTTACACCCGGGCACTTCGCAAATTCACAGTTTGGACCCGTGCGACTGACAAACGAACCATCTGGGCAAGCTTTTGCGATCATAGAACATGCGACAGGAGGCTGGCTTGCGGTCGCAGCATTATCTTCGGCATAAACTACGTAACCAAACATTAATGATAATATTATAATGGCTAACGGCACTCTATATTTTATGACTTTCATATGCATAATTGTAAACCATTTTAGATTTAAAGTAAACACAAAAAATCCTTACTATAAGTATATTTTGTAAGGGTTTTTTCCAATTATTAAAAAACGCTGTTAATTACTTTTCCGGTTTCTAAAACGGAAATAATATTTTTGGCAGCGACTTCGGACATAAGGTCACGAACCGATTGGCGAGCCGAGGCGATATGAGGAGTAAGGACGATATTAGATAATTTGGTCAAACCTTTGGTTAGTTTTGGTTCAAATTCATAGACATCAATCGCCGCTGCGCGAATGACATTATTTCGAAGGGCATAAACCAAAGCTTTTTCGTCAATCACAGCGCCTCTTGAAGTATTAATCAAAAATGCATTTTTTTTCATAGACGCAAGAGCTTCTTTGTTTATCAGATGGTGAGTACTTGGGAGTAATGGTACATGAAGAGAAACAATATCGGCTTCACGAAGGACTTCGGCAGTTTCTTTTCTCGTCGGACCTGTGATTTGTTCCAGTACTGGATTTGGAGCAATATCGCTGTATATGACGTTTGAACCAAAACCAAAGTGTAAAATTTTCGCGACTTCGGTTCCTATTTGACCGACGCCTATCAATCCGACGGTTTTACCTTTCAAATCTGTCCCAATAAGTAAATTCGGGTCCCAGCCCTTATATTTGCCTTTACGCATAAATCTATCTCCTTCATCAATTCTAGTAGTCAATGTAAGGATAAGAGAGATGGTAAACTCAGCTACGGCATTAGAAGCTGTGCCTGGCGTATTTGAAACACAGATATTTCTTTTTTTGGCTTCATCAATATCCACATTATCAAAACCGACAGAAAAGTTGGCATACACTTTGGCTGTCGGGCAAGCTTCAAAAACTTCTTTATCAATCTTATCCGTCAAAAAAGAAATGACACCATCATAAGGCTTTTTCTTTAGAGCTTTGATAATTTCCTTTTTTGTAGGAGAGAGTTTTGATTTACCGATATCAAAAGCAATCCCCTTCTCTCTTAATAATTTTAGACCTGTCTCCGGAATGTTTCTTGTAATATAAATTTGTTTTGACATTATATTTTATCCTATTTTATCTTTATTAATATGTTTCTCGGCGACCAAAGCAATCTTTTCCATCATTTCGACTGCTTCCACCGGGTAATTCCCTTTAGCCGATTCCTCCGAAAGCATAACTCCATCGGCACCGTCCAATATTGCATATGCCACATCCGAAACTTCGGCGCGTGTCGGTGTAGGACTATGAACCATTGATAAAAGCATCTGAGTCGCAACAATGACCATTTTACCGTTTTTTTTACATTCCTCTATAATATGATGTTGGACAAAAGGAATTTCTTCAAGAGGAAATTCATTTCCTAAATCTCCGCGAGCAACCATAATGCCGTCCGATTCTTTTATAATTTCACTTAAGTTTTCATAAGCAAGCTTGCGTTCTATCTTGGCGATAATCTTTTGGTTGCCGCCTTTTTCTTTTATTAATTGTTTTAATTCAATAATATCGGAAGCTTGGCCGACAAAAGATAATGCAACATATTCTAAACCTTGTTCTATCCCAAAGATTAAATTCTCTCTATCTTTTTCTGTAATTATCTCTTTGTCTCCGCCAAAATGATGTTCACCACCGGTTTGAACTCGAGGCCCAGACAAATCTTGAATAATGGGAATGGAAAGATTATTTTCTTTAGCGACATCTCGAATGTTTTTTATGACACTAGTATGCCACTCGTAGGTTCCCCATGAAAAATTGAGACGGGCCATGTCCATACGATGCTTTATCATGCCGGTGATAACTTCTTTTTTGTCGCACGAAGGCCCAATTGTTGCGATTATATATGTTTTTGATGGCATATTATTTTTCTGTTATTTTAATAATTCTCTCATATTTCACGTTTCGCTCTTGTGGTCCCAATGCTCCGGCTTTAATACCGAAACAACCAAAGGCACAGGCAAGGTCAGCAATGAAATCATCCATTGTTTCTCCGCTTCGGTGGCTGATAATACAATCAATATTATTATTTCGGGCAAGCTTCATCGTTTCGAGTGTCTCGGTCAAAGTTCCGATTTGATTTGGTTTAATTATTATTCCTTTTATACTTTTTTCATTTATGGCTTTTTGGAGCCTTACTGTATTGGTCACAGTCAAATCATCGCCAATTAATTTTATATCGCTTATTTTTTCCTGCAATTTAGAAAAACTTTCAAAATCTTCCTCATCAAATGGGTCTTCTATGGAAATCATCGGGAAATCGTGACAAATTTTTTCGTAAAGATTTATCATATCGTCTTTTGTCCAATCTTTTTTCATGAATTTGTAGATACCGGCATCGTGGTCATAGAAAGAACTAGCCGCAACGTCTAGGGCATATTTTATTTTATCCGTATATACAAGCTCAGTGACGGCTTTTTGTAAAAGTTTAAGCGGCACAAATATATCTTCCACATCGAGTGCTACTCCTCCTTCGTCTCCTTTTTTTATTGGTCCACCGAGCTCTTTTAGAATAATTTCATCTAATTTTTTTTGAATGTCTTGACTGATTCTGACACTTTCACTTGATGTTCCTGTTTGGGGGACAATATGGAATTCTTGAAAAGCCAATCGTGTGGCGGCATGTTTGCCCCCGTTTATAAGGTTAAAATATAAAAATGGTTCTTTACGAGATGAAGTTATTGAAGCAAGAGTCTTTAAATATTCATAAACTTCCATTCCCGAGACTTTAGCGGCAGTCTTCGCACAAGCAATACTTACGCCAATCATACTGTTGCCACCCAAATTTGTTTTTTGAGATGTGCCGTCGAGTTTTATCATTATCTCGTCAATTTGCTTCTGTTGGTCTACTTCTATTCCAAGTAAAATAGGTTTTATTATGGTGTTTATTTTATTAATTGCATTTAAAACACCACTTTTCCCGCCTTCTCCATCACGAAGTTCGCAAGCTTCATATTTACCGGTACTGGCGCCAGATGGAACTTCAAAGCTTCCAATTATATCGCCAACGTAAACCGATACTTTGAGAGTCGGATTTTTCCTTGAATCTAGTATTTGTTCCGCTTTTATATCTGTTATTTTTTTATCTGCCATGCTCGATATATTATATAACAAAAATTATAATTACCCAACAGGCAAAGAAAAAAACACATGAAGGACCTGTTGTTTGTATTCCTCTTACTTTGAGCTAAATATCCACTTGATACAGGTTTGAGTTAATATACTCCAAGTTTTTGGTGCCACACAAAGAGTATCGGCACAAGGACCTGTTGTTTGAACTCCTTTTACCTTGGGACAAATATCCGCCGAAGCCGGTGCAATACAAGTTTGAGTTAATATTCTCCAAGTTTTTGGTGCCACACAAAGAGTGTCAGCGCAAGGACCTTTTGTCTGTATTCCTCTTACATTCGGACAGACATCAACCGGAGCAACACAAGTTTGAGTTGTTATATTCCAAGTTTTTGGTGATACACAAAGAGTGTCAGCGCAAGGACTTTTTGTTTGAACTCCTGTTACATTCGGACAGACATCAACTGGAGCTGGAGCAACACAAGTTTGAGTTGTCATATTCCAAGTTTTTGGTGCCACACAAAGAGTGTCAGCGCAAGGACCTGTTGTTTGAACTCCGGTTACGTTCGGGCAGACATCAACTGGAGCTGGAGCAACACAAGTTTGAGTTAATATACTCCAGGTTTTTGGTGCCACACAGAGTGTATCGGCGCAAGGACCTGTTGTTTGCATACCAGTTACGTTCGGGCAGACATCTGTTGGAGTCGGTGTCCCCCCCATCAACGCAACACCCTCACTGATAGTCTTTATCGGCATACCCTCGGTATTTATATAGGAAATAATATCCGTAAGATTTTTTGGTGTTGTTCCATACGGAAGATTGGTGAGGTCGCTCTGTATATCATGGAAAGTCAAAATCAACCAACTCTTGTTTGCTTTTGCCTCAGCAACCCAATTTTCCGCTTGACCGAGTGTTGTATTGGCATCTATTGTTTGAGAGAAAAGGGATAATTTTGGAGTAGATAAATCATTAAATCCGGATGGCAAAACGGTACGACCAGATGAATAACCTGCATTTGTGAGTGCTTGCTGAATAGCTGTATTATATGCACCGAATGGATATGCGAATGAAAGAACCGGAGTTATACCATTGCTCTGAAGATCCTGGCGTCCACCATTTATTTCATTCGTCATATCGGTACTTGTAAGTGTTGTAAGATCTGGATGAGTTTGTGTATGACCGCCAATTTCATTTCCTTTGGTTTGAAGTGTTGATACTTGATTACTGGTCATATACCCTTCTCTGCCCAGAGTTACATCGTCAATAGTTAAAGTACCGATACCGGTCAACTGATTTAATATTGTCACTGATTTTGCGTTAAGTGGCATATAAAAATATGCTTGAGTTGAAGTATAGCTTGAGGCAGCAGGCAGTGTTACTTTATTATCTAATGTATTGCCCACACTATCCACAACATCGGCATTTATTGTTGTACCGTCATTCAAAGTCATTTTCGCAACAAGTTCCGAACTTGCCGTACTCTTGTAGTATTCCTGGAAAGAATAAATAGTATCGGGAATAATAGTTACCGGTGCGAAAGACCAGGCTGCATTACTAAGAGCTGTTGTTGAAGCAACTTGTCCGCTCTTTGTGCCGTTATGGGCGTCCGAAGAATATGTGTATGTCGCAGTTAAAGAACCGGAATGAGACCAGTTGGTTGGATTAATACCATTTGCATTTTCAAACGATGGATTAATAATAGAAAAACCGGAAATAAAGTGAGTCGGAATAAAGAAAGTTCCTTTTGCGCTTCCGGCAACTAAGACAGGTAAGGCATTGGTAAATTGTGATAATAGTCCGTCATCAAAGGTAAGTGTTACAAATCCAAATGAAAATGGAGATGGTGGTGGAACGAGTATCAAACTAGAATTATCAATAGTTAGTGAACCAGCTGTTTGTATGCGGTGAAATACCGTCATATATGTTTTGCCTATCGGTACCGTAAATGAAGCCGAAGATTGTTTCCACACATCGGTTGGTGTTGCCGGTATGGATTGAGAAGTATCATAGCTGCAACCATTTTGAAATATATCGGTACAGAATGACGCAACCAAATCCGTACCAACTGTGGATATATATGAATCACTGAAAACATATCGCTGGCCTGGAGTTACGGGAACCGGAGTAAAATACCATTTGGCATCGGTACCGGAGACAACGGTAGTGGCGACAATCTTTGCGGCATTACCACTAGATATATCGGATGTGGGAGCACTAGTTACTGGATATGTGTAAGTAACAACATCGCTAGCGTCAATATACCCCTTTGCCCATTGGTCGGGAATATTTGGATCACCCGACGACGGAGTTTCAAGAAGAGGGTTTGGAACAAGGTTGCTGGAACTTAAAGCGAATATTTTTGATGGGCCGACCAAAAACGCCATTAAAGCAACCAACATTCCTAGTTTTATTGGAATCAATTTCATATGATTTTTCATGTTTTATAATATATTACAACTGTATTTTTATTACTGAAATTAATTAATACTATTTTTTGGGAAACAATGGATTTAGAGCTATCGGAGTGAGTACTGGGATTGGCAAATCTAAGGCCGGACACATTATATTATTCACTGCCGTTTGAGTGGTTAAGTAGAATATGCCGGTTGGAGCAGTCAGACCCCAAGGTTCCAAGACTTTGTCTGCATGCGCAAGCTGGAAGGCTTTAAGTGCATCATTGGTCATAGCACCAAAAAATCCATCAACAACAAGTCCTGCAGACATATTGTCATTTAAGAAAGTTTGAATTTTTTCAACAGCTTCCACATCATTATCCTTAAGTCCCATTCCTAAAAACTTATCTATATAAATTCCACAAGAAGTCTTGGCGCCGAGAACACTACCTTGGGTAGACATCGGAATAGAACCTGACGATATATGATGCGTTGGTGTTTTCGGAGCTACACAATCTTTATCGCTCGCTAACAAGTTAGAATTGTATTGACACATTGCCGGAGCAACACAGAGTGGGTCGCTTGCTAACAGGTCCGAATTGTATGCGCATCTTGTCGGCGTGATACATACATGATTCTCTAATACTTGAGGAAGTGTACAAACTGGGTCAGTAACTACTGGAGTAACACATACATGATTCTCTAATACTTGAGGAAGCGTACAAACTGGGTCAGTTGGTGGAGTTACATTACCCATTAATTCAACTCCCTCGCTAACAGTTTTTATAGGAAGACCTTCTGATGTTACGTCTGAAATAATTCCAGCAAGGATTTGTGGTGTCGTTCCATATGGAGTTCCTGTAATATCATTTTGTATATCATGGAATGTTAAAATCAACCAGCTCTTATTTGCTTTGGCTTCAGCAATCCAGTTAGCTACTTGATCTAGTGTAGTATTTGCATCTATTGATTGAGAGAAGAGAGACAGTTTTGGAGTAGATAAATCATTAAATCCAGATGGCAAAACGGTACGACCAGATGTGTAACCTGCACTTGTGAGAGCGTCTTGAATTGTTGTATTGTATGCGCCAAATGGATACGCAAACGATACTGGAGCAGTTATGCCATTACTAATAAGGTCCTGGCGACCACCACTAATTTCATTTGTCAGATCTGTTGGTGTAACTGTTGTGAGGTCTGGGTGTGTTTGTGTATGGCCACCGATTTCATTTCCTGCTGATTGAAGTGATAGCACTTGGTCACTCGTCATATATCCTTCTCTGCCAAGTGACACATCGTCGATAGTAAGAGTTCCAGCGCTAGTTAATTTATTTAATATTGTGACTGATTTAGCATTAGTAGGCATATAGAAATATGCTTGAGTTTGAGTGTAATCAGCAGATGCAGGAAGCGGTACGCTAATACCTAAAGTTGCGCCACCACTATCCACAACGTCAGCAGTTATTGTAGTAGAGTTATCGTCTAAAGTTACTTTCGCAACGAGTTCTGAATTTGCTGTACTCTTATAATATTCTTTAAAAGAATAAATAGTATCAGGAATAACAGTTACCGGAGTGAAAGACCAAGCAGCATTACTTAAAGTAGTCACAGTATCACTGACTTGTCCTGCCCAAGCACCACCATTATGAGAATCAGAAGAAAGAGTAAATGTTGAAGAAGATGTTCCCCCCGATTGAGTCCAATCAATTGGATTACCTCCAGGCGCATTTTCAAACGAAGGATTAACAATAGAAAAACCAGAAATAAAATGGGTTGGAATGAAGAAAGTTGCTTTTGCATTTCCGGCATTTAGTACAGATAGAGCATTATTAAATTGTGACAATAGTCCGTCATCAAAAGTAAGTGTTACGAATCCGGATGCAAATGGAGATGGTGGAGGTATGAGTGTTAAATTATAATTATCAATAGTTAGTGAACCAGCTACTTGAATACGATGAAACACCGTCATATATGTTTTACCTATCGGTACCGTAAAAGAAGCGGTTGCTTGTTCCCATGTATCAGTTGGTGTTGCAGATACAGAATGAGTTGTATCATAAGTACAATTATTTTGATAAATATCTGTACAGAAAACTCCAACTAAATCAGTATTGGATGTAGCAATATATGAATCGCTGAAAGAATATCGCTCACCAGGAGTTACAGGAACCGGAGTGAAATACCATTTTGCGCCCTTATCTGAAGTAAAAGAAGTAGCTTCAATTTTTGCGGCATTACCACTTGAAATATCGGATACTGGAGCACTAGTTACTGGGTATGTGTAAGTAACAACGTCACCTAAGTCGCTGGTTCCCTTTTCCCATTGGTCAGGAATATTTTGGTTACCACTTGATTGGGTCTCAAGATTAGCATTCGGAACGACATTGACAGCAGCCGATACAGCTGATGAACCAATAAAAAGTGACATAACAACAATAAACATTCCTACTTTCACAAACACCGGTTTTGTATAATTTTTCATATTTTATCTTTTATTTATAACTTATAATCGACTTTAACCTTATTATTAATACTGACTTCAGATGTATATTACGCCTATATAAACACATATCTATATTTTTTGCAAGGGGTGTATATTTATGTTATCCCCATCCAATTTATTGAAAAGTTTTTGATATATCATTCAATTTCGACTGTATATATGTATAATCATTAAAATTATTAACGGGTTCGACTTGATATATAAAAGGATTGTCTGTTCGATTTTTTATCAATAAATCAGCCATAGGATTATCGGACAATTGTGTCCCGCTTGAAACATTTGTTGATGCAATAACTATATTCAATAATTCCGGAATTTTAATTTTTTTAATTTGCGTTATGGAGCTGGCGAAGAATTTTACGGAAGAGTGTTTGTCGACGATGCTTGCGTGTACAAGAAAACCTGCTTGAATAAAAATTAGCATAAAGACGGCAACAATAATACCGGAGTTTACGGCATAACCGACATATGTTGTGCCCTGAGCTATTTTTTCCTTTGTCGGTATCCAGGAGAAAAGCCAACATCCGAAGATAACACAAATGTGAACTATTACCGATATACCAATAAATGGGGTGAAAGGCATAATATTATTATGATGTTTTGGTAATTGTAACTCGATCCGGTTTGAACCACACAAGATTTTTCTTTCTGAAAATGACTTCTTTTACAAACTGTTCAAGATAAACATAGGCATTGACAAACATGATAAAAATATATGGGAACGGCACTAAAATGAGAGCCCATCTCTTCTCTTTCCATGCTGCCCAAACAGCAAAAACAAAAGCTATCGTAAAATAACCGAAGACAAACCAAAAAGCAAACCAAAGATTAAGAAACGGTATTATAAATATAAGAACGGAAAAAATCAGTCCTTCGGCGTAAATAACCGAAAGCTCAAATGCACGAATCGGTTTTGTTACGATGATTGAGTAATGTTTAATTACATTTTGCCAACCGCCACCAAACCAACGTCGTAATTGGTTGATATAATTTTTCAGGTTTGTCGGGTCTTGTGTATAAGAAATTGCCTGTTGATTGTAAACAATCTTGAATTGATTGCGGTGAATCTTGTAGGTGAAATCCAAGTCCTCGGTAATCGTATCGTGGTCAAAGGTAATGTATTTACGGAATGTTTCGACACGAAATGCGCTTGCCGCTCCGGGCATGACGAAAATAAAATTCATGTGGCTTTGGGCGAGTTTGTGAATATATTGTCCGACAACATAATCGAATGCTCGGCAAAGTGTGAGCCAATTATACGGCAAACTTTTCACGACACCGGCGACAGCAACGACTTTCGGGTCTTGAAAACTCTTTTCTATTTCTTCGACAAAGTTCGGTTTGAGAAGCGTATCGGCATCGGTGGTAACTACAAAATCGCCGGTGACGAACTGAAATCCGAATTCTTGAGCTCTCGATTTATTACCGGTATTCTTTGGTACACGATGTGTAATAATTTTATCCCCAAAACTTGCGAGGATTTGCGGAGTCTTATCTGTTGAAGAATCGTCAATAAACACCAACTCATCAAACTTGCGAGTTTGATTAAGGCATGATTTTATCGATGCCTCGAGGGATTTTTCTTCGTTATAGCATGGGACTAGAAGTGATATCTTCACGGTATATTGGTAATTAATTGATAAATTTTTTGTATTGGTCCCTCAATTATGCATATTCTAAACCTTTTGTCAAATAGAAATACCCCCTACTTAAATAGGCATTTTAGAAACTATTTTATAGTATTTATCTATATTTTTACGGAATTATTGATTTAAAAGCGGAAAGAGACGCGCTATCCGAGTTCACAATCCAATTTGGTTGACCACCTTCGTTAAACCAAATCCATCCAAGAACATTCGTATAATTTTTTATCGTTCCCCCAAGTCCGTCGGTAATCCAACTTGCTTTTTGTGCTCCGGCTTCCGATGCCATCGAGAGAATATATATCGGTTTATTGAATTTTGAAACTTGAGCGATTGTCGTATCAAAAATTTGAGCAAATGTTTGCCATGGATCGGCAAAATTGAAACCGTCTATGCCGACATAATCGACATATGTATCTCCGGGATAATAATCGCTCATTTCATTTCCCGCAACGTCTGGAATCGATACATTATTGTAGGTGATAGCAAATTTTACATTTGTTGTTGACACTGAAACAAAAAGATCGTGTATATGTTGCCAGGCTGTTCTAAATTTGAGAGCCGTATTATTGTTCACCTCATAACCCCATGCTTCCTCGTTTAGATTCATCTCATCGAAAGGTGCCAGGATTATCGGATAGCCATAAGATTTTGCGCCGGTTGCGAACTGTTTTATATATGTATCTTTACTACCATTATTTATAGTATCATAGCCAAAATCCGGCTCCCAGAATATTACCAATGTTTTACCTTGGGCTCCAACCTTTGTCGATAAAGAGGAAGGAAAAGTATCATTCCATCCTTCAAAATCGGCATATAGATTAACTTTTTTTCCTACTAATGATTCAAAATTAGCAAGATCATTTGTTTCATCACCGACATACGCTCCCCATTGCAACGTATTTTTTGAGGTTGTCACAACAGGAGGAATAGAGTTTGTATTCCCCGTTGCAGTTATTGCCGGTACTACGGATGGACATTTGAATATATTTATTTTTTGTGATTTTGAATAACTTAAACCGTTTGCATTATAGGCTTGGACTCGGTAAGTAAAATAACCGAGATCGTAGCCCGGTTCATACGTCGTGTCGGTGAAAAATAAGTTCGATGTCTCACCGGTAATTTCCCAGCTTTTTGCTCCCGGATACATTCGTTCTACAAGATATGAACTTGCTTTGATTGATTGTGACCATGTAAGACTGACTTGAGGGAGATTGGCAACACATTTGGCGGATATACTTTTTATGGAAAAAGTTCCGGGACTGCTATTAATGAAATTACGGGAAGAAGCTTGCAAATCCTGATTTATATTCGTAATATCCCTTTTTTGTATTCCGGACATATAAATATATAGAGTGGCAATAACGAGAAGACATATAGATAATACAACAACTAGGCTATATTTTTTCATATGTTCGGAGTATATAAAAAATTATTATATTATGCAAGGAAATTAATAATAAATCAAAAAGATTACATTATTCATAATCGGTCGAATTATTCTAAAAATACTTCCCTAACCGAAGTCGGGAAGTATTTTTAGAAAATTTATTTTTTGTTTTTCTTTGGCTTCTTAACCTCCTTCTTGTGAGTCATTCCTTTTGCCATATGTTATTTTGAGGCGAAATTAAAATTTTGTTTTCTTCATGGTCTGGCTCCTTGTCCTTCCTCATCCGAGGACCTGAAGAAAATAATATTTTAATGTAGCCGGTTATTTTAATAATAAATATATTATATCACCTTCTAACTATTTCCAAAACCCGGAAAATAATTTATACTGTGTATATGAGCGACGAAGATGATAAAAAAGAAGAAAAAAAAACAAAAGAGCCGGTCTGCCCCCGTTGTGGTCTGCGTTCCTATGATGAAGTTTGCCAAGCTTGCGGAACTCCTATTGTTGACAAGAAAGACGACGAAGAAGAAGATTACGACTGGCGCGAGAAACACAGGTAAATTTTATTTTCCAACTTCCCATTTTGTAACCTCAATACTTTGCGGTTTTTCGTTGTATATGTATGTGAATGTTGCTTTGCTTTGTATATGTCCATCTTCATATGTCACTTCCCCAGTACGCGTTTCCGGTACGACATTTATAGATACGACATACCAAGAACCACCAAGGACTGGTTTGTCGATAGTAATAGTTTTGATATTATCTCGGATATATTTTTCAACAATTAATTTCTCATCCAAGAATTCACAATCGATTTGACTCATTTGGTCAAGATAAGAAAGTTTTGTTTTATCTTTATAAACATATACACCATCCCCCCTGTTTACCATTTCTCCGAATCCAACCGTCGCGCTTCCGTCCCCGAATTCTATCGCCAATTCTTCTTTGACTTTCATACCTTCGGCAAGTGAATTCCACCAGACGTCTGCATGACGCGCCATAATCTGCTGGTCAAGAGGGCCGACAGTTCCGGCAAAAGTTCCAACCTTGGAATCTTTCTCGGCGGGGAGATTATCAAACTCACCAGAAACTAAATTCCCAAATATTTCCAGCTTAAGCCAGGCGACATCATATAATCCACTTGTTGTTTTGGTTGAATCGTAATAGCACATCTCGATGGGTTTTTTACGCGAAATTTTTTCAATTTTATTAGTATTATCATTTTCGATTACCGGTAGCTTTTCTATATTTAGTTTTGCACTTAAAACTACTCCCTCAACAGCAATGAGTATAAATATGAGGATTATAATTATAACTTTTTTTGTTTTACTCATATACTCTAATTATATCACTTAATGGAAAATAATGTTTAGATAAATAATTTTGCGATTCGAATTTCTTCGAAACTCATTTTATATCCTTCTTTTTCAAGTATTAATTTGATTGGGTTTAATCTGCCTATTTCATCTCCTTTCAGTTTTTTATTTATCGTTTTGACCAAGTCGATATGCTTTTGCTGTGGACGAATATGCACGATATTTGTCTCCGGATATTGCGAAACGATTTCTTCTATGTGGTGAGTTATCGTCCCTTGTGTCAGATTCCTTTCTTTGGCGATTTCCTTTACCGAATAACCTTTATCGAGCAATTCTTTGGTAATTAAAATTGTCGGGACTTTCGTTTCTACAATTCTCTTGTTCTTAATTTTTTTATTTCCCGATATTATTGTTCCTCCCAGCTTCAAAATAAAATCTTCCTCCAGTTTTTTCTGTTCATCATTTTTTAATTTCTTAAATAATAGTTCATTCTGAAAACTTTGATTCTTCAAATCTTGGTCGAATTCCAAAACTTTCGGGTCAACTCGAAGTGCCTCAGCATTAAATCCAACTAAGCTTATCCCTTCCAAAGTTCTGACTCTTGAAAGAGCGACATAACCCATGCCATAAGAAAAACTTTTTGTCAGGTCTATCTCGGCATTATCAAGCGACATTCCTTGGCTTTTGTGAATGGTGATTGCCCAAGCCAGGCGAAGCGGTATTTGCGAAACCGAGGCCTTAACTTTCCCATCCTCTTCAATAGCCCATATTTCCGGTTTTAGGCTTATTTTACGGCCATTATAAAGCTCTATAATCGGGTTTCCACCTTCCTTTTCAAACCCGATAATCTTACCTCGAGAGCCATTCACATAGCCATTTTCAAAATTATTCTTAATACACATTATTTCGGCACCGACTTTCAGTTTTAATTTTTCATGAGCCAGGCAACTCTTTTTCAATATCTCCACAAGTGGTTCCGGACCAGTCGAAGTCATAATGGAAATTCTTTCTTCATTATTGATAAGAGAAAGTTCAATATTATTTATATCGTCGACATTTATATTGTGAGTGTAAAGTTTGGTTGCTTTTGCGTCGCTCTTCAGCTTGGCACCGATACGACTTCTTAGAAGTTCATAATGTTTCTCTTGCATTTCACCCGAGCGGATTGTGTTTAGGATTTCCAAAAGCGTGTCGTCTTCTTGGCGATGCTGTTCCTCGATATAGCAAATTGCCGGATTCAATATTTGCCATGACTTGCTGGCGAAAACCATTCCACTTTCATTCTCCTCATTAATTTTGCTTATCGGTGGCAATTGGAAAAAATCACCGGATAGAATAACTTGCAATCCACCAAATGACTTATCGTTTCTTTTGAATCTCCGGCAGACTTTCTCCACCATTTCAAGCTGGCTGCCGTGGAGCATTGAAACTTCATCAATAATTAAAACGCGAGCTTTTTCAAACCTCTTCCAAAGATATTTCTTATCCTCCAGCTGTTCCAATTCTTTTTCACCAAGAAAATTTTTAATTCCGATTCCACTCCAAGAGTGTATGGTCATGCCGTTCATATGGGTGGCGGCAATACCGGTCGAAGCCGTGACTGCCACGGGAATGTCGTGACTTTGTAGATACGAAATATATTTATTGAGGAGATAAGTTTTACCGCTTCCGGCACTGCCAGTCAGATAAATATTCACTCCGGTTTTCATAATTTGAAACGCTTGTTCTTGGGTCATACGCTATAGTATAACAGATTTTATTAAGCTTGACTTAATTGATTAATAAGGTTATTGTAATATTGAATACGAACCCCTAATAATATATTGAAACAGAGGAACTGCAATAAACGTAGCAATTGCTGCAAATTAAACACCTGAGATTCGGGTGTTTATTTTTTATTATATTTAAATAATAGATAATAAAAAACTACCTGTGCAAAGAAAAATTCTGAGTACTACTCAGAATTTTTCTTTTTAAAATTTCTATTTATTTAAAACTGCCCGTGTCAGAGGTCCAACTATTCCATCCCCTGCTAGTCCACTGGCAATTTGGAATTTGATAACTGCGGCTTTGGTTTTTGGCCCAAAGATTCCATCAACTGCTAAAATTCCATATCCTGCATTGTTTAGGAACTTTTGAAGTTCCATAACTTCATTGCCATTGAACCCATCTTGAGTAATAGTGTGAAGTTAAAATGTTCAGCACCGAGAACTTGCCCGCCGGTTATAACAGTTCCGCTACTAGAAATTCTAGGAATACTACCACCTGAAGAACCACTACTATGTTTATGAGCTTGAATTACATTCACTGTTCTAGTTACTTGGTTAGCTTTATTACCGGCAGCATCAATTACATCGTAAGTAATTGTATAAGTACCGACAGTTGTAGTATCTACCGAGCCACCTACTTCAATATTTAGAGTTATATCATCGTCAACATCATCTGTTGCTGTAGCTCCAGCATCCAGATAGGTATATCCAATAGTCACGGTCACAGGATTATCTCCAAGTAGAGTTATAACTGGATTAGTTGTATCTTCTACGGTTGGTATAGTATCCACTGATTCATTAACTGTAATATTGAAAGTATCTGTTCCTGTATTTCCAGCAGAATCTGTAGCTGAACAGGTCACAACTGTAGTTCCTAATGGGAAAGTTGAACCTGAAGGAGGAACACAAGTCACTTCTGGGGTTGCAGGATTTACATCTGTTGCACTAGCAACATAATTAAGTATGGCTCCAGAACCACTTGTGGCTTCTACTATATCATCAGGAACTGTAACAGCCGGCGCAGTTTTATCAAAAGTAACGCCACCGCCGGTAACCGTTGTTGACTTTCCTGCATCATCTTGAGCAGTCATTGAATAAGTAAGTGGACCTTCAGTATCGCTTGCTTGCATGTCGTAATAGATATAGAAACGTGTACCCTCCGCATTCTGGGGCGTATAGCTAGGAATACTGTGTCCGGCAATTTCCCAACTTTGTGGGTAAACACGCTCGTTTGATTCAAAGTCAACACGAACTCTGTCACCAACTTTGGCAAAGTCATAGGGGGAAGGATCTTGTCGACGAAATGTACCTGTGATTACGGGTGGAGTTGTATCAGGTGCTTCACAGGCATCACCAATTCCGTCACCGTCGGTATCTGTTTGCTCTGGGTTAGCAACAGCAGGACAATTATCGACTGTATCTAATACACCATCGCCATCGGTATCAGTTGATGGAGGAGTTGTATCTACAACTAAACATTGACTACCATCTAAAGTATAACCACTCGGACAAGTAGGCGGCGTATAAACTATTTCACACTGAGTTTGACTATATTCTAATAGATCTAATAGAGGATAATCATCAGTTGGGCAAACCGATGGGGTCTGATTGTCATCAAGATTGCACATACCGCTTCCATCAAGAATAGATTCATTGTTAGCACAAACTGTTTGTACCAGAGTAATACACTGATTTCCTGATAGAATACCATCTGCACAGGTTGGCGTAGGTGCATATACAAATTTTAAATTCATCCATTGTCCCATTTCTGCCTGTATGATTTCAGTTCCACTTTGACTAGCATAAAATAATCCTGCGGGTTGAGTAGTATTTGATTCTGTTAAACCATTAGCAACACAAACATACCAAGTTGGTAACCAATCTCCTAAAATAGCACAGTCGGTATAATTATTGCTTAAAACTAAATTTCCGGGTGAATTAACATTAGGTAAAGTATTTTCTGCTTGTGTTGTATAAATTGTATCACTTCCATGCTGTAGAGTATTAGCAAAAATAAAATGAGAAAATCCTAAAAGAAAAATAAAAGAAAACAAAATTGTAATAATATATTTTTTCGTCATAAAAATTGGAGTAGAAAATAAATAAAATTTATTTTCTGTGTTAATAATAATTAATAAAGAAAACCAAAAAATACAAGAATTTATTATATACCTTAAATTTTAAACCAAATTTTAATATAGTCAACGGAAAAGGTGGATATTGTGTGTATAACATTAAAATCCAAAATACCCTTATGTGAATAAACGCCTCTTTACAATAATAAAGGCATGTGCTAATGTAAACGATTATTATTCAGGGGAAAAAATCGATAAAAAGCCTATATTTATATGAACGAATTTAACGCGATTATAGAAAAAGAATTGGCTCACGGAGTAAATCTTTCAATTATTAACTTAATTGATGAGATTATAAAACATGCGTCTATAATAAATGCGTCTGATATTCACTTAGACCCACAAGAGAAAGCTGTTCGTTTGCGTTTTCGTATTGATGGTGTTCTTGAAGATTCTCATCCCCTCCCCAAAAATATCCATGGAGAAATAATTTCAAGAATAAAAATTCTCTCCAGACTTCGTACCGATGAACATCAAGCTACGCAAGACGGGCGCTTTCGATATATCTTTCCGGTGACGAATGAATTCATTGACCTTCGTGTTTCTATTGTTCCGACATATCACGGCGAGAATGCCGTTTTGCGATTGCTTTCCGATAAAGCGGAAAATTTCAGTTTGGAGAATTTAGGCTTTAGTGATAGTGATACAAAAAAAATAATCGCTGCAATGAAAAAATCAAGCGGAATGATTCTCGCTACTGGGCCGACCGGTTCCGGGAAAACTACGACTCTTTATACTCTTATCAAAATGTTGAATCATCCCGATGTTTCGATAATTACGATTGAAGACCCGATAGAATATTCAATTGGCGATATTGAGCAAATACAAGTTAATTCCCATTCTGGGCTTACTTTCGCTAATGGGCTACGTTCAATATTGAGGCAGGACCCGAACATTGTTATGGTCGGGGAAATTCGTGATGCCGAAACGGCAAATATTGCCGTAAATACAGCACTTACTGGGCATTTGCTCCTTTCAACTCTGCATACAAGCGATGCAGCTACAACCTTGCCACGCTTGCTCGATATGGGTGTCGAGGAATATCTAGTTGCTTCAACAGTCTCAATCGCTATTGGCCAACGCTTGGTACGAAAAATCTGTTCACATTGTAAAGAAAAACATAAGATGACCCCAGCCCTTAAGGAAAGTTTACAAGATACATTAATTGGAAAGTTGATGTATGACGGCCAAGTATATTTTAAAGGTAAAGGTTGTGACAAATGCAACAATACCGGATACTCGGGTCGAGTATGTATAAATGAAGTTTTGGTCGCTGACGAAGTTATCCGAGAAGCGATATTGAGGAAAGCTTCAGCAAGCGAAATTAAAAATTTAGCCGTCAGTCGGGGCATGACTACCATGTTCGAAGATGGCTTTAAAAAAGTCGAAGAAGGTATCACTACAATAGAAGAAATTCTACGTGTAATCCACGAATAATAATATTTAATAATATGGAAATAAAAAAATACATAAAGAATAATAGTTCCGCTTTGAAAAGTTCCGTTCAAAAAGGAGGAGTATCCACTACTTTGTTTTTCAATAATACAACAAACAGATTTGAAAAAAATAAAGAATTATCAAATATAAAATCTCCCAAAAAAAGCACTTCATCTTTTTCGAAAATGTTTAGTAATTTTAAGAGTTCCTCTTTCTTCAAAATGACATTGAAAGAACAGACTTTTTTCATAAAAAGGTTATCATTCCTCTTGAAAGCAGGTATACCAATACTTGAAAGTCTAACGATGATTCGGGAACAAACCAGGCAGAAAGGTCTCATTACCATTTTGGATACGGTTATTAATGATGTTTCAAGTGGGCACAATCTGTCCACTAGTCTTGGAAAATTTCACAAAATATTTGGTGATTTCTCAATAAATATTATTTCCTTCGGAGAATCTGCAGGAATTTTAAGCGATAATCTCACCTATCTTGCCGAAGAATTAAAAAAGAAAAACGCTTTACAGAAAAAAGTTAAAGGTGCTTTTGTTTATCCGGCTGTTGTCACCTTTGCTACTCTTGGAATTACCGGATTCCTGATGGTTTATCTTTTCCCAAAAATTTTACCGGTCTTTTCCAGTTTGCACATGACTCTTCCCCTTTCAACAAGGATAATTATGGCTTTCAGTGATTTCTTGATTCATCACGGACTTGAACTAGTTCTCGGCATTGTAATTTTCATTCTTGTTTTTATTTTTACATTAAAAAAAGTTAAAATATTCCGCTTCTATTTCGATAAATTATTGATGAAAATTCCGATGATCGGAGAGGTTATAAAACATTACAATTTGGCAAATACTACTCGTACGATTGGATTACTTTTGAAAAGTGGTGTGACTTTCGGCGAAACGCTAGAAATAACAACAAGAGTATCAGGAAATCTAGTATACAAAAGAGAATTTGAAGCTATGTCCGAAGCTGTCAATCGAGGAGAACGAATATCAGTTTATCTTGCAAAAAATAGAAACCTTTTCCCGGAAGTCCTAACTCAGATAATTTCAGTCGGAGAACGCTCCGGAAACTTATCAAATTCTTTCATTTATCTTTCCGAACTTTACGAAAGCGAAGTGGAAGAATTTACAAAAAATATTTCGAATCTTATCGAACCTGCGCTGATGATTTTCATGGGTGTCCTTGTCGGCTTTATCGCTATTTCAATTATCACACCGATTTATAGTATTACTCAAAATTTACACGGATAAAAAGATGAAAAAAGTTGAATTAGAAAAAGGGTTCACGTTAATGGAAATGCTGGTTGTCATCGGGCTTGTCGGTGTAATCGCAACGATGTCGTTATTTATAGATATAAATAGTTTCCGAGGAGATGCTTTCCGTTCCGAAGTAAATAATCTTGGTCTTGCTCTCCAAACTGCCCGAGCCGATGCTCTTAATAATATAGACCAAGAGCAACACGGTGTCGCTATCAATCCGGCGGGATATGAGGGATATGTTATTTTTGAAGGTAATTCTTACGATGAGAGAGATAGCTCAAAAGATGAAGATACGAAATCTTCCTACGAAGTGACATTCAGTCCAACATCACCGACGGAAATTACTTTCGAGCAATTAAGCGGCGATGCTGAGGATACGGATATAACCATGATAGACCCAAATCGTAATATTACAGCAGTAATATCAATAAATCATGAAGGAAAAATTAGTTGGTAAAAATAAAAAAATTTACAATTATCAAACATCGGGATTTTCAACAATTGAACTGATGATTGCTTTTGCTCTTATTTGTATTGTTCTTGTTGGAGCGGTAAATGCGAATTTTTCGGCCCAATATTGGGGAATAACCTCGCAAACTGCCAACGAAGCGCTTTATAAAGCAAAGACTACGCTTGAAGATTTACGTTCTCTTATAAAACAAGATTTTTATCAAGCGGTATCTTCGCCTTTGACTGTGTCAAAAGATCCTTCCGACTCAGCTGACGCTTCATGTATAGCCGGCGGATTGTGCTATTATGTTCAAAAAAATATTACTGATTTATCTTCTTGCTCAAAATATGTGGAAGCCAAAGTAGAATGGCAAGTAGCCAGTTATCCAACAACGACAACAAAACTTTTCACTTACCTCACGAATACCCCGGAAATTATTGCCCGCGGGGGTGATTGTGTTTTAAATCAACCGAGTGGCGATTGGGAGAATAATACACCGGAAAGTATAGGGTCATTACCATTTGCTCCAGGGAAGCAATTTACTGGTATTGATGTGCTTCATAAAAAGATTTATACAACAAGTAATATAAGTCCATATTTTTCCATATATGATATCCCGGAAGCGGTAGGTCAAAATCCTGTTCTGGTTAGTTCACCGACAGATATTGTAAAAGTTCTCGGGGTTCCGGTAAAATTAAATGCTGTTGACGTTGAGGAAGACTTGGCTACCGGAAGAACTTATGCTTTCGTGGCCGTAAATGCGACAACCAAACAACTTGCCGTTATTGATGTGACAGACCCAAGTACTCCAACACTTGTTGCGCAACGTGACCTCCAAAATGTTGACCCTCTGGGTTCATCTCCGCAAGGATGGCATTTGTTTGTTTATGGAGGTCGTTTATATATGACAACTCGCTATACTTCGGGAAACGAATTTCATATTTTCAATATTTCTACGCCGACCATTCCAACCGAAATAGGAAATGGTTTTAAACTTGACCGTACGGTAAATGATATAATTGTCCGCGACCAAAAAATTTCCGGTGTTACCCATAGATTAGTTTTTCTTGCTGCTGATTCCGACTTAAAAGAACTCGGCATTTTAGATGTGACCGGAGATACAATAACGGAACTTAATTCAGTTGACCTTCCTGGTAGTCAAGATGGTCTTAGTCTTTCTCTTTTGGGTAATAATTTATATTTCGGGCGTCAATCAAATACCGGAGGTCCAGAACTTTATGTATTTGATGTTACTAACCCGGAAAGTTCTTTAACCCCTGAATCCGAACAAGGTGAAGTCGGAGCCAGCATAACAAATATTGAGGTATCAGGTAAATATGCATATATAGAAACAAGCAAAAGTGGACAAGAATTTCAAGTTTGGGATTCCGATTATTCTACTTGGACAGGAACATTGAATGTCGGTCGTTTTACAAGTTATAGTTTTCCCCACTTAGCCCCTCTTGGATTTGATATAGATGGAGATTGGATTTATGCCATTAGCCAAGACTTAACAACCGATAAGTTGGGAGTAATATACACACCATGATAAAAAAGATAAAAAATCAACAAGGATTTACATTGATGGAAACGATGATATACATTGCTCTTTTCGGCTTACTTATGACCGGAGCTGTAGTTGGAACATATAATCTTGTTGAAGGAAGTAATCATAATGTTGCAGCCGCCGGAATACAAGAAGAAGGAATTTTCCTTAATCGTAAAATCAACTGGGCTCTTACCGGCGCATCCGATGCGACCGTCTCCGCAAGTGGTGATACGGTTACCATAACCAGAACGGACTTAGGTGCACAGAGTCCCCTTGTCATAAGTGGCAATGGCACTATTATGACTATTGCTCGTGGCGTTGGTGTACCGATACAGTTAAATAGTGACAGATATCCAGTTTCGAATGTTAAATTTTCATATACAGCCAGTGCAAACGGTAGGCCCCCATCTGTTTCGGTAAATTTTCTTATCGGAGATAAGCCATTTAATTTTAGAACTTATTTAAGAGAATAATATGAACCACAATAATAAAAAACAAGGAGGATATATAGCTTTGATGGCAACCATTATAATTTCGCTAATCCTTTTGGTTATGGCGGTAAAAGCCAGTTCTTCCGGTTGGTCCTCACGTTTTAATGTCCTTGGAACCGAAGCCAAAGAACAAGCAAATGACTTGGCTGAAGGGTGCGCCGAACAAGCACTGGCTACCCTGCTCACTGACCCGACTTATGTTGGTGATGTAACAATAACAAAAGATGAAGGTTCATGTCATATATTCCCGATTCTGGTCAATTTCCCTCCAGGACTTGTGACTGTTAAAACACAAGCAGTCGTTCGAAATTCCTATGCCAATCTTGATATGGCAATGGCGATACATGACCTTCATTTAACTTCTATACCGACAGCGCCAACAACCGGTACTCTTTTTGTGACGACACATGTGATAAATGATAGTAGTGGAACAAAACAAGCGAATGAATTTACGATGAACGTCAGCGCTGTCAATCCGGTTGATCCTTTCGATGGTTCAGAATCCGGAGTGATTGTATCGGTTCAACCCGGCCCATTCAGCGTTAATGGCAGTACGCTCTCGAATTACTCAATGAATATCGGCAGTAATTGTTCGGGGAATGTTATTGCCGGCGAAATTAAATTTTGCACGATTACTTATGATGATATAACTACGACTCTTACCGTCTTAGCCAATGTAACAAATAATGATAGCGGGAATAAACTTCCAAGCGATTTTCCTCTTTTTATTGACGGAGTTTCAGTAACACTCGGCCAACCAAAAACTGTCACTGCCGGAGGCCACACGGTTTCGGCGACAACTCTTTCAGGTTACGGTGCATCATCATGGGGTTATGACTGTAATTCCAGTGGAAATATTACCATGACTCTCGGGCAAAATAAAACTTGTATCATAAATTTTGATGATCTGGTTCCTCCGGCACCAACCTGTGCCGATACTGTGATGATGCTGGACCGCACCAGTAGTATGTTTTACACTGATCCAATGAATCAATCCACGTATAGAACAGATTGGATCAATGATGAAGCAGCAGCTGCAAATTCACTAGTTACACTTTACAGTGTTCTTACTCCTCATCCACAAATCAGTGTTGGACATTTTGCCGATGTGGCCAAGCTATGGTTAACGCAGTCAGATGCCAATAATACGAGTGCGGAAATTGTTTCCCATTTGAGTAGCAACTACAATAATTTACCGACAACTATTGGAAATGCTTTACAAAATGTCACTACTTTCTTTTTGGGTATACCCATACAGTACGCATTTACAAATCTCAGTGCAGTAATTTCGAAAGCCGACGCGGAGTTAAATAATACCTCATACCATATAGCCGGAAAAGCTAAGGTATTGATTCTGGTTTCGGATGGAGGAGCAAATGAACCGGGAGGAAAATTAGCTGATGGTTATGCTGTAAATCAAACCGCTCTTGATGCCGCTACTAGCGCTGCGACTGCCGCAAAATCTGCTACTGGTGCGGGCAAGGCACCGGATAACATTCCGACGCAAATCTACACCATTCATTTTGGTGATACTTCCGGGCTGACTTTTCTTGCGTCGCTTGCAACCAATTCCGCTGTAAATTATATTACAACTCCTAATGATACTGGATTTTTATCACCCTCAAGTAATAGTGTTGATAGTGGTACCGGTTGGTCTTCTCCGACAAGTGCCTACGGAAGTGGCGGTAGTTCAGCTACAGATACGGGAAACCACATGCAAAGATATTATAATTTTAATATCCCGACAATTCCTTCCGGGTCTATTATAAATGGAATAGAAGCTAAAGCAGTGGCTTCGGTGACCGATAGTCCTCTTGTTACAAACACTCCCAATCTCGCCCCGGCTGCCCTCGGCTCTTACAATTATTGGTCAGCCAATACCGGTAGTGCAGTTAATGCAATCAGCAGCAGTGATAATGATACTACCTATATAGATGAAGCAGACAATCAAACTTTTGCTTTTCAGGGAGCAAACGTACCTGCTGGTGTTACTATCAACTCTGTGACTCTTAATGCGGTGGCAGAAAGTTTTAATGGAACCACTGCCACCATGAGATTAATTGCGGAAAACGGTGGCACACCGGTTAATGATAGCGGTCATAGTTTGACTGCAAGCTACAGTCCCTATAGCTGGACAATGAACACAAATCCTATAACCGGTTCGGCATGGACTGTTTCGGAAGTCAACAATTGGACGACTAAATTTGGTGTTCAAAAGACCAACAATGGCGCTTCGATTCCTCGAGTGACGCAAATGTGGTTGGTTGTGAGTTATAGCACATCAGGCAGCACTGGTTATATTTCGCCTTCTGGACAATCAGCAGACGGTACTGGTTTTAATAATCCAACTAATGCTTATTCAGATGGTGGTTCTTCTGCTGCGACTGCGAAAAATAATTATCGTAATCGTTTTACATACACTATGCCATCGCTTCCTGCAGGTGCGTCTATAACAGGAATCCAGGTGCGACCCGATTGGTGGCTTGATAGTACATCTGGGACAAATAGTGTGGATGTAGAACTTTCATGGAATGGTGGTACAACTTGGACTTCGAAAAAAAATGAGTCGACAGAAAGTACCAACGATACCAATAATAAAACACTTGGTGGTTCTACTGATAACTGGGGACATACCTGGTCAATCTCTGATATAAGCAGCACTAATTTCAGAGTTAGGATTACTGCTAATTCATCATCCAGCTCTCGCACTATTTCCCTTGATTGGATACCGGTTAATGTTTTTTATGCAATTCCTGGAGTCCCTTCCAACCTCACTCCCACTGCCCCCGGCTCATACAATTACTGGCTAGCCAATACCGGCAGTGCAGTTAATGCGGTCAACGGCAATGACGGAGATACTACCTACATAGATGAAGCCGACAAACAAACTTTTGCTTTTGCCGGAGCGGGCGTTCCATCTAATGCCACTGTCAACTCCGTGACTTTGAACGTCGTAGCCAAAAGTTATAACGGCAGCAGTGCCACCATGCAGTTAATAACGGAAAATGGCAGCAATCAGACCAATGACAATGGCCATAGTTTATCTACCAGTTACGCTACCTATCAATACAACAACGGCCCTATGACTATCAATCCTTTGACTGGTTCGGCTTGGACTGTTTCCGAAGTCAACAACTGGACGACCAAGTTTGGCGTCCAAAAAACCAGCAACGGCACATCTGTTCCGAGAGTGACGCAAATGTATTTGACGGTAAGTTACAGTACTCCGACAACACTGAGCACTACCTGCCAGTTAGGCGTGGACTTATCTTACGATGGCGGTAGTCATTGGGTAAGCCCACAGAAAACTCAAACTTTAACTAGTACACTTACTCAATTACCTAGTTTCGGTGGTTCGACTGATAATTGGTATCGAACTTGGGCCCCAGGAGATTTTTCCAACAGCAACTTCCGCGTTCGTGTGCAAGATATTGATCCGGGTATTGGATGTAACAGCAATGCTGTCACTAATTTGGATTGGTTACAAGCCAGAGTTTATTATTCTACAACAACTATTGACACTGCAACGGAAAATACCGACGGAGACAATTTCTATATCTCACCTACCTCGGCAGATATGGCTGGTATTTTTACCGATATTGGTAAAAGAGTTTGTCCTTCGAATCAAATTGTCACACCACCTGACCCACCTACAAAAGGGACACTCATGATAATGACGAAAGTCAATAACAATAATGGAGGCAGTAAAACAGAATCAAATTTCACCGTAAAAGTAACCGGAGATAGTCCGTCGCAAACTTCATTTGCCGGAAGTAGCGCAGGTACTTCTGTTACCGTAGACCCAGGAGCATATAATGTCACTGAAAACAGCATGAGCGGTTATATATTTACCCCTGGGGCAACTTGTTCATCTTCTGGTTCGCTGGGCAATATTGTAGCAGGAGAAACACGTGTTTGCATTTTAAACAACGACGATATTCCTCCGCCACCTCCGCCACCTGACCTCAATTTTGACCCGAATTCCTGGCATGAGGTGCCAACGGCAAATTAGTTTTCCACTTGACAGATACGGAATAAGTTATAGTATGGTCGATATTATTATTAGATTAAAAAGAATTTTTTATGAAGAAATTAAGTTTAAAAAGTTTGCAAAATAAGGGTTTTACTCTTATTGAAATCTTGGTCGTTATCGGTATTATTGCCATTTTAGCAGCCATCGTTATCATTGCAATCAATCCTGCTAAGCAATTCGCTCAAGCTCGAAATACACAGCGTCAGGCTGCTGTTAATACGATCTTAAATGCTATCGGTCAACGTATTGCAGATAATAAAGGAATATTTGCTGGTAAGTATAATATAGGTGCAGTTGCAGGAGTTGGAGGAACTGATTATTTCTGCAATCCACTTCCTTCAGCAGCTGTTGGTGTAGCAACCGAAAAGATAAACTCTACTGCTCGTACTTCAGTTACAACAGCAGAATCAGGTGACCTTGGATGTTTAGTTCCAACATATGTTGCAACATTACCAATAGACCCAGCTATTCTTCCTGCAGATGCGCCATACATTGGTTATGATGTTGGTGTCGATCCAACAGGAAGGATTACAGTGTGTGCAAATAAAGCAGCTGATGAAACAGCTGTTCCAGGTGCAGCAAAAATCTGTGTCACTCGATAAATAAAATTTTAGTTATTGAAACAAAAAATCCCCTTCAGGGGATTTTTTGTTTCAATGCGGAAGGCCTTGCCTTCCGCAGTCTGGAGACAAACAAAAATCCCCTGCTCTGTACCACAATTTAGTAATTAAATTTTTTGGCGAGCATAGGGGGTTTGTGTTTGGTCGGTTATTAAGTTATAGCTATTTATTTAATAGCATTTGCCTGTAATGTTACAGCGGTCTGTGCTAAGGCTTTACCATTCAATACTGCGCCTGTTTGGATTGCAATATTTGTTTTATCCAAGATAGTTCCGTTGAAGGTGGAATAAGTTCCGAGCGTTGTTGCTCCGGCAACTTGCCAGAAAATATTTTTGGCTAGTGCCCCACCCTTTAGAATTATGTGCTTACCAGAACTGATATTTAGTGTTCCGGCTATTTGGAATATCCAAGTATCTCTGGAACTGCCCGAAAGGGTTACATCAGTCGGTATGGTCACACCTGTTGTCCATTTATAAACACCAGGTTTAAGTGTTAATCCTCCAATACTTCCTGCTCCCAAGTTCGTGGTTGCAGCCGAGGTCGGTGCTCTTCCGGCAGCATCGGTATATGCGGTTTGCATATTATTTACTGCTGTGGTCAGTATGCTGGGAGTTGGCGCTGTATAATTTGCAGCATATACCTTCCCGATTACACGAACTGACCTTGAAAATGTGCCTGACCTGTCTTTTATCAGCCCGAATCCCGTTATGGCTGTCGAAGCTATCGGACTGACCCCGATATTTCCGGTAATTCTGGTGGCCCCGGTAGTTGAGATTCCCGCTTTCGAGAGAATGACAAAGTTGCCGGCTGTTCCCAGACCGACTGCCGGCGGACCGGCGGCAAATATGGTGAGCGGTCCGATGAGACCGAATGCAAGAACAATAGCTATCATTGCTTTCCAGACTATTGAACTTTTAAATATTTTTTTCATATTTTTTTTATTATTAATTCGTGAGGTTTTAAATTTTTAATCACAAACAATCCATTCCTCACTCTGGATGATTTGATTTTATCAATAATCTAATAATGTCGACCTACTATTTAAATTTAAACTTCGTTTTAAAGTTATCATACCCGCCACGACGCTTGGCGATAGTGATGAGTACGATAGCTCCGATAAGAGCAATCACAAAATTGTAAAAGTTGAAACCAGCCCAACTACTTTTACCAATAATGCTCATAATCCAGCCCAAGACAACCGAGCCGACAATTCCAACTAAAATATAAAATACAATGCTTTGTTGTGAATCTGTTTTTATTGCAACTGAAGCTATCCAGCCAACTATTCCACCAATAATTATTGAAAGCAATAATCCCATATAATATTTACGATTTTTTTCTAAGCTCTTTAATCTTTTTCGCTAATCCTTTGACAACTATTTCAGACTTTTCTTTTAAATTATTATCAATAGGTGGTTTAAGAGTTTTCATTAAATTTTTATTAATTTCTTTTTCCATATTTATTTATGTTATTTTTTTGTGTTAAATTTAATATTAAAATGATTCTACTAACCAACCAAACAAACTAAATTTATTTTCGTTGAAGAAAATAAAATCATCGACTTTTTTCTTCTCTTCTGATATGAGTTTCAATTGCTGGCCTATTTTGTCTTTTTCCGCAACGAAATCCGTTTCAATCCCAAGTGCATTTAGACTTGAAATTTGGTCATTTATTTGAACTATTTGAAATTTAATCACCCCTAAATTATTACCGACAAGAAAAGTTGCCATTCCTCCCTTTTTATTTATTTCAATCATATCTTTATCTATCTGTGATTTTGAAAAATTATATTCGTCGATAATCTTTTGCAGTTTTTCATTAAAACTGACTTGAGGAATGTCGGCATTGACAGATAATTGAGAATCGGAAATATTTGCATTACTTGGAAAATTCGGAAAAGAATTTGTGTTTTCAACAGCGTTATATTTGTACATACTGCCATTCTCATCAACCGCGTTGTTTTCTACGGATGCAAAAGCACTGGAAAACATTATCAAAGAAAAAATGATTGCCGATGATATTTTTGCAATTGTTTTAAATTGTGTACTCATAAACTTAACGTACACTTAACATAGTATTCTTTGTTATTTAAGAGTCAATGCAAATTAAGCCAATAAACCTGTGCATTAAGTGCATAACTTAATGTAAATTTAATGTTAGATTAATATTATCCAAACTGCCAGTACGTATATGGGGATTTAGTTAAAATATGTATAATTTATGATGAATTTATGACACAAAAAATATTTTTTGCAATATCTATATTTATTTCTCAATCATGTTCTATAACAAATATTTAACATTAATTTAATAATAATATTAGATTTCAACAGATGTTTGCTGAAAGTACACACTTGACGATGTTTCGTATTTAATATAAATTTAATAATTGTATTGCTTATTTAACCTGTAAGTGATATAAATACTCCATGTCTATACTAATAATTGAAGATGAAAAAAAGTTAGTGGATATAATAAAAATTGCATTAAAGGGCGAACGTTATTCGGTTGATGAAGCTTATGATGGGAAAGTTGGTTTGGATAAAGCGATGAAGAATAATTATTCCTTAATCATTTTGGATATAATGCTTCCCAAAAAAAATGGTTTTACTGTCTGCAAAGAACTTCGAGAACACCAAATTCATACGCCTATTATCATCCTTACCGCCCGTGGCAGCGAAGGAGACAGAATAATGGGTCTCGATTTGGGTGCCGACGATTATCTGGTCAAACCTTTCGGTATCAAAGAACTATTGGCTCGAATAAGGGCAATTTTGCGTCGTCGAAAAACGACCGATGAAAATATCGTAAAATATGCCGATTTGGTCATGGATAAAAAGAAACATGAAGTAACTCGAGCCGGCATTACCACTCCCCTTGCCCCGAAAGAATACAAACTTCTGGATATGCTTCTTTCCAATCACGGAGAAGCGATAAGCAGGCAGAGACTTATTGAACACGCTTGGGGGCCGGATTTTAAGGAAAAGAACAACGAATTGAATGTCCACATACGATATCTACGCAAGAAGATTGACGGAAATAAACCTCTGATACATACAATCCGTGATGTTGGTTTTATTTTGAAAGAGTGATAAAAAGGTCGAACTCAATGAATAATTGAGAAAAATAATTAAAAAATCAATGGAAAAAAAAGACAAAATTAAAATGGAATCGAAATTGAAAGAATCCGAAGTCAGATATCGCCGCCTTTTCGAGTCGGCACACGACGGGATACTTATTCTTGATTCTGAAACCGGTCAGATTACCGACGTCAACCCTTTTTTGATAAAATTATTGGGTTATTCAAAGGCTGAATTTTTAAACAAAAAATTATGGGAAGTTGGTGCATTTAGAAATATGAAGGCAGCCAAGGATGTCTTTAGAATTTTACAAAAAGATGGATATGTACGATATGAAGATTTACCTCTTGAAACAAAAAATGGCGAATCCGTTGCTGTTGAGTTTGTCAGTAATTCGTATTTGGCCGGCGGTACCCTTGTAATTCAGTGTAATATAAGGGATATTACCGTGCGCAAAAGAATAGAGCAAATAAATGAATCAAAAAGACTACTTGAAGAAGAAAAATTGAAGGTAGAATCAATTGCTGACGCAACACATGAACTCCGTACACCGATTGCCATAATCAAAGGTAATGTGGACTTGGCGATGAAAAATGGAAAGGGAAAATATTTAAAATCTCCCGAGAAAGCACTCAAAGCAATAAATTACGAAATAAAACACCTATCGGGCATTCTCGCAGACCTTTCCCTGATAACTTCCAAGGCCTGGGAGCTAAAAAATAGATTATTCTATGAGAAAGTAAAATTGAAATCTCTTGTCAGGACAATTGTTTCAAGATGCAAAGCTCTTTCATACGAAAAAAATATTTCAATAACTTCCAAAAAAATCCCGGATGTCGAGATATTGGGGGATAAAAGGTATTTGGAAAAAATGTTAATTAATCTCGTTAAGAATTCAATAGTCTACGGTTGTAAAAATGGCCACACAGTTATTGATGCGAAACAATCCAAGGGTTTTATAACAATAAACGTAACAGATGATGGAATTGGCATAAAAGAGGAGGATTTACCTCACGTTTTCGAAAGATTCTATCGTGCCGACAAGTATCAAAAATATGGTGGAAACAGTATTGGCTTGGGGCTTGCCATCGTCAAATGGGTTGCCGAAGTTCATGGTGGTGAAGTCAGTGTAACTAGTGTCAAGAATAAAAAAGAACGAGGCAGCATCTTCTCCGTTAAGTTGCCGATAAAAACTTCAAAATAAAAAATCCCTTCTACTAGGGGATTTTTTTATACCAGAAGACTGGTTATAAATATTGATTGGTTTATATAAATGAAGCAGAAGATTATGACAATCAAAAGAATTCCGTAAGTAATATTTTTCGGTTGTTGGCGTCTTATTTCAACGATAGTCATTAGCATAAGCGCAATAATAACTACCCAAACAAATATTTTATATATATGGTCGGTATAATTAGGAATCAAGAAAACAAAACGTTCTAGCCAAGTAGAATATTTTGGGCTTGTAGCCACTGTTGTTGGTACCTGTAAAGTAACTTCGTCATTAAGAGCATTATTTTTTACAAAAATAAAATTGGGTGTTTCGGTAACGGTTTGCAGTTGCTGTTCTTCTACCACTGGTTTTTCATTTGTAACCGGAGTAGTGGCTACTACCGACTCCCCTTTAACCTCTTGGTTGGTGACTACTTCTGTCGTAGTTGGAACGGGTTTCTTTGCAACTGTTTTAGGTTTCGGGGTGACGACTGGGGCAGATGTCGCTCTAATTGTTGGCGTAGCAGCTTCAGCCTTTGGAATAAAAGCCGGAGTGCCAAACATTTGAACGACGTAAGTAGTCGGTGAACCATTATAATAGCCCTCCGCAGTGGCGATACCGATTTCGGTAAAATTATTACTCATAATATTCTCTCGATGTTTTGGGGAGTTAAGCCAGGCATTTTCCACATCCATAGATTCATTAAAATCAATAGCCAAGTTTTCCCCAGCGTAGGTGAAATAATATCCAACTTGATTAAACCAATGCCACGGAGTAATTCCTGCTGGACTGGTATGTGCAAAATATTGTGAGTTTGCCATATCTTGTGCTTTCAATTGTGCGGCAGTGTCAAGAAGAGTATTTCGCGTGAGCGCCGGTTCACCACTGGCGGAACGATCTTTATTGGCGAGGTCAACAAGAACTGCCGGCAGAACTTCGGCCGTCATATTTTTATTCGTAATATATAATTTTGAACAGAAAGAAACGGAGAATAAAACAATAACAACAATTAAAATAGCAGTCACGGATACCTCGCGGAAGAAGTGTGGCTTGTAGTTATTGTGAATGTGAGGAATAAATATATGCTTGAATATTTTTACTACACTTTTCATTGTATGTCAATTATAACACATAATCAAAATAAAAACAACCCCACCGAAGGCAGGATTGCTTTTACTCCAATAATCTTAATTAGAACTTAGGAAACAAAGGGTTTTGAGCCATCGGAGTGAGTACTGGGATAGGCAAATCAAGTGTTGGACACATTATATTGTTAACCGCTGTTTGAGTGGTTAAATAGAATATGCCGGTTGGCTTTGTAAGTCCCCATGGAGTCAAAATCTTATCGGCATGAGCAAGCTGGAAAGCCTTGAGAGCAGCATCGGTCATAGGGCCAAATTTGCCATCAACATTCAATCCTGAACTCGTGTAATCATTCAAGAAAGATTGAATTTTCCCGACAGCAGCCGGGTCATTCCCCTTCAAACCTTTCTTCAAGAATTTATCTACATAAATTCCACAAGAAGTTACGGCGCCGAGAACTTGACCAGGTTTTAGAATTGAACCACTGGATACATGACTGCCACTACCCCTGTTATAAGTACATGGCAATGAACTACCCATGTTATTTGCTTTTTTATCTGTGCATAATTTAGAAGTTGGAGCAACACAAGCTGAACTACTTGCTAGTATGTCCGGATTGTATGCACACTTTGTGAACGTACAAGGTATCGGATATCCTACATTATTTGCTGTAGGATCTGTACATAATGTTGGAGGAACTGTACAGTTAGCAGAACTTGTTTGTACTCCCGGATCCAAATCACCCGGACACATATCGGGTTGGGTATTTACGAAAGTACAGTTAACTGTTGTTTTCTTGGTGATCGAAATGCCTGTGACTTCTGGTTGGTCACCAGTTTGTGTGCCATTAGCACAAGAAACTGATCTAAACGGAAAATTTGTCTGAGTTACTTCGGAAACTGTAATACCATTTGTATCTTTGTTAAATGGAACCGAAATACTACTGTTATTATCTGTTGGATAAGTATTCCCATTGACAACAAATTGCCAACCAGCACCGCCAGGAATAGTAGCCACTCCTTCTCCCATATATAGCTGTTTACTTACGGTAAGCTGACCACCACATAAAGCTGTAGTTAAATTTGCCAATACGGAACCAAGTGTTGAAATATCTCCAAGATAAACATCAGCTGTGTTTATATTTGTAAATGTTCCATTAGCAACTTGAGTTCCGGAGATTAATTCAAGGTTGCCTAGATTAAGACCACCTTGAGTCCCTGAACTATTAATTCCAATAGCTAAAACCCTAGCTCCCATGTTTTTGATTGTATTTGCTCTAGTTACGGCATTATCAATATCATTTCCAGAGCCATCGTGAGTAGTTGGGTTACCATCGGTTATAATTACAACCAAATCACCACTTCCTACCATTGTGGAAGCTTTATTTAAAGCTGCATCCCAGTTTGTAGATTCGGTAGCATTTGTATGTCCTATCGAATTGATAGCATTTGTTACGGTTGTGATATCAGTTGCAGGAGGTAAAGAATTTACAACTTGTGTATCAAAGTCAATAACACCTATAGGATTTGCAGGCATCAATGAACCAACCAATGCATTCGCATCATTTTTAACTGTTGTAATATCGGCGTCACTCATACTGTCTGAGCTATCCAAAATTAAAACGACTTTTATTCCGCAAGATTGACCTAAGGTTGGATTTGGTGCTGTAGCTACAGCTGCTTGAGCTGTCAAAGCGTTAAAACCTAGAACCGATAAAACCATTGTAAGCATTGAAACAAAAGACGAAACTTTCGACATTAATTTATTTTTTTTCATAAAAAACTTTTTTGTTAAACATTATATTATAGCGTTTAACCCTTAATAATTAATAATAATTTGTAATTTCTAAAAGAATCAGTATGGATAATCGACAAAACCCTTACTTTTCCTTGTTTAAATTCTCGCCCAATTTGGTTGTCATATTACATCTGTTATTATGGTAAGTCAAGGGGAAAGGTTAACACATGTGGATAATGTCAAGTCCCCCAATATGCTTATTTTTTCGAGTTTTTAATATAAAAAAACCCCTCTTATAATCTTATTTTAGATTAGAGGGGTTAAATGATTGTCTCAGTAAAGGTTTCCTTTACTTAGTGATAGTAGTGTCAGGCTTGTTAGTCAGCTGAGTTTGTCCCGGGTTTCTTTTTTGGCTAAAACAAAATACAAACACAGCCACAGTACCAAGAATCAAAATAGCCCAACCTAAACCACGTAAAATTTTTTTAAACGTTTCCATGGTTTTGAATATTAATAAAGTAAAAATATAAGAATTTTCAAATAGACTTCTGGATAGCACTATACTACCCTTGTGTAATTTAGCAAGCCCAAATAAAAACAACCCCACTTTCGTGGGATTGTTTTTATCATTACACTCAAATTAATATTGAGGGAATGCGGGGTTCTGATTTATCGGAATTAACGCTGGAATCGGTAAGTTCAACGATGGACACATTATATTATTGACTTCTGTTTGAGTAGTCAAATAAAATATGCCAGTTGAGCCAGTAAGTTCCCAAGGAGCTAGCACTTTGTCAAACTGTTTAGTTTGGAAAGCTCTAACTGCAGTATCGGTTTTAGGACCGAATACTCCATCAACGAGAAGTCCTGAATCCATGTAACTATTCAAGAATATCTGAACTTTTTTCACAGCTATCGGGTCATTACCCTTAAGTCCCATTCTCATGTATTTATCGATATAAATTCCACAAGTGGTTTCTGCGCCGAGAACTTGACCAGTCGTTGGAATTGAACCACTGGATATAACATGCCCACTGCTATGATGAGTAACTGTCTTCAAAGTAAATGTAGCTGTACAAGTTATATTACTTGTTAAGGTTACAATACCTCCTGGACAATTTTCACTCCAACCATCAAACGTTGAATTATCTGAAGGAGTTGCAGTTAAAGTAACTACGGTTCCGGAAGTATAAGTTCCGGCGCCTGTAAATACTCCAGTACCAGTTCCCAGTGTTTCAACCGTAAGGATGAAAGAATTAGCTGGGATTTTGGTAAACGTTGCTTCTACCGTACAATCAGCTGTGATATTTCCAGTTGTGTAAGTTGTTCCGACAAGTGTTCCTGCTGTGCAAGTACCACCAACTGTTGCTGTATATCCAGAATTTGGAGTGACAGTAAAGTTGACGGTTGTACCTGAAGTTGCTTCTTGTGAAGCTGGAGTTATAGTTCCATTATCACCTGCACTTGCAGTGACAGTATAAGAGACAACTGGAATTGATTTTAATACATTGAATCCGATACAGTAGTAATTGTTATCTTTAACTATTGAATCTACTCTATCGTAGTTATCAAAGTTTAGAACGTCTATATTACAGTAAAGTTCTGCTGAAACATTTAGAGTAGTTGTTACACCTGTAAATGGAATGTAGTTATTGTCAAATTGTTCACGAACCCAGACAGTATTTCCTGATGGAACTGTAGTAGTTCCAGTGAAAGAAGTCCAAGCTCCGCCTGCTACGCCAACTTGATCTCCAGGATTTAAGGTATCCTTTGGTGCCCATTCGAAAGTCCAAGGGACTGAATGGCAAGTAGGATTTGCTGTTAAGAAAGCACTTGCAGTTCCAGAAGTTATGTTTGGTCCACCTGCTCCCCAATTTGGAAGTAAGTCTTCAGTTGGACAAACAATCTTTGTTGCTGAAATAGTCGCGACAGGAGTAGAGCAACTTTCGTTTGTATAGGTTTTAGAAGAATCTCCTACACAATCTGCGCCTCCATTTGAAAGACTTGGATTTGTACATGTGCGAGTCTGTGTTCCAGAATATCCACATGAGTTATCTTTTTCACTCCAATCACTCCAGCCTCCATCAACTTTAACTGGAATTATTGTACAAGTATTTGAAGTTTCTTTCCAATCACCCCATTTACATTCGAAACGATCTTTTGACTCGTAGCGTGTCTCTGTTATTGAGCCGGTATAACCCGTATCACAACCGAGAGTTCGTGTATCAGTTTTATTGCATGTATTATCTTCACATGCGGAAACAAGCTTTGATCCTGCTACTAAAAACACAAGACCGATTATCAAGAAAATAAAATATTTCTTCATAAATTTTTTTATAATTAGTTTTAATTTTCAAAGATCGACCACTTTCTTTAAGATTTGATTTACAAACATAAACCGAAAAACAAAACATTCGAGAAACTAGAGAACATAAAATGTCATTTATCGCCAACTTTTGTTTAAAGCAATAAATATAAAGAACGGTGTTTCTCTAAAAACGACCAATTCAGCGACTGGCCTATGATTATCTAAAATCATAAAAAGAACGTTAGATAGACAAACTCTATACTGTTATCTAACCCTATATTAACTATTTTTGTAGATTTGTCAAGGGGGATACAAATGTTAAAGCAAAACTTTATTTGTTTAAGTAATATATCCTTTTATTTTCGGGTAGTCGCTCAATAGCATAGCGGAGCATAGTGCGAGGCATTTGGTGGTTATATGTGTCCAGGAATGAAATCAAATCGTGCTCGGAGACACGTTTGCCGACCTCGCGAAGCATCCAGCCACAAGCTTTATGGATGAGGTCATGAGAATCTTTCAAAAGCATTTTGACAATGCGAAATGTCCACTTCGATTCCCCTTTATATATAAAAGCGAAAGTAGAAATAACGGCAATTCGACGCTCCCAAATATTTTTTGATTTGGCAAGTTTTTCCAAGATTTTTTTATCCTTGTCGTATAAGTAATTCCCTACTATATATCCGGCCGACAAGTCAACTAAATCCCAATTATTTATATACTTGATATTTTTCAAATAAAAGTCAAAAATCTTTTTTTGCGGAAGGCCTTGCCTTCCGCAAGTTATATATTTGTGAACCAATATTAGAAGAGCTATAAGCCTGGCCTCATGATATTTATTTTTGATAAGTTTGGCAATGTCTGAGAGAGAAAGCCCATTATACTTCACAGCGATTTTTCGCGATTCAGGAACAGTGATTCCCAGGAATAAATCCCCTTCTCCGTATTCTCCACTACCTGTCTTAAAAAACCGTGATAGTAGCTTGGCTTTTATAGAATTTTTATGAGACTTAATTTCTTTCAATAATGAATTCAGATTATTCATGTATACAGTATAACAAAAAAAGTCACACATTTGTGATGTGTGACTTACTTTAAAGTTTTATCTTTTATGTGTTTTGAATCAAGTACCCAGTTAGATTCATTACTTGGGATATTCCCAAAACATAACCAGCCTCGATATTAATACTAAACTCATTCTGAAATCTTTGTATTAATTTAGCGAAATTAGTTGTACTCATACCTAGACCACCAGATTCTTTCTCTTTAAAAAAATTGGAATCAGGATTGATTTTTTCTTTGTCTACACCGGACAACTCGGCAATAATTGCATTAGATCTTTTTATTATGTCCGATTGTTTCTGTAGACTTTTAACAGGTTTTTCTTTTGTCTTTACTGTATTTTTCATAGTACATAATTTATTATAAATAAATTTTTTTCTTAAGTATACATAAAAAATAAAAAAAGTCAAGGATTTTTGTTTAATATCATTAAAATATAATGAATTATTGACAAAAGTCTCAAAAGTATAGCATTATAATAAAGCAAAAACTCGGCATTATAAAGCCGGGCTTATTTTTTTTTATTTTCTATATTTTCTTGTCCTCCATTTGTCTGCTATCTTTATGCGATTGAGTGAACGTTCAAGCTCGGATTCGAAGTGTTCAAAGTCGACGATTTCGTTGTTCTCGGCTTGCTTTCGTAACTCCTCGGCTTTGGCCTTGGCTTTAGCAATCTCGGCTTCGGAAATGTTGGCCACATGCTCGGCAAAGTCCGCCAAGATTATGACAGAAGTCATGTCGTTTTCTTTTTTTGTTTCGACAAATCCACCAACAACTTCCATTGGAATATGCTCGCCATCCTTGAAAGCGACAATATCGCCGGAAGCAAGCGAAGCTATAAGCGGAATATGGTCGGGAAGAATTGTGATTTCCCCTTCTGTTGTCGGAACCGTGACCTGGTCAACTAATTCTTCAAGAATCAGTTTTTCCGGGGTGACAATTTTCAGTTGTAATTGTTTTGTTGACATTAATGTTTATTCCAATTATTATACTAAGCGAGTTAACTAAAATCTAGCGATATGTTTGACTACAATGCTCTTTTGAATTTCAGTCCACAGACAATAGGTGTTCAGATATTTGATGCCTCATTGTGCTTTCTTTTCTACGGTTCACTTCTCGTTATATCCTTAAATTTTATTAAGTATATGCCAAGAGATTAACTAAACGGATTATAAACTTTAATCAAATACTTGCTTTCGGGCAGGTATTTTTTTAAATTGCTCCTTGCATGTAAAAGTCATTCTCGCTCTTGCTGTCATGTTTGCCTTCCAGGATTTCCTTGAATGAACGGATTGTCTCAGTAAGCGGAACATAGACTCCCTTTCTTCCGGTAAATTGTTCGGCAACGAAGTTTGGTTGTGAAAGGAATTTCTGAATCTTTCTTGCGCGTGATACGAGTTCCTTGTCGGCGTCCGATAGTTCCTCCATACCGAGGATGGCAATGATATCCTGCAAATCTTTATAACGCTGGAGGACACGTTGAACTTCACGAGCAACATCATAGTGTTCACGGCCAACGATATTCGGGTCGAGAATCGTCGATGAAGAGTCTAGCGGGTCAACAGCCGGGTAAATACCGAGCTCGGTAAGGGAACGATTGAGGACAACGGTCGAGTCCAAGTGTGAGAAAGTCGTAGCTGGAGCCGGGTCGGTGAGGTCGTCGGCCGGCACATAAACTGCTTGAACGGAAGTAATCGAGCCCTTGTCGGTTGAAGTAATTCTTTCCTGGAGGATTCCCATTTCTGTTGCCAAGGTCGGCTGGTAACCAACGGCCGACGGAATTCGTCCAAGAAGCGCAGAAACCTCGGAGCCGGCTTGAGTAAAGCGGAAAATGTTGTCTATAAAAAGAAGGACATCTTTATTTTCTTCATCACGGAAATATTCGGCCATTGTCAGTCCCGAAAGACCGACACGCAAACGAGCACCCGGCGGTTCATTCATTTGTCCGAAGACCATGGCAACTTTCGGCAGCACGCCAGAATCTTTCATTTCGTGATAGAGGTCGTTACCTTCACGTGTACGCTCTCCAACTCCGGCGAAAACAGAATAGCCTCCATGATTCGAAGCAATGTTGTGGATGAGCTCCTGAATGACAACCGTTTTTCCGACTCCGGCGCCGCCGAAGAGTCCGACTTTACCACCTTTCACAATCGGACAAATAAGGTCAATGACTTTAATACCGGTTTCGAGAATTTCAACTTTGGTCGCTTGCGAAACATAACTTGGAGCTTTGCGGTGAATTGGCAAACGCTTATTGCCCTCTTTAAGTGGCAGGCCATCTATCGGTTCTCCCAAGATATTGAACATTCTTCCGAGAGTTGCAGCGCCAACAGGGACAGAAATAGGAACTCCGGTATTGGTGACTTCCATTCCGCGGGATAGTCCATCGGTCGTGTCCATAGCCACGGCACGGACAGTATTCTCGCCGATATGCTGCTCAACTTCAAGAATAAGAGTCTTACCGTTGTTGTCTATTGACAAGGCAGTATAAATATCCGGAACTCCGGCCGGAAAGACGACATCTACGACCGGACCTATGATTTTTTTTATTATACCTGTTGTTTTCATATGCTTTATAGCGGAACAAATTATTTTATGAAAAAATGTCTGGCTACTTGTCCTCCCTCATCCGAGGACTTTTTTCAGAATATAATTTGTGAAGCTGTTTATAATATTGATAATAATTTTAATTAACTAACCGACGCCATTCCCGCACTTATTTCACTGATTTCCTTTGTGATGTTCGACTGTCTGGCTTTATTAAAGACGAGAGTCAGGTCATTTATCATTTCTTCGGCGGCCTCGTTGGCGTTTTTCATGGCGACCATTCTGGATGATTGTTCGGATGCGCTTGATTCGAGGAACATCTGATATATTTGCATTCTGACCAGTTTCTCCGCCAATGTGTCCAGCAATTTTTCCGTTTCTCCTTCCAATAAGTATGGCGTTTCGGATTTAGCGAAATCATGCCGCGCACCGTCCATTGAAGCGCGGCTGTCGGGAGCCTTTTCCTTTATGTTCAGTTCAACGACTTCCTTCAATTCTACTTTCGATATCGGCAGAAGTTTTCTGATTACCGGCTTCTGACTCAAAGCCGAAACGAAATCGGTATAAGCGATATAAATTCTGTTGTAATTTTCTTTTTTAAACTCATCGGCAAAATAATTTGAAATCGGAATGACATCTTGCAAGCTCACATTTTCCGGCATCTCAAGGAAACTGGCGACAATATTCTGACCGGTTCGGCGCATGGCTCCGTCACCTTTTTTTCCGACAGTAACAATATCAATTGAAATAGGTTCGGCCGATTTTGATTCTTCTTTAATCATTGCAATAGCCTTTTTTATAATTTGGGAGTTGTAACCTCCGCATAGACCACGGTTGGAAGTAATAAGGACTATCAAATGCTTGTTTGTATTTGTATTTTCGGTAAAAAATTTATGAGTAATATTTTCCAGTCTTTCGGAAAGCGATGTCAGGATATCCCAAGAATAGGTCGAATAAAGACGCGAAGCCAACGTTTGTGAAATAGCTTTCTTCATCTTCGAAGCAGCCACAAGCTCCATTGCTTTGGTGATTTTCTTTGTACTTTTAGTACTCTTTATTCTTCTTTTAATTTCTTTTGTGCTCGCCATATATTATGTTTAGCGGAATCAAAATGTTCTTTTCTGAGCTGGTCTGGCTACTCGTCCTCCCTCATCCGAGGACCCGAAGAAAAGAATGTTTTGATGTAACTTACTTAACGAAACTGCTCTTATACTCGCCTATTACTTTTACTAATTCTTGTTCTCCTGCGTCTGTCCACATTTTTGCCTCAATAACTTCCTTGTAAAATGTTTTGGCATTCTTCCGGGCGTATTCGGTCAGTCCTTCTTCAAAAGATTTGATTTTATCGATTGCTACGTCATCCATAAAGCCCTTAGTCAGAGCATAAAGTGTGACAACTTGGTCTTCGGTCGCAACCGGAGCGTATTGAGGTTGCTTGAGGACTTCGACGGCGCGTTTTCCGCGTTCAAGCTGGCTCTTTGTTCCTTCATCAAGGTCAGAACCGAATTGAGCGAAAGCTTCAAGCTCGCGGAATTGAGCAAGGTCAAGTTTCAGAGTTCCGGAAACTTTCTTCATGGCTTTAATTTGAGCATTCGAACCGACACGCGAGACTGAGAGTCCGACATTAACAGCAGGACGGATTCCTTTGTAGAATAAATCGGTTTCAAGGAATATTTGTCCGTCGGTAATTGAAATAACGTTTGTCGGAATATAAGCCGTGACGTCACCCGATTGAGTTTCAACGATTGGCAACGCCGTAATCGAACCGCCGCCATACTCTTTATTTCTTCGGCAAGCGCGTTCGAGCAAACGGGAGTGCAAATAGAAAACGTCTCCAGGGAAAGCTTCACGACCCGGTGGACGGCGAAGTAAAAGTGATATTTCACGGTAAGCGACAGCGTGTTTGGAAAGGTCATCATAAATTATCAAAACATCTTTTCCTTGGTCCATAAAATATTCAGCAATCGAAACTCCGGTATAAGGAGCGATGTATGACAAAGCGGCACTCTCCGAGGAGCCAGCCGAAACAATAATGGTGTAATCCATAGCTCCACCTTCTTCAAGTCGAGTTTGCAATTTGCGAAGTTTCGAATCCTTCTGACCAATGGAAACGTAGATACAAATCATGTCTTGTCCTTTTTGGTTCAAAATTGTGTCGATAACAATGGCAGTTTTACCTGTTTGACGGTCGCCAATGATAAGCTCACGCTGACCACGGCCAATTGGAATAAGAGCATCGATGGCTTTGATACCTGTCTGAACGGCTTGCGAAACTGAAAGACGTGTAATAACTCCAGGTGCTACCTTCTCTATTGGGTTAGATTTGACGGCTTTAATGGCGCCTTTACCGTCGATTGGCTCGCCGAGAGCATTCAAAACACGTCCTATCTGCAAGTCCGATACCGGAACAGAAAGAATAGTACCTATGGCCTTGACCTCATCGCCTTCGTGGATTTTAGAAAAATCGCCCAAAATAATAACTCCGATTGAATCTTCTTCGAGGTTGAGTGTCACACCGATTTCGCCATTCGGGAAAGAAACCATTTCTGAAGCTTTGATATCGGAAAGTCCGGAAATCTTGGCTATACCGTCGAAAACTTCGATAACATGTCCGACTTTCTCGGCTTGGGCATCACTCTTGAAACTCCCTATCTGCTTTTTTAAATTTTCTACAATGTAATTTTTTGACATATAATTTGCTAATTAATTTATTATTGTGTTATGAGATAATCTTGTAATTTTTTAATTTTATTCTTCAGTGTCATATCTATTATCTCATCACCGACTTCTATTTTGATTCCTCCCAGTAATTTTTCGTCAACCACAAACTCCAGAACCGTATGTTTTGCTTTATATCTTTTCCTGATAAAATCATCGATTTCATCCGTAACTTTTTTATCAATCTTGATTCTTGAACTTATCTTTGCCCGGACTACTTCCTCATCCTTATCAATAATTTTTTCGAGTTGTGTTAGGATTTCTTTCGATTTACTCATCAGGTGCTTCTTAGAAATCAGACTGACTGCCTTTTTCATAACAATATCAAGCTCCATCCCATCCTTTTTCTCGGATGATTCGTATATTGCACGGGCTAGATTGTTGATTGAAATGGTGGCCATACTTATATTTTCTTCAGCTTATTAACCGATTTGTCTTCAAACTCCTTGTCCGGATGTGTTTCCAATAATTTTTCCGTGGCAAGAACCACTAAAGAGACGATTTCCTGCTTGGCTTCATCAATTATTTTGGTTTTTTCGGATTCCAAGACCTTTTTACCATTTATAATCATGTTGTCGACTTCTTTCTTGGCCTTTTCCATCATTTCGGCTTTTTTCGCTTCGGCATCTTTTTTTCCTTCCTGGAAAATGTTATGCGCCTCGTTGCGAGCATTTGATATAACTTGGTCGTATTCTTTTTTGGTGTTGGCTAAGAGTTCGGCGTTTGCTTTAGCATCATTCAATCCGCCTTCGATAGTACCCGTTCTCTCGCTCATTAACTTCTTAAGCGGTTTGACTAAAAGAAAGTATAGAACTGCAAGAACAATGACGAAGTTAATGCTCTGAGCGATTATTATTTTCCAATCTATATGAAATGTTGATATAAATGAATCCATTTTAAAAAAATTAACAATTAATAATTACGAATTAAGAATTTTCTCTGAATAATATTCAGAACGCGATGTTCCGATTGTAGTCGAAACACCGAACTTCAGAATACTATTTGATAGAGAATGCAATAACAAGTGCGTAAATTGCGATAGCTTCAGCGAAAGCCGAGGCTATAAGCATTGGGACGAAAACTTTTCCGGAAGCTTCAGGATTTCGGCCGATTGCTTCCATGGCTTTTGAACCAATCATACCGATAGCAATACCAGGACCAATTGAACCTAGACCGATAGCTACTGCTTTTGCAAGTGTTGAGATATCCATATGTTTTCCACCAAAGGTGGGTGTTAACTAATAATGTCTGACCTTTAAATTAATGTGCTTCCTTTAACTCTCCTTTACTATGTTCTTCTTTTTCGTCATGTTCCTCCTCATGATCCATACTTGAAATCGTATAGTAAACAAGAGTTAAAATGGCAAAAATAAATGCCTGTATCAAACCGACGAATACTTCCAGAAGTAAAAATGGTGTCGGTAAAACGTATGCCATAATCGCCCCCATTGAAACGAGCAGCACTTCTCCGGCAAAGACGTTTCCAAAGAGACGAAACGACAACGAAGCAATTTTCGCAAATTCTCCGACTAGCTCGAGTATTCCGACAGCAAACATTATAGGAGCTGTCATTAAAATTCCCGGGTCCTTCTTAATCTTGGTAAAAATACTACCAAGCGCTTTCAGATTAACATATTTATTGATTGTTTTCCAGACCCCGATTGAGATAATTCCGAATACATTTGCTCCAATAACCGACATAATAGCAAGCGGAAGTGTGCCATTGATATCTGCAGTGCCACTCCTAAACAACGGTATGAACATTTTGCCGTGTTCGCTCATTTGTATCAGCCCAAACCCTCCAATCGGAAGAATTCCTATCCAATTGTTCAAAAGGACAAAGACAAAAATAGCAAAAACGATTGGAAAAGCTTTGTTGGTAATGGCACGATTGCCGGTAACTTGGTCGCATAAACCTTCGGCTCCTTCGATTAATATTTCAAATATATTTTGGATGCCCTTCGGGATTTTTTTAAGTTTAGTTTTAACAACAATAGCGATTATTATTATAATGAAAACAACTACCCAGCTTGTCAGAAGCGCATTGGTTATGGTAAATGACCCAATGTGCCCTATTGATTCGGCGTATAATGTGGATTCGGTTGTCGCTTGTTCTGTATTCATAAATTATTTCTTTATTTCATTTTTGGTGGATTTTTCCTTTTCTTCCAAATCTTTAATATATTTTACCATATTTGTATAAATCAAAAAAAGAGAAATAATGAATGATGCAAAAGTTAAAATTAAGAAAATCCACGGACTGGTATTAAATCTTTTATCCAAATATTTGCCCAAGTAAAGAGCAATTATTATTGGTATGGCAATATATGCGCTAACTTTTGCAAAATTAATAAGTCCATCTCTCCACCAAGGAACTTTTATATTATTATTTTCCATAAATAAAAGGCTTTAAAGCCTTGTGTGCGTGCTTGAACCGCGACGCTGTGCGTGTGCTTGGAATCGGACCAAGGGCCTCTGTCTTATCAGGACAGCGTTCTACCACTGAACTACACACGCATAATCTAAACAATTATTTAACAATTATGCTTATGTGTCCGGGATTTGAACATTTAGACCAACAACTACACAAGCATTATAATAACAAAATATTCATTTTTCTCAAAACTACCTCCAAACTATACCAAAAATAATGTGCTTTAGCAAACAAATAAATAATAAGCCCGTGCAAAAATGTATAATGCGCGGGTCTATGCAGCTACGATTTAGTTAAATTTCCTAAATCATCTAAAGTTTTTTCTAAAGGAGGAATGGATGGATCAGATTCTACCTTTTTTCTTTTTACTCTCTTATTATATAGATTAATTACGCCAATGGTAACTAAAGAAATTGCAACGAGAGGAGCAAAAATTAACAGTTGTTTCGTTCTCCTTTTCATATTAAAAGAATAATTGTGTTTATACTAATAGACTAACCTCCCCCTTATTATATTCCTTATTGTTAATATATCAATAATAAACCCTGGAATATTTCATCCAGGGTTAATGTCAACATTTGGAAGACAATTTTAGCTTGTCTCCTTAAACTTTATCTCATAGGTTCCTCCAACCGTTACAAATTTTTTTGCAAAGAAAAAACTATCAAATCCATTTAAAACAAGATTGGAATCAAGAATGCGAACTGAAGAATAGTTCGTTAAAACATAGTATATTCCTTTAGTTTTAGGATTTTCTTCAATTTTATTTCCAGGATGGTGCTTGTTGTGTTTTTTTATAAATTCACCCAAAGAAATAAAATCATCATCGAAATCATCTTCTACGAAATAAAATAGTTTTCCGTCGATAATAATTTTATAATCCTTAGATACGTTTGCGATATCTTCGCGAATATACGCAATGATAGCTTCAACAATTTTTTCGTTCATGGCAATAATTTTTAATTTAATATGATGTTATAACATAAATATGTATATGTCAACACAAAAAATCCCCCTCTTTCGAGTGGGGATTTTTTGTTAAAGTAATTGAATTATCTATTTCCTCGGAAACCGCCTTGTGGGCGCTCTTCCATAGGACGAGCTTCGTTTACTGTGAGATTACGACCTTCGTAATCCTTACCATCAAACATTGAGATAGCTGTTGCTGCGTCGGCATCGTTTTCCATTTCTACGAAACCAAAGCCTTTAGAACGGCCAGTCATTTTATCCATGATAATTGTTGCTGAAGCGACCGCTCCTGCAGCACTGAAATGAGCTTTAAGCTCATCGTTTGTAGTCTTGTAAGGAAGACCACCAACATATAACTTTTTTGCCATATATGACAATGTGCTTCTCATAGTGATACTTTCATATCATCTAATCGAAGAAAACTAAATAATAAATGTAATCGCATAGCTCGATTTTCATTTACATGCCTCAATGTTTAACACACGAAGAATGAAACTACTACCAAAACATAAGCTAACTACTTCGTCAACTATAACATACACATGAAAATAAAGCAAGTCCAAGATTTGTCTTTTATTCTTCTTCAGCATTTCCAACAACACCGGAAGATAGAGCGTCGATTATTTTATCTATATTGCCGTCCATGATGACCGGAATGTTTGACCAGGATTGTTTGATGCGGTGGTCGGTAATGCGGTCTTGTGGGAAATTGTAGGTACGAATTTTCTCACTTCTGTCTCCTGTCCCAATTTGATTTTTGCGATTGGCGGAATATTTACTGGCTTCTTCTTCGTCTTGCAATAACTGCAATTTGGCAACAAGAATCATCATGGCTTTTTCACGGTTGGCCAGTTGTTTTCTTTCTGTTGTACAGCGAACATCAATTCCTGTCGGTTTGTGAATCAGCCGAACAGCAGTTTCAACTTTGTTGACATTTTGCCCGCCGGCTCCGCCTGAACGTGAATACTCGATTTCCAGGTCGGCCGGATTGATGACAATTTTGGTCTTTTTGCGAAGTGGCAGAATGGCAACCGATGCAGTTGAGGTATGGATACGACCGTTCTTTTCGGTTGACGGGACACGCTGGACACGATGAACTCCTGTCTCATAGCGGAGAGCTTTATAACAATCCTTGCCTTTTATTTCGAATGTCGCTTCTTTGTAACCACCAACATCATTTGACGAATCATCGATGACTTTCCAATTCCACTTTTGCTTCTCGGCATATCTTTCGTACATGTGGGCCAGTTCCCAAGCGAAAAGAGAAGCTTCATCACCTCCGGCTCCTGCGCGAACTTCCAAGATTATTTCGTTCGGGAATTCTTCTTCCTCATCTTCCTTCTTTATCATTTCTTCAAGTTGTCTTTCAATGGCTTCTTTTTGAGAAATGATATTTTGCAGTTCTTCATCGGCCAATTCTCTCAAACTTTCATCCTCGCTAACCATGTCATTGACCTTTTTTTCCTCACCCAAAAGCCTTTCGTATTCAAGAGCGAAGTAACTGGTTTTGTGGTCTTTCTTTAATTGTTCTAAATCAAAAGTCATATAATAAATTATAACATATATATCGTAATAAACTTTTTCAAGAAAAAATGTCTGGCTCCTCGTCCTCCCTCATCCGAGGACTTTTTTATTGATAAAGTTTACGAAGATATTTGGCCAAAACAAAAAGCATAAATAGCTCTTCCCAGAGGGCACGGATATTTTTCTGCTGAAAAATTCCTCGTGCTCGCGCCGTCGCGCTCCCAAGTCCCTCTGATAAGACTATTTATGCTTTTTGTACACTATTTCTTTGCTTTTTTCGATGCAAGTGCGCGCTTCTTGAAGCGGTCTACGCGTCCGGCAGTATCCAAAACTTTTTCATTTCCGGTATAGAAAGGGTGGCATTGACTACAGATTTCAACATTAATTTTATCCATGGTTGAGCCAACAGTAAAAGTTGCCCCGCAAGCGCAGGTAACTTCAGACTTTGAATTATATTTTGGATGTATATCTTTTTTCATATGTTCCGCTATATTATCATGGTTCTATTATTCTTGCAACAAGTCAATATTTGCTTGTATTCCAATTTTCAATTTCATTACACTATTACCATACGAACACGATGACCCTCCAGTGCCATAGTAAAGGCATGCAGCCTGAATTTGCGCACTTGGAACATTTCCTACTGCACCTTTATCTGTCAACATCATAGCTGAGGCAATAAATGCATCTCTTGGATTCCACGGATCTGCATCATGTCCTAAAATATTTTTCAAACGACTTTCATAGCCTGACCATGTTGAAGGAATGAATTGAGCAGGTCCCATAGCTCCACCATATCCACCAACTCCGGCAATTGGACAAGAAACCAGGGTTTTATATGGGTCCCGGCCAAGAGATGTCGTAATAGAAATAAAATCGTCGATGTCACCTTTTCTTCCTGCTTGTCCCATAGGTTTCATTACATTTGGAAAAACTGTACCGGACCTAGCACCAACTCCCGCCCCAGTTAATATATTTGTTAGATAGCATTGCCCGACATTAGCTCCAAGGTTACTCTCCTGCGTTAATATAGCCAGCAAGAATGCCGGATCGATATTCAGTTTTGCTTGTGCGTCATTTGCGTATGCAAGAGCAGTTTCAAAATTTATTTTTGTTGACCCGCCGACAAGATTAAATATGGCACTAAGGATCTCTGTTCGTCTTTTTGCTTTTTCATTCAGAACTTTTTGGTACTCTGCTTCTTTATTTTTACTAATAGAGAGAAGCTGTTTTTTTTGTGCTTCACTTAATTCTACTTTGGCTTTAGCGGTTTCCAATGCGTACTTTGTATCTGTCTCTTGATTCTTCTTATCCTCCAAATTCTTTTTTTCCGATTCGGTTAAAGTTTTAACTCCGTTAATCTCATCCACGGATGCCTGAATGCTTCTTTTTATTGAAGCAAAAGTGTCTATATCTCCATAAATACCGGAAATACTATTTTGAGATAGGATTAAAGATACGATAGATATGTCGTCTATTTGTCTTTCATTCCTTATTAGTTGGGCCAATGATTCTTTTTCACTTTCTATCTTCGCGGATAAGGCTTCTATTGTTTTACTTTTGGCCGTGATTTCGCCGCCTAATTTTTGAATTATTAAAGTTTTGGCTTTTATATCTAGTTTTGACTTGGCAATTTGAGAGGTAAGTATAGAAATATCACGAGAAATAGAGACAGATTGACCTTTTTGATTGTTTAGTTCTTTTTGTTTTTCGGCAATTTGTTGCTCTAGGTCGGCCAGTTCAGCCTCAAGTTTGGCTTTGTCTGCTTGGGCATTCTGTAGTATTACATCTGCCTTAATAAGGGGTGGATGGTAGGCAAAAGCGCCTAAAACAAGTACAAGAATGAGTACAAAAGAAAAACGCTTTTTAAAATAAAAACTCATTTATATATTGTATCATAAAAACCCTCTTTAAATAAATTAAAGAAGGTTTTTATAAATATTTAATTATTTAGTTTTTTCTACTTTTTCAGTTTTCTCTGTCCTCTCAGGTGTTTCGGCTGTTGGCTCAGCGCCTTCTTCTTCCTGTTTACCTTTCTTTTCAACTTCAATTGCCGACAAGTCTACAGGAACTTCTTCTACCGGCTCTTCTTTAATTGCTCCAATAAGGGCAACCACTTCATCCGCGTGTGTTTTTACAGTCACTGTCTTTGAAACAACTATATCTTTAACGTGAATTTGGTCGGAAAGAGCAAGAAGAACAGAGACATCAACAGTTACATTGTGAGGTAAATCTTTTGGCAAAGCTTCAATTTCCAATTCATGGAGAACTTTTACCAAAACACCAAGGCCATCTTTCTCGGCCGGAGCCAATCCGATAAATTCAATAGGAACTTTAACGATAATTGCTTTGTTCATATCAATAGCAAGAAAATCTATATGGCGAGAATTTCCCTTAACTGGGTCTACTTGGATATCATGAATGAGAACATCTACTTTTTGAGATGTTTCCGCCTTCGTGGACAGGTCCTTGGTCTTATCTTTTGTTGCTTCCTCTTTTATTTCCAAAACTATTGTGCTCGATTCACCGGCGATTTTTAATATTTTTTCGAAGTCGATGCTCGAGACGGAAACCATAGTGTTTTCCACACGAACGCCATAGACGACTCCGGGAATCATACCGTTATTTCGTATAACGCCAAGATTGTCGTTCTTACTTCGCTTTGTAGCGGTTAATATATTCATAGGTGCGATAATAACATTATAATCTGCTGTTTGCAAGCGTACAATTGCATATCTGATGTATTAAAAAATTATTGAGCTATACAAAAGAGCTATTTTGTGCTATTGTTGCGATAAATTGGTAAATTATAGTATTCATAAGTAATAACTCTAAAAATTAACAAGATGAAGAATCAGAAAGAACTTCAATTAATTTCAAATTCTCGCAGGACACTCATTTTCAGAGAGTATGCATGGTGTAGCTTTTGGTCAATTGTACTTGGCGCATTGATAACTTTTTTGAGTGTGGCAATGTCGAAATCAAAAAACATAACGCTAATTGCTATTTCTTTTGTCACACTTACTGTAGTTTCTTTTATTTTCTATTTTTCTTTGCGTTATAAGTCAAAGATTATGGAAATAAAAAATAGTATTTGGGAATTCACAAAAGAAAACGTGATTTCAAAATTAGAAAAAGCCGAAAAGAGAAATGAAAGGCGTCGAAAAGTAGTGGATTGGATTTGGAAAGTTTTAAGATTAGACAGGCAAATTTCCAAATGGCAAAATAAAATTTACCAGATAAGAATGAACGAACCATCAATCTAATCAAACTACCAATTTGCAAATATTTGCAGCTCGATCAAATTTTGACCGGGCTGTTTTTTTATAAATTATTGAAAAGTTTTAAACGATTATAGACAACTTGTTCTATTGCATCTACAGCAGGTTTCAAAAACTTATATGGAGCAATTTCGTTCGGATTTTCTTTCAGATATTTTTCCAATGCTTCTTTATAGGCGACACGAATTTCGGTATTGATGTGAATGATGGAAATACCGGCTTTAATCGCGTTGGTAAAATCAACATCGGCAATTCCTGAACCTCCATGGAGCACCAGCGGTACACCGCACACATTTTTTATTTCTTTAATTCTTTCTATATCCAACCTTGGATTTCCTCCTTTGACCACACCATGTACATTACCAACCGATGGTGCAAGTAAATTTATTCCTGTTTGTTCAACAAATGTCTTTGCATCTTCGGGCTTTGTCATTGTCGCTTCGGATACACCTTCAGGAACAGAATCAAGAAGTTTTGATGATTGTCCGATAAATCCAAGCTCAGCCTCTACTAAAATATCTCTTCCCTCTTTTTGACTTAAAATTTTCGCATAATCCACACACTTTTTTGTCAAAATAATATTTTCGGCAAGTGGTAGTTTTACCGCATCGATAATTGCCGCATCATATCCGGTATCAAGCGCCGATTTAACGGATTCAAAGGTGTAATGATGGTCGGCATTCAGAAAAATTGGATAATTATCTCTTTCTCTAATCATTTTAACTAAAACCGCAACTTCGTCTCTGCCGATAAAGTCTTCCTCGCCTTCCGAGACTCCGATAATAACCGGGACATTTAACTTTTTCGCTGCATTGTAAATACCATGCAAAGCCTCGATATTTGAGACATTAAAATGCCCTATGGCTACTTTTTTTACTTCTGCTTCACTAATATATTCTCTTAAAGTTTTCATATTAATAATTATAACATATTATGATATAATAGATATATGGATACAAATAAACAAATTAATATTTTAGCCGTTGGCGACATTGCCATAGATGTATTTATTAAAATTGTGGAAGCCGAAGCAATGTGTGACCTTGAAGGAGAGCATTGTAAATTGTGTGTTAATTATGGAGGAAAAATTCCTTACGAATCGTCGGAAATTTGTTATGCGGTCGGCAATAGTTCAAATATAGCAGTAGCTACCAGCCGTCTTGGACTTAAATCTGCCTTAATGACAAATATCGGGGATGACCAAAATGGAATCACATGTCTCGATGTACTAAAAAAGGAAAATGTTGATACAACATTCATAAAAAGAGAGAATGGATTGCCGACAAATTATCATTACGTGCTTTGGTATGGTAAAGAGCGGACTATTTTGGTTAAACATGAAAAATATCATTATGAATGGAATAATCGAGAAGAATCAAAAGAATATGTAACTCCGACTTGGGTATATCTAAGTTCTTTGGGTGAAAACTCTATTTCTTTCCATAACGAAATAATGGATTATTTAAAAAAACATACAAATGTAAAGCTAGCGTTTGAGCCTGGAACTTTACAGATTAAACTTGGGAAAGATGCACTTAGTGATATTTACAAAAGAACAGATGTTTTCTTTTGTAATCACGAAGAAGCACAAAAGATTTTGGGGATAGACGAAAGAGATTTGCCTAAATTGGTAAAAATGATGCACGACCTCGGCCCAAAAATTGTCGTAATCACGGATGGTATTAATGGTTCCTATTCTTACGATGGTACCGAAGTACTATTTATGAAGGCATATTATCAAGATACTGTTGAAAGTACCGGAGCAGGAGATGCATTCTCCGGAGCTTTTATTTCAGCTTTGACGTTAGGGAAAGATATATCCGAAGCACTTATGTGGGGAGCAGCAAATGCGGCATCAGTAGTATTGTATGTTGGCCCTCACAAAGGACTTTTGACAATGGTGCAAATGGAAGAATACATCAAAAAAATGCAGGCGGATTATAAACCGACTAAAATAAATTAAAATTTCCTTTTTAAAACCTTTTGAGCTTTTTCGATAATATCCGGAGTATCTATTTTGTAATATTTTTCGAGTTCGCTTGGTGTGCCCGACTGGCCGAATTTGTTGTCTACTCCGACAAATTCTATCGGAACTATATAATTAGAAGCTAAACACTCTGCCACAGCACTTCCCATTCCACCAGCTATTTGGTGGTCTTCAACTGTAACTATGGCTTTTGTCTCTTTAGCCAGAGTAATAACTGCTTCAGTGTCGAGTGGCTTAATCGTCGATAGATTCATAACCTTGACCTTTGTCCCCATTTTTTCCAATTCATGAGCGGCGATTAATGCTTTATATAAAATTGGACCGGTAGCAATTATTCCCACATGAGCAAGCCCAACTTCTGGAACAAAAACTATTTGGGCTTTTCCAATTTCAAATTGAGTTTCGTCTGTCGTAATTATTGGCGTGTTGTTACGGGCAAGTCGGATATACGTCGGATCTTGGGTTTTTGCACATTCTACTGTCGCTTTCTTGGCTTCAATAGCATCACATGGCGAGATGACGACTAGATTTGGAATAACACGAGTCAGGGCTATGTCCTCAAGCATCTGATGACTCCCACCATCAGGACCGACAGAAAGTCCTCCATGCGACCCGATAATTTTTACAGGTTGATTGTTATAACAAATAGTAGTTCTGATTTGCTCCCAGTTGCGACCTGGATTGAATATGGCATACGAAGTCGCAAAGGGAATTTTGCCCATTAAAGCCATGCCACTTGCGACACTAACTAAATTTTGTTCTGCGACTCCAACCTGAATAAATCTTTCGGGGAATCTGTCGGCGAAGAGATTCGCTTTGGTGGATTCCGTCAAGTCGGCGGATAAAGCGACAATATTTTCATTTTCTTCCCCAGCTTTCAGTAAACCTTCACCGAATCCTTGGCGAGTTGCGATTTTCTCGACATCGTCATTAAAAACTTTTGTATTTAATTTTAAATCTTGATTAAGCATGTAGTTATTTAAGTTCTTTGTCCAATTCTTCCAAGGCCATTTGGGCCTGTTCTTTATTGGGAGCAATACCGTGCCAACGATAATCATTTTCCCATTCTTTCACTCCTTTCCCGGGTATCGTGTGAGCAATAATAACAGAGGGAGTTCCTTTATTAATTTTTGCTTTGTATATTGCACTGTTAATCTCAAAGAAATTATGTCCATCCACATCCTCAGCATTCCAGCCGAAAGATTCATATTTTTCCTTCAAATTCCCAAGCGGCATAACTCTCTCGGTGTTCCCTTCTATTTGGATTTTATTCCTATCAACGATAACAATAAGATTGGAAAGTTTTTCTTTGCCGGCAAGCATTATCGCTTCCCAAGTATTACCTTCGTCATGTTCACCATCGGATAAAATTGCATAAATAGTTCTGTGTCCACCATATATTTTTTCTACGATGGCCATTCCAACAGCCTGCGAAAGACCGGAACCAAGTGGGCCGGATGAAGTCTCAACCCAAGGCATGAATTCGCGATGTGGATGACCTTGAAGGCGCGAACCAAATTTGCGTAAAGTTTTTAATTCTTCTTTTCCGAAATATCCTGATTCGGCCATTGCTGCATATAAAACTGGGCAGATATGACCATTTGAGAGAACTAATCTGTCGCGATTTACCCAGAGAGGATTTTTCGGGTCATGTTTTAATATATGAAAATATAGTAAGGTGAAAATATCCGCCATTCCAAGTGGTCCTGCGGTATGACCAGAACCAGCCTCGCAAAGCATTTCCACAATACTTTTGCGAATATTGTTCGCTATAACTTTCAATTCTTTAATTTTTGCATCAGTTAAGGTTTCCATTAATATATATTCTACCAAAATATAATCTTTTTTTATAATCTCTCAAACTCCTTAATTGTTTCTTTTATATCATAGCTTTGAAGTAATAAAGAACCAATAACGAGCCTGTCGGCGCCAGCTTTTATGAGTAATGGTGCAGTGTTTTCATTTACACTGCCATCTACATTTATTTTAATTTCCGGATACTTTAATTTTAAATTTTTAATCTGATTTAAGACTCTCTCATCAAATGGTTCACCCTGAAAGCCTATTTTTTCTATGCCCATACATTGAATGAAGTCCACGCAATTAATAAATGGTTCAAGTTTGTTTATGTCGGTCGTCGTGTTGATAGCAAGTCCTATTTCGACATTATCCTTGAAATATGGGTCAAGAGATTCCAAGAATTCTTTAAAGTCCTTTTCTGTTTCTGCTTCAATATGAAAAATAATTTTTTTGGCGCCAAGACGTGCAAAAAAGTCGAACTTTTTGTGAGCATTCAATACCATAAGGTCAAACTCAAAATCCAAATGTTCCCAAAATGGCAGTCCTTCCTCCTCGTTTAATATTGACTCCACACTGTCACCGTCATTTTTTCCCATTGGCCAAGAGATTGACGGCACAAATTTTCCATCGCAAATATCAATTTGCACCATCTTGGTAATATTTACAAATTTTGATAATTTTTCTTTTAACTCGTCAAAATCTTTGACAAGAACTGCCGGGGTTACTTCGGTCATAATAATTTGGTACTAGGCTTCAAGTTCTAGCTTATTAATTCTTCTAATGTGACGTTCATCATTTGAAAATGGTGTTTGCAAGAAAAGTTTAACCGCTTGTTCTGCTTTTTTAAGAGTTAGGAAACGGGCACCCAAAGAAATAATGTTTGCGTTGTTGTGTAGGCGTGCGCCTTCAACTATTCCCATTTTATTTCCAAGAATATCTTTTTGAAATTCTTTTCCGCCATAATAAACAACTGCTCTAATTCCTTTAAATCTATTTGCGCATATTGCTTCACCTTCTCCCGAACCACCTAGGATTACACCCACACTACCTTCATTGCTCGCCACTGCTTTGGCCACCGGCTTTATGAAGTCGGTAAAATCATCGTCATTATTTAAAGCAAAAGCACCCTTATCGTCCACTTCATATCCAAGTTCTTGTATAAAAACCTTGAGTTTTTGTTTTAATTCATAACCTGCATGGTCACTTCCTATATAAATTTTCATATGTTTACATTATAGCAATAAATCAAAAATTTGAAATAGCCTTATCAAAGAGACTTGTGAGGCTCGACGGAGCGAACACGAGGAATTTTTCAGCAGAAAAATATCCGTGCTCTTTGAGAAGATTATTTCAAATTTTTATATAATTATAATATAGGTTATAATAAACACATGATTAAATTCGAAAAATATGAAGGCGATGGGAATGACTTTATAATGATAAATAACCTAAAGGGAGATATAAAACTCAAGGGAGAGTATATAAAATCCATTTGCGATAGGCATTTTGGCATCGGTGCTGATGGAATTATATTACTTGAGTCTTCAAAAAAAGGAGATTGTTTTATGAATTATTATAATTCCGATGGAACCGATGCTGAAATGTGTGGAAATGGTGTACGTTGCACGGCTAAATTCTACCTTGAGCAAACAACATCGCCTACCAGCAGACAGGAATCTCATCCGAAAGAATTAAATATCGATACTAGGGCCGGAATAAAAAATGTAAAAATAAACAAAGATGACACCTATAGCGTTAATATGGGAGCTCCGGTCTTTACTCACCCTGACTTTCCGAGCGGAGAACTTAGTATAGAAGGTTTGACTTTTGAATGTGTCTCTATGGGTAATCCGCATGCCGTAGTTATGGTTGATAGCTTGGATGATTATGATGTACCTTCGGTTGGGCCAGAGGTAGAAAAAGATTATCACTTTCCAAATAAAATAAACGTTGAGTTCGTTGAAAAAGTCAAAGATGATTATTGCAAAGTGAAAGTCTGGGAGCGTGGTTGTGGCCTTACTCTTGCTTGTGGCACCGGCGCTTGCGCTGTCTATGCAATCCTGAAAAAGAAAAACAAAAATCTGAAAGAAATTACCCTGGAATTCCCTGGCGGAAAATTATTCTTATCGGAAAATCCCGAAGGAGAAATTATTCTCCGTGGTCCGGCAACTTTTGTATTTAAAGGAGAAATAAAATAATACTTGACAATTTTATTGTTATAGTATATAATGCTATTTAATAGATTGTTGAGAGGCGAAGTGAAGCTCAAACGACAAGTGTAGGAGTCCTCGTCCGGATAAATAAATCCCAACAATGACAGGTTTTATTTGTTCTTTAATATGTAGCGAATGACTCAAGCGCATTCAAAGCATTCTGGGTTTATTTAGTTTATTTAACTCAGGAATCAAATAATTTTTCCTTCATGATAGATATATAGGTCTATATGAAAAAACAAAACAAAAGCCCTGTCACAATGCAGTACAGGGCTTTTCACTTTTTTAACTAATAATTATTTGATTGTATTCCCCGTTTTTACTACGTGATCTACGAGAGTATATGTATACCCCATCTCATTATCATACCAACCGAGAACTTTGACCAGATTTCCACCGACAACGCGAGTCATTTCCAGGTCGGCAATACAAGCGTGGCTTTCTCCGAGGATGTCAGACGAGACAAGATTATCTTCGGTGACAGTAAATAATTTCTGCCATTTAGGGTCAAGAGAAGCTTTTGTTAAAATTTCATTCACTTCTTCTTTTGTAGTTGGACGCTTGGCGATGAAAGTAATATCTACTATCGAACCTGCTGGAACTGGAACACGAATAGATATGCCATCAAAGAGTCCTTGCAATGCCGGAAAGGCTTCAGTAACAGCAATGGCGGCTCCTGTTGAGCTTGGAACGATGTTGCAAGCGGCAGCGCGACCCTCACGCAGGTCTTTCTTGCTTGGACCATCAACAAGGGCTTGTGAAGCCGTATAGCCGTGAACTGTATTTAATATGGCCTTTTCTATACCAATGGATTCGTGAATTATTGCAATAAGTGGCGAAGCAGCATTTGTCGTACAGGAAGCATTGGAAGTAATATCACAAATGCCGAACTTCTCTTCATTTATGCCCATAAGAATAGTTTCTCCGGGAACAGTACTGTCGGCACCTTTTGACGGTGCACTGATGACAACTTTCTTGGCTCCGCAATCAATATGGAATTTTGCTTTATCAAACGAGGTGAAAAGTCCGGTCGATTCAACAACAACATCTATATCCAAATCCTTCCAAGGAAGTTTGGTCGTGTCTTTCTCCGAAATAAATGCTATTTTTTTGTCGTCAATAATTAAACTTGCATTTGTTCCGTCCGGATTGCTATCGGCTTGCACAGGATGATTCCAGTTTTTATAAACTGTATCGTGTCGAAGAAGATAAGCCAAACTTTGGATAGAACCAAGGTCATTGATGGCAACAATCTCGATATCTTCTCTTTCCCACGAAATTTTTAAAAATGCCCGCCCAATTCTTCCGAAACCATTAATTGCAACCCTAATTTTTTTTGTATCCATAATGAGTATATTCTACCATTTATTCGCCCAGATATTCAAATCTAGGTCCCTTATAATTATTTGTCTCGACATTTTCCAAAAATATTTCAATAGGCCTTGCCCAAATTTGGTCTGCACCGTTTTCATCCGGATGTTTGTATATTACAAATAACACTTTTGGGTCTTCACTATGTTTCGCAATACCTATAACACTACAAATGTGACCTTTGTGGTGCTTATATTTTCCTGGTTTTACTTTTTCCATAATTATGACAATATATCTTTTAAAATTTTCTGAACAAGACTTGGGTTGGCACTACCTTTTGTTTCTTTCATTATTTGGCCGACCAATGACATTAAAGCATTTTCCTTGCCGCCTTTATAAATAGCAACAACAGTCGGATTGGCATCAATAACTTTCTGGACAATTTCTTTCAGGGCTTCTTCGTCATGGTTCTGTATTAAGCCTTTTTCTTCGGCAATTTTCATCGGTGATTCATCTTTCATGACAATCATCGCTAGTATATCTTTGGCACCACGCGAAGAAATTTTACCATCAGTTATCAACTCTATCAGTTCAATAAAACTATTAGAACTTGGCAATTTAATTTCAGGATTTGTTTTTAATAGTCCCAAATAATCGGAAGTGATATAGTTCGAAGCAATACGAATTTTTTCTAAGGAATCACCTCTCTCCGCTTCACTACGCGAGGAAATACCTTGAAAAAATTTATTCGCAACTTGTTCGAACCAGTTTCCTAGGTTCTGGTCAATAATATAACTTTCAATATCTTCATCTTTAATTCCATAATCATTTCGATAGCGATTTCTTTTGGCTTCTGGCAACTCTGGAAGTTCGCTCTTTATCTTTTCAATATCAAAAACTTTACTCAAGAATAATTTCGGCAAATCCGGGTCGGGAAAATAACGGTAATCGTTGGCATTTTCTTTTTTTCTCTGAGAAAATGTTGACTGCTTGTTTTCATCCCAACCACGGGTTTCCTGAACAATTTCGTTTCCTTTTCCGCTCTCCAAAAGTTTTGCCATTCTTTTTATTTCATATTCGGCCGCTCTTTCCATCGCCCGGAACGAATTAATGTTTTTAACTTCCACTTTAGTGCCAAGTTTAGATTTGTCATCGGATATCGAAATATTCAACTCCACTCTCATTTCACCTTTTTCCATATTGGATTCCGAAACTCCAAGATATCTGAGAAGCAATTGAAGTTCCCGTCCGAAATCACCAGCTTCCTTAGAGGAATGAATAACTGGTTCTGTTACAAGTTCCATTAGTGGCACACCAGCCCGATTAAAATCAACAAGTGAATAATCACCCTTATCATGTTTGGATGTGGCTGTATCTTCTTCCAAGTGGACACGGGTGATATCCACACCACGCAATTTTCCACCGGTGACTATAGGAAATTTATACTGAGAAATCTGATAACCTTTCGGGATATCCGGGTAGAAATAATTTTTACGGTCGAACTCTGTAAAATCGGCAATGTTGGCTCCAAGTGCCAAACCAACTTTTATAACACGCTCTACAGCTTTTTTATTGATGACCGGCAAGGTTCCTGGATGAGCCATACAGACAGGACAAATATTGACGTTCGGAGTTTCTTCATCAGGATTGTTAATACACCCACAAAACATTTTGGACTTGGTATTAAGCTCAGCGTGAATTTCTAGACCTATCGTTGTGTAATATTCTTTCGGCATATTAATGAGTATAGCAAAAGTTGTAAAATTATGAAAATTATGTAATTATATTTCTATTGCCCGAGTGGCGGAATTGGTATACGCGCACGACTTAAAATCGTGTCTCGNNAAGGGATGTGGGTTCGATTCCCACCTCGGGCACAAAATAATAAATCCCATTTAAACGGGATTTAGTTTTGAATCTTTTCTTCTCCGGTATCAGTTGTTTTCAAGATATTTTTTGTAAAATTATCTTGTATTTTCTTTATTTCGGTATTTGTTGTTTCCACAAACCAATTTCCAAGTTTTGTTTTTATTGGATTCCAAATTGTATTTTGCCAAAAAGTTTTCGCTTGTTCTTCCACATAAGTGACATTTTTCTGGAACTGTCGAGACTGAACTTTCGACACAATATCAACTTTGAATAAAATTAAGACAATTATTATCAGGATAATTAATCCTCCCAAGTGTATATGTAATCTTGATTTTCTTTCATCATCTTTCATACAAAATAATTATACTATATAAAATTTATGCTGTCATTATTTAAACATATTTGCTGTAGTTTTCGGTAAATACAAAAGCGGGTTAAGATAAGCACTGAGTGCAGCTATCGGTTGGGTAAATATTTTACCGTTACAACTTTTACTTGGAACCGTATCAACTTTAACTCCGGTGGAAGCATAGACAGCAACATGCAAATGTTGAGCCTCGGAATAGCCGGTATTTCCGGAAAGTGCCACAATATCTCCAGCTTTGACGGTCTGTCCTTTTTTAGCCGAGATAACCGAAAGATGTCCGAATGTGCTTGAAAGTCCATTGTTGTATTTTATAAATACCCATTTTCCGAAGGATGCACCTTTGCAAGCGACATCCGTATCTCCTGTGCCCTCGACGACGCCTCCAGCCATGGCAAAGACCGGAGTTCCGACTTGGGCTCTGAAATCCGCTCCATAATGAAATCCTCCCGAGCGCGGACCAAAAGGTGATGTTATTAATACAGAGCTGAGTGGCCAAGACAAAACTCCCGACCCTTCTTTAGGTAAAAGTTTTGGATTTAAAATAAATTTTAATTGAGCCTCATAATCTTGGATTACTTTATCGAAAGCTTCTTTCCTTTTCAATTGTTCCGCAAGCATTTTCTGATAAGATGCTTCTTTATTCTTAGTTTCAGCCAACAATGCATCTTTTTCTTTCTTTGTATTCAAGACGGCTGTCTCTTTGGCGGTTAAAGTTGTTTTTAGTTCATTCAGTTTTGCTTGTTCGTCTAGTTTTTGGTTTTGAGTATCCGACAACTGTTTTTTTTGCCCCAAAAGTTCATTTATATAATTCTTTATATCTTCATTGATAGTTAAAGTGTTATTATATTCCTTGCTGAAATCCGACAAATTTTTTTGTGACAGGACTTTTTCCATTAAAGAATATTTTTCTGTCTGGTAGAGCGAATACAGCATTCCTTCGAGCGATGCCTCCGATTTTTGAATTGATTCTTCTTTGGTGCTGATATTGTCTCTGATTTCTTGTATAACCAAATTTGTAATATTTATACTTTTTTGAGTCTGGTCTTTTTCTTTCAATAGTTTGTTCCTTGTCAAAGTAAGTTCTTTGATTGTATTATTTAAAGTATTTTTTTGCTCTCCGGTAGCGGTTATTTGGTTCGATAAAGCACTTATCTCTTTATTTAGAGCATCTATTTGGCTATTTGTGTCATCTATCTGTTTCTGCACTTCACTTGCAGTTAAAGCCAAGGCCTGAAATGGAATAATGGAGACACAATATACTATTAAAACAACATAAAATATTAATTTTTTCATTAACATTTTACATTATACTATACATACTATATTTTTAATATTTTTATTGCCGTGTTCAGGCGATTGATAGTTTCTTCTTTGCCGAGAATCTCAGCCAGAATAAACGGGTCAGGAGATTTGTCCACACCGGATAAAGCGTATCGCATCGGCCAAAGGATATCTCCCCGTCCGACTTCTTCGGAGTATGACCATATAGTATTTTTGACATTTTCTTTATTAAAATCGGAATCTTTGATATTTGATAGCAAAGAAATGGTTTTTTCCAAATATGAAGAAAGAATTTCATATTTATTTTCTTGTGAAATTTTTGAAGATTTGAAGAATAGTGAATCCTTCTGGTAATTTGGTTTTCCAAAGAAATATGTGAGCTCAGCATTCTTTGCCATTTCTATTATATCTTTACCATTTTTAATTCTCTCTAAAATAATCGGGGTAATTTTATTAATAATATTTCTATTGTATTCATGTAAATCTTTTAAATTTCGTGGAATAAATTTTTCAACATATTCTTCTTGTTCTTTCGTCGGTAATTTTTTAAGATATTCACGATTAATCCAATTCAATTTATCATCATTCCACTGGGCGCCGGATTTCTGGATTCTCTCTACCTCAAAAGCTTCTATCAGTTCTTTCATGGTAAAAATTTCCTTATCATCGCTTGGATGCCAGCCAAGAAGAGCCAAGAAATTCACCATAGCTTCTGGTAAATAACCATCTTCTTTATACTCAAGAGAATCCTTTGCCCCATCTCTTTTGCCAAGTTTTTTAATTCCATCCTTGCCCATAATATGGGGTAAGCAAACAAAAACCGGTGGGTCAACGTGAAGTCCTTCGTATAGCGAAAGATATTTTGGAATTGAAGAAATATATTCCTGTCCTCGAATAACATGAGTAATCTTCATTTCAATATCGTCAACCACGTGGCAAAAATTGTAGGTCGGATACCCGTCACTTTTGATTAGGACAAAATCATCCAACGCCTCATGTCCGGCTGAAAGATTTCCAAAAACTAAATCGTGCCAATGATAAACTTTCAATTCTGGAACTTTAAAGCGAAGCGGTTTTGTCCCGTCCCACTTTTCAAATGTCATTGGTCTGTGTTCCCTGAAAAGAAATGGTTTCTTCTCTTCGTCAGCTTTTTTTCTGAATTCCTCCACTTCACTTTCCGAATATGGGTCAGGATAAGCCAAACCATATTTTATTAACTTTTCCGCGTATTTTTTATATAAATCCAATCTTTCCGACTGAGTATATGGAGCATTCAGTCCTCCGATGTCAGGTCCTTCATCCCAACTTATACCAATCCATTTCAAAACCTTCAAAATATGTTCCGTAGCTCCTGCCACTTCTCTTTCTTTATCCGTGTCTTCTATTCTTAGGATTAAAGTTCCGTTATTTTTTTTTGCCAGAAGATAAGTGTAAAGAGCCGTGCGTAAATTGCCCACATGCATGAATCCTGTCGGCGACGGGGCAAATCGAGTCACTACTTTTTTTTTCGTAATATTTTCCATTTTATATTAGTTCTAGATGAGAATTGGCTATATCGACAGCCGATTGAGCAATTTTCTCGGCGGCAAGAGGTGAAGCAAAAGCTAGAGCGTTCTCCTTCATCTTTGCAAACTTTTCTTTTGAGGCAAATAATTTATCAATCTCCGCCACAAATAAATGAGCGGACAAATTTGCTTCTTCAATGACTTCGCAGGCTCCGGTTCTGGCATAGTTGTATGCATTTTTCCTCTGGTGGTCACCATTTGAGCTTGGGATGGGAATAATAATTGAAGGTATTCCCCAAGAAGCTATTTCAAAAATATACGAGCCGGCACGAGAAATTACCAGATTGGCGCACCCAGCGGCCATATGGGTAGCTAAATTATTTAAATATGGCATAGTTTTATATCTAGAAATATTCGGATTTTTATCCAATAATAATTTGGAACGGGATAAAACTTCATCAATATTTTTCTCCCCGGTTTGGTGAATAATCTGATAACGATTAAGAAGTTCCGGCAAAGTATCGACGACAATATCGTTTATAACTCTTGCCCCGAGAGAACCACCGATTACAAGAATTATCGGTAAATCAGAATTTAGTTTGAAAAATTCGTGGGCTGTTCCACTTGAATCTCCGTGCAAGATTTCATTACGAATCGGCTGACCGGTCAAAACTGTTTTACCTTTCGGTAAATATTCTGCGGCTTCAGGCCAGGATATTGCCACATGCAAAGCGAATTTGGCTGTCCAGACATTTAGTCTACCGGGGGAGGAATCTGATTCATGGACAATAACCGGAATTTTTAAAAGTTTAGCCGCAAGCACGGCTGGAAATGCAGCATATCCGCCTTTTGAAATAACTACATCCGGATAAATAAAATATACACTGATAAAGCCGGATAAGGCGCCAAAAGCTGTTTTGAAAAAATCGAAAAAATTCTTGATTGAAAAATACCTGCGCATTTTGCCGGCCGGAACTTTGACAAAAATTATATCATTCTCAAAAAGCAAACGTTTGTTGTAGGGAGAATCGGACATATAATAAAGCTTGAGGTCGACAATTTTTTGTTTAGCGGCAATTTCGATAATTTTTTCGGCTATCGCAATCAGAGGATAAAAATGTCCCCCTGTTCCCCCTCCTGTAAGTAATATTTTCATATGTATATAATTATAGCTTATTTTTTTTCATCTATCCAGCATCGGTCTGCCTTGGAATTGGGAAATGTTTAGGATAATTCCTATCATCCCAAGAGAAAGGAGTAATGCCGTTCCCCCTTGTGAGAAAAAGACAAGAGGAACTCCTGTTAGTGGAAAAACTCCTATCATTGCGGAGATATTCATAAAAGATTGGGCTGTGATAATAGTGATAAATCCAATAACAAGTAATTTACCGAATGCATCAGGGGAATTCCGAATTGCAATACGATAACCCCGCAAAGCAAAAGCAATAAATAACAATATCACGACAGTACAACCCAAGAAGCCAAGCTCCTCCCCAATTACACAAAAAATGGAATCTCCTTGAGGTTCGGGTAAATAATTAAATTTTTGAATACTTTGACCAAGACCTCTACCCCAAAACCCACCGGAACCGACAGCAATGAGGCATTGTTGCAATTGGTAGGATGAAGTTTGACTATTCTCACCTGGATTGAAAAATGTATTTACTCTCTCTTTCAAATATGGTTTAAAAGAAACCAAAATTATAAAGGCAATGACTGCTAATCCTAGAAATCCCAAAATATATTTTACTGGTGCTCCGGAAACGAATAGCATTATGAGGGCTGTAATGGTAATTAGAATTATGCTTTTTGTGTCCGGTTGCTTAATCAAAACTGTAGCGATAATGCCTAGCATCACGACTAAGGGTAAAATACTGAAAATCGGGTCTCTGACTTTTTCTCTCGCCCAAGAAAGCCAGGCAGCAAAATAAATAATGAATCCAATCTTTAGAAATTCCACCGGTTGAAAAGAAAATCCAAATATATCTATCCACCTGTGAGCCCCAGTTCCATGAGATTGCCCTATGCCTGGAACCAAAACAATCCCTGTTAAAATAATGGATAAAATAAACAAAATCAAAGAATTTTTTTTAAACCATTTATAAGGAATTCTAAACCCAATATAAAGAGCTACCATTCCTCCCAATAATCCGAAAATATATTGACTGAACATTACCCCATAAAACTTCGCTTCACTTTTGGCAAGTATCCCGAGTGACGCAGATGTAAAAGTGACTAATCCTATCACCACAAGAGTAATCACAATTCCAAAAAAAATTTTGTCTATTTTGCTTTTTTTCATTTTAGCTAATAAGAGAAATAATAACTCCTATTATTGATGTCATTATCCCAACAATCCAGTAACGCATAGTGACTTTATACTTGGGCCAGCCTAGGGCTTCAAAATGATGATGAAGCGGAGCAAAGAGGAAAACTTTTTTGCCGTGACGAAATTTTCGCGAAGCTATCTGTATAACATTTGAAAGCGATGTAATGAAAAGTGGAAATGCAATAATCGGAAGAAGTAGAACCGTATTGGTCAAAAATGCTATAACCGAAAGGGTCACCGTTAATCCTATCATTCCAGTTTCTCCCATATAAAAACGCGCAGGAGGAATATTAAACCAAAGGAAAGCCAGTATTCCACCGGTAATTACAGCACAAAAAGCTGCTAAATCCGCCTGGTTATTGAAGAAAGAGATAAGGGTATAAGCCATGAATATTGAAGCGAGAACTCCGCCGGAAAGGCCATCCACCCCGTCAATGACACTGGACGACCAGAGTGAAAGCATGACTAAAATAAAAAAAGGAATAAAAAGGTAGCCTAAATTTATAAATCCGTACCAAGGAATGTAAAGTTGAGTGACCCCGAGTTTTACATAAAACCATAATCCGATGACAAGACCAAGCAATAAAATAATTCCTATCTTGATGTAGCGCAGAACAATTGGATCGGTAATCCATTTGCCGCGACCGAAAATTTGCAAAAAATCATCTCCCAGTCCTATAAGTGATGCAACAACTAAAGTAAAGAATGGGAGCAATGTTTGGTTTCGACTAATAAAATATAATTTGGTTGTCAAACTATTTTGGAAGATAATATCAATCAACCAAACGACAGCCAAACAGAGAATTACCGAAAACCAAATTATCATTCCCCCGGTGCGCGGAGTGGAAATTTCTGCCGACTCGTCATGAATTTTACTAAATTTACCTAAATTTTCGTTCGGAATGTTGTTGCTTCTTCCAATTCGACGCCACATTTTATATTTATAAAAATAATGTGTCGCAACAGGTGTCAAAAGTAGTCCAATAATAAAACTTATGACTGCCGGTAAGAAAATTTTTAAAGAATCACTCATTGTTTTCTTCTTGTTTAAGGACTTCTTGTAATTGAACTTTTACCTCATTATAGTTTGGCAATTGACTGATGTTTGTTATTCCCATGAATGATAATGTGTCGAAAGTCGGACGGTAGAGGAAACGACGACTATCTTTTGAGTCAATTATTTTCTCAATTAAACCGCGGACAAGTAAGTTACGAAGAATAAAACTTGAATTTACACCACGGATATAATCAACTTCGCTGCGCGATACGCCGGCCTGCGTAGACGGGTCATTTTTATATAAAACAATAGACAGTGTTTCAAGCGATGCTTTTGAAAGCTCTTTCGTAATCTCTTCTTTACGGATTGATTCTATCAAAGAGCTCAATTCGTTGGTAATTCCAAGAATTACAGAGTCATCTTTGCGAACAAGGACAAGACCACGTCCAGAAAGCGATTGTTCCAATTTTTTTAAAGCTTCTTCAATTTCTTCCGTTGAAGCATTTAAAAGTTCCGCCAATTTTTTGACTTGCATATCTTCGCCTTTATAAAAAAGCAATCCTTCGATTTTTGATTGTAATTCCATAGATTAGATTCTGACTTTAGTATTAGTTGCTAATGGTTGTGAATTCATTTCAATATTTCCAAAGTTCGTGTTCTGAATAACGTCTATTATGCCTTCTCTGACTAATTCTAGCATAGCCAGGAATGAAATAATAACATGGATTTTGGCCTCTTGCTTGTTTTCCGCTCCGCTTGACTCTGTAAATTCCTTGAATGACAGATTCATCGCTCCTTGTATTCGCTCTGTTAAGTTATTTATCACTTCATCGATATTTATAATCTTTTTGACCTCAACTTCGGGTAACTTCTCGGTTTTCTTCGGTATATGGTTCAGAACATCAGTCATCGATGAAGATATATTACCTATGGTTATAAGCGGGTCTGGAGAAAAAATCGGTTCACTCCAGATGCGCTCATTCGGCATAAAAATTATTTTCGTCCCAAAATTATTATTTATGTCAATGCTGGCATTTTTGATAATTTTGTATAATTTCAATCTGTTTTCCAAGTCGGAAATTTTTTCTGTTTCGTCTTCTGTCAAAGAAAGATTGGGCAAAAGAGATTTTGATTTAATCAGTATTAAAGTCGCCGCCACCAAAATAAAATATGAGACGTCGGCAATGTGCTTGTCGGTCTCGATTCCAGAGAGCGATTTAATATATGAAATATAATCATTCGTAACCTCGGCCAACGATATTTCATTAACAAAAAGTTTCTTGTCTTCAATCAGCGAAAGGAGGAGCTCCAGCGGCCCCTCAAAAGTTCCTTGTTTTACTTTATATTGTTCTGTTACTTCTGACATTATAAATTTATACTTGAATTAGTATCCCTCATCACTCAACCGTTCATCGATTCTATTCATATCTCTCGGGAACATACAAGCCTCACGAACATTTTTCAATCCAAGTAATTGCATGGTTATGCGCTCGGCACCGAAAGAAAATCCTCCCTCCGGCGGAACACCATATTTGAAAGCTTCGAGAAACATTTTAATTTTATTTGGATCCATTTCCCAAAGTTTTACATGTTCTTGCAGTTGTTTGTAATCATTTATTCTTCTCCCGCCGGAGAGCCACTCTACGCCACGGCAGATAAGGTCCGTACCTTCATTGAATTCAGGTTCTTCAGGATTTGGGTAAACATAAAAAGGCTTTTTACGAGTGGGATAGCCATAGATAAAAACAAAATCTGAACCTGTTTCTTTTTTAATAATTTCACAAATTTCTCTCTCGTCTTGCGGGTTTGTGTCTTTTTCACCTCGGACATCACGGCCATTCTCGGCAAAAATTTTATCTTGAACTTCCTTCAATGATAATGTCGGAGTTTTTTCAATCATTACTGGCATTTCGACATCCAACAATTTTAGATGCTCGGCATTTTTAGTTTCCACTTGTTTTAATATATATCTGACAGTTTCTTCAGCCATGTCGCGAACATCACGCCATGATTCGATGAATCCCATTTCGGCATCAAGACATACAACTTCTGTCAAATGTCTAGTTGTCGAAGACGGTTCGGCACGAAAAACTTTATTGACCGAAAAACACCTTTCAAAGGCCGACATAACAATTTGTTTGTAAAGTTGTGGCGACTGAGATAAATAGGCTTTTTTCCCGAAATAATCAATCTGGAAAACTTCGGCTCCCCCTTCGGCTGTTGCCGGAGTAATACTTGGGGCTTGAAATTCAAAAAACATATTCTGCTTCATAAATTCACGGAAAGAATCAATAATTGTTTCGCTGACTTTGAATATTGCTTGAACTTTCGGTTGTCGGAGAACCAAGGCTCGATTGTCGAGTTCGGTAGTCAAATCCAAATTGTACCCGCTCAAAGACATATCAAATGGCAGTGGAGTTGCTTCGGCCAATATTTCTATGTCCTTTATTTCAAGTTCAAGCTCGCCATTTAAAACTCCGGCTTTCTTGTTTTTCTCCGGTCTTTCATTTACGTTGCCTTTTACTTTGACCACAAATTCACTGCGTAGCGTTTTTCCGATTTCCAGTGTTTCCATATAACTAGGGAGAATCACTCCTTGAACTTTGCCGGTCATATCGCGAAAATCGAGGAATATCATTTTCCCTTGGTCGCGGCGAACATCCACCCATCCGGCGATTGTAACTTCAGTCCCAATAAATTTATTTAAATCCTTGATGTAAGTACGATTTGTCATATTAAAATACTAATATTAATGAATTAAATTCGGCAATTTTTCACATGGCCAACCGAATATAAAAGTCAAGATAACCAAAATCCAATAAAAAGGAGCAAAGGCAAAATAAATAATTTTGTCTTTTTTCCACATCGGCAAATACCATTTTTGAACTTTCATATAAAGCATATTGAGCGGGACATTAATAAGATTCAAAATCACAAGAATCAAAGAAAGAATGTATTTCATAAATTATATTTTTACTCCTACATTATTACGAATAATATTCATTTTTCCCAGAGCGATAACTTTAGCTTTGTTCGCTCCGTTTTTCAAAATTGCGCGGACATTATCAAGGTCCTCGGAATAATTTTCTCGTTTTTCTCTCATTGGTTTTATCAAATCCAGTATTTCACTAAGCAACATTTCTTTTGATTCCTTATAACTCATTCCACCTTTGGTATATCTATCACTTAATGTTGCAAGCTCTTCTTTATTTAAGAAAAGTTTGTGTAGTTTAAATATGTTGCAAGTCTCCGGGTCTTTCGGTTCGTCGGTTCCTTTTGAGTCGGTAACGATTTTCATTACCGCTTTTTTGATTTCTTCATCTGTTCCAAAAAGTGGAATTGTATTTTTATAACTCTTACTCATCTTTTTTCCATCTGTTCCTGGAACAACTGCAACTTCTTTCATGATTAACGCTTCAGGAATTTTAAATGTCTCACCGAAAGTACTATTGAATTTTTGTGCAGTGTCGCGTGCATATTCAACGTGTTGCTTTTGGTCTTGTCCAACAGGAACAACTTCACTGTCATAAATTAAAATATCTGCTGCCATCAAAATCGGATAATCAAAAACACCCACGTTTACTTCTTTACCTTTTGCTTTAGCATCTTTATAGGCAGTTGCTCTCTCAAGATATGGCACTGTCGTCAAACAATTGAAATACCAAGTTAGTTCTGTAACTTCAGCAACGTCCGATTGTTTAAATAAGCAAACTTTCTCTGGGTCTAATCCACAAGCTAAATAATCAAGAGCAATATTAATTATATTTTTTGATAATTCATCCTTATTGTGCACTGTTGTAATAGAATGCAAGTCAGCAATAAATACGAAAGAATCATAATCATTCTGCATGTCGACAAACTGTTTAATAGCGCCAAAATAATTGCCCAAATGCATAGTCCCCGATGGTTTTATTCCCGAAAGTAGTCGTTTTTTCATATGTCCTTATATAATACCAAATAACGAATAGTTTTGCACATATTACACACATATTTATCCAAATAATGAACTTTGAGACTTTTGCTATTGTGCTACAATACGGTGCATGGCAGATAAAAAAACAAAACTTCGTATCCCTCCGCAAAGCATTGATGCAGAGCGTGCAATACTCGGTTCCATAATGTTACGTCCCGGGGCAATTCACGAAATCAGCGACATAATCAATGGTGATTCATTTTACGCCACAAAACACGCTCAAATTTACAAAATAATGTTGGACCTTTCGAGCAAAGGTGAGCCGATAGATATTCTTTCCGTTTCTCACAAGCTTGAAGAGAAAGGACTTCTCGACCAAATCGGCGGAAGTAGCTACTTGAGTGAATTGACAAACTCTGTCCCGGCTTCGACAAATATAAAATATTATTCGGATGTCGTAAACAAAAAACATATTCTAAGAAAAATTACGGAAGCTGGTGACCACATCTCGGAACTTGGTTTTCGTGATGAAGTCGAAGATGTTTTCGATATTCTTGACCAAGCCGAGAAAAGAATAATGGGTATAAATAGTAATGACGGAGGTCATGCCTTCCATTCCCTCAAAGATAGTTTGCCTGAAGCCTGGGAACGTCTGGAGAAACTTCACGAGAACAAAGGAGAGCTTCGCGGGATACCAACCGGATTTCATGACCTTGATCAATATTTATCCGGCCTTCAAAAATCAGATTTGATAATCCTGGCTGCTCGTCCTTCAGTCGGTAAAACTACCCTCGCTCTTGATATCGCGCGCCAAGCAGCTCTCAGACAAGGAACGCCAACCGTTATTTTTTCTTTGGAAATGAGTACTCAGCAATTAGTCGACAGAATGCTGGCGGCTGAAGCCAAAGTTAATGCCTGGAATTTAAGAACCGGTAAACTCTCGACCGAGAATGAATTCTCTAAAATTCGTGATTCGCTCGACCGTTTATCAAAAGCTCCAATTTTCGTTGATGATCTGGCAGGCAACTCGATTATTAGGATGCGTTCGGTTTGTCGTCGCATTCGTGCCGAGCATGGACTGGGTCTAATAATCGTCGATTACCTGCAATTGATGTCAACGTCAAAAAATTACGATAATATGGTCAATCAAGTGACAGAAATATCGCGTTCATTGAAAGGTTTGGCTAAAGAGTTCAACGTGCCGGTTCTCGCTCTTTCACAGTTGTCTCGTGCTGTTGAATCCCGTGGTGGCAGACCTCGACTTTCCGATCTCCGTGATTCAGGGTCTATTGAGCAAGATGCCGATGTGGTGATGTTCATTCATCGAGAAGACAAGGGCAAAGATGAAAGTGAAAAGACAAACATTGCCGAAATACTAATCGAAAAGCACAGAAATGGTCCGGTTGGAAAAATTGAACTTTACTTTGACGAAAAGATGACAACTTTCTTGTCGATGGATAAGAAAAATTTAAGTGATTATAACGTGCCAGCAGTAGAAATCGAAGGATTTTAATATGAACCCAATAGACAAATTAGCAGAACATTTTAAAGAATTCCCGGGTATAGGCGAAAGACAAGCCAGGCGCTTTGTTTACTTTCTTCTTCATAAAAACCCTTCATATGTCAAAGAACTTGGAGACAATATTCTCTCCATCAAGGATTTAATCCACCAATGTCCATCATGTTTTCTCTTCTTCGAGAGAGACATCGATGGCGACCAATTATGCGAGACGTGTAAAGACCCGAGAACTGACAAGACTTCCCTTTTGATTGTTGAAAAAGATGCCGATTATGAAAATATTAAAAAAAGTAGAAATTATTCCGGCATGTATTTTATTCTTGGGGGTTTGGTTCCAATTGTTACCAAAGAAACTCCTAATTTTGTTCGAATAAAAGAATTAATAACTACCGTTGAGAGCCGTGCTAAAAAAGAAAATCTTAAAGAAATTATTATTGCTTTATCTCTAAACCCCCAAGGCGAACACACCGATATGTATTTGAGAGAAAAAATGTCGCCACTTGTCGAAAAATATAAATTCAAAATTGTCTCCCTAGGCCGCGGCCTTTCCACTGGCACTGAATTGGAGTACTCCGACAGTGACACCATTAAAAACGCTCTCAAAAACCGAGCATAAAAAAAGCACGGTCTTTAGCCAAGCTTTTTACTAACATAGTCTCTTAACTTCGTATATTGTACTTTTATCTAAAAAAACATATCCGTTTGTCCTTTTACTATCTAAAAAAACAAATGATACTTTTCCACCAATGCGGTTTATATTATATAAATTATAACCTTCGTTGTTTAGATATTTACGTACAACAACTGAGATACAAAGTATCCCATAAATGAGATTTATTAGTCTGCAAAAAAGAAAGAAATACCTTCTCATTTTTTGGATTTTTAATAGATATTCAATTTATACTTACTTTAAGTTTATAAGTTAAAAGGTAATTAGTCAAATTTAAAAACAGCCTCTCGAGTAAGCTGTTTTTATTTGATTGAAGAAATTTTAACTTCTATATATGGTTGACGGTGACCATTTCTCTTTAGGTATCTGCTTTTTTGTTTATATTTAACAACACTGACGGTCTTACCTTTGCCGAGTTTTTGAAATAACGATTCGACTTTAGCATTTGCTATATAGGGAGTACCGATTGTCGTATCGGCGCCATTGTCGACAAGCAGAACCTTGTCAAAGATTACTTTATCTCCTAGTTTGAAGTCCCCTTCAATTTTCTCTATCTTGAGCACGTCTCCAACAGCCACTTTGTACTGCTTACCGCCGGTAAAAATGACAGCAAACTCTTTGCTTTCGGTACTTTTTAAATTTTTCTTTTCTGTTGTATTGGCAGTTTTAGGCATAAATTGTTTTGTTTTTCGAAATGATATATTTAAACATTTATAATGACAAACATCATATTACACAAAAGTTGGCAAAATTGCAAGCGTAATAGTATAATTATCATTGTGATATCAAAATATAAACACAAAGAGTTGGCTTGGGTAGATTTGGAATCGCCCTCCGACGAAGAAGTTGCCTATATTTTGGAAGAATATAATATTCCACTTTTTATCAAGGAAGAGATATTATCAAAACCAAAAGAGGATATAATAAGACTGGAGCAGGGTTATATTTTTGCTTATTTAAATCTTGCCCGAATCCTATCCGATAAAAGTACAAGTAACAGACTGATATTTATTGCTAATGATAATTTTATAATCGTTATCCACGATAAGCCAATACAGGCACTCGGAGAGTTCTCGAAAGAAATGGAGCTGGACATTGTCACCGAAGAAAAATTTGGGACAAACAACAATAAATTGCTGTTCGCTCATTTATTAAAAAGTTTGTATGTAAATTCGCAAAATCAATTGGCAAGCGATGAAGATAAAATCAAAATTCTCGAAAAACAAATTTTACGTGAAAAGAAAAGGTTGAAATTATTAATCATCTTGTCTTTTATCCTCATTGGGGCAATAATACTAATTATATGGCTTTAAATATATTTAACACATTAACAAGAAAGAAAGAAGAATTTAAACCTATTAATCCCAAAGAGGTTGGTATGTATACCTGTGGGCCAACTGTTTATAATTATGCTCATATAGGCAATTGGCGGGCTTATGTCTTTGCCGATTTGCTGAAAAGATTCTTAATCTACAGCGGATATACAGTCCAACACGTGATGAATATTACCGATGTCGAAGATAAAATCATTCGTGAAGTCAAAGCACAAAACAAAAGCCTGAAAGAACTTACGGAATTCTACACCGGAGAATTTTTCAAGGGCCGTGACGCTTTGAATATATTGCCGGCTAATATTTACACTAAGGCCACCGACTACATAGACGAAATGGTCAAACTCATCAAGAAGTTGGAAGATGCCGGTTACGCCTATAGAACCGACGATGGTTCGGTGTATTTTAATATCCACAAAGATGTCGACTATGGAAAACTTTCTCATTTCAAACTTTCCGACTTGAAAGAAAATGCCGAAGGTAGACTTAAAAAAGACGAATATGAAAAAGAAAATGCTCAAGATTTTGCCCTTTGGAAAGGTTTGACCGAGGATGACGGAGAAGTATTTTGGGAAACAGATTTGGGTAAAGGCCGCCCTGGCTGGCACATAGAATGTTCTGCTATGAGTATGAAAAATCTCGGAGAAAGTTTCGACATACATACTGGCGGAGTCGATAATATCTTCCCCCATCATGAAAATGAAATCGCCCAATCAGAATGCGCCACTGGAAAAAGTTTCGTAAAATATTTTATGCACAACGAACACCTTCTGGTTAACGGAATTAAAATGGCCAAGTCAGCCGGCAACTTTTATACACTAGAAGATTTAATAAAGAAAGGTGTTGACCCGATTGCTTTCCGCTTGTGGCTATACACATCTAACTATTCAACTAAGACCAACTTTACAATTGAGACTGTTATGGGCTCACAAACAGCTTTAGCACGCCTTAAAGAGTCTGTTATAGCTCTTGGAAACGATACTGGAACAGTTAGTACTGAGTATAAAGCTCGTTTTATGGAATACCTGGATAATAATCTGGACAGTCCACAAGCCTTGGCTCTTGTCTGGGAATTGCTGAAAGATAATTCCATTCCCAATGCCGACAAGAAAGCTACAATATTGGATTTCGATAAAGTATTTGGTTTTGATTTAGACAAAACAAAAGAAGAAGGAACAATCCCTGAAGAAATCAAACAATTAGCCAAAGAACGCGAAACATCCCGCCAAGAAAAAAATTGGGCAAAAAGTGACGAACTCCGAAAGAAAATAAATTCTCTCGGCTACGAAATAAAAGATACCGAAACTGGTTTCAAAATTCAAGGATATAAAAAACCTAGCACTTATATTTTATGCTAGGTTTTTACAATTTTATATTATCACTAAACAAAATATTATTTAGTAGCATTTTTCTCAACAAGGTTCCTGGTTCTAAACTTTCTTTACCATACATTTTTTCAAACTCATGATCAGCACCTTTTATGGTAATAAAGCTCGTCAATTTTGCTCCGCTAGCCTTTACAATTTTTTCTTGTGATTCTATAGGTACAATTTCATCAAGTTCTCCATGATAGAAAGAGAAAAGTCCCCTGTAATCCTTTATTGTTTTGAGTAAGATTTCTTCATCTGGTAAGGTTCTAAGTAATGGCCTTTTTGTATTTTCATCTCTACCGCAACCACTACCAAACATAGAAATTGAAGTAGACTTTTGAACGACTTCAGGCATTCCTAAAAAAACTGTACCTCCAAATGATTTTCCCATTAGATGGATTTTAGGATTTGTCAGGCCGTTATTAGAAAGTAATTTAAGAGCTCTATTAAAAGCAATTTTGATATCATCTATTTCCTGACTATAATCTTTTCCTTCAAATGAATCTTGTCTTTGAGAAAAAATATTTTGATCATAACCATCAAGTCTTGAGGTATTTACACACACCACATGAGCATATGGAAGAAAATATCTAATGAACGATTGGTCCCATTTAAGACCTAGTAAGTCCGTTTTAAAATCATCAAGCTCAAAGTGGTATCCATATATACCCTTTAAAAGTAAGATTACCTTATTGGTCTTGCTTGTAGACTCATAGATATACAGCTCCGTCAAACCCATACCAAAATCAGATGTCTTTAATTTTTCTTTCATATATTCTTATTTTACATTTAAAAACAAATAAATTCAACGAAAATCTGGTAGTTCTTTTGTATCTACTAAGATCACATCATTACCCTCTTGTTCTGTCGCAGAATTACCAAATTTATAGGTTGTAATCGGAAACATATCAGTTATGTTGTTTGGAATTGAATGAAAACGACGGGAAATTTCACTCGAAACTGTTTTATAATCAAAACTTTTATAATAAGCACAAAATGTTTTTGTAAGTCTTGATAATAAGTATCGTCCAATCATTCCGTCGTAAACATGACTATATTGAGACGCTTTAGATGTCCCATACTCCTCTCCTACAATGTGTTTTTTAAAAACATTCAAATTAAGAGATCTACGAATTTCGGAATCACTATAAGTACCCTGAAAGTCACGATGGATAACTCTTGTAGGAAAGAAATTCTCATCGATTTCAATTAAAGAGTTTTGTCCGTGTAATTCGGGCAACAAACCCAATTTAGTAACTAGTAATACCCAAGCATCTTGAATGTAACCAACTATATGTTCAAGAAAGAAACCAAGTGGATCAAAGGGTGAATTTTTTTCACACAATTGAATCAATAATGGTTTTGATTCTAAATCATTAGGATCATCAGCATACAATGAATGATAAGGTATAATAATCCTTTTATCTTTAGAAGCAGATGCTGGTTTCGTTTCCCTAAAGAGAACGCCAGATTCTTCATAAGGCCCATTAAGGATAACAAGACCAAGAGATTCTGGTAAAAAACTGTAAGTCGAATCAGATGGTAATTGAAATACTAATGTTCGTAATTCATTACAAATTTCTATACTATGAATTACTGAGCTTCTTTTCAATCTTCGAACGAAACGAAAATGTTTTTTATCCAAATCCTTTTTTACATAATAAGCCAGAGAATCCATTGAAAGCATTGTTCTAGTAGAACTCGTTGGTTGCATAGATGCATAGCCATTAATGTTAAAAGCCGAACGAATAGTGTCAGGATGCCAAAAGAATTTATATTCTTGATCTCTGCAAACATCTAATAAGAGTTCCAGTGATGGGTTACTCTGATAAACTTCGAGATTTTCTTTTTTAATCCAAGTAAATGGTACTTGGATTTGAGACATAGATCCTTGCGGATCATAAATAGGATTTACTTCCGAGTACTCATTAAAGCGACCTTTTGAGTCATTAACATGTCGCTCACAATAAATAGACGAATAAAATGGATTTTCAAAATTTAATTCATGTAGTTTCATTGATTTATAGTTTTAGTTGAGAAATTTATGCTATCAAACAACATAATAATTTTATTCATATTACAATTAAATCAACAAAAAGTCAAGCAAAACGTACGATGAAATAAAATTAATTTTATTTCACTTCGTCCATCTCCACAAAGAAAGTTGAACCTTTGCCGAGGCCTTCGGATTTTACCCAGGCGCGGCCTTTGTGGGCTTCGACGATTTCTTTTACCAAATAAAGGCCGAGACCGGAACCGGAAGTGTTCAACTTGGCTCCGTCGCCACGAGAAAACTTTTTGAACAGAGTTTCAATCGCTTCTTTGGTTATCCCCGCTCCGGTATCTTTGACAGACAGAATAATTTTCCCCTTACCATCAGCCGATAAGCCAACTTCTATTTGACCTTCCTTTGTATATTTCATAGAGTTATCAATCAAATTGACCAGAACCTGTCTGAGTTTTTCTTTATCTCCATTTACTATATATTTTTTATCATCCGGAATATTACAAATTAATTTCAAGCCTTTCTTCTCGGCTGTAATCGAAAGTTCTTTGGCTGTTTCCTTAACCAAATCACTGAAGTCGAATTTAACCATTTCGTATTTCATACCGCCCGATTCAATTTTGGAAACATTCAGTAAATCCTCGACAACCAAAGTCAGATTGTTGCTTGATTCCATTATTCTGTCGATTGTTTCTTTGGCTTGCTGGTTAATTTCCCCATAATCGCCCTCCGAAAGCATAGAAGCATAACCTTTAATAGCTGTTAAAGGACTTCGCAATTGATGTGATGCCAGAGAGACGAATTCGGTTTTTAATTTATCTAATCCTTTTAATCTTTCATTAGCATCGCCAAGTTTCATATTAGCCTCCTCTATGCGCCATTTTGATTGCTCTAAATCTGTGGAAAGTTTCTCAATACGAACTCTCTGGTCAGATTCTTTTTTTAAATTTCTATATAAAAGAATACTTAAACCGACAGTTACAACGACAGTTAATATGGTAAGCAGTTGGTCAACAGTGCCATTAACGAAGAACAGTTGACCGACAACAAGAACAACCAACCCCACAACTAAATATTGCGTCCCAAGCATTTGGAAATTAAAAATATCAAGCTCAAATACGGCATAAATAATTACAAAGAGAAATATTGGCAGTAAAAATAAACTATAAAGGTTTATTTCATAATACCCGGTAGTAGAAGCTATATATTCTGTCACGGCAAAAATTGAAAGAAATAAAAACATTGAACCAATCATAATCAGGTGAGTTTTCTTCTTTTGTGATGTAAGTTTCTTTACAAAGGGAATAATCATATAATAAAGCATTACGATCAATAATACCCCTTCAACAATAAGTTTGTAGGTGCTTAGAGAATCATTACTAATTGCTTCACAGGCCTGGTGGTTGAAGCCTAAAATAGACGATTTTGTAATTACGATAACAAAAGCAGGAAGAGCCAAGAGAGCCAGAAGTGACTTTTTAAAAATAGAAATATCTTCTTGTTGAACGAATACTAAAACAAAATACAAACCTAGAATATAAAAAATAATTTCAATAAAATCAAGAGGAGCCCATGAGGCGTATATCAAATAATAATTATTTGAAGTCCAAACAATAAAGTCGCCGACTAACCAAAGCGAAAAAGCAATTACAAAAACAAGAAAAATCTTTGAAAATAAATTATATTTGGCTTTTATAAACACTAAAATTGCCAAAAACAAAGATAAAATAACCGGAATTAAATGCGAATAACTAGCGAGAACTCGAGTAGCTACTTGAGTCGTTTGCGCATTTATGTAACATGTATTTATAATTTCATTAATCATATTTTATTTATGAATTTCTTTACACCAGGTAAGTGATGAAGCCAAAAATTGTCAGTTTCCAAATCCAAAGGTTGAAGTGGAACGATTATTGGTTTAATCCCGATAAGATTGATAACTTTCTCTAATGATGGCAATAGAATATTTTGAGTGAAATCTCCTTCACTATTTTTTAAAGTTTCGAAATTTTCAAATAATATTCCATGGCATATGAATAACATTAAAAAATTAGTATAGTAGTTGGTAGCCTTTTTGCCATTTCTTTCATACCAATCTGAAGCGTCATAATAACAAAAGTCTTTTATATTTGAACTACTGGACTCAAATAATTTTCTGTGAAAATCAACAAGTGGTTCGGCCCATAATGTTTTAATATTTTTAAATTTCTTCCCGCCATGTTTGTTAAAATCCACAATAGTAATCTTTTCAGAATAATCATTACCATTACAATCAAGTTTTTTTTGAACACAAAGTTGAGCTAAAGAGTGTTTGAATACATTATTATTTGGTGTGAATTTATCATCGTGGAATTCAAAAAATATTGGATATAAATTATGCTCTTTGGCGATTGATAAAAATCGCAAACTTTCATTGTTGGGAGTTGCTATTTGCCTTGCAAAAATACCGCATTTTTTATTTTTAAACACTTCAGGAATATCCCCTTTTAATAATTTCTCCACTTTTGCCATCAACTCCGAATCTTTTTGCCTCTCGTCTAAAAGTCGAAGTGCCTCGGATAATGGTGTATAAACAATCTGATTAAAGATATTTCTGTCTGACATTATTTTATTGTAATCACCTATTGAAATCATAATTAGTTTTTAGAATCATCATTAGACGGCCCAACACATGTTCCGTCACTTATATCGCTTTCCGTACATTCTGTTTTGACACAATTTATAACACCAGTCGTACAGGCTAAGGTGCAGTCTTCATTAAGGCATGACTTAAAATCTCTGGCTTTTAGAGTGTATTCATTATAATATGATAAATTATTCGGAGGACAATCATCCGGATTAGTGCAATCACGATAAAAACAGGTCTCAGTTTCGGGATTACAACTGGCTTCCACTATAAAATTGTAGTCTTTTTTGAAATAGAAAAAATAAAAAGAAGAAATGATGGCAATAAGACAACTTCCCAACAAAATATACAGGAAATAGTTATGCTCTCGTTTTACTTCTTCAGGCATATAGATATATTAACACATTTTTAGATAAATAAGAATATACTTCCGGCAATTATGATGATAATGGCGATAGCTTTTGGGATCAAAACTTTATGGTGGAGACTTTCTTCTACAATATGTGGGAAAAATTTAGTTCCTATAATCGTTAAGAACAACAAAATAGCTGGCTGAAAACTTCCAACAAGATAAACCATTGTAACAGGAGCAAGAAGTATCGCAAAATTTGTAAGAAAATGAGCTATTGTAGATACTGATTCGCTAACAATATTCAGTATAAATATTTTTATTCCTCCTTTTTTATTCATATACATAAATTCTTTACGAAATTTTGGTATAAATAAAAAAATAAAAATTCCGACGATTCCCATTCCTAAATATTCCCAAAAAGATGAAACCCAAAAGTTTCCTTCTATTGTTACAAATTTGAAAATAACTCCGACAACCGCAACCATCATACTTGAAAAAATCATATACAACGCAGGTTTTATCTTTATTCTCCTTTTTTCACCAACAAAATCAATGGAGATAAAAAACACTCCAAGCATCGTAATGGCAGAGCCAATCAATTGATGAGTCGTTAAAGTTTCTCCAAGAATGAAGTATCCTAAAATATACCCAAAGATTGGAATCATAAGAAACCATGGCACAACAGCCGAGATTTCTTCTATTTCAAGAGTATATAAATATGTAATAAACCAAATTATAGTCAAAAAACCTGCAAAGATAAGTAAAATTTTATCTAAAATTGAGATACTCCAAACACCGCTAACAAATATAGCAATTAATCCTGAAACAATAATGCCGATAAGGCTGGAAAAAAGAACAAGTCCGCCAGAACCATGATGCCCAGTGGAATATTTGTCAACCAGATATTTATCCGAAATATTTACAAGAGCCCATAAAAATGGGGCTCCGAGTGCGATAAAAAACCATGTCATATTATATTATTGTATCATATTTAATAAAATTATTTATTACTTTTTAGTGTCAGTAAACAGAGTTTATAGAGAACGCGTGAACCGACGTTGCCGTCCCACTCACCTACTCCCTTGGCAACTTCACACAAATCAAAGCCGATTATTTTTTTACCTTTGGCGATAATTTTTTCAAAAAGATATACCACTTCATCTATCGTAAAGCCCCCATGAACCGGGGCTCCAGTATTGGGGCAAAGGTTGGGGTTTAAACCGTCAATGTCGAAAGAAATATGTACTTCTTTAGGAAGTTCTTTAACTATTTTGTCACATTCTTTGGCCCATGTCCCACCGTTGAAAATAGCTTTCTTTATTTCATAATCGGTAAAAAGGGATATGCGTTTTTTTTCTTTAGTAATTAATTCAAGTTCCTCAATACTGAAATCTCTTACTCCGACAGAAACAATTCTAGAGATATTTTTAATCTTTAAGGCATTAAAAAAAATTGAAGCATGAGAATATTCCAAACCTTGGTATGCTTCTCTCATGTCGGCGTGAGCATCTATTTGAAGAATACCGAAATCCTTATGTTTTTTTGATAGCGCTTCATAATACCCAAGTGGAACGCTATGGTCCCCTCCTACAACTCCGACTATTTTCCCTTCTTTCAGTAGTTTTTTAGTTGTTTCTTCTACATAATTTTTTAGTTCCAAGCAATCAGTATTTATTTCATTCAATAATTCTTTATCCATTTGTTTACCGTAATATAATTTTTCCAAATACTTTTCCGTTTTTACTCTCGTTTGTTTGCTCTTGAAAAAAATGCTGGCCGGAATATCAGCCATGGCAATACCATTTTTCCAGCCATTAGGATAAAGATGGTCATGAAGGTCTATCTGTTGGGATGCATCGAGTATAGCCTTTGGCCCTTCTGCAGTTCCCGTCCCATAAGAAACAGTCGCTTCCCAAGGAACCGGGACAAGAACCATTCTTGATTCTTCTGCTTCAAAAGGCAGTCCAAATATGCCGTGGTAAGCCAGACCATTTTCGTTTGGATTGAAATTTTTTATTTTTTCTTCAAGAATCTTATTTTTCATGACAACCTATTTTTAAAATCTTTATAACCGAATTTTTTGATAATTTTAATCTTACCGTTTTTATCAAGAATTACAATGTCCGAAAGATTAACTCCGTTGAAAGTATTATTTTTTACCATTGTGTATATAGCCATATTGAGGAAAATAATTTTCTGTCCTATGACAAGCGGTTTTGAAAAAGAATATTTGCCGATAACATCTCCGGTCAAACAACTTGGCCCAACTAAACGATAAACATTGTCACTACCATCGATAGCCGTCTTAGCTCCCAGAATTGTCGGTAAATAAGGCATTTCAAGCACATCGGGCATATGACAGGTTGCGGAGACATTAAGAACTGCTGTATTTGAAAAAATATCTACAACACTACCTATTAGTACTCCGGCATTTAAGGCTATAGCTTCACCTGGCTCAAGGTAAATTTCCAGATGAGGATATTTTTTTTTAAAATCTGTGATAATTTTGGTTAACAAATTCAAATCATAATCACGTCTGGTAATATGGTGACCGCCACCGAAATTTACCCATTTCATTTGAGGCAAAAATTCACCAAATTTTTCCTCAAAAACTTTAAGTGTTCTTTCGAGTGCATCAGCACCATTTTCACAAAGATTATGAAAGTGAAATCCTTCTATTCCTTCCAAGTTATCAACTTCGAAATTTGATTTTGTCACTCCAAAATGAGAGTTGGAACTACTTGGGTCATACATCGGATTTTCAACTTCTTGATGTTCAACGTTAACCCTGATTCCGCAAGAAACTTTATTATGACATATATCCTTAAATTTATTCCACTGAGAGAAAGAATTGAAAACCAAATGATTAGCGTACTTCAAATATTCTTTGATATTGTCTTCCGTGTAGGACGGCGAAAAGACGTGGACTTCTTTACCGAATTCTTCATAACCAAGTCGTGCTTCATTCACCGAACTGGCTTCAGTTCCTGAAATATATTTCCGCGCCATGGGAAACATCGAAAACATCGAAAAACCTTTGAGCGCCATCAAAACATGACAGCCGGTATCTTTCTCGACTTGAGAAAGAATTCTCAAATTTTTTTCCAAATGACTTTTACTGACAACATAACACGGAGTCTCAATTTCGGAAAAATTATCGGCATTCCAGCCTTCCTCATCTATCCAAGGTTCTATAAAAATATTTTCATTATTTTTTGACATTTAATAATTCTTTTTTAGTGCTGAAGGTAAATTTTTCAATATTTTCACTTTCCAGGTCAATCCGGTTTTCGACATTTCGTTTAAGAATATTTTAGAATCAAGTGACTCGTCCTCGGTATTTTTGACTCCGATACCGCTCCATTTACCTTCGAGCACCAGCTTGGCACAAGTCACTGTTGGAATGGCTGTCGTATAGCCGATAGCATTCCCTCCGGTTTCTTTAAACGCTTCGGCATGATCGCAAACATTATAAATATAGACAATTTTCCTTTTTCCGCCTTTTGTTCCGACAATGATATTGCCGATATTTGTTTTACCTTTATAACCGCTATTAAAGTCTTCGCCTTTAGGAAGTATAGCCTTCAGGAATTTAACCGGAACAATTTTCTCACCATTAAAATCTATCGGGTCAATACGAGTCAGTCCGACATTATATAGTACTCGTAAATATGTCAGGTAATTCTTTGAGAATGTCATCCAAAAGCTAATTCGTTTAAGACTCTTTATATGAGTAGGTATAGTTTCGAGTTCTTCATGGTACATTAAGTAAGGCGTAAATTTGCCGGCTTCAGGAAAATTAAATTCAAAAAATGGCGCATCATCATCGATAAGCTTCATCCTTTTCTGCCATTTGCCTTTCTCCCAGAATTTAATGGGTAAAATGAGCTCTCGAAGATTTATTTCCGGATCAAAGTTTGGAGCAAATTTTATTTTCTCATCTTTCGAACCGCCGTTGCAGTCCAGGATATCAATCGTTTCAATCTTATCGAAAAGATAATCGCGCGCATAAGCCGAGAAGATATTAGAAACTCCCGGGTCAAAACCACAACCAAGAATTGCCAATAAATTTTTCTTTTTGTATGCCTCATTTTTAGCCAATTGCAATTTGTATGAAAAACCGTATTTGTCAGGATGTTCGTAACAGGCTGTATCGATATAGTTCACTCCATATTCTAGACAAGCATCCATGACAACCAAATTGTCATAAGGGCTTCCCCAGTTTACAACCAATTTTGGTTTTACTTCTCTCAACAATTTAAGAAAAAAGTCACCTTTCCCGACATCGCCGATATGAATATGCAAATTTGTTTTGAATCTTTTCAGAACAGACAGCCGAACAGTCTCACATTTAGCCGGAGTTCTACCGACAACATGAATCTCCGAAAATACATCCCTAAATTGAGCCATCTTATGCAAACCGACACTTCCGACATTTCCGCACCCAATAACAAGTATTTTTGACATGATTCAAGTTTACTATTGGTACCCTTATAAGTCAATAAATATGCGCTTGATTTATATACTATATATAATATAATCAAACTGCTTATGTCTAAAAAAATTATTGTTAACAAATTCGGTGGAGGAATACTCAAAAAGGAATTGATTCCGATAATCGCCAAACGTTTAAAAGAGCAACTGGCAAGTGGATACTCTCCGATTGTTGTGGTTTCGGCGATGCCAGGAATAACCGATAGTTTGGTTTCATTTTTGGCAAAACTTAACGAATCCCCCTTGAAAAAAAATGAAATTAGTCTCTCGGTAGAAAATTTTATAATTGAACTCAAAAAAACGCATAGCAAGATAATAACCGACATTGGGTTCAACAAAGAATGGCGAGAGGAAATTCATATTGAATTGGAAAAATTATTTTTTGAATTGGAGACTGATTTGAATGCTGTTTTATCGCTTGATATGCTGGAAGATAAAATCGTTTCCTACGGCGAAAAATTCTCGGCAACAATTTTGAGCTTTTATTTTAATCTTATGAGCATTCCTACCCGAAGATTGCTGGCTGAGGAAATTTCGATTGTCACCGATAATAACTTCAGGAATGCCAATATTGATTATAAATTATCGGAAAAGAACCTGAGACAAAAATTGTCGGGAATAAAAGAGATTCCTATCATTGCCGGCTTTACCGGTATAACCAAAAATGGCGAGACGACAACTCTTGGACGCGGTGGCACAGACACTACTGCCTGCTTTGTCGGTGCCGCAACAAAAGCTGAAAAAGTAATTCTCTGGAAAGATGTCGGTGGTGTATTGTCGGCCGACCCGAAAATTGTCCCCGAAGCCAAAACGATTCCCTTCGTTAGTTATCAGGAATCTGAAGAAGCCGGAAAAATAATTCACGATAAAGCGATTCAATATGCAAAGTTGTTCAAAACGAACGTCGAGATAGTATCTTTGGCTAACCCCAAATTAAAAACAACTGTCGGAGAAGAGAAAAGTATAAAGAAAGGCGCAAAGATAGTCAGCTATAAGAAAAATTTAACATTATATATAATTACCGATGAAATTATTAAAGGTAACGAGCTTCTCTCTATTGTCAGTCAAGCTTTCGTCAAAAATAAAGTTGATGTCATTCTAATCAGCAATACCCGTTATAGCTTGCAAATCGTTGCCGATAATAATAACGGTTCGTCAAACAAGGTCTTCGAAGAATTAAAAAAGAAAGTCTTCAGTGTTGAAATGCAACCTGTCTCTATGGTCTTTTTGGTTGGTAACTTCAATGTCCAATACGTCAACGATTTCAACAGTTTGTTAATCAAATTGAAAACCGATTTGGAAATCAGTGCTTTCCTTTATAAAAACTGCACTCGCCTTGAGGCTGTTATAAGGACAGATAAAATTGAAAACATTATCAGGTCTTTGTATAAGAAATTTATTAAATAGTAAAGCTACGTCGAAATATTATTTTCTTCAGGTCCTCGGATGAGGGAGGACGAGGAGCCAGACCATGAAGAAAACAACATTTCTACTCCGCTAAATTCAATATGAAAAAATTTAAAGTTGGAATATTGGGAGCAACGGGTATGGTCGGGCAAAAATATATCAGTTTACTCGAGAATCACCCTTGGTTTAAGGTGGTATATTTGGCCGCGTCAAAAAATTCTGCTGGACTTACATATGCTGAGTCTGTGAAAAATCGTTGGCATATGAACACACCAATTCCGGAAGGCGTTAAGAAAATTATTGTCGAGGAAGTGGAAAACGTCGAGAATGCCGCCAAGAAATGCGACTTTGTATTTTCGGCTTTTGAAATAAGCGATAAAAATTTAATAAAAGAAATTGAAGAAAAATATGCAAAATTGGGAATGCCTGTCGTTTCTAATGCATCAGCTAACAGATGGACAGATGACGTGCCGATGCTTATCCCGGAAATAAATTCTGAACATTTAAAAATAATTAAAATCCAACAAAAAAATCATGGCTGGGATAAGGGATTTATTGTTGTAAAACCAAACTGTAGTCTTCAAAGTTACATTACTCCGGTATACGCTCTTATGAAAGCAGGTTATCCTGTTAAAAAGATAATGATTACGACTCTTCAGGCAGTTTCCGGTGCCGGATATCCCGGAGTTGCGAGTCTAGATATGATTGATAATGTCATCCCGTTCATCGGTGGTGAAGAAGAAAAAACAGAGGAAGAACCACTTAAAATTTTAGGTAAAATTGTAAATAATAAATTTGTTAAAAATAAAGATATTAAAATATCGGCTACTTGTACCCGAGTCCCAGTTACTGACGGACACCTTGCTTCTATAAACATTTTATTCAAAGATAAGAAGCCCAAAAAAGAAGAAATAATTAAAATTTGGAATGAATTCAAATCAATACCACAAGAATTGAAACTTCCTTTCGCACCAACATTTCCAATTATTTACAAAGAAGAAGAAAACCGTCCACAACCCAAAAAAGACCGCGATACAGATAAAGGCATGGCTGTAACTGTCGGCCGACTCCGCGAATGTCCGATATTCGACTACAAATTCGTCGCCCTTTCCCACAACACAGTTCGTGGCGCCGCCGGTGGCGGCATCCTAAACGCCGAACTTCTGGTTAAAGAAGGATATATAAAATAAAATACTATTTTTCTTTAACTTTCCAGTTTATTTAAAATGAAATCGAATACTTGCCCGGTATTTTCCATTTAGAAAATCTAAAACAAAAGAACTGAAATTTGTTTTCGCTCATCTTTCCAAAACCAAACCTATTTAAAGTAAGTTCTATATCTATAACCATCTCTTTAGTTTCTACCAACCGAAGTTTTTCCCGACATCGTCGGGGCTTTCCCTTTTGCGAGCCACAACAATATGCCCATTTTCAACAACAACTTTCATCGGGGAAGAAAGCATGCAGTGCTTGGCCGCCAATGAATCCTGATATGCTCCTGTATCATAAACAACCAAATACATCGGTTCAGTATCGCCATTGTTCGAATTATAATCCGGCAAAGTAACTACTCCGTTTTTCCCTTTGTAGATATCATCAGAGTCACAGGAAGAACCGGCTAGCCATACCTCGTTCAAGTTTCCATCTCTTTTATTGTTGACCGAAGACATGGCCCACTTCTGCTCGATAGCCCAAGTATCGAGAAGATCATTCATGAAGCTACCGTCAATGACATACCACTTCTTGGCCGGACTTGCTTTATGAGTAATAGCTTTCGTATCAATGACTTTAAAAACCGTAATCTGAGCCGGAGCCACAATATACCGTCCCCACTCACAAACAATGTTCGGATGCGGGACTCCTCTTTTTTCGGATTCCTTTTTTATTAGCCGAAAAATCTTTTCCATTATTTTGTTAACCGGATAGCCCTTGGTCCTCATATAAGGAATAGGCATACCACCTCCGATATCAAGTGTATCAAGCGATGGATTCTTTTCTTTCAGCTTAAAGTAAACATCGAGGGCGTATTTTATCGGAACCAGAATATCCGAAAGTCTTTCAATCTGTGACCCGATATGATAGTGAAGAATTTTCAAATTTTTGAATGAGCTCATTTTGAGAATTTCTTTTGCTGAAAAACCAAAACGGTCAATCGGCTTATTCCAACGGGAATTTGTCTTGACCGGAACGTCGAGCCGGATGCCGACATCATATTTCGAATACTGGAGAAACTTCAATTCGTTCGGTCCCTCGATTAGAGGAAAAATTTTCACTCCTTTATGTTGAAGATCATCAATGAGATTTATATATTTGTCAGTTTTGGGTCCCGAGCAAAGAATACGGATATTCGGATTGAAAGTTTCTTGTTCGAGCATTTTCTTTATCATCCAGAGTTCGTTATACGAAGACGTCTCGAGATGGGCACTTTCACCGACAACCGACATAACAACTTCCTTGCTTTGGTTGACCTTCATCGGGTAGTGATAGAAGAATTTGCCTTTAAAACCAACCTTTTTTGACAAAGCTGTGGCCAAGTCGAGGAAGTCTTCCAACCTTTCTTCAATGGCAAAAGGCATCAATATTTCGAGCGGTGTCCCGAATTTCTCGGCCAAGTATCGAACGTTATAGATGTTGTGACCTTCTTTAATTATTAAATCTCCTTCTTTATTGAAATCAAAATACTGGGTGTTAAAATCATTAATTCCTAACTTCCAAAGTTTTCTGGAAGTAATTGAGTGTTTAGTCATCTCATTACATCAAGCATTGTTTACCTGCCTGTGACAAATAATAATAGTAATAAAAAGTATTGTATCAGATTGCGGAAATTTGTAAAGAAAAAAGGCCGGAATATTCCAGCCTTTAATTTTACTTTTGGTTAAACCTTACGAAGATGATAATCAACGCACCCGACTGTTCTGTTTTCATTATTTTCTGTAGGAAATTCCACATTTATAAACCAGTGAATAAAATCATTGAGTTTCTTTTCACCAACTGCTTTGCCCTTTTTACCCTTACTGCAAAATTTATATTCAGGGTGATTTATTCTTAGTGGTTCCTCTTCTTCAACAATAAGCTCATCTCCAGCTTTTATTATCTGTTCTTCGCAATCATAGCCCAGACCTTTTTGTTCCAAAAGAGTCTGCAAACTAGATAAACTAGCACCTAGAATTGTTCTTTCTTCTTTTGTAATCATATTATTCTGATTTAAGTTTTCTTCATAATACTTGTAAATATTCATATTGTCAATAGATAACAAAAAATACCCTTTTAATTTAGGTAATTTATATTCTTTATAGAATTTAAAATATTTATTTTTTGGACTCAACAAGAAGTTGCTGCGATTCAAATTTTTCTTTTAACTCTTTAATCTGCTCAGTGGCTTTTTTTAACATGCTTATACCCTCTTCGTGTAAGGCATTTTTTTCATCTTCTGATAATTCACGGTATTTTTCAGCATCGATTTTTGCTTCGGGATTTATCAGAATTTTATGTTCTTTTTCTTTAGATAGTGGAAGTTCTGCATTAATAATCAAACTTTGAATTTCCTCTAATTTTGCATCAAATGCCTTTATTGTGTCATAAGGGTAAGAATGATTTTCATCCTCGGGGAAAATTTTTCCACCGAAGTACTTTTCCCTGGCAGATTTTAAATATGATTCAGCTAATTCAACAACAGAATTTTCTAAATCAGTAGCGATAGTTTGATCTACTTTATAAAAGTTTTCGCCACCGGAAGTAGGAGGTAAATATGTATCTATCCTTTTTGCAATATGTTCGATTCTTCCCAATATAGCGGAGTGAAGCTGGTCAGGGTGATTATTTCTAACTTCTTCTCCCCAATTACTGCTTGCATTCGGAATTGATCTATATTTTTCACTTTTTCTTTTTTCTTTAGCCGGCAACCCTTTTTCAATATTTCCCATATATATTATTTATTAGTTAGTAACAACCAAATTGTACAACAAAATTACTTTTTTACAATCCTTCTTTTTTCAGTTCCTCGATTATCTCTTTCGAGTGGCGGGAAAGTTTGGACGGCATTTTGACTTGGATGCGGAGAATGATGTCGCCACGGCCACGAGAGGATGGCACACCTTTGCCACGGACACGAAGAAGCTCGTTGTGATTTATTCCTTCCGGAATTTTCACTTCTATATTATTCCCCTCCAATGTTTTTAAATTATATGTAATTCCAAGCAATGCCTCGGAAAGTTTTATCGGCAAATCCATAGTCAGATTTAAACCGTCGCGTTTATATATTTCATTAGGCTTAACGTTTACTTTTATAAATAAATCTCCCGATTGTCCGCCTTGGATATCTTCCCCAGCTCCGGACATTTTCAGCATTTCGGCATTATTGATGCCGGCCGGAATGTTCAAATCAATTTCTTTTTGCTGTTTCAGTACACCGGCGCCGTGGCAGTTTGAGCATTTCTCTGATGGAATTTTCCCAGTGCCGAGACATTCATTACAAATTTTTGTCGTCGAAAATGAGCCCAAAATAGAACGAGTAACTTCACGAACCTGTCCTTGGCCGTCGCAAGTCTTGCATGTATTCATCTTCGTTCCCGGCTCGCCACCTGTTCCTTTGCAAACTTCGCAAGTTGCTTGCTTATTAATCGAAACTTTACGACTGACTCCAAATATAGATTCGGAAAAAGTTAAATCAATTTCTGTCTGAATATCTCTCCCTCGACGGGAATTTTTTGTTCCTCGCCCCATACCACCGCCAAAAAAATCACCAAATATATCGCCCAAGTCTCCCATATCGAAACCTTGGCCATTCTGAAAACCGGAAAAATCGAATCCTCCGAAGCCTCCCCCAAATCCTCCTTGACCAGCGTTGTAATTCCCGCCACCCATTCCACCGTCGGCCGAGCCGAACTGGTCAAAGCGAGAGCGCTTCTGGTCATCGGAAAGCACCTGGTAAGCTTCATTAACTTCCTTGAATTTTTTATCATCGCCATTATTCTTGTCGGGATGATATTTATGCGCTTGTTGATGGAATGCTTTTTTTATTTCATCTTTTGAAGCATCTTTCCCCACACCAAGTATTTCGTAATAATTTTTCGCCATTTTTTATTTCTTCTCCCCGTCTTCTTTCACCTCCGCATCTTTGACTTCGTCGCTATGTTTTTCCGGGGTTGGATTTTGCTTTTCTGCCTCGGCATTGGCTTTGTTCATTATCTCGCCAATTTTTGAAAGCTCGGTCGTCAAACCTTCAATAGCCTTCTTTATTACCTCCATATCGGTACCATTCTTTGCGGTTTTTACATCAGCTATTTTGTCTTCAATCAATTTTCTTGTTTCCACCGGAACTTTATCGCCATATTCTTTGAGTGACTTCTCGGCAGTGAAGATGACCATTTCGGCCGTATTCTTCTCGTCCGCTAATTCTTTCTTCTTTTTATCTTCTTCGGCATGGGTTTCAGCTTCATCTCGCATTTTCTTTATATCTGCATCAGTCAAACCGGAACTGGCTTCAATACGGATGGATTGTTCTTTACCAGAAGCTTTATCTTTGGCTTTAACATTCAATATTCCGTTGGCATCAACATCGAAAGTCACTTCAATTTGAGGCATGCCTCGGGGTGCCGGCGGAATACCATCCAGAATAAATCTACCGAGTGATTTGTTATCGCTTGCCATTGGACGTTCGCCTTGAGTGATATGAATTTCAACCGATGTCTGATTATCAGCTGCTGTTGAGAATGTCTGCGACTTTGAACTTGGAATCGTGGTGTTGCGGTCAACCAGCTTAGTTGCAACTCCACCTAGAGTTTCAATGCCTAGAGAAAGTGGAATAACATCAAGAAGTAAAACATCGCGGACATCACCTTGCAGGACCCCAGCTTGAACAGCCGCACCGAGGGCCACAACTTCATCCGGGTTAATCGAACGATTCGGTTCACGACCAAATAATTTCTTAACAGCCTCATATATAGCCGGCATTCTGGTTTGCCCACCGACAAGAATTATTTCATTTAATTCATTCATCTTAAATGGCGAGGCTTCAATTGCTCTTTTTGTAATCTCTATTGAGCGAGTGATATATTCTTCGGCAAGTGATTCAAGTGTTGCTCTTGTCATTTTCAAAAGTAAATGTTTCGGACCGGAAGCATCGGAAGTGATGAATGGAATATTTATTTCAGATTCCATGGTTGTAGAGAGTTCGTGCTTGGTTTTCTCTGCTGCTTCTTTCAAACGCTGAAGTGCTAGCATATCTTTCGTCACATCAATACCTGATTCTTTCTTGTATTCATCGGCTATCCACTTCACAACTTTCTGATCGATATCTTCACCACCCATGTGTGAGTCGCCATCGGTAGATTTGACTTCAATAACATCGTCTCCAACTTCGAGAACCGAGATATCGAAAGTTCCACCACCGAAGTCGTAGACGGCTATCTTTTCATTTTTCTTTGTATTAAATCCATATGCCAAGGCCGCGGCTGTCGGCTCATTGATTATTCTTTTAACATCAAGTCCGGCAATTACGCCAGCATCTCTCGTGGCTTTTCTTTGAGCATCGTTAAAATATGCCGGAACAGTAATGACTGCTTCAGTAATTTTGTCACCCAGTTTTGCTTCAACATCGGCTTTTATTTTGCTTAAAATCTTTGCCGAGATTTCTTCCGGTCGTAACCATTGGTCAGCCATTTTGACTTCCACACCGCCAGTCGGACCTTTCTGAATTTTGTAAGGAATTGTTTTCTCGTCTTTCTGAATTTCCGGGTCATCGTATAAATGCCCGATAAATCTTTTAATACCATAAACCGTATTCTCGGGATTCGTCACTGCTTGGCGTTTTGCAAGCAGGCCAACCATTCGGTCACCATTTTTGGCAACAGCCACAACCGAAGGAGTTGTTCGAGCCCCTTCGATATTTTCTATTATTTTCGGTTGCCCTCCTTCAATGATTGCAACCGCACTATTTGTCGTACCCAAATCTATACCTATAATTTTTGCCATATATATTTTATAGCGGAACAAATTATTTTATGAAAAAGTGTCTGATCTTTCCCTCATACAGTTTTTTCAGAATATAATTTGTGTAGCTTGATAAATTAATAATAATTTGATAATAAATTTTACTTTTGCAGATTTTTGAATAAATAAAATAGTCTTTGAGAAACAACTTGCGCAGGCCGACTGGGCCGAGCAGAGAAATTTCCTAGCAAGGAAATATTCGTGTGTTTTGAGAAGAGCTATTTTATGGTTTCAAAAATCTTTAACTCTCGCATTATATACCCACTATTTTATTTTGACAAGTATTTCGCGACCACTAAACTATTGTATAATATTATACATATGATATAATGTTCAAGCAATGAAGAAAAAACCTTCAATTCAAAAGGCAATATTCAAAACTTTGGCCGGAAAACAAGCCGTTTCTTTGGAAACGCTTAAAAATCAGGTTGAAAATAGTTTAAAACTGCCTCATGACGTTAAAAACACCTCGGAATATGCTATATCTCGTTCCGTCAAAAACCTTGCATCTATGGGCCTTATAGAGTGCTTCCAATCGGATTATCAACCATACTTTCGCTTATCAGACGAAGGCAAGAAGCGTCTAAACAGCAATGTCCTAGACGATGACACTGCCCTCGTCTCAAACAATTGGGACGGTTATTGGAGAATCATTATCCTTGACCTTCCTGAAGAAAGAAAAAATGAACGGGAGGCTCTCCGTTATCTGCTCAAGAAAGCCGGATTCATCTGTATCAAAAATTCCGTCTGGATTTCTATTTACCCATACGAGCACCTTTTCACGAACATAAAAAAAGATTTGGGCCTGACAACCGAAATGATGATTATCGTCACCGATAAAGTCGATGAAGAAACAAAAAAAGAATTTATGACTTCTATTAAAAAATAATTTTATTGTGTTGCGTCCGGAGTGGCAACTGGTGCTGTTTCTGTCGGAGTCTCACTGGAATCTTGAGAAGAGGTAGGTATTTTGTCTACACAAACATTATCTACCAAAGTTTGTGTATCTGTACAAGTTGGAATTTCATCCACAGGTGGTATCAATGGTGACTCTGGTGTTGGTGTTGTATCTGGTGTTGGTGGAACTGGTGTTGGTGTCAATGTTGAAGCTCCAGCGCCTGCAAGCAAACTATCAAGCTCAGCTTTATTTATACAAGTCTTTGCTCCGGTGCTATCCGAAACACATAGAGTATCTGTATTAACTTCTCTGACAAATATTTTCTCTATCCCATTCCCCACATCCGCCAAGAAGTTCTTAATGAGTGAGCCGAGGGATGAGTCGGATGTTGTATCAAGGGATGAGAGGTCGCCCAGTTTTAGATTCATTTGCTTAATGGCTTCTAGGGTTAACCACTGGATATCACCATACTTAATGGCTTTGTAGCCATCGGTGTTGGTGATGACTAATTCCGGAGCGAATTGTTCCACTTCTTGAGCAATGAGACCGTTGTACATACTTGCATTTGGGTCACTGGTGAAAGAGAAAGAACGAGGTCGGAGATTGGCAATTTGTGAAAGTGGATCGGTCCCAAATGTCAAATCAGAGATATTTGTTTTCAATCTTTGGTCGGACGCACATGTCCCTTGCGTTCCACCATTGTAGTATAGACAACCCCAGTTGGAACCGGCAGCACCTAGATTGTATGAATTGTTGGCATCCGGTCCGACATCTCCAGCGACTTGAAGTTTGAAAGTGGTCGGGGTGGTGGTGCCAATTCCTAAATTACCAGAACTATTAATTGTCATTTTTTCTACACCGGAAATGAAAAAACTTTGAGAAGTATAGTTACTCGAAGTTCCATATTTAAGATTTCCCGCATTTCTGATTAGAGCAGTATCATTAGCTAATAAGTAACCATAACTGGCATCAGAAATATTTATATGACCGCCAGTAACTGTTAATTTGTTTCCCGGCGTCGTCGTCCCAATCCCCACATTTCCCTCAAAGTAAGCAGAGTTGGCACGGGTGATGGTGGTGTTGGCTCCAGCAATTGGTTTCGGGACATAGAGGGAGAAGGCATCAGTGACAGTAATAGCATTGGTACTGGCAAATGTTGGGGCACCGAAACTGTTGGCAGTTCGGACTGCAACTGTTCCTGCAGCTGCTGTACTTGTATCTGTGTAAGTGGCAGCGTTTGAATCAAATGCTATACCGGTGGTAGTCCAAGAGGAGGCGGAGAGATTACCTCCGATTTGTAGATGTGAGGCTGGGGTGGTGGTGCCAACTCCTAAATTACCAGAACTATTAATTGTCATTTTTTCCACACCGGAAATAAAAAAACTTTGAGAAGTATAGCTACTCGCAGTTCCATATTTAAGATTCCCCGAATTTCTGCTTAGAGCAGTATCATTAGCTATTAAGTAACCATAGCTACCGTCAGAAATATTTATATGACCGCCAGTAACTGTTAATTTGTTTCCCGGCGTCGTCGTCCCGATTCCAACATTACCATTTCCCAATACACTAAACCTTGTTCCCCCAGTAAGTGTGTATGCTGAATCAACAGTGTTAGTTGCCGAAGCAATTGTCATAACTGTATCTGAAGCTATTGCACTAATAGCCCGAGTTTCAGATGTTGCAGTTATGATTATGTTATCTCCGACTTTGAATGTATTTGTGAATTGTGTTCCTGTTCCGGTACAAGTTGTATTGCCGGTGATAGTCACTGTACCTGCTCCTGCAGTAACTTGTGCAACTTGCAGATTAGCTGTCGGTGTAGTTGTTCCAATGCCGACGTTGCCAGCACTTGTTATTCTCATCACTTCGGCTGGAGCTAATCCATTTGCTCTTGTATAGAAATTAAGATATCCGCCATATTGACCGTTAGTACTATTTTCTTTTTTACCAGCAATACCAGCCCAATGTGTTGTGGTAGTTCCTGTATAAACTCCACCAAATGAAATAGAACCACCTTTATCTATTGCTTCTGAATCAGTTGTTGCTACGTACACATTCCCAAAAACATTACCTCCAATATTTTTATTAGTACTTGCAATATGTAATGAAGTTGCCGGGCTCGTCGTCCCAATCCCCACATTCCCCTCAAAGTAAGCAGAGTTGGCATTTGTGATGGTGGTGTTGGCTCCAGCAATTGGTTTCGGGACATAGAGGGAGAAGGCATCGGTGACAGTAATAGCATTAGTACTGGCAAATGTTGGAGCACCGAAACTGTTGGCTGTTCGGACTGCAACTGTTCCTGCAGCTGCTGTACTTGTATCTGTGTAAGTGGCAGCGTTTGAATCAAAAGCTATACCGGTGGTAGTCCAAGAGGAGGCGGAGAGATTACCTCCGATTTGTAGATGTGAGGCTGGGGTGGTGGTGCCGATGCCGACGTTGCCGGTATTTCCAGCCCCACTTCCCCTCACAAGTGTCATAATGGTGTAGGTGGCAGAATCAGCAGTGTTATATCCGTTTAATTTAATATCTGATACTGACCCTGCCAAAGAGACATTTTCACTAGAGGTAAGATATATTCTATCATCAAAACGCGATATCCCATTGACCTCCAGTAACCGCCCCGGACTCGTCGTCCCAATCCCCACATTCCCCTCAAAGTAAGCGGAGTTGGCGCGGGTGATGGTGGTGTTGGCTCCAGCAATTGGTTTCGGAACATAGAGGGAGAAGGCATCAGTGACAGTAATAGCATTAGTACTGGCAAATGTTGGGGCACCGAAACTGTTGGCTGTTCTGACTGCGACTGTTCCTGCAGCTGCTGTACTTGTATCTGTGTAAGTGGCAGCATTTGAATCAAATGCTATACCTGTGGTAGTCCAAGAGGAGGCGGAGAGATTACCTCCGATTTGTAGATGTGAGGCTGGAGTGGTGGTGCCGATGCCGACGAGGCCGGTATTGTCTACATATATCCTCTGGTTCCCCGATCCATCGGCGATAATTATTCTGTTCGACAAACCAGCCGCCAGTCCAGTTACATTGGCTCCGATAATTGTATTGTTAATGCCGGTAGTTATACCTCGTCCTGTGTTGTAACCGATTGCAGTATTATTTCCTGTGCCTGTTGCTTCATTTAAATCTAAAAAGGAATAATAACCCATCGCTGTATTATTAATACCTGTAACATTATGAGTTAAAGAATAATTACCTACTGCGGTGTTATAACTTCCTGTAGTATTGTAATAAAGTGCATGTGTACCTACTGCGGTGTTATAACTTCCTCCAGAATTTGTATAAAGTGAATTAGCCCCTATCCCTGTATTATAAGTACCTACATCATTATAGGTTAAAACATTAATACCAATTCCCACATTAAGATAACCAGTTGTATTGTCGTATAAAGAGCCACCTCCAACAGCAACGTTTTGATAACCTGAAGTATTGGAAATTAAAGCAGATTTACCAACTGCAGTATTATAAATACCCGTCATGGTCAGGTTACCTCCATTACCAAAAAAATAGTTGCTTGATGCTGTCAGAGCTCTTATTATATTTACTCCGTTGTACATATACGCAGAACCAGAAGAAATATTTACATTACCGGCAACATCGAGTTTTTGCGCAGGTGTTGTTGTAGTAATTCCGACGTTTCCATCTTTGAAATAAATACCATTCGTCGAAGACGGACCAATCCATGATTCAGCTAAAGTTGTAAGAGGATTAATTGAAGTAGAATTAGTTATTCCTCCTGTCATTGTTCCTCCAGCTAAAGGAAGATAAGTACCGGAAGCAGAATTGGTAGTCAGATAAGTTGAATTATCATAGGAAATAGTTGTTCCTGATATTTTTACAAAACCTGTGCCATTCAATGCATCTTGTTTTGAAGAAGCAAGACCGGAGTAGAGAGAGTTGACGGCATCATCCCCGGTATTAGTTCCCGAAAGATTGAGCGCAGTCGTTAAAGTTCCGCCATTCACGGTAGGAAGATTTGTAATTTCGACCGTTCCAGTAAATGTTGGTGAAGTGAACATCGTTGCTTTGCTTTCATTGGTGACATTACCGAGGTTAACATCGGAGGCGGTAACTGTAACGTCAGAAGATAAAGGATGACCATTTATGGTGCGAGAGGTATAGACTCCGTTGGTGACAGTGCCAGCATTACCTGATAGTGTCCCGGTGATAGTGGCATTATTAAGAATTGGACTGTTTAGGATTGAGTCATTCAATGTTCCACCTTCGGTGATTCTTCTTGAAGAACTATCGATTGTATTCCCTAAGCTGTCATAGATAGCATCAATCTGACGGGAACTAAAGTTGTCATTTGTATTATTATTTATACGATTATTTAAATTCTCAATCGCTTTCTCAACACCAAGGAGACGAGGAAAGACAGTCGGGTCATATTGATTGATGAT
>PMDZ01000004.1:49642-109079 GCA_003155695.1 Candidatus Nomurabacteria bacterium | reverse complement strand
AAACTCAAAGGAATAGACGGGGACTTGCACAAGTAGTGGATTATGTGGTTTAATTCGATGATAAACGAAGAACCTTACCAAGGTTAGAAATCAACGTGAAAGCTCTAAGAAACTAGAGCCCTCGCAAGACTAGTTGACAGGTGTTGCATGGCCGTCGTCAGTTCGTGGTTTGAATTGTTCCCTTAAGTGGGGTAACGAACGCAACCCTCGTTGTGTGTTATAAGTGTCACACGAGACTGCCCCGACCCAAGGATGTAATTATTAATTAAGAATTAAGAATTAAGAATGAGAAATTCAGCAATGTATTTCAAATTATTAATTATTAATTATTAATTCTTAATTGTATTTTTTGGTCGGGGAGGAAGGGGAGGATGACGCCAGGTCAGCATGACCCTTGATACCTTGGGCTACACACATAATACAATCGCAATTACAACGGGCAGCGACGGGGTAACCCTGAGCGAATCCTAATAAAAATTGCGCCAGTTCGGATTGGGGGCTGCAACTCGACCCCATGAAGTTGGAATTACTAGTAATCGCGGGTCATATATACCGCGGTGAATACGTTCTCAAGTCTTGTACTCACCGCCCGTCAATTCAAGGGAGCCGGGAGTGCTCGAAATCTCTCCATACGGAGGGCCTACAGTAAGCTCGGTAACAGGGAATAAGTCGTAACAAGGCACGGGTAGCGGAAGCTGTTCGTGGAATAATTCAATTTGAAACCGATCTCTTACCTCAATTTATTGAGTAAGACGGTCTTATTGAGTCGATATTATGTGCCTCAATTGAGCACATAATGAACAATGATTTTTGTTCTAAAAGAAATCTGACAACAAGGGAAAGACCTGATAGGACGGAACAATAGAAAAAATATTTTATTGCTCGATTATGAATGAATACTTATTTAAATAAAAAAGATAACAAAAAATCTTCCAGTGATGGAAGATTTTTTGTTATGTGCTTGAGTCAGCGGGTGCTAAACTCCAACACAATTGCATATGTGAGTGCAGCCGCTGACTAAAACACACAACGGCTACCCAACTATTATATCTTATATGATTCAAAATACCAATAATACAAAACCCCTCCGATTGCTCGAAGGGGTTTTGCTATGCAATTGCTTTAATAAAATAAATTTATATTAAGCGTAGGAATTCTTTACTCACTAGGTTTAGTATAGCAAATTGGGATGATATTGTCAAGCAGGGCTAGCTTTGATATACTTTACAAGGTTTGTATTGGATGGATGCGCCCAGTCTAATGGCTGGGTGAGGAAAGTCCGAGCACATAGTTCGACTTAGGTCGGACAAGCGTAGTGGGTAATACCCATCGCGAGCAATCGCCGAGTTGCGAACAGTGACGAACCGATTTAGTTCGGGTGAAACGGCAAAATACTTACGTGTGTGCAAGACCGTATTCTCTCTATTTTTTAGGGAGTCTGAGTCGCTTGAGCCTGACGGTAACGTCGGGCCTAGATAAATATCTATTGCTCCGGCTTCGGCCGGAGGACAGAACTCGGCTTATAGATACAAATCAATATTATGAAAAACACCTTGTCCAAAGCACGGTGTTTTTCATTTGTAAAAAATGAAAACATGGAGAAAAAATGTTCTCGAGTGAACCCTTGCGCAGGCTGTCGAGCCGAGCAGAGCAAATTTTCAACAGAAAATTATGCGTGGTGAATCCGAGAATATTTTTGCGGAATGTTTTTAGTTACTAAAAGGAAAATTTTTGTTAAAAGATTAATTTAAAATTAATTTCAGTGTTTTTAAAAATAAAAAGTTATCCACACTTTTTCCGTTTAAAGCATTGCAGTATGCACGAATATGTACGATAATATAGATGTGAGTATGATAAATTTTTTTACAAATAACTTTTTCTAAAATTTATTTGCAAGGTCGTGAAATCATACATCTTTTAAAAATAATTTTTTTAAAAATATATGGCAGCAAAGAAAAAGAAAGCAGCAAAGAAGAAAAAGAAGTAATAATTTTACTTTTTAAAAAAGAAAGTCCCCTCTCTATCGGGGATTTTCTTTTTGTGCTAAAATAGGGAAATATATGAGTATATTAGATAGTATTATAGGAACAGAGAGCAATAGGCTTATAAAGAAATGGGCTCCGCAAGTGGAACAGATAAACGGTTTAGAATCCAAGATTAAGTCTCTTTCCGATGCCGATTTCAAAACAAAAACTGAAGAGCTCAAATTAAAATTAAAAGATGGTGCGGATATTGATGATTTACTTCCGGAAGCTTTTGCTATGGTTCGTGAATCTTCGTTCCGAACTCACAATGAACGCCATTATGATGTGCAACTTATCGGAGGTATAGCTATACACAGAGGAAACATTACCGAGATGCGAACCGGTGAAGGTAAAACTTTAGTGGCAACACTTCCGGCGTATTTGAATTCCTTGACTGGTCTTGGTGTTCACATTGTGACAGTCAACGATTATCTTTCACGACGTGACGCGGTTTGGATGGGTCCGGTTTTTGCCATGCTCGGAGTTAGCGTCGGAGTTGTAAATTCACAGAACACTTCATACATCTATGATCCAGCTCATATTAGTAGAGAAGAAAAGGAAGAGGAGAAAGAGGGTACTGGATTAGAATCTTTTAAAGTATTATATGAATGTCTTAGACCTTGCACCCGTCGCGAAGCATATGCAGCCGATGTAACTTATGGAACAAATAATGAATTTGGCTTTGATTATCTTCGCGACAATTTGGCTCACAATATTAATGAAATTGTTCAAAGAGGGCATTATTACGCTATCGTCGACGAGGTGGACTCCATTCTTATTGACGAATCACGTACACCTCTTATTATTTCGTCGCAAGCCGAAGATAGTGAAGATTTGTATTATACTTTTGCCGACATAGCCAAAAAATTAAAACCGGAAGAAGATTACACGGTGGATGAAAAGCTTCGAGCAATATCACTTACCGACCATGGTATAACTTTGGCGGAGGATTTGCTTGGTATGCACGACATTTACACCGAGAAAGGAATAAAATATGTCCACCATCTGGAAACGGCTGTCAAAGCTCGAGCTTTGTATGAAAACAATAAAGACTATGTTGTCAAAGACGGGGAAGTTATTATTGTTGACGCTTTTACCGGGCGACTTCAGCCTGGTCGTCGTTGGAGTGAAGGTTTGCATCAAGCTATTGAGGCCAAAGAAGGGGTTAAAATCGAGAAAGAAACAATTGCTGTCGCCTCGATTACTTTCCAGAACTATTTCAGATTTTATAAAAAGCTCTCGGGAATGACCGGAACCGCCGAAACTTCCAAAGAAGAATTCCTCAAGGTCTATGGACTGGATGTTGTTGTTGTGCCGACTCACCGCCAAATAAATCGAAAAGATTACAATGATTTAATTTATCAAACGGAAAAAAGTAAATTATTGGCCGTAGCTGCGATGGTCAAAGAGCTTAATCAAAAGGGTCAACCAGTTCTAATCGGTACGGTTTCAATCGAGAAGAACGAACTTCTTTCGGCATATCTGACCCAAGCTGGAATTCCCCATACCGTGCTCAATGCCAAGAATCACGAAAGGGAAGGAGAAATTATCGCTAACGCTGGACGATTGGGAGCGGTGACAGTAGCGACGAATATGGCTGGCCGTGGAGTGGATATTAAATTAGGGGGAGTTCCATTTGATAAAGAAAAATATGAAGAGGTCAAAGCTCTCGGTGGTTTGTTTGTTATTGGAACCGAGCGTCACGAAGCCCGCCGAATTGACAACCAACTTCGTGGACGTTCTGGACGTCAGGGTGACCCGGGAGCAACAGAGTTCTATGTCTCACTTGAAGATGATCTAATGCGTATTTTCGGTTCGGACCGTATCAAATCCATGATGGGTAAGCTTGGAGTTCCTGAAGACCAACCGATAGATAATAGTTTCATATCAAATACACTCGAAAATGCCCAGGCTAAAATCGAAGGTTTCCATTTTGATTCCCGAAAACACACTCTTGAGTACGATGATGTCATGAATCACCAGCGTAAAGTCATCTATGAACGTCGCCGAATTATGCTCTCGGGCGATTATAATGAAATACAGAGTTTTCTTAATGGATTGGTTGTCGAATATCCCTCTCTGGAAGAAATTATCAAAGAAAAGCGGGCTGCCCTAGGGGACACTTTGTTTTTTGAGACTGTTCGTCGCATTGCACTTTACTCGACCGATACATTATGGGTAGAACACCTGGAGACCATGGAGCACACTAGAAGCTCGGTGAACTTGCGTGCTTATGGGCAACGTGAACCTCTGGTTGAATACAAGAAAGAAGGTTTGCGATTGTTCAGGGAGATGGAGGCGAATTTCAAAGAACAAGTATTCTCGTTAATTAACACTATCAACGCTGGGGTTAAAGAGAATAAAACGAATGTCAAACAGGAAGAAATCATCGAAGCCCGTCCGGCACTGATTTTAAGTTCTTCCGATGGCGCCAATACCCCCGGAACAATTAAAAGAGAAACAAAAAAGATAGGTCGCAATGACCCATGTTTCTGTGGAAGTGGCAAGAAATATAAACACTGTCACGGGAAAGATATATAACATATATCGTTGTAAAATATGACTACTTACAGGACAGAAGGGGGGATTTGTCAAAAATTTGCTTAGAGGTCTATTTTTAAGGCGAATAATGACATATTATCCTATTAATTGTCAATTAATAAATCACAAATAAGCCTTATAAAATAAGGATTTTTTGTATTTGACGGGAGTGAAAATTATGTTATAACTATTGACTTTTATAGTACATTGTGCTACTATACAAGGGATTCCAAGTATGTCGTTAATCTGATGATATATAAGGAATTTTTTAGTTTGGGCAAGTTGATATGTTTTATATTAGCTCAGACTAACCCAACAAGCTCGTTTGGTGGAGCGTAACCACTGAATATGAATAAACAAAAAATAGTAAGTTACTTGCAGTCAATTGTGGCGATTCCGATGCTTGCGATAGCAATGCCTCTTTCCGGGGTTTCTATCCCAAGTTTGACTGAAGTAAGTAACAATAGCATTACGAACGAAAATTCTGTGATAATAACACAAGAAGAAGTAGCTCGTAACGAACAAGCTGAATTAGAAGCTGGACGAAAAGAAAAAGCAGAGGCCATTGATGCATATTTTGCCAAATATGATACTCCGCTTGCCGGTCACGGTATGAAGTTTGTGATTGAAGCCGAGAAGAATGATATTGACTGGAGACTTCTCCCAGCTATAGCTATGCGAGAATCAACCGGAGGCATCCATGCATGTAAAAGAGTTTCGAATAGTGTCTTTGGTTATGGCTCGTGTAAGATGAGTTTTAATTCGATTGATGATTCAATAGAAATTGTTGCCCACAGTCTAGGAGGTAATAATCCAAGTACGGCTCGTCACTACGACAATAAAACCACTTTGGGAATTTTAAGAAAATATAATTCTGTCATACCTAGCTATCCAAAACAGGTAACGAAAATAATGAAGAAAATCAGTGATGACGGAAATGAAATAATTTAATATTAATAAGAAAACTCCCCGGCCTAGGCCGGGGAGTTTTCTATATTACCTTTAAGCTCTCAATCATCAGACTTTTCTCGCCGTTGCGTTCCGTGACTTTACCTTTCAAGGCAATGATTGTATCTTTCAACAAGAGGTCTTTTGTTGTCTCAAAGAGTTTGGCAAAGACAACAGCTTCGATTGTTCCGCTAAAGTCGGAGAGTTTAATAAAGGCCATGCGGGTATTATTTTTGGTAGTGACAATTCGGACATCATCAATAATCGCTGCGACGGTCACTTGCGTATTTACTTTCGTTTCGGTTTGGATTTTTTTAATCAGAGTTCCAGATTTCTCAATTCTTTCTTTATAAGCGCTGAGAGGATGCCCGGAAATGTACAACCCAAGTAATTCTTTTTCCCAAGTAAGTTTTTCTTTTATTGTCGCTTCAGCCATCGGTGATAATGACAATTTCACTTCTATTCCACCAATTGAGCCGAAAAGGGAATCCTGACTTTGTGAACCTTTTGTTTCTTTATTAAAAGATAAAAGTGTTTCAAGGTTGCCGACAATCATATTTCTCTCGGCCAGGTCATCCATTGCCCCGGATTTGGCCAGGGCTTCTACCGATTTTTTATTCAAATTTTTATTATTGATTCGTTCAAAGAAATCGGCCAGCGATTTGAATTTACCTTTTTGTTTGCGATCTTCAATGATCGCGTCGGCAATATCGGTTCCCAAATTTTTAATCGTGTAAAGCCCGAAACGAATGGTTCTACCCGTTGCTTTATCGCTTCCACCAATGACCGTAAACCCACCGAAACTTTCATTTATATTTGGCGGCAAAATATTTATGTTCATTTTTTGGCATTCGTGGACAATTTCCGCCACTTTCTCTATATCGCCTGATTCGGAAGTCATAACTGCGGTCATATATTCGACGGGATAGTTTGCTTTCATATATGCTGTCTGATAAGCGACTCGCCCATAACTAGCCGAGTGAGCTTTGTTGAACCCATAAGCGGCAAATGGTTCAATTTGATTCCAAAGTTCTGTGGCTTTTTTAAGTGGCCATTTACTGTGTTCTACCGCACCACTGATAAAGTGGTCTTTCTGCTTGGCCATTTCCTCGGGAATTTTCTTGCCTACAGCTTTACGGAATTTGTCGGCTTCTCCCCAACTATATCCGGCAATGTTGATGGCAATTAATAACAAATCATCTTGGTAAACGAGCACTCCATAAGTCTGTTTGAGAATCGGTTCAAGGGCCGGGTCTAAATATTTGATAAGTTTTGCATTGTGTTTGCGTTCAATGTACAGAGGTATGAATTGGATCGGTCCTGGGCGATAAAGGGCGACCATAGCATTGATATCGTGAATGGTTGTTGGTTTAAGTTCTTTTAAATAGTGGGTCATACCGGAGCCATTCAATTGGAATAAGCCCATCGTCTCTCCACGAGCGAGAATCTCGAAAGTTTTCTTGTCATTAAGAGGTATCTTATTGATATCGATAATGACATTGTGTATTTTTTTGACCAATTTAACCGCTAGAGCCAGTATCGCCAAGTTTCTGATTCCGAGGAAATCAAATTTCGGCAACCCGGCATCTTCAATGCTATACATGTCGTATTGAGTAATGATGTTGCCACCTTTTGGGTCGTATTGAATGGGGGAGAATTCATATAGTGGCTTCGGTGCGATAACGACTCCGGCGGCGTGGACGGAAATATGTCGGACACACCCTTCCATTTTTTTTGCCAAGTCAATTATTCTTTTTGTGTCAGGTTCATTTTTGTAAGCATCCTTCAGCTCAGGTACAATTTTCATTGCATTGTCAATAGTCATTGGCATTCCTTGAGAACCAAGTGGTATCATGTTTGAAATTCGGTCGCCAATATTGTATGGATAACCGAGTGCTCGAGCGACATCTCGGACCGAACCTCTAGCCATCATTGTGCCGAATGTTCCAACTTGGGCGACTTTATCTTCGCCGTATTTACGCTTTGTGTAGGCGATAATCTCATCACGTCTATTATCGGCAAAGTCCATATCAATATCTGGAAGTGATGGACGTTCCGGGTTTAAGAATCTTTCAAACGGTAGTTTGTAATCAATCGGGTCAACATTCGTAATCCCGATAAGGTAAGTTGTCAGTGATCCAGCGACAGATCCTCGAATATTCGTATATATTTCGTTCTCACGAGCAAAGCGGAGCAAATCCCCAACGACTAGAAGATAGGTCGGATAACCTTTTTGTTTAATTATTTTCAGCTCATATTCCAATCTATCTGTGTATTCTTTTGTCTCGGGCAATTCTCGGAAAGCAAATCCTTTATAAGCCAAGTCGCGAAGCATGTCATCTGGAGTTATGTTATCAGGAATTGGAAAATCCGGGAAATAAGCTTTTCCAAGTTCTAGGTCATATTCTTCGCATGAATCGGCTACCAATTTTGTATTTGATACGGCTTCTTTGTAATCTGAAAAATATTCAAATGCGGTTTTCTCGTCAATCAACGAAAAGTCATCTTCTGAAAATTCAAGTCCCGTTCCTTCTTTGCTGTCATTCCCGCCGGTGTTAACAGCCAGAAGTGTGTGATGAGCCAAATGGTCTTCCTGGCATAAATAGTGGGAGTCCTGACCGGCAACAATTGGAATACCGAATTTCTTTCCGAGGAGGGCGATTCCATCGCGTAGTTTTTTATCGTTCTCAATATGGGGATGGGAGTGAATTTCAAGAAAATAATTTTCTTTGCCGAAAATTTCCTGGTGCTCTTTGATTAGGGTTCCGGCTTTTTCGGAATTGTTGGCAAGGACCGCTTGGGAAAGTTCACTGCCCATACATCCAGAGAGACATATAATCCCTCCGCTGTACTCGCGAAGTATTTCTTTATCCATGCGAGGTTTGTAATAATAACCTTCAATGTTGGCAATCGAAACAAGACGCATCAGATTTTTGTAACCTTGTTTATTTTTGGCGAGTAGTGTTAAGTGGTATCTTTTATTATCAACCCCCGGTTCTTTATCTTTCCTTCCACGTTCGGCAATGTATGCTTCAACTCCGATAATTGGTTTTATTCCGGCTTTTTGAGCTTCTTTGTAAAGCTCAATGGCTCCATACATATTTCCGTGGTCAGTAATAGCCAGAGCATCCATCCTATTTTTCTTGGCAGTTTTAATCATGTCGGGGATTTTAGATAATCCATCAAGTAGAGAATAGTGAGAATGGGTATGAAGGTGAATAAACTTTGAATTGAGTTCGATTTCCATTTTCTTAGTATAGCAAATAAGGTATGATAGCTCTATATGGACACTGGCACGAATTATATTGTAGGGATAGATGAAGTTGGACGGGGGCCAATAGCTGGGCCGGTGGCGGTTTGTGCGTTTGTGATTAAGGATAGTTCTTTCACAACCAATCCAACTGATAAAAAATTGCCGAAACTGAAAGATTCGAAAAAGTTAACCAAAAGACAACGGGTGACCTGGTTTAATTATTTGAAAGATGCAAAGGGAGCCGGTCTTTGTGATTATGCGGTGTCTTTTGTCTCATCTGAGAATATTGATAAATTTGGAATTGTTAAATGTATTCAGAAGGCATTGAATAAATCACTCGATGAAGTCGCTTCACGGGACTTCCAAAATTTTCCCCGCTTTACCCAGAGTACTGGGGCCTACACGGATGAAAATTTAGAAAGTCCCGTTTCGCTCTCTCCGTTTGCTTCGTACCAAATTTTTTTAGATGGTGGACTTCATGCTCCTGTGGAATACATAAATCAGGAAACTATCATAAGAGGGGATGAACTGCATCCAGTTATTTCTATGGCTTCAATAATGGCCAAAGTTTCGCGAGATAGGATAATGATGAACTACGCTAAAATTTATCCCGAATATGGATTCGACAGTCATGTCGGTTACGGAACAGCCAACCATTATGCTGCAATCAAAAAGCACGGGCAGACTCCAATTCACCGTAAAACTTTTATCCACTAATTTTAGAAATTTTTATTTAGCCAATCTCTGATTATTTTTTTGTCGTCGGAAAACCAGGCGGCGTTGGATTCGATTTTTTCGTAGGCTTGGGTAAGTGTGCGTTCGGCTCCGGGAGCGGGGTTTTTAGCGAAGAATTTTTGGGCGTCTTTCAAATCCGATAACTTGGTGTGATTTCCCAAAGGAGAAATAACACGGGACAGGAAATGCCCGCCTTCGCCATATTTTTTAAGGAGAATTTTCCAATTGCTTTTGACGAAATTCCAAGTGATTTCTCTGCCGTTAGTATTTTGCCAAACCATAGCAAGCATTTGCGGAGCGTCTTGAGTTCTGACATTATTGGAAATTATGAATGAAAGTGTTTTCTTTAGAAGTGTTTTATCTTTGAACGAGCAAAGGGCGTAACCGAACCTTTCTTTTTCTTCATGTAATTTCTCTCCCGCATACAATTTCTCAAAAAGTTTCCATTCTTTGTCTCCACCGTTTGAGGCAACGATTCTGTAGACAGCCGAACGGATATCCGAATCAATCCCTTTCCCGCTCTTGAATAATTTTTCGGCTTTTTCAATTATTTTTTTATCTCCATAAAATGCCGCTTGGGATATGGCCAGACTTCTTAAAAAAATATCAGAATGTTTCTCAACATCTCTTTTTTGGAATCCCATTTTCCCGGCTAACGGCGAAAATAGGGAAAGAACATAAGTTTTATATTCAGAGATAAAATCTTCATTTGATATCAAATTATAAATTTTAGCCAAACCTCCGGCAATTTCACTCCAAACAATATATTCCGTTTCGTTCTTGTAATTTAAAACGAATTTAAGGGCAACATCGGTTTTAACATATCCGCCCTCGGCTAGAGAAAACAAATCGCGGATTATACCAAGCCGGTCCGATGTCGAAAGAGTTTTACTTCTGACTTCGCCGGCCAGTTTTTCGAGTGTTTCATCGTCGTATTTCACTCGCATGAATGTTTCCTCGCCTTTGTTTACTTTTCCGATAGTTGTACCGATAAGAGTCGCAAATTTTTTCGTCATTAACAACGGAAGTACTTCGTTATTCGTGTCGTATTTGATGGGTATCGGCCATAAATGTTTTTTCTTCGACGACTTTTTGTATTTTTCAACTTGAATCCTACTTGAAAAAAATCTCTCTTGTGATAAATAGAATTCATTTTTACTTTTTGTTACAGTCACAAGCGGATAACCAGTTTCCTTGATCCAAAGAGACATCATTTTACTTACCGGTTTGCCACTGACTTTTTCGAAAGATTTCCAGAGGTCGATGGTGTCGGTATTTTTGTAACTATGTTTCTTAAGATAGTGATGTAAGCCATCGCGGAATTTATCTTCTCCGATATATTCCGACAATTGTCTTATCATTGCTCCACCCTTGGCATAAGAGACCTCATCAAATATTTCATTTATTTCATTGGGATGGTTTACTTTTATTTCTATTGGGTGAGAATTGGAAAGTGAATCAAGACGTAAAGCGTGGGTATAACGGCCGGCTAAATATAAATCCCACATATGCCATTCGGGAAACATTTTATCGACGCAAAAAGTTTCCATATAAGAAGCAAATCCTTCGTTTAGCCACAAATCTGTCCACCATTTCATTGTCACCAAATTGCCGAACCATTGATGGGCCAACTCGTGGGTGATAACGATTGCGACCCACTGTTTATTAGAAAGGGATGTATTTTCTTCGTCGACAAGTATGGCCGTCTCGCGGAAAGTCACAGCTCCCCAGTTTTCCATTGCGGCGCTTTCAAAATCGGGAATGGCGACCAAGTCGAGAGTCGGAAGTGGATAGGGAATATCAAAATAATTATTGTAAAATTCCAGTGATTTGATAGCGACTTCAAGGGCAAATTTTGCCTGATGCTTTTTCCCGGCAGTTGTGAAAACTCTGACAAGAGTTTGGTGAGCGAAATCGGGAAGTGATTTGGGATGGTCTGGCTCCTCGTCCTCCCTCATCCGAGGACCTCCCAAATTACTTTCCGATGAAGCGAGTTTGGTATATCCTTTCACATATTCAAATTCTCCGATTATAAAAGCAAGTAAATATGTGGACATCCTTGGAGTGGGGGCAAATGACACAATCTTATATCCAGCACTGTGTTCCTTAATATCAATTGGTAATGTATTTGAAATTGCTGTGTGTTTTTCGGATATAATGAGAGATATTTCAAATATGGCTTTGTGTTCTGGTTCATCAAAACACGGGAATGCTCGCCTGGCATCGGTGGCCTCGAACTGAGTCGTTGCAATATATTTTTCTTTACCATCGAGCACATATTTACTTTTATAAAATCCTCGCAAACTATCATTGATAATCCCACTGAAAACGATTGAAAGTTCGCCTTGTCCTTTTTGAATTTTATTTTTGAAATAAAAAGTAACTGTCTCTTTTTCCTTATCGTATGTGATTTTTGTTGCAAATTGCTTCGTATCTTTCTTTCCCTTACTACTTGCTACTTTCTGCTTACTACTTATGCTTACAGTTTCGATATCTATATCTTTGCTATGGAGAGTAATTTGGTTCGTGTCTTTTTCCACTTTTATTTTAATTATTTCATTTCCGGAAAATGTGAAAGACTCCAAGTCGGGTCTAATTGTGAGATTATAAGAAATTGGTGAAATATGACTCGGTAAGCGTACTGATTTTATCTTTTTTTTCATTTTTTTCGATTAATGTTTAAAATGACGAAATCCGGTAAAGACCATAGCCATACCAAGTTCGTCGCATTTGTCTATGGAGGATTGGTCGCCTTTTGAACCGCCTGGTTGAATTACGGCTGTTATGCCCGCGGTTCCGGCTACTTCGACGCAGTCATTGAAAGGAAGAAATGCTTCCGAGGCCACAACTGCACCGTGGACATCGAAACCGAAATTTTTTGCCTTTTCCAACGATTGTTTAAGAGCATCAATTCTTGAAGTTTGTCCGCAACCCATCGTCAGTAATTGAGCATTTTTGACAATAGCGATAGAATTTGATTTCAAATGTTTGACTATTGTATTGGCGGTTAACATATCATTCGTTTCTTCTTTTGTCGGCTGTCTTTTAGTCACACATTTTAAATCCTCTTTCTTTTCAACTCTGGTATCACGATCTTGAACAAGGATACCGGTAAGACAAGTGCGGTGTTGCTGTTTGGGAAGTACGGGATTTTTCCATTTCAAAATTCTGATATCTTTCTTTTGTTCCAAAATCTCATATGCTTCTTTTTCAAAATTCGGAGCGATAATTACTTCAACAAAAAGTTTTTTTTCGCGGATTTTTTCGGTAATTTCTTTTGTAATTATTCTGTTTGAAGCCAAGATTCCACCGAAAGCTGAAACAGGGTCTCCATCATAAGCTTTCTGGAATGCAACGGTGATATCGGGGTCGATAGCAAATCCGCAAGCATTCATATGTTTAATAATCGCAAAAGCCGGGTCGGCAAAATCATTCACAAGATTTATGGCCGCTTCGGTATCAAGAAAATTATTGTATGACATTTCTTTCCCATGAAGTTGTTGCCATGAGTCGTCAATGTTCCCTATAAACATCCCGCTTTGATGAGGATTTTCGCCATAACGAAGTTTATTTCCCTCGAAGTATCCTCGGATAGCGAAATCATATTGGCTTGTAACTTGAAAGGCGCAACCAGCCAGATGTTTCCTTTCTTCGTTGGTTGTTTCATTTCCCCGACTAAGAATTTCCGTAATGTAAGCATATTCATTTTTCGATGGAATAATGACGACATCATTGAAATTTTTGGCTCCGGCTCGGATAAGTGAAATTCCACCGATATCGATTTTTTCGATAATCTCATCATCGGGCGCACCGGAAGCAAGAGTTTCTTCAAATGGATATAAATCGACAATAACCAAATCGATGTCAGCAATATTATATTTATTTTTTTCTTTTTGGTCGTCGGCATTATCTCGACGATTCAAGATTCCGCCGAAAATTTGTGGTTGCAAAGTTTTCACTCGTCCGCCGAAGACAGAAGGGAAGTTGGTAATCTCTTCAACTGTTGTGACCGGGATATCAAGTGCACGAATAAAATCTGCCGTCCCACCTGTAGAAATTATTTTGATTTTCTTCTCATTTAATAATTTAACTATCAGCTCGAGCCCATCTTTGTTGTAGACAGAGATTAAAGCGGTTTTAATTGTTTTTTTCATAAGACTGTCTCATTCTAGCATAAAAATCATAATGATGTCTTTCCAAGTTGGCTGATTCATTTGTTTGATATTTATCCTTATATATCAAGGGTTATATGGGGTATTTAAACACTTGACAAAAGGCATGCTTATATGCTATAATGCACACATGGAAAATAAAATAACAAAAAGTTTAATAATCCTTGGAGCAATTGTTTTTTCTTTTGCTTTTGCAAATAATGTTTTTGCTATTAATACAATCTGTGCGAATTGTGGTTCTTATGTCAGTTCCCCGAGTAATAACAACAGTAATGTAAGCCCAGTCACTCCAGTCACTCCAGTCACCCCAATCAACCCAACAGCAGCAACTAATTCAGCAAGTACTACCAATTCAACAACAAAACCATCTACCACAATAATAAATAATTATTATTACCAAACGCCACCGCCTGCGACAGATACTACTACCAGCGCTACTACAAGTACTTCAAATACATCAACAAATAAAAATACAGCAACCGACTCGACAAGTGGAGCAAATAATTTAGGGGCCTCTGCTAGCAGTGGCATTACCGCGCTTACTCTTCGTGGGTCAGGAGGTTTTATGCCAAGTTCAATTTGGCAATGGATGCTGGTTGTCCTTCTCATCTTTGCCATTATTATTATCGCTAGAGCTCTTGTTAAGAAGCCGTCACCCGGCGACCATGACACACATGCTATTCACGACACACACGCTGTCCCCGTTCACTAATCCATTATCAATGCGAATTTAAAGCAAAAACCCTTCATTTATAAATGAAGAATTTTTGCTTTTTACTCTCTTTTTTGTTATCATAATTTTATTCCGTGGTAGCTTTGCGGTGGAGTGAGAACTGGGTAAACCCCAGTTCGCAAGACTCATTGAGATTTTATGGAATAAAATCCAATGAGTGGACAGCCTCTGTAAGAGGGTCGTCTGTAAGGCGACCGCTATATAAAAGCTTTACCACGAAATAAGTTCAACACAATTTAATAAACATTCCGTGGTAGCTCAGCGGTAGAGCGGTCGCCTGTTAAGCGATTGGTCGTAGGTTCGATCCCTACCCACGGAGCAAAATTAAAAACAATAAAAAAATTGGCTTTTTGATAACTTTTCTAAAACCTAAGTCTAATTGATAATATTTCTTAAAAGTAGTAAGGTAAAGAAAAATATTCAACTTCTTTAAAACGTATACAAAATGGGAAAAAATAGTAAAACAATTAGAAAGATACAATGGTATATCGTTGCAGGCGACGATTATACGTATCAGTCCTTGTTGGGAATGCTTTCTGAAGATGATATCGAAGTAAACGAATGTGTTGATGGGGTGAAAAGAAAATTATGGAAATGTGACTATGATTTTGTTTGTAAAATTTTTAAAAACAAATCATACAAAAATTTTGATTTCACAATACATAAAAAAGTAGGAGATAGTCCTATTAAAGAATGCCATTTATCTTATAGTAAACTAAGAATAAAAAGGTTGAGGTATATATAAGTAAGATAAAGGACAGTGTTGGTTAAATCAAAAAAAGATCTGTCTAAATACTAGCAGGTCTTTTTTATTTCTCCACAATACTCATTCGAACACCATTCCAAGTACGGAGCAAATTATTTTGGGATCTGTTTTTTAGCTTCTTTTTCCATCTTCAATAAACGAGTGAAGTAGTCGGGAATTTCATTTAGATGTGCCAGTGCAATCTTACCTGTCATTAATAAATTGTCATTACTAATATTTGTTAGTTTTCTAATAGTTCCATGTTCCAATTCTACTTCCATACCAATTTTAAACTGAGCAACATCAAATTTATCCCATTTAATCCCTAATCGCTTACCCGTCCGTTTTGCTTCTTCTGTTGTAATATGTTTTTTAGTTGTCATATTCCAATTATACATCTTTTATAGATTCCATCAAAAAGGTTCCCACTTCGTCCCAGACGGGGAGCCAGTTAGTATAGACTCAGTACTTGCATATTTTAGGATAATTATGATATAATACCTGTATCACTATGAAGAAGACCCTTATATAGATTCGTCTATATTGGGGGCTTTTTCTTTTTATATTCTATTTGAAAACTTATGATAAAGCTCATTCAAAAAAGTGATTTCTATATTTTTATTTCTTAGTAAAATAGAGCATTTGTTTTCATCGGGTGATATCACAATATTTATAACCTTATTTTCTTTTAAAAATTCTACCAGACAACCAAAATCCCCATCACCTGTGATTAAAATACATTTTGAAAAAGATTTGGTGTAAAAATCAGATACAGTTTTTAACACTAGTTCCGCATCACAATTTCCTTTTATTTTTTCCCCAACAGATACTGTTTGTTTAAAAACCAAAATATAGCCGCAACTCTGTAAATACTCGTAGAATTTTACTCTTTCAGGAACTAGTCCAATAAATAGATAAATATTACTAGCATTATATTTCTGCCTAAGCCATCCTCTAAATTTTTTGTAATCAATTTCAAATCCTAGTTCTTTAGCTGACCTGTATAAATTATTTCCATCTATGTAAATATTTATCTTTTCCATGTTTTATATTATATCATACAGTTTAAACTATTTAATATGGTTCCCACTTCGTCCCAGAAGGGGAGCCAAGTATAGAACCCAAAAATTGAAAAACTTAAAACGTTTTTCAGTTGGCTTAATTTATAGTATAATGATGAGTATGAAATTACCTTTGTATAAAAATCTAACTAGTGTAACGTTAAAAGCCATATATGATTTAGGAGGAAGAGCCTCAGTTAAGGATGTTGAGCGTGTGGTGGCCGATATGCTTAATTTAACCGAGGATGAAAGAAATAAGATTCATAAAGGGACACAAACTAAGTTGAGCGATAGAGTTTCATGGGCACGCTTTTATTTAAAAAAGAAAGGATATCTTGAAAGTTCTGAAAAAGGTATTTGTGTTTTAAGCGCAAAAGGAGAAGAGTTAATATAAAAAGTTTCCATCGGTGTAATATCTTCCCCCGTTCAACTTTGCTGTTTTTTTATGTGAAAATTAATTTTATTCTGAAAATAATAAAAAAAATTATCAAAATAGTAATTTATTTAGTTATTTTAATAATACTTTTTATTATTTTTATTTCCATAATAATAAAATTAAAAACGAAAGCATATATTTGGAACGATGTTAAAGAAATTCCACATACTGAAGTTGCAGTTATTTTGGGAGCTTCAATATTAACGAATGGAAATCTTTCACCTATATTGATAGATAGAGTTGATTCGGCTATAAAATTATATAATGCAAAAAAAGTTGAAAAAATTTTAGTAACGGGAGACAATAGCACTGTGGCTTATAATGAAGTAAATCCTGTTAGAATATATTTATTAGGAAAAGGTATTCCTGATAAAAACATCTTTTTAGATCATGCTGGTTTTGATACATATAGTAGTATGTATAGAGCTAGAGATATTTTTCTAGCAGATTCTATAACAATAGTTACTCAATCATTTCATCTACCAAGGTCGGTTTTTATTGCTAGGGTATTAGGCATGAATGCATATGGTTTGAATGCAGATAATGGTCATTATAAATTTCGTAATTATATACGAGAAATGTTTGCAAATATAAAAGCAGTAATCAATTTGGTTTTATATAGAGAACCAAAATATTTAGGAAAGGAAATACCACTAACTGGAGATGGAAGAGATAACTGATGTGATATAATATAAATATGAAAAAAATTTTAATAATTATAATTGTGTTGGTTTTATTGATTTTGGGCTTTGGAATATACAAATTTAATTTTATAAATAATAACGGCCCCTTAGCTTGTACCGAAGAAGCCAAACTTTGTCCCGATGGTTCTTCTGTAGGACGCACGGGACCAAATTGTGAATTTGCTCTATGTCCGAAAATAAATAGTTTACTCTCTGAAGCTGAAGCTCGTGTCATTGCAGAAAAATTATGTATTAAAGGAGGTGAAGCTTTAGCTGGTGGCATTTATAATAATAATTCAAAAACCTGGTGGTTTGATGCAAATTTAAATGCAACACGTGAAGGATGTAATCCGGCTTGTGTGGTGAGCGAAGAGACAAAAACCGCCGAAATAAACTGGCGGTGTACCGGTCTCCTTCCTCTTGATTCCGGTGTTGAAGGAGTGGTAACAATTGGGCCGACTTGTCCAGTGGAACGCTTACCTCCTGATCCAAACTGTGCAGATAGGTCTTATACTACTAGCATTCAAGTAATCTCTATTGGAAGCCCAAAAAGTTCACCTTTCGCAACAATAGAAAGTGACAAAGATGGTAAATATAAAATAATGCTTCCGCCAGGTGAATATGCACTTCAGCCAGTAGGTGGCTCTGTAATGCCGAGATGTGAGACGAAAAACATAACCATAGAACCATCAAAGGTAATTGAAGTTAATCTCTCTTGTGATTCAGGAATTAGATAAACATTTTCTCCTCTCCCCAGTACTTTTTCGAACATCACCCCAAGTTTGGAGCAAAATTTAAAGCCATATAATATAATGGTTATTTTACCTACCTTAGTAGAAATTCGAACCTGTGGTATATTTAGATTATGAAAAAAATACTAATTTATATTGTTTTGTTTGTTGTAGTAGTGGTTGGAGTTGTTTTTTTTATTATAAAAAACAAAGAGAAAGAGGCTGTTATAATACCTAAAGAACCTATTGTCATGTGTTATCAATATTCAAAAGATACTTCAAATGGTTTTCCCGATCGTGCTTGGCTTAAAATGAGCATCTTGGGTAATAAAGTAACTGGTGAATATCAAAACCTCCCAGCAAAAACAGATAGCCTGGTGGGGACTTTTACAGGAACTGTTGGTCCTATGGATCCCAAGATTAGCGGACGTGTTGCAGATGTTTTGTGGGATACATTTGGAGAAGGAATGCATGCGACAGAACAGTTAAAAATTGAATTTGGTGAAGGAAGTGCAGTTGTGTTTTTTGGTGAAATGGTAGATAGAGGGGATGGAGTTTATATGTATAAAGATACCACAAAATTAACTCCAGGATTTCAAATGTCACAAACAGACTGTGAATCATTGGACGACAAAATTATTGTTGAAAAATATATTCGTGAAAATATTAAAACTATTGTGCCAGAAAAACCCGTTTTAGGTGGTTCGTGGTATGCGACTTCAATAAATGTAAATCCTTCTATGAAAACTGGAACGATGACCTATGAAGACGGTCACATACAAGGGAGTAAAAGTTTTAGTTATGTGAGAAATAATAATGAAGTCAAAATTAATTTGATAGACAGTCTTCTATCAGAAGTTGAAGCTCGAGTAATTGCTGAAAAGTCTTGTATTAAAGGTGGTGAAGTTTTGGCTAGTGGTATTTATAATGAAAACTCTAAAACTTGGTGGTATGACGCTAATTTAAATGCAACAAAAGAAGGATGCAATCCAGCTTGTGTGGTAGATGAAAAAACTAAGACAGCTGAAATAAATTGGAGATGTACAGGATTAAAAGAACCAGTCGCTTGTACCATGGAGGCGAAACAATGTCCTGATGGTTCTTATGTTGGACGTTCTGGTCCTAATTGTGAATTTGTCTGTCCTTAATTATACTCATTCAAACATCATCCCAAGTTCGGAGCAAGATTATGTATTAATCCCCTAGAGTGGTAAAATTATCTTATGGGAATGGAAATGAATAATATAGATATAGAGAAAGAAAAAAGACCTTATCCGCCACGTTGTACCGAACTTCTAGAGAGATTTAAATCAAAAGAAGCTCTTCCTATGGGGGAGAAGTTACAGTTTTCAGGTGTTGATGGACAAGATGTATATAATATTACAGCTCCCTTTTTTATTGACAATAGAACAGTTATTGCTGGGCGCGTGGAAAAACGAGAAAAATTGGCAGATTCGCAGGTTATGTTCTTTGAAGAGAAGAATGGCGTGTGGTCTCCAATTGATGGTGCACCTACTTTTAAGTTGGAAGATGGTTTTTTAAAACAAATTGGAGATGAAACAATTTTTGGTGGCGTTGAGGTGTACCCCAGTCCTGGAAAGGACAATAAAGACGAAGTCGGTTACCGAACGGTTTTTTATCGCGGGCACGATCTTTCATCGCTTGAAAAATTCGCCGTCGGTCCGGACGGAATGAAAGATATCCGACTTGTGTCTCTCGCAAATGGTCATATTGGTGTTTTTACTCGACCACAAGGTGGAGAAAATGGAAATGGTAAAATAGGTTATATTGAAATAGAGAGTCCCGAAGATTTGAACGAGAAGAATCTTCTCAATGCGAAAATTATTGAAAATCAATTTGCTTCCGGAGAATGGGGTGGTGTAAACGAATTGTATCTATTGGAAGATGGAAAAATTGGAGTTGTTGGACATATTGCGTATATCGACGAACAAGACATCAAACATTACTACGCTATGGCATTTGTGTATGATCCCGAAACGCATCTTTCATCACCGATTGAAATTATAGCGACAAGAGAGAATTTTCCTGCGGGGGAAGAGAAAAATACAGAATTAGCAGATATCATCTTTCCTAGTAGTTTGGTATTTGGCGATGATGGTACTGTGACACTCTATGCGGGGTTGAGCGATGCGGAAGCAGGTATAAATTCTGGGTTGCCCAATCCATTTAAAGGAAAAATCTTGTTTAAATAGTTTAACCTTCTTCCAGACGGGGAGTAAATTATTTACTCAATTTTAATATGGTGGTTTTTTGTTTTCATTAATTCAAATCAAATTGATAATTTTTGTGAAAAGGAGTAGAGTAAAGGAAAAGCTTTTACTTAATCTTTATAAAGATGGAAGGAAAAATATTTAATGTTTTAGTGGTTGATAAATCACTAAATACGACAGCACTCATAGCGATGCTTGAAAAATACAAAAGAAAAGGATATAACGTTTTTGTTTTTCCTTTTACAGAAACAAAAAGAGAAACGGAAATACTTTTCTTTAATTTCATTACGGCGAGTATTTTTGAGCAACTCTTTGTTGTTGAGATACCGCACAATAAAGATGGCCAACTCTTCTGCTTCGACTTAATAGAGATTGGTGCCGAAGAATTTTGTGGAATTCTTGGTAAAGAATGTAAAGTTGCAACTCGAAACTTAACCGAAGTTGGAGGGTAAAAATGTGATAACAAAAACAAAATAGATACCTACATCAAACAATGCAAGGGTCTTTTTTATTTTCCCTCATTCAATAAGGTTCCCACCCGCCTGCTCCCGAGTACGCGAGGGCGGGCAGGTTTCGCCCCAGACGGGGAGTAGTAAAAATCTTGGGTCTTTTCATGAGGGCTTTTGATGAAAAAAATATTATTAATGCAATATTAATCTATTGAGGGTATATTAAAAATGTCGGCATAAAAAACACAATAATATAAAGTTCGAAATTATAATAATTTAACCAACGATAATAATATGGAAGAAAAAACAAACTTAAACAAACAGAACGTCGAAATAAATAAGGAAGTCTTACTATCGTCGAGAAAAATATCATTAACGGCTGGCATACTTTACCTGCTCACATTTGTTTCGGTTCCGACTCTTGCTATTTACGGTCAAGTAAAAAGTGCTAACTACATTCTCGGTGCCGGGCCGGACACTTCCGCAATCATCGGCGGTATCCTGGAGATTATCGTGGCCCTTGCAGGTATCGCTACCGCTGTTGTGTTATTTCGTGTTCTCAAAAAACAAAATGAAACACTCGCATTAGGCCTCATCGCCGCCAGAATTTTGGAATCCAGTACTATCTTCGTCGGTGTGGCGTTTCTATTGTCAATTGTGACATTGCGACAAGCCGGAGTTGGACCAAATGCGTTGGTCGCAAGTCATGCGCTTGTCGCCCTTTATGACCGCATCTTCCTCCTCGGGCAAAGCCTCATGCCAGCCATATGTGACTTGTTACTGGGATTTCTTTTATATAAGTCGCAGTTGGTACCGAGAGGTCTTTCATTAATTGGAATCTTTGGGGCACCAATACTACTTATTGGTTATCTAGCGGTAATGTTCGGTTTAATCGGTCAACATGCCCCTCTTGCAGGATTATCCTCAATTCCAGTCGCACTATTTGAGTTTTCGTTGGGCATCTGGTTGGTCGTCAAAGGCTTCAATCCTCAATCAATGGTTATCCTCGAATCCAAAAATTAAACTCTTTCGAGTATCGTTCCAAGTTCGGAACAAATGAATTTAATCTTATTATGTAAGGTTGTTTTTGAGTTATAATTGACAAAATTATTGTTAAGAAGTAATGTGAGGAAAAAATAGTATAAACCAAAAATAGATAAAATGAAAGGAATAATTTTAAAAGATGTAGGGAACTTAAGCACTAATATGTTAGAAAAATTGAAAACATTACCAGGAGTTACTATCTTTCACATTGGAGCTGAAATCGATATAGGGATTACTGTTCCAAATTCAAGAGCCAGAAGTACAAGAGAAGAGTTGGATATTTTTAGTAAAGTAAAAAAGATATATGAAATTCTTCTTGAATAGACAAGAATAAAATAGATACCTACATTCATTAAAAAATGCAAGGGTCTTTTTTTATTTTCATATTCAAAAAAGTTCAACTTCCAGACGTGGAGCTGAGTAGTATAAACAAAATTTGTCTCGTTTATGATATATTAATACAGTGGAGGAAACAAAAGAAAAAAAAATATTTGCAGTTTATGAATTCGGTCTTTTGCTTAAAACAATGCAAGCATTATTGGAAGTTGGTATCGGAGCCGTTCTGTATTTTATAAGCACCAACAATATAGTAAATTTCATTTTAAAAATTATTCACGGAGAACTTGTTGAGGACCCAAATGATTTTTTTGCCAATTTAATTTTAAAAGATGTTCATCAATTTTCCTTCTCGGGAAAACATTTTCTTATTTTTTATCTTCTAACACACGGTATTGTAAAGCTCATAATAATTGTCGGTTTGTTACAAAGAAAAAAGTGGGCTTATCCTGTGGCCATTTTTGGACTTGGTGGGTTAATTATGTATCAGATATATCATCTTCTGATAAATCACTCTATAGCCCTACTGATAATTACTATCATTGACATCATAATTCTATGGTTAATATTCCATGAGCATAAGGTAAAAAAAATATAAAAGTAAACTATATTTTGTTACAATAGGGGAATGTCTATTAGTTCAGAAAATTTATTTCTTCATGTCGACGGGGATTCTTTCTTTGTCTCGTGTGAAGTGTCGCAACATCCGGAATACAAAGGTAAGCCAGTTATTGTCGGAGAAGACCGAGGAATCGCTGTGGCCATGAGTTATGAAGCGAAGAGTCTCGGAGTCACTCGCGGGATGCCAATATTTAAGATTAAGAAAGAATTCCCCCGAGTGATTATACTTCCTCATCATTTTGATTTGTACGGAAGGATTTCAAGTGGAGTATACGATATACTCGTGTCATATCTCGAGCAAGTGGAGCAATATAGCATTGATGAGTGTTTTGCTGTGGTCAAACCATCGGATATTCGTCTTGCCGGCAGTGCCGAAAAGTTGGCAAACGATATCAAGAACGAAATAAAGAATTCTTTTGGAGTTACATATTCACTTGGTCTTGCCCGGACCAAAGTCTTGGCCAAGACGGCTTCGAAATTGAATAAACCGAACGGTCTGGTTTTGCTGCTTGATAAAAAAGATGAAGAGGAAGCTTTGAAAAAAACCGAGATAGATGACGTCTGGGGCATTGGTCGCCGGACTGTTCCGCGCCTACGAAATATGGGGATAAAAACCGCTTATGATTTTGTTCATTATCCGAGCGAGCAAATAAAGAAATATTTTTCCGAACCTATATACATATTACAAAAAGAACTTTCTGGCGAGAATTTCTACGAAGTTGATGCCGATGCCGACCCGCGCGACCAAAAATCAATCCAATCGACTGCCACATTCAGACCATCGTCAAGCGACTCGAAAATAATCTTCGCCGAGCTTTCGGAGAATGTCGAACGAGCTTGCGAACATGCCCGAGGACTTGGATTGATGTCTAATGCCGTTTCTTTTTTTGTTAAAAACACCGATTTTGCTTATCGTTCCGGTGAAAGTAAATTGCCGCTTTATACAAATAATCCGAGTATCATCCTTAACACTATTGAAAATGTTTTCAAAAAAATTTTACAAAACGGAGAAAAAATTCGCTCAACAGGGATTACACTGCAAAATTTGCGACGTAGCGAAGAAGTGCCAAGAGATTTATTTGGGATGCAGGATAAATCAGAATCAAAGAGTATTATAGAAGAAGTCAGTGACAATATAAGGGCAAAATTCGGACAAAATGTCCTGAAAAGAGCTTCATCCTTAAAAGGTGAAGGAAGAAAAAGAGGGAATTCGTTTCCACTAGGGAAGAAATAATTAATAAAGCAAATATGATATAATTAAATATAATCTTGAACCAGTTTAAGGTATTAATAATAAATTCATTTATATATATTATAATAAATGAGGTCGAGGACTAGTGTTTTGAGTTGTAAAAAATATCTATGATTACTACAATTGCAATAATCTTATTAATTCTGTGGATTTTAGGTCTTTTGGGTGGTTTCGTTTTGGGAGGATTTATCCACATTCTTTTGGTAATAGCGATAATTCTTTTTTTGGTCCGTGTTATACGCGGGGAAAACCCGTTAAAATAAATTTTAATTTTGAATCTATTAACTTTATGTTAAAATAAAGGGAAATTATAAGTCAACAACAATAAATTTATGAAACAAGAATTTAAAATAGACGGTAAGGACTTGTTAAAAAAGGTCAAAGAATTGATTCATGAGGGTAATATAAGGAAACTTATAATAAAAAACGAAGAAGACAAGGTGATTGTCGAAATTCCTCTGACTTATGGGGCAGTCGGGGCAATTATTGCTCCAGTGTTGGCAGTTGTCGGAGCTTTGGCGGCTCTTCTTACCAAATGCACGATTGTCGTGGAAAAGAAATAAATCAATTTATTATGAATTTAAAAGCATGGCTAATTTTATTAATAGTGATAATACTAGGAGTGGTTTTATTTTCCAAAATTTTAATTAAAGAAAATGAGTCGATTAATTTTAAAAATGTAAATATTTCAACATATATGAAAATAGAAAGTGATGTTTTTACTAACAACGGCAAAATCCCGGTGGAATATACTTGCAATGGAAAAAGTACGCAACCGACGCTCAAAATATCCGATGTTCCTAAAAATGCAAAAAGTTTGGCACTAATTGTCGATGACCCTGATGCTCCAAATGGAGATTTCGTGCACTGGGTGGTTTGGAATATTGATCCTAAAACATCTCTGATTGAAAACAATAGCGTGCCAAGTGGTTCCGAAGAGGGTTACACAAGCCTGAATAAACCAGGGTGGATTGCTCCTTGTCCACCATCCGGTATTCATCACTACAATTTTAAACTCTATGCTCTCAACACTATTCTTTCAGTAGTAAAAACTTCGACAAAAGCAGACCTTATTAAGGCGATGAACGGGCACATTATTGATGAGGCCACACTGGTTGGCTTATATGGTATAATGTAAAAGTTAATCGTTTTATTATTTTTTAAGAAATATTATTTTATATGTCAATTTATTTTGAATGGACGAAAGATATGTCGGTTGGAGAGGACCATATTGATAACCAACATCAAAAGTTGTTATTGCAGATTAATGAAATTATTCATGCTATGACTTTTGGAGCAACTTCCAAGGAAGTATCTGAAGCAATACATTTCTTTGACGGGTATGTTAACGATCATTTTTCTTATGAGGAAGAATACATGAGAAAATACAACTATCCTGAGTTTGATGAACACAGAGGCAGACATAAAGAATTTATTTTAAACAACCTTTCTTTCAAGAAAAAGTTGAATAGCGGAGTTTCGCCGAGAGAACTTATTCTGGACATCGAAACATACATAGGGCAGTGGTGGCTAAAACATATTGGTCAAGAAGATAAAAAATATCACGACTTTATAGACGGGATCTCAAAATAATTATTTTATTATCAATTTTAATTAAATTTTTATGTTGAAAGAATTCAAGCAATTTTTACTTAGAGGTAATGTCGTCGACTTAGCTGTCGGTGTAGTCATCGGAGCGGCGTTCGGGACAATAGTTGCGGCCTTGGTATCGGATGTAATCACCCCGCTCATTGCTGCCATTGTTAAGGCTCCGGATTTTTCAAGTTTATTTTTTGTGATAAATGGCAGCAAGTTTATGTATGGACATTTCATTAATGCTCTCGTTTCTTTTATCTTGGTGGCAACATCGGTATTTTTCTTCGTTGTCAAACCGATAAACTTGCTTATTTCCCGTTCTCATAAAGAACCGCCAGTCGACCCAACTACAAAAAAATGTCCGGAATGTTTAAGCGAAATACCGATTGAAGCAAAACGTTGCTCACACTGTGCAGAGCTAGTTGAAAAAATTCAAAATGATATCTAATTAAAAAGTTATTAACAAAAATATTTACAAAAAAATTGACAGTAAAATAAAAATGTATATCATTAAGATAACATTAGGTCTTTGATAATTGATTTTAGTTAATTACTATTTGTTGATTATTCCAAGGACCTCTCCAGGGGTTTTTAGAATAATCAATTTATAGTGTTAACCCATAAATCTAATACAATGACTACAAGAAAAGATGTTTTTTTAGGATACACGGACAAGGGAAATAATAAATATAGAATAAGGGTAAAAGCTGAAGCTGAAGGCACAATACTTTATTTTATAAAAAAAATGAAAGATAACTTAAAAAAAACAGGAATCACTGTAATACCTAATGATGAAGAAAAATATCATAAAACTTTCAGAATGAAAAGTTTCTATAAGGAAAATTGTAAAAAACCTTACCTTGTCTATGTTGATTTATATGTTCCAGCTGATGAATTTAATTTCTCTAAAAAGGCTATAAAAGTTTTGTTTGAATTTGACGGGGAAATAATAATTAATGAAACAGAAGAAAAAATTCTTATGGCCGTGTAGAAAGCCTAGAAATTGTTCTGTTGTTATTGAAAAATAATGACAGAACTTTTTATTTTTATGTTATAATAAAACCACAAAATGAAATTCAATAAATACATCCTGGAAATTGTTGTCTTTGTATGTGGTGCGGTAGTTATGATTTTTGAGCTCGTCGGCTCAAGAGTGCTCGGACCATACTTGGGGACATCGATTTTCGTCTGGACAAGTTTGATAGGTGTTATCTTGGGTAGCCTTAGTTTGGGTTATTATTGGGGCGGAAAAATTGCGGACAAAAAACCGAATTTTGAGAGTTTATCGGCTATTATTTTCATCTCGGCAATTTTAATTGGACTAACGACCCTGACGAAAGATTATTGGCTCATTGGATTACAGGGTGTTTTTTCTGATGCCAAAATTACTTCTGTCTTCGTCTCAATAATTTTATTTGCGCCTGTTAGTATATGTCTCGGGATGATTTCTCCTTATGCCGTAAAATTAAAAATGCACAATTTGGATACTTTAGCTTCAACTGTCGGTAATCTATATGCCATATCGACTCTTGGCAGTATATTCGGGACATTTTTATCCGGTTTTTATTTGATTCCATACTTTGGCACGAATAAATTGTTAATTATATTGTTAATAACTTTAATCCTTACGTCTATCACTCTTTCCATAAAACAATTTGTAAAAACAAAATTATTTTTTTTGCTTATTATAGTTATAGGTTGCTCAGTAATGAATATTTTTAACTCCGTAATATTGAAGGATGTTAAATTTACAAATTTTATCGACGTTGATACTGCATATAATCGTATCTGGGTCTATGACCATATTGATAAGGGAACGGGCGAGTTGGTAAAGACAATGGGTATTAATAATGAAAATCACTCGTCAATGTTCTTAAATAGCGATGAACTGGTAAATGAATACACCAAATATTACAATTTAGCGGAACATTTTAATCCAAGCTTCCAGAAAACTTTGATGTTCGGTGGTGCCGGGTATTCGTACCCGAAATATTTTTTGGAAAGATATAAAGATGCGACTATAGATGTCGTTGAAATTGACCCAAAAGTCACCGAGTTGGCCAAAGAATATTTTAGATTGAAGGATGACCCAAGACTGACTATTTATCATGAAGACGGGAGAGTGTACTTGAATAAAACAAAAGAAAAATATGACGTGATTTACGGCGACGCTTTCACTTCTCATTATTCTTTGCCATATCAACTGACGACAAAGGAAGCAATACAGGAGGAATATAATGTTTTAAATGATAATGGACTTGTCGTGCTAAATATTATTTCCGCTTTGGAAGGGGGAAAGAGCGATTTCCTAAAGGCTGAATATATAACATACAAAAATATTTTCCCCCAAGTATATTTATTTCCGGTAACAAGGCCAGATAATGGTGGTCAAGTTCAAAATGTAATTTTGGTGGCGCTCCGAAGTGAAAAAAGCCCATCTTTTACTGATGTCGACTCGACATTAAACGAATATCTGGGACATTTATGGCAAAAACCGATTGAGACAAATTTACCGATTCTGACCGACGATTTTGCCCCGGTGGATTACTATATAAATAAGACGATTTAAGGAATTGACAGCAATGCAAAAAATGTTATTATCGACGTAATACGAGCTTTTTGAGAATTCTAATAATTAATTAAATACGGAAAAAATTGAAAACAAAACAGAAAGTTTTGATGATTTTAGCTATAAGCACTATCATCATATGTGGAAATGTCGAGGCACTGAAAGATCTTTTTTACGACCACTTCGCCGATTTGACTGTTGATGCTGCAAACTGGTATTTTCCATGGCATGAAAACCAGGATGGTACACCGATAACTATGGGTCGTACAATCTACAGAAATTCGCCCTTACCGCAGTCATCTTTCAGCGAAGCAAAGGTTGAAGCTCAAACTTGGACCACGGAAGGGAAATACATTCTCGGTACTGATTTGGCTACGAAACAAGAATTTGAAATGAGGGATGGTAGGCTAGTCTTTACGGTTCGGGCCAGAATACAAAACCCGGCACCACGAGGAATGGCTGGTTTTATATTTGTACAAGGATTGCCTAAATTTGGGAATTCCGATGAACAGATCTTATTTGGATTGCTGACGAATGAAATTTTAAGTGACCCGGATCCGGTGGTCACCGACGTCTTTGTTAAAGGATCACCTGTAGGAGATCCGCGTGAATTTATCATCTCAAATTCAATCGCGATCTATCATACGTATACTTTGGAGATTACTCCAAAAGAAATAATATGGGGGATTGATGGTCTTGAAGTGAGAAGGTCAAACAAAGTACCAACTGGTCCTGTGCAACTGCATTTAAGTATGTGGGCACCTGCTGATTCATGGGCAGAAGCTTATGATGGCACTTTACAGCCAACTAACGTAAAAACCGAAAATATAATCGGCAGAATGCTAGTCGATTATGTATTGGTTCAATACGAGGGAGATGTAACAACTTCGGTCAACGATGTAAATACATCTGACAAGGTCAATATCTATCCCAATCCGACGCATGACCAAATTAATTTTTCTGAAAAATGTGAAGGAATGAACGTAGTTATCTGTAACATGACCGGTACTGTAATGATAAACAGTAAGAAAATAAATAGCAGTTTATCAACAGCCGGTTTGCCAAAGGGGCTGTATATAGTAAAGTTTTACAAGGACAATAACTACTACACAGCAAAGAAATTAATTATTAAATAAAAAAAAGGAAGGGATTTATACACATGGGGCTGTCTTAAAATAAGTCAGCCTCTTTTTATTCTGGATAAAACATTAGGTATATTTCCAAAATGTGTTATACTGTACTCTGTGTTAAGGCACAGGAACAACGTCGAAGTTTCAAGCAAAAATAATCAAAAATAAAATCACATGATGACAGGAACAATCAAAACTCTCACAGATAAAGGATTTGGATTTATTGCTCGCGAAGGCGAAGCAAAAGATCTTTTCTTTCATTCCAAAGAGTTAGTTGGCGTTACATTTGACGAACTTCAAGTTGGCGATACAGTCACTTTTGAAGTTACTCAAAGTGAAAAAGGCCCAGCTGCAACAAAAGTATCTCGCGCATAATTAAAAGAAAAATACCCTTCATCCGCTTTTGGCGGGTGGGGTATTTTTCTTTGTATTATCCATGGATATAAAGTATAATAAAATCATATTATTAATAATCGAAATAAATATTATTTATGGCAAAAAGAGCAACGCATTTAATCGCACACATAAAGTCAAAGCATTCCCATAAGACGAAGAAAAGACTGGCAGTCAAAAAACTTATGCTCAAGAATAAGAAAGACAAGAAAAAGTCAGTTAGTAAAAGGTCTTAAAATTTCTAGAGAGTCAGTTTCTTTATGGATATTTTAGCTCACACATTATGGACGACAGTGGCAGCCAGAAAGGCCAACCTGGCCGCCCTTAAGAAAGGCAAGCCATTTAAATTGAATTTAATTTGGACAGCCTTTTGGGGTATATTCCCGGATTTATTCGCTTTCTCAATTCCTTTCGTCATTGCACTATGGACTATTTTAACCGGAGCAAGAACACTTCAATTTTTCACCACAAGAAATCAAGTTGCCGCAGGATTAAATCTATCTCATGACCTTTATCAATATAGTCACTCTTTAATAATCTTTGCCGTGATATTCCTAATCGTCTGGGCTATCAGAAAACGTCCGCCTTGGGTTCTTCTCGGCTGGGCATTTCATATTCTAATCGATATTCCATCGCACTCTCTAGCCTTTTTCCCAACGCCATTTCTTTTCCCGTTATCTTCATACCGCTTTCCTTACGGCATAGCCTGGAGCAACATGTTGTTCATGATAATAAACTACTCGTCTCTCCTCATCGTCTGGGGGAGTATCTTCATCAAAAAGTATTTTCGTCCCAAAACTTAAGCATTGACAAAACAACAAAATTATGCTATCCTACAGATAGTAGTGGTTCTTTGATATTTGGTTGCGTTTGTTTGGATTACTCTGTATTTCTGTAAGGAGTTTAGAGTAATCTAAACAAATAATTAACCACTTAATATAGACAATTATGAAAAAATTGATTTTTTTGCTGAGTGTAATAATAACACTTGCTGCTTGTAATGGCAGAGCCAAAAACGGCGCTCAAATAATCCTTGGCGGGAAAAATACTGAGGACACGATAAATATTCCATTTAAAAAAGGATATGTTGTCCAAAGTATAGACGTTACAAGGAACAACAAAATAAAGGTCACTTACAAAGACACTACAAATTCTTCTGTTTCATCCGAAGAATATTATGAAGAAAGTTTTTTTGGAAAAGGGTCTTTCCATTATATTGTTAAATTCTCTGATCACAAATAATTAATGTAATTTCAAACTTTTAAAACTTTTATAAATGGAAAAAATTAAGGCAAAATTAGTTATTTGTCATCATACAAACGATCGTCGTATCTTGATGGCACTTGAAGGTTCAGGCTTTGACTACGAATCGGATTCAAAGGGAAGAGAAACCGTGTCACCAGTAGAAATATCTCCTGCGTCGGATGATTTACTTAAAAAAGAATTATCTAAATTGTCAATTATCATAGATGATATTCAGACAATTAGTAAAGTAGCCGATAAGTTCTGGAGAGAATTGGCTGAAAGTAGAGAGGGAAAACTCGGGTGGGCTGAACATGAAAAAAAGTTCTTTGAGATAATTTAAAACATCTCGATATTTTTAAAATAAATGGTTCCCAAGCAAATTGGGAACCATTTTATATTTTCTTGATTCGATGACTGGCTTGACGCTACACGTATATTTTTATAGTTTTCGACGTAGTCCAAAGTGCTACAATAAAAATATAGGTGTGGAGCTTGACAAATACTATCAAATATTATATACTCTTTAGGTAAGTTGTATTCTCATTGGTTTCTTGCGCTTGTTGCGCTATATATAATGCCTTATCCCTCGCGATAGTCTTTATGGAAACTGGAGGGAAAGGTCTCGGTCCGTCTTACTTTAATATATAGACCGAGTAAAAATTATGTATAAACAATATAACCGAAGCACTAGCTCCGGCAAGCCTGCTTCGCATTATGCGAATGGAGGAGGCCACCGAGCAGGTGGTCAAAATGGTCAAAGAAGCAGTTTTCGAGGTCGTTCAAATAATCAATCAAGACCAGCAAGTCGGGGTAATTCTCGAGGGCGTTTTAATGGTGGAAGCACTATTCCGTCTTCTCGTTTCGTTTGCAAGGCTGACCCAATTATCAAATCGGCTCCGTATGTGCCACAAAATAAATTTGCGGATTTTGCGATTAATAACGTGATAAAAGCAAACGTAATAAAGAAAGGATATGTAACACCAACTCCGATTCAGGATGTGGCAATTCCCTATGTGCTTTCTGGTCGCGATGTCGTCGGCGTGGCAAATACCGGTACCGGCAAAACGGCGGCCTTTCTCATTCCGCTTCTTGATAAAATTCTAAAAAATCCACGCGAAAAAGTTCTTGTCATTGTGCCGACTCGCGAACTGGCATTGCAGATTAATCAGGAGTTGATGGAATTCCGCGGTGACTTGAGAATTTTCTCAGTCTGCTCGGTTGGCGGAATGAGTATTTCCAATCAGATTTATGGTTTGCGCCGAGCTCACAATTTCGTCATCGGAACGCCGGGACGTTTACGCGACTTGGTTGACCGCAAAGTAATACACTTGGCAGAATTCCGCACAATCGTTCTCGATGAAGCCGACCGCATGCTCGATATGGGCTTCGTCGCTGATATGAGGTTCATAATGGCGGGTATGGCGCCCAACCGTCAGACACTTTTATTCTCAGCAACGATTACTGGAGAGCTCGATAAATTAATCAAAGAATTTTTGACCAATCCGGAAAAAATTTCGGTTAAAACAGGAGAGACAGCAAGAAACGTTGAACAAGATATTATCCGCGTTCCACAAGGCAGTGATAAAATAGAGCACTTGAGTAATCTTTTATCTAAAAAAGAATTTTCAAAAGTTCTTATTTTCGGCCGAACCAAACACGGTGTTGAAAAACTTTGCCAGATACTAGTTCGCCAAGGATTCAAAGCCGAATCAATTCATGGAGATAAAAATCAAAATCGCCGCCAAAGCGCACTCAAAGCTTTCCGCGAAAACCACTCGCAAATACTTGTGGCGACCGACGTAGCTGCTCGAGGACTTGATATCCCGAACGTCTCGCACGTCATCAACTTCGAAGTCCCAGCGACCTACGAAGACTACGTCCACCGCATTGGCCGTACCGGCCGTGGCGACCAAGTGGGAACCGCGTTGACGTTTGTAAACTAATAACCCTCCAAAATAGATATTGACAGAGTGCCATAATTATGCTATCATACAAAAGATAGTGGTTCTTTGATATAGGTTTTGATTATTCAGTGAACTATTTAAGTTTCTTTTCTGAGGATACTTTAATAGTTCACGGAGTAATAACATTAAAATAAAAAAAATGCCAAAGCTAAAATTATCTTTAAAACAGGATCAAATTTCAGGTTTCTCCTTCTCGTTTACTAAAGTTTTAACTTTGAAACTTGGTGATTTACTTAAGAATGACAGAGTCTTTGAAGAAGGCAATGCAAAGTCTTCAGATGACGATCGAACTTATCATAGCAAAACAAAAATTGCTGAAACTGTTATTAGTTATCTGACTGAACAAATCCGCACATCATCAGATGATACTCTCTGCGTACAAGGTATTCAAAGGCTGATTGATCTTTCTGAAGAATTTCTTTCCTCCTTTGAAGAAGAAATCAAAACTTGATTATTTTACTGGTTATTCTCTCCAGTAATTGTCGTAGACAAGAGAAAATATAACTCAAGACCCTTATCTTTTTTGATAAGGGCTTGTTTATTTTATCTTACTTAAAAAGTTTCACTTCGTCTCAGATGGGTAGAGATAATCGGATAAATTTTTAATATCTAATCTTTTTTCTGCTATAATACAAAATATGCCCAATATAAAAAGGACAAACCAGAAAGTTGGTTTGTCGTCGGCAGAGGCGAAAAAATATCTTACGGAGTTTGGCGAGAATACAATTTACCGTCGCAAAAGGTTGCAACCGATTGAGATGCTTATTAAGAAGTTTAATAATCCACTTCTATTTCTTTTAATTGGTGCTGCGGCGATATCTTTCTTTTTCGGCCAACGCGTCAATGCCATAATCATTATTGTTATTGTTTTAATCTCGGTCATCTTGGATTTCTTCAATAGCTACAAATCGGAAAAAGTCGCCTTGAAATTAGTCGAGAAAGTGGCTTCGACGGCCACGGTTCGCCGCGACGGGAAAAAGCAAGAAATTTCTTTCCATTTGATTGTCCCTGGGGACATCGTGGAGCTTTCAGCTGGCGACGTTATCCCGGCGGATTGCATTGTCATTTCGGCTGATGATTTTTTCGTCAATCAATCGGCGCTCTCCGGTGAATCTTTCCCTGTTGAAAAATTTATCAATAAAGATAATTCGCCTTTAGTCAGCAAACAATTAAATCTTTCTGATACGACTGCCGTATTCATGGGGACATCGGTAGTGACCGGGTATGCGGTAGTCGAAGTCGTCCAAACCGGCGAGAGAGCGGAATTCGGAAAAATTGCCAAGCAACTTTCTGTCACCAAAGAAGCGACGAGTTTTGAACATGGGCTGAAACATTTTAGTGTTTTTATTCTTCGACTTACTTTAGTCATGGTGATGATTGTTTTTCTGGTCAATGCTTTTTACGGCAGGGGAATATTGAATTCTTTTCTTTTTGCCGCGGCCATTGCCGTCGGGCTGACGCCGGAACTTCTGCCGGTCATAATGTCTGTCACGCTTTCTCACGGGTCGCTTCGAATGGCCAAGAAGGAAGTTATTTTGAAAAATCTGGCTTCGGTTCAGAACTTTGGGAGTATGGATATTCTTTGCACCGATAAAACGGGAACTTTGACTGAGGACAAAATAGAATTAGTAAAATGTGTAAATATGAATGGTCTTGATTCCAAAAATGTTCTTTTGTATGTTTATCTAAACAGTATTTATCACACAGCCCGCAAAAGTCCCCTTGATGAAGCCATTCAGGTACACGGGAAAATGGATACAAGTTCGTATACGAAAATTGACGAGATTCCTTTTGATTTTGAGAGGCGACGTGATTCTATCGTCGTTGAGCACAATGGAGAAAGATTATTGATTGCCAAAGGCGCTCCGGAAAGTATATTCCCAATCTCCACATTTTTGGAAAGTGAGGAAGACAAATTAAAATTTGGTGATGAAAATATAAAGAAAGCCGGGGAAGAATATGACAAATTAAGCGCCGACGGTTTCCGGGTACTGGCGATTGCCGTAAAAAAAATCGAAAAGGAAGAAAGAGTAAATTATGAAAATCAGGAAGAAAAAGAGATGACCTTCATCGGTTTCGCCGCTTTCCTTGACCCGCCAAAAAAGAGTGCCAGCTTGGCTCTCGAAGAGTTGCGCGAGCTTTCTGTCCTTGTGAAAATTATCACCGGCGATAGTGAAATTCTGACCGAAAGAATCTGTCGAGACTTAAATATAAAAATAGAAGGGACAATGACCGGTGTGATGCTTGATGCGCTTTCCGACTTGGAGCTTTTGCAAAAAATTGATTCCATTAATATTTTTTCTCGAGTTTCCCCGGAACAAAAAGAGAGAATTGTTGGGATGTTACAAAAGAAAGGGCACACCGTCGGCTATATGGGTGACGGCATAAATGATGCTCCGGTTTTGAAAATTGCCGATGTCGGCATATCCGTCAACAATGCCGTTGACGTAGCCAAAGAAACGGCCGATATAATACTGCTCAATAAAAATTTACACGTGCTCAAAGATGGAGTTATAGAAGGGCGAAAGACATTCCAAAATACTCTCAAATATATAAAGATGGGCTTCAGTTCAAACTTCGGCAATATGTTTTCAATGATGGGCGCCTCATTCATCTTGCCGTTTTTCCCGATGCTTTCGTCCCAAATACTCTTCAATAATTTCTTGTATGATATTTCTCAAACGACAATTCCGACCGATACGACCGATGCTGAGTCGGTAAAACTTCCATTGAAATGGAATATGAAAGAATTTTCCAAATATATAATTGTCTTTGGACTTTTGAGTTCAATTTTTGATTTTCTGACATTCTTTTTACTCTATAAAGTATTCCATTTGGATGCACGACATTTTCAAACAGGTTGGTTTATTGAATCTATCGCCACCCAAATACTTGTTATCTTTATTATCAGGACCAAACGTGTGCCATTCTTTAGAAGTAAACCGGGAATTTTTGTTACTCTAAGCGCAATTCTCATCGTCGTAATCGCTTGGATAGTTCCTTACACACCGCTTGGTCCGCTTCTCTCGTTTGCTCCGCTTCCCATGACATTAATATTACTAATTGCAGGTATTGTTATTGGTTATCTGTTTATTGCTGAAATTTCTAAATATTTCTTTTACCGCTTTTTCATTAAAGCGCCATAATTTGGCGTAAAAATATTTTTTTGTTATAATCAATATATGGATAATTTTAAATTTACTTTGTTTTCAATTTTTATTTTAGCCCTGTTGGGTCTTTCCGGCTACTGGGCGTTTTCAACGATAGAATCGGGGAGTACTCACGTCGATAGTCAAAAACAGAAAGAATTGGAACAACAAAATGAAGAACTTACCAAAGAGCTAGCTCAAGCAAAAACAGATTACAATCTCTTGAAAGCGGAGAAAGAAGCGGAAACCCAAAACGAACAAAACGTTTCGGCCGGTACAACACCAGGAACTACTACGACTCCCACCAGTATTCCGGCTAAAACCCCTGCTTACAAATATCAAAGTCTTATAGATGATTTACAAAAACTTGCGGACGGCAAGACTTATCTTAAGAATAAATCGCAAGGTATTGCGGTGGGAACATTGCAGAAATTTTTGAATATATATAATAATACTTCGACAAAAGTTGATAACGATTATGGCGTAAGTGTAGCAACAGCCGTAAAAGCTTTCCAGAAAGCGCAAGGCTTAACACAAGATGGGGAAGTGGGACCCGGAACGTTTTTAAAAATGATTAGTTGGCTCAAAACCCAATAATTATAATGCATTGATTAGAATTTTTTTAGTGTCATATACAACATAATGAATATCGATAATATTCCAATCCTACTGTCGCTGTTTCCTTTTCTGGTTTTTCTTTTCCTTTTACTTGTAAAAAAAGTACCGCTTCTTTGGTCATCTTTTGTTACACTTGCTCTTTATACAATCCTGGCAATTTTCTACTGGAAGATAATGCCATCTTTCCTATACGCATCTTACGGAAAAGGATTTTTCGTCGCTCTAGATATATTTATAATTATTTTTGGAGCTATATTCTTTCTCGAAATTCTAAAAGATTTAAAAATAATAAAAAATATATCTTATTATCTTGGAAGTCTCTCAAAAGATTATCGAATTCAGATAATTATCATTGCCTGGTTTTTGGAATGCTTCATCGAGGGGACAGCTGGCTTCGGAACTCCGGCGGCTATAGCCGTGCCTATTTTGATGGGCTTAGGATTAACTCCAATAAGAGCACTGGTTGTTGGCCTGTTAGGGAATAGCGCCCCGGGAGTTTTTGGTGCCGCCGGAACCCCGATAAAAATGGGGTTTGTCGGATTAAATACAACATTGGTTCCGTTATATTCCGCGCTACTTAATCTCGTCGGATTTATTGTTCCGGTTTTTATGCTTTGGTTTATTACCGGAGGACGACCGAACAGAAAAAAAGAATTTTTTGACGCATTACCATTTGCCATATATTCGGGTTTGCTTTTCGTTGTGCCATCTCTTTTCTTTGTTTTTCTGGGACAAGAATTTCCATCAATTCTTGGTTCACTTTTTGGATTAGTGGCGATTATCATTTCTGTAAAACTCGGTTTTCTGGTTCCGAAAGAAGTGTTATCACTTTCAGGGAAAAAAGAAGAGGTGGAGACGTCTTCAATGTCACCAGCCAAAGCATTTCTCCCTTATATCATTCTTATTGCATTATTGATTTTAGGTAAATTTATTTTGGGAAATTTTGGAATACCGTTATCTTTAGGATTTAGTCACACTTTCAGTTTATTTAACCCTGGTTTTATTTTTATAATTTCCGGTTTATTGGTTATGCTGATTTGGAAAGAGAAAGGTGAGATAATCAAAAGTTCAATCAAGAAAGCCGCAAAAGGAGCAATTCGTCCTTTCCTCGTTGTTTTTTCAATGTTGGCAATGGTCCAAATAATGATAAATTCCGGTAACAATTATTCAGGGCTTCTTTCGGCAATTAGTCTTATTACTAAGAGTTTTGAAACAGCTCTCCTCCCACTTTTCGCTCCTTTTATCGGAGCTTTTGGAGCTTTCATGACCGGCAGTGTTACAGTCTCCAATATCATGTTTGGTCATTTATTTAATATGGCAGCTACAAATCTTTCTCTGAACACCAGTGTAATTCTTGCTCTTGGCGTTGTTGGAGCGGCGGCTGGTAATATGATAGCGCTCGCAGATATTCTGACAGCCGAAGCCGTGACGGGGACGAAGAATGGGGAAGTTGGTGTCTTAAAAGGAGTCATTGTTCCTTGCCTTATTTATCTGTCAATTTTGGGAATTATAGGTCTTATTGTTTTAAAATGAAATTACTTTCGAAACGGTAATTCTATAAAAAAAGTTGTGCCTTCATTCAAACCGTTTGATTTGGCGTATATTTTACCACCGTGTCTTTTGATGATTTGCTTGGACAAATATAGTCGAAGACCCATTCCGTCGGTGTTCATAAGTTTGGCTTTATGGTTGCGGTAAAATTTCGAGAAAAGCATAATTTTATCCTTTAAACCAAGTCCTATACCTGTGTCGCTGATATATAATGTAAGCTTTTTAGAACCGGAAATACAATCAATCAAAATTTTACCATTTTGTTTTGTGTAAGAAACGGCATTTTCTATTATGGTATCGATAACGAAGGAAATCTTTTTCAAGTCCATTGTCAGAAGCGGGATATCTTTGAAAGTAGAAACTTGGAAGGTGATATTTTTTTTATTAATTTTGTCACGATATTTTTTTATTGATTTCTCGACGATTTCCCTTATTGAGATTGCTTCAAAATAATATCCCGAAGTATTTTCCACATCTTTAATGCCGACCAGAACATCGATTACAGAGAGAAGTTTGTTGGCTCCATTATTCAGGCTTTGCAAATATAACATTTTTTCATTTTGAGGGATATTTTTCTCCAATTCTTTCATATACCAAATCATACTTGTAAGGGGAGTGCGGAAAGAATGATTTACTATAGAAACAATTTCTTCCTCTAGCTGGTCTTCCTTCATTATTGAAACAATATATTTGTAACAAATAAATAGAATGCTGATGAAAAATATTCCGGGAATAATGAATGATGGTAAATTGTAAAATAAAGAGATTTGTTTGTTTTCAAGCATTAAGAAAAATATTACCAATATGTATAATATAAAGAAAAAGATTTTTACAAATTTCAATATTTTACTCATAGACGTATTATAACCCTTTTTATTGTATTAAAAAAGCCAAACGGTAGACCTATCAAGATATTTTCTATTTTGTTATAATTTATACATCATGTATATAAAGGTTAAAGTTCAGGCCGGGGCGAAGAGAGAAGAAGTAAAAAAGAAAAGTGAAGACAGCTACAATATTTCGGTCCGTGAAAAAGCCGAAAGGAATCAAGCCAATAAAAGGATAGTAGAGATTGTTGCATCTCTATTCCATGTTTCTACAAAGAGCGTTCGTATAATAAACGGCCATCAAAGCCCAAGTAAACTTTTGTCGATTAATTTACCGGAAAATTAATTTGTTTTTAATGAATTAAGAGTATAATGATAGTATTATTAATTAGCTTTTTAAATTATGAATATAAACGCAAATATTAAGGCAACGAACATGGAGTTAACAAGTGCTATTAATGATTATGTGAATAAACGTTTAGATGGAATTAAAAAGTTTATTAAAGATACTGATAAGGTGGTAGCTCAGGTGGAAGTAGGAAAAACGACAAATCACCACAAACAAGGAGACGTTTTCAGAGCTGAATTTAATATAGAAATATCCGGAACAGAATTTTATACTTTTTCCGAGAAAGAGGATTTATACGCAGCCATAGATGACGCCAAAGCGGAAATAGTCCGCCAAATAACCAGCAATAAAGACCGCAAACACACGCTTTTCAAAAGGGGAGCAAAGAGTGTCAAAAAAATGCTGAAAGGTATGTCCGACCGCAATCCTTTTACTTCAAAATAATATTAGTTTTGTCTTAAAAAATCTTCGTAACTAATTTCCTTCTTGCCTTCAGGAGTGACCCTATTGATGATGAATAGGTTGTTCTCATAAACTGCTTCTTTTATTTTTACCCTTATTTTTTTGTTGTGTTTTGTTGCAAAAAAATATGTTCCTGGCCAGCCGGAGAATGCCCGATATTTATTGTAATTTTCTTTCGGATTTCCATTCACAATATCTAACTCGCCGTCTTCCTTATTTATTTTAGAGCAATAAGTAGCTTTGGATTCATCCTGTATTTCTGGGGTGATATTTTTATTAACAATTTTGGGAAGAATTTCGCAAAGCAAATTACCACCCATTTCTATTAATTTATTTCTTAATTCTTCTTTGGTAATTTTCTCGTCTATCGTTATTTCTTTTTCGGCAAAAATTGGTCCACTATCCAATTTATACACCATCTGTTGGATACTTACTCCTGTGACATCATCACCATTTATAAGTGAGGCCTCAAGAGGGGAAGCCCCGCGCCATTTTGGAAGCAGGGAATAATGGATATTTATTGTTCCTAGTTTTGGTGCATTAATTAGTATTTCCGGCAATATTTTTCCATAAGCAACAACCACAAATAGATTATAGATGTCAGGTTTTAGATTATTGATAAATTCAGGAGTGATTTTTTCAGGTTTTAGACAAGGGATATTATTTTTTTCTGCCCAAAGAGAAACTGGAGTTGGAGTCATCTTCAAACCCCGCCCGGCAGGTTTGTCCGGTGAAGTTACGATTATGGATGGAACATATCCATTCCTAGCCATTATATCCAGTGTAAGGCTTGCAACCGTTGGAGTTCCGAAGAATGCAAAGTTTAATTTTTCCATAATTATGTATCAATTTCGTTAAGATTTTCCAGTTGCTCTCGCAGTTTAGCTACGTTCTCTTTATCTCCGTCAGACATTCTATTACCATATTCTTCGGGAGCTCTTCCAATTTTAATATTAGTCTCAATTTTTCTTTTATCATCCCAATTTTCTTGTGGTTTTGTACGAGCTGTTGGTAAATAAGAAAAAACACCTTCTTTGTTTTTTAAAACAAGCACAGAATAACCCCCATGAATTACTTCCAATGATGAAGCTTTATTTGAATGAGCATTTTCGTGTTCAATAACACTTCTAATTATGTAATAATTTTTTGAGGTTTTTTCCATAAGAATTTTAAATTCCAAAAGGGTATCTACTACAACTGTGCAAGCTTTGAGTTTTGTTTCAATTTCTTTTATTTGGTCTTGAATGTCAGGAGTCTTATTAAGTTCTAGAGATAAATTTTGTTTCTTTACAAACAGAATCTTTGCTTCTTGCATGCTAAGGGCAGAAGCTTGGGCTCTTTTTAATTCACTTTCTATTTCATTATCAATTTTAATTAGTTCTTCGGAATTTGGTCTGGTTTTTGCCACTGCGTCTGTCGGAGGTACTAATTCGTAAGTATGGTCAGCAGTTTTTAAAAAAATCTTATCTTTCAAAAGTTGTGCATTTATTATTGAGTCGATATTTTTCGACCCATTGTCCATAATTATTGGTTTTCCTTGTTTAACATCAAAATCTAAAATACCCTCAATCGATTCATTATTGCCGAAAACTTTTTTTAGTTTTATCTTCTTTCCTGCCGTTAAATAATCATGTTCCAAAAATCTCTCACCTGGTGTCTTTTCTTTAATTATTTGATTGAAATTATTTTGCTCATTCATAAATTTATTCCGTTAGAATTTCTTGTAAATCCTTGGCTTTGTCTATAAAGAGGACTCCTTCCAAGTGGTCGATTTCGTGCTGGAAGATATGAGCGAGAAGACCAACTCCCTCTTTGGTGAATTTGTGCCCATGCTCATTATAGGCTTCAACGGTTGCTCGTGTTGCTCGGCGGACCTTGCCATAAAGTGGTCGGACGGAAAGGCAGCCTTCAATCATCAGTTTTCTGTCTTTTGAGATTTTTTTAAGGACTGGATTAATGAAGACCATATTGTCTGGATGGTCTTTCATATACAAATCTTCTTTAGTAAATTTGCCTCGAGCAAAATCCTCATCAAATGTCTTACCGGAGACGATGAACATCCGGAGAGATTCTCCTATCTGAGGGGCGGCAATAGCGACTCCATCAAACTGCGAATCAAGAGCCTCATTCATATCACTGATGATTTTTTTAATTTTTGGTTTTGTGATGGAAGAAATAGGTATTTCTTTCGATATTTTGCGTAACACCTTGTCCTCATTTTGAACTATCAGAGCCATATAATTATATTTATTTTAAATTCTTGATATATTCCAGCAATTTTGAAAGTTTAACTGTTTCCTGGGAACGATTGTTCATATTTCTGAATATGACGGAATCTTCCAAGGCTTCCTTTTGTCCGAAGATAATTGTATATTCCATGCCAAGTTTCTCGGCGATAGCCAGCTGGGCTCCCAAATTATCTTTTGAGATGGATTGAGCAATAGGAATCCTACCTTTACGAAGTATTTCGATAACATTTAACGATTTTAGTTTGGCATCAAAGCCGAGCTGAATGAAATAAATTTTGGTCTTTTTGATTATTCGAGGAGCCAGTTTAGCAAACCAAGGAGCTTCGACAATTCTATCGACGCCGATAGATATGCCGACGGCCGATATTTCTTTTTTGCTACCAAGTTGCTTGCCCAAATAATCATAACGTCCGCCTCCGGTGATTGTGACTTTTTTTCCGGTTTCTTTATCTTCCTGCATTATTTCAATGACAGTTCTGGTGTAATAGGAAAGACCACGAACAAGACATTTATTTATGGTATAAGGGATTTCCATTTCTTCCAGATATTCAAGAACTTCTTTGAAATGTTTTTTACAAGCCGGGCAAAGGTGGGAAATACTCTCGGGAGCATTCTGATTCAGCTCAACCGTTTTTTCTTCTTTGGAATCAAGAATCCGAAGGGGATTTGTCTTTAATCTTTCCCTATCTATCCCGGAAAGAACATTAATATTCTTTTTATAATAAGAAACCAGCTCTCTGATATATGAAGCTCGGCATTCTTTGTCACCGATTGAATTAATATCGACAGAAAGATCTGTGGCTCCTGCTTCCATTAAAATAGTCCAAGCGGTTTTTATCACAAGAGCATCGAGGATACTTTTATCGCTCCCGATGACATCCATATCAAATTGCCAGAATTGGCGGTAGCGTCCTTTCTGAGGATTGTCGTGACGAAAGACCGGTCCGTAACTATAAAGCATTACCGGCTGGGGAAGAGCTTGCATGCCGTGCTCGATGTAGCTGCGCATGATGCCAGCGGTGTGTTCGGGACGAAGAGCCAAATGGTCTCCGCCTTTTGTTTTGAGTGTGTACATTTCTTTGTCGACAATATCGGTGCCGACTCCGATAGAAGAGGTGAAGACTTCTTCTTCTTCGACAATCGGGGTTTCAATCGGCTTGAAACCGTAATAGACAGCTATCTCTTGAGCTTTTTCGAAGAATCCCTGGAATTGATAATATTGATTATCGATAATGTCCCGCATTCCTTTAACTGACGACATTTGTCCTTTATTTATCTTTTTATTTTCCATCTTTTATTATACCTGCCTGCCGGCAGGCAGGTTATTTACTTTCTTGATAATGTCCTGGCAAGTAAGAGGCGCTTTTGAAAGGCAATAGTCTCAAGTATGCTCTACCGATTATTAAATTCCCTGGAAGAAGTCCCCAGGCACGAGAATCGGAACTTCTATTCCTATTATCTCCCATGACAAAATATTCATTCGCTCCTGTTTTGTACGTGGCAGTTGTGTCAAACGGTTCGTCGATGTATGGTTCACTTAACGTAAAACCATTCGGGTTGTCTTTATTTATAATGGTTACTGCACCATTTTTTATCGAGATTTCTTCATTGGGCATGCCTATAATTCTTTTTATAAAAAATCTTGTTGTGTCATTTGGATATCGGAAAATAATTACATCGCCACGGTGTGGAGTATTCAATCTATAAGATAATTCATCCACTATCAGATACTCGCCGTTATTAAAAGTAGGGAACATTGATTCACCACTGACAACGAAAGGTTGAGCAATGAACATTCTTATCGGTATGACTATAATGAGAGCAATTACCGCAAACTTGATAAGGTCCCAAGCGTCCGCCAGAAACTTTTGGAATTTTGTTTTTGGGAGGGTATTTGGGTCGTTAACCTGACTATTATTATTTTCCATATTGGGCTCATTTTATCACACAAATAGTCTTGACATGATACGATTAAATGTAGTCTAATGTTTGAAAAATTTAAAGCAAACTTTTTCAAAAATTGTTCCGCAGGATTATTTAAATTATTCGCGCTTTACCCTAAAGGGCTCCGACACGACTCATAATTTCAATAATCCTGCTTCACATAGCCAAGGTCGGAAACGAAATAGTCTTATTAAAGGGGCTTTTGAGTTTGTCGAAACGAAAACTGAGAAAATTTTTAGAAAAAATTTTCGTACCCTTTAAGAAGAGCTATTTCGTGAACGACCGGTTTATGTTAATATAAGTTTATGTTAATCGTTGGATTGGGAAACCCTGGAAAAGAATATGAATACTCTCGTCATAATACCGGACGAATGATATTGGAAAATATTGCGCAAGCTAATGATTTTTCCGAATGGAAAAGTAACCCGAAATTAAAATCACTGTGTGCTAAAGGAGAAATTAACGGGGAAAAGTTTGATTTTCTTCTGCCGGAAACGTTTATGAATAATTCCGGGGTAGCAGTAGCGCAATTAATCGATAGTCCCAAAAAATTAAAAAATCTAGTTGTCGTTTATGATGATATAGATTTGCCACTCGGAAGCTTGAAAATTTCTTTCAATCGTTCGTCCGGCGGACATAATGGTTTGGAATCGGTCATAAAGAAAGTAAAATCCCGCGAATTCTTGCGAATCCGTATTGGCACATTACCACTTGCCCCATCTGGAAAAATGAAAAAGCCAAAAGGAGAGGAGGCAATTTTGAAATTTCTGCTCGGAAAATTCAAAGAAGATGAGTTGAAAGAAATTAAAAAGATTTCAAAAAAAGTCTCGGAAATTATTGAAATGGTGTCGGCCGAAGGCAAAGAAAAAGCCATGAGTCTATATAATTAATAATTACTAATTAAGAATTAATAATTAAATCCAAAATCAAAAATAGCCCAAACTAACTTCGTTAGTTTGGGCTATTTAACTGGTAATCGGTAATTTTTAATTAGTAATTACTATTCGGTTTTCTTGGTTTCATCCAAGTAAACAAGCGTCATTCTTTGGTCCTTGGCTTCAAATAAAGTCACTTGGAAATTATATTTCTTGCCCAATTCCAAAGTCTTCTTTAATTTCTCTTCAGAACCGAATCCCGAATTGTGAACCAAACCGGCGACACCCTGTTTTATAGAGACAAGAGCTCCGTGTTTATTGAATTTAATCACGACTCCCGAAACGATATCTCCTTTCTTAAGAACGTTTTCAAACTCATTCCATGGATTTTCTTTGAGAGCTTTGATTGAGAGAGAAATTTTACCGTCTTTTATTTCAATAATTTTTGCTTTGACTTTGTCGCCAACCTTGAACATTGTTCGTGGGTCTTCCACTAAGCCCCAATCAATCTCGGAAATGTGAACTAACCCTTCAAGACCTTCTTCCAACTTTAAAAAGACACCGAAGTCAACAATACCGGCAACGATACATTCGAGCTCATCACCGACGGCATATTTGCCGACAATCTCGCGTCTCTCTTCCGGATTATTATCCTTTTCCGAAAAAATTAGTTTGCCTTCTTTAGGTAGAGCGGAAATCATCACGACGTTTATGCGTTTGCCGATTAATAATTTTAGGGCTTTTAATATTTTATCCTTGTCAGAATCTTCGACTCGTGGATAGTGCTCACTCTTAAGTTGAGAAGCCGGAAGGAATCCTTGGATGCCTTGCCACTCCAATATAAGTCCACCTTTGTTGGCTTCTTTAATAGTGAGTTCAAGAGTCATTTTTGACTTAATGGCTTTCTCGGCTTCACTCCAAATGAGAGCTTGCTTTGCTTCCTTCAAAGATAATTCAATATAACCATCTTCGTTATCGGTTTCAACTACTTTTGCCTTAACAACATCACCGATATTTATTTTCTTGATTATGTCCTTGGCATTTATAAATTCTCGTCCATAAATTATACCTGTCCCGAATGGAGTAAGGTCAATGTAAACAGATGACTTCTGAATGGAAATTACCGGGCCTTCTACAAGTGCATCCACTTGTGGGGGAACCTCAGCTTTATCGAGCATTTTGCCGACACTGGAAAGCTCCATTTTTGCGTGTTCGGCAATGCTATCTATAACATCTTGATTTTCTTTTTTCATATCTATATTTTTTAAAACATAAATAAATTTATGTTTTGGTACTAAAAAAACCGCGTCTCGCGGCACAGTTGAAGATCTTTTTGTTTTCCTAAACTTTCGACAAAAAGGGTTAACCTTCAAACCGAGCTTGTAATGCGACTAATATACTACATATATAATTATTAATCAAGCTAAATTTCAACAAGACCTGAGACACTGCACGTGGATAAAGGATTGACAATGTGTATGAGGGGGGGTATTATTAAGGTATTAATAATAATCTCGCTAATTAGCGACTAATACAATGATTGGAGGAGCACCGGGCGCAAATAATATAGGGGGTACTAGTAATATGGATAAAACCAAACCAGAGGATTTGTCAGGGAAACAAGAACAAAAAAAAGAATGGTGGGAGATTGATCCTGAATTGTTGAATTTTGACGATAAAAAGGAAATTTATCCTCGTATAAAAGAATATATTAAAAATAATAAAGAAATAGCGAAAAAGTTAAAAGATATTAAGGATAAGGATTACAAGTTAGCTCGAAGTGAAATCTTGAAACTTGCTGCTGAAAATAAAGGAGAAGGTGATATAAGAGATGTGGTAAAGATGATGGATGAGGTAGTCGGTTATTATAGTAATTTGGAAGATATGATTAGTGAATTAAAAAAAGCAGGAAGATCAGCTGAAGCCGAGCAGATAAAAAATGAATTACAATAAAATTGTTAAATTCCAAAATATACACAAACACCTAGGTAAAACCTAGGTGTTTTGGTAATAAAAACTCTTTCTTTTTTCTATTAAAAATGCTATAATACACACATGGTTATCACATATTTGGGAAAGCAATTCTTCAAAATCGGGCAAGGGAATCTGGTTTTGGCTGTCAATCCTATAAGCAAGGATTCCAAATTTTCATCACTTACATCTCGATTTGGCTCGGACATCGCTCTTTCCACTATTAATCATCCGGATTATAACGGTTTTGATATGGTCTCTCACGGCGAAACGATTCCTTTTGAAATCAGTGGTCCCGGGGATTACGAGATCAAGGATATTTTTATCAAAGGAATCATGACGGAGACAAAGCTCGGCGGCAAGAAATATATCAATACCATTTATTCTCTTTCAATCGAAAATATTTCTTTGTGTTTTCTCGGGGCTGTTTCCAACGAGAAATTTAGCGCCAGCGTTCGCGAGCAAATTGAAGAACCGGATATATTATTCGTGCCTATCGGCAACAGCGACTTGCTTAGTCCGATAGAAGCTTACAAATTAGCCGTGACACTTGAACCGAAAATTATTATTCCGATGGATTATGACGAGAAGACGCTGAAAGCATTCCTGAAGGAAGCTGGACAAGAGAAAATTGTGCCGATTGAAAAATTGACAATCAAAGCCAAGGAATTAATTGGAAAAGAAGGCGAGGTCGTTGTATTATCATCATAATTTTTAAAATTATTTTTTATGCATGAATATATAAAAAAATTACAATCCAAATCTGAAGATACACGAAAGCAAATATTAGTCGGGTCGCTTATAGTTTGTATGTCTTTTGTCGGTTTTATTTGGATAAATGGTATTGGTCATAAATTGGGTAGTGGTCAAGTTGCAGCTAAAACACAAGAAGACATAAAACCATTTGCTCTTTTCGGGCAATCAATTAAAGACACATATAATAATGTCACTGCAAGCGTCGGAAATATCTCATCACTGAAAAAAGTAAGCACACCTGCGCCGACAGAACCAAAAGAGGAAGAACAGAAACAAATAGATCTTATCCCTGTTGAATATCAATAATTTATGGCAAAGGAAGAAGAAATAAAAGACAATCATAAAAATGTAATTTCTGTGGAAATAAGTTCGGAAATGAAAGAGTCGTTCATTGACTACGCAATGTCGGTTATTACTGACCGGGCGCTTCCTGATGTTCGGGATGGATTGAAACCGGTTCACAGAAGAATTTTATTTGGCATGAACGAAATGGGTTTGACTTCTTCTGCGCGTTTTCGAAAGTCAGCCGCTATTGTCGGAGATGTCCTTGGAAAATATCACCCGCATGGAGATGTGGCCGTTTATGATTCGATGGTTGGCATGGCTCAAGATTTTTCTTATCGTTATCCGCTCATTCATGGGCAAGGAAACTTCGGCTCTATCGATGGCGACGGAGCGGCAGCCATGCGTTATACGGAGGCAAAAATGTCCAAAATTTCTTCACTTTTACTTCTTGACCTCGAGAAAGAGACCGTGGACTTCAGACCAAACTATGACCAAACTCGCAAAGAGCCAAGTGTTTTGCCGACAGCCGTTCCAAATTTACTTTTGAACGGAACTCTGGGCATTGCCGTCGGAATGGCCACAAATATTCCACCGCACAACCTAGCTGAAGTTATCGATGCGACTGTTCACTTGATAGATAATAAAGATGCGACAACGGAAGACTTGATGGAATTTATCAAAGGTCCTGATTTCCCGATTGGTGGCATAGTTTATGGCCAAGCCGATTTGGTTCATGCGTATTCGACAGGGCGTGGTGGAGTCGTGACCCGTGGAGAAGCGGAAATAGTGGAACAAAAAAGTGACACTTTCCAAATTGTTATTACTTCAATACCGTATCGTGTGAATAAATCTGCTCTCATTGAATCCATTGCTCTCCTTGTCCAGGAGAAAAAACTTGAAGGGGTAAAAGGGCTACGCGATGAGTCAGCCAAGGATATTCGTATTGTCATAGACCTTAAAAGCGGAGTTATTCCACAAAAAGTTTTAAATTATATTTACAAACATACCCAGCTCGAGCAGTCATTTAATTATAATATTGTGGCACTAGTAGATGGAGTTCCGCAAACTCTATCGCTCAAGAGTTTGCTCGGGGAATTCATTTCTCATCGGGAAGTAATCGTCCGTCGTCGCACTATATTTGATTTACGCAAAGCCAAAGAAAGGGAACACATTCTTCTCGGGCTCAAGAAAGCTCTTGACCATATAGATAAAGTTATATCGGTTATCCGAGCTTCAAAAGATACAGCTGTAGCCAAGATAAATTTAATGAAAGAATTCAAATTTTCGGATTTGCAAGCAACAGCCATTCTTGAGATGAAACTTCAGAAATTGGCCGGCCTTGAACGCAAAAATGTCGAACTTGAGCTGGAAGAAAAACAGAAATTAATTAAAGAGTTGGAAATTCTGCTTGCCAGTCCAAAAAAGATGATGAATATTATATCCCTCGAACTTAAAGATATAAAAGAAAAGTATTCGGATGTAAGACGCACCCGTATTATTAAGGGAGGAGTCAAAGCCATAAACGAAGAAGATTTGATTCCGGAGAAAGAATCGGTCCTAGTATTCACCAAAGGTGGCTATGTTAAACGCACCGACCCATCCGAATATCATGCTCAGAAACGCGGAGGTGTCGGAGTCATAGATATAGAGACAAAAGACGAAGACTTTGTCACCATGCTTGTCTCGGCCAATACCCACTCGGATTTATTGTTCTTCACGAATTTGGGCAAGGCCTACCAGATTAAAATGTATGATATTCCGGAAGGCAAGCGGGCGACAAAAGGCAAATCAATAATGAATTTCATTTCCCTTGGTGCGGAGGAAAAAGTTACTTCGATTTTACCGATTGATAAAGAAATGAAGAGTACGGTTGAGACACTTATGATGGTGACCAAAATGGGAGTAGCCAAAAAGGTGGCAGCCGAGAGCTTTAAAGATGTTCGCAGGAGTGGTTTATTGGCTATCAAGCTCGATAAAGATGATGAACTTCAAGCAGTACTGGCTATTTCGAAAGGAGACGATGTGGCTCTTGCAACAACTTTAGGACAATCTATTCGGTTCAAGGAAACTGATGTTCGCGAAATGGGTCGCTCGGCCGGTGGTGTTAGAGCCATAAAGTTAAGCAAAAATGATTTTGTGATAGGGGTAGATAGGATTCCAAAAGGAGAGACTAAACTTTCCATCCTGACGCTTTCCTCCAATGGTTTCGGTAAGAAAACCAATATCAAAGAATACAAAACTCAAAAACGCGGTGGCTCGGGAATAAAAACCGCCAAAGTTACAGCCAAAACCGGTAAACTAATCGTGGCGAAAATTGTCGGTGAAGAAAGTGAAATCATCGCCGTCTCGCAAAAAGGTCAAGTCATCCGCGTCAGTCTTGATTCGCTTCCGACTTCAGGCCGTCAGACTCAAGGAGTGACAGTTATGAAGCTCCGCGGTGGGGACAACATTGCCTCAATTACTTGTTTGTAGTGTTTATTTTGAGTTTTTTTGTTTTAGTTATGATATAATATATACATATGTTTACTAACCCGGAACAAAATATTTTACACTTAGGATTAACGGAAGGTATGCGTGTAGCGGATTTTGGGGCAGGGACAGGTTTTTACTCCAAAGCTTGCAGTCCAAAAGTTGGATACTCAGGAAAAGTTTATGCCATCGAAGTTCAGAAAGACTTGGTAAAAAAACTAGAAAGTGAGATAAAACAATGGGGATTCTCAAATATTGAATGTATTTGGGGCGATATAGAAAGACGTGGAGGAACCAAAATAGCCGACCGTTCGATGGATGCGGTTATTATTTCTAATGTCTTATTTCAAGCCGAAGATAAGCTTGGTCTTATCGACGAAGCAAAACGTGTCCTGAAGAAAGGAGGAAAAGTTCTCTTGATAGATTGGATCGAGTCGTTTGGAGGAATGGGACCGATACCCGAGCATGTTGTGACAGAAAATATGGCAAAAGAATTATTTGAAAAAAGAGGTTTTAAAACAATAGAAAATATTTCCACTAGCGCCCATCATTATGGTATAATTTTTACATATGAGTAATTTCCAAACAATTTTAATCGCAATCTTTTTGGCCTTCTTTGTTTTTGCCGTTTTGATATTCTCGGGAGCTATAAAAATAGGTGGTACAAGTACAAAAAGTGGGCTTCAAGGCAAGGTTGTTATTTGGGGAACTTTTCACAGCACTGATTTATCTAAATCGTTTGATGTTGTAAGTAAAGCCAATAAAGATTTAAGTGTAAGATATGAAGGGAAAGACCCGTCCACTTACCAGCAAGATCTAATTGAGGCGTTTGCAAATGGAACAGGTCCTGACCTATTTATAATAACTCCGGATATGATAAAAAGTAATAATAATTTTATATACAAAGTACCATATGCAAATTATCCGGAGAAGACGTTCAAAGATTCTTTCATTGATGGAGCGGATATTTATCTGGATAATGAAGGGGTTTTAGGATTTCCGATAGTTGTTGACCCGATGGTTTTGTATTACAACAAAGATATTATAACAAACGAAGGAATAGTTTATCCTCCAAAAAGTTGGGATGAATTATTTACTCTCAACCCCACTTTAACCAAAAGAGATAATCAAGGGACCATAAGTCGAAGTATGATTGCTCTCGGTCAATACGATAATATAAATAATGCCAAAGATATACTGGCAACCCTGCTCCTTCAGAATAATAACTTCATCATAGAGAGACAGGTTGATCAAGTTAACCAAACCAAACAAAGTTATATATCTGTGCTGAACAGTAATCCATCCAACCTTGCTATTTCTCCCACTTCGGCTGTCGTTGAATTCTTTGTCGAGTTTTCAAATCCATCGGATACGGCTTATTCTTGGAATCGTTCTCTTCCTAATTCTCTGGATATGTTTACAGCAGGGAAGCTCGCCTTTTATCTAGGCAGAGCTAGTGAACTATTTAAAATAGAAGCGGCAAATCCTAATTTAAGTTTTGATGTAACACAAATTCCTCAGATAAAAGATACCACAGTAAAGCGAACATATGGGGAAATATATACCATCGCGGTTAATAAAAAATCCGGGAATATAGCGTCGGCAATAGGCGTGGCAGAAACGATAAATCAAGGAGATGATGCCAAGAATTTCAGTACCGCCCTTTCTCTGCCTCCTGCCTCTCGAGCTCTTCTTGCCAACAGGCCAAATGACCCTTATTTATTCACATTCTTCAATTCGGCACTTATCTCCAGGTCTTGGCTTGACCCGAATAGTGCAAAAAGTGATTCAATCTTTAAAGAATTGATAGAAAACATATTATCAAATAATTTGTCGACAGGTGAAGCCATAAACAAAGCGCAAGATGAACTTACTCTTCTCCTAAGAAAATAATTATGATTAACAAAACACCTAAATTTATATCTACATTTATTTTAGGACTATTAATTTTCCTTCCAAGCTTTTTTATTCTACCCAAATTAACTTTCGCCTACACTTTGAAAATTGTTCATATTAACTATAAAGCTGATCTAAATGGTACTGGCTCTATCATTAGTACTAATAGTGAAATTAATAATAATCCCAGTTGCCAGACTCTAGCAGGATGCACAGTGCAGGTTACAAACATTTCAAGTATAGGTATAACGTTAGTCCCAGACAATGAATCGACCGGAAGTTTTTTGACTGGAGGGCTCGATGCTTGCTCCAATTTTCAACTAACGGATACTATGTGTAATGTTGCTGGCCCTTTATTGAATGATGTTACATTAACATATGCATTCAAAAAAAATGCAACTTCAACAACTGGAACACCTGCTCTAACCACTTCATCTCTTAATGCAACATCGGTAACTTTAAATGCAACAGGGCTCACGTCCAACCAGAGCGTAGTACTTCAAGTGGTTTCTTTGGGGGATTTAACGGCGTATTATATCAGAAGTTATACTGTCACAAGTAGTGCGAGTGGAACTGCCAGTGCCTCATTTGATGGATTAGGTTCTGTTGGTGATTATGAAGGTATTGTGGAATATGCGGGAGCGAGTGATTCAGTCGGAACTGTTAATTTTTCAACATTAGCAAATTCTACGGTACCTACAATAACAAATGTTTCTCCGGGAACCGGTGCTGTAGGGGATACAATTACAATTACAGGAACAAATTTAACTGGTGTCGGCTGGGTTGTTTTTAACGGTGCCGGAAATGTTCCAACTGCCACCAACCCTTCACCGACAACGATTACCGTCAGAGTGCCACCTGGTGCTACCACTGGTCCGATTACTGTGCATACACTTAATAATGGAGATGCGACTAGTATTGGTTTTACTGTTACAGGCACAACCAATCCAACCACTCCACCAACTACTCCAACCACCCCAACTACCCCCACAACTCAGGTCAAATTTAGTGGTTTAGTTCCCGATTGTAATAGTGGGGAAATTGATTCTACAACACAGCAATATAAAAATGCGTGCGGTTTTGATGCTTTAGTTGCGATGATAAATAAGATTATTAATTACATACTTGTTTATCTTGTCACCCCGCTCTTTGCTCTTATCCTTGTCTATGTAGGATTCCTGTATCTTAGTGATATGGGGAGCGCGGAGAATAAAACAAAGGCCAAGAAAATTTTAATAAGAGCTCTTATCGGTTTTATTATCGCTCTGGTAGCTTGGCTTGTCGTAAAGACTATTCTTGTAAGTCTTGGTTTTATTGGTCCGATGTTTTTATCTTAGTTATTATTAATTAACATTTTTATAATGAAAATTTTCAAAACAAAAAAATACACTATTTTATCAAATATTTTAAAATATAGTTTTGTATTTGTATTCGCCTTCATGTTGTTTGTACCGGTAATATTTGCCGGAACAGGTACCACTGGCACGGGCATTACAAGTACCATAGACAATCCTTTAGGGACAACCGGTCCTCAAACCATTCCCGATTTTATAAAGATTGTCATAAATATAGTCCTTGTTGTTGGAGTTCCGATTGTGGCTTTGGCCATCATATATACCGGATTTCTTTTTGTGGAGGCTCAAGGTAGCCCGGAGAAGATTACCAAAGCCAAAAAAGCTCTTACATATACTATAATAGGGGCGGCAATATTGCTTGGTGCGTTTGTCATAGCGGATGCAATTGGAAAAACGGTCGATGAAATTAAAAGTTCAACATAATATGTTTATTATTAAAAAATATTGTTTATGAAAAAAATTATTTTGTTGGGAAGTTATGCGTTAGTAGGGTTATTAATGTTTTCGCCAGCTGAAGCTGCGGTTACAGTTTGTGGTAATGCTGCTGTAGGTGGAATTGAGGGTATAATAAATTGGGGGCAGTGCGTTCTCAATAGTGCATTAGTTCCGTTTTTGGTTACATTGGCTATGGCTGGTTTTATTTGGGGGGTTATTCAATATTATTTAAATCCAGGTAACGAAGAGAAACGTAAAAATGGTAAGAATTTTATTATTGGAGGATTAATAGCCTTGTTTGTTATTGTTGCAATGTGGGGACTAGTTGGTATTCTCACTGGAACTCTCGGACTGAGTGTTACTATACCGCAAATCAAATAAAGATATATATTTGGTATTGTTAATTTTTTAGTTCTTTTGTGATACAATAAGGTAAGTGAAGTTAAAAAGTTAGATGTCTTTTCTACTCTGGTCGGTTGGAAAGGCAACATTATAAGAAGTGTTTATTATAAATTAACGTTGCGCTACATATAGACAATTGCGCGACAAGGTTTAGTAAAATTATATGAAGAAGATTATTTCATTAGGTGCTGTTCTTGCTCCATCGCTCGCTTTTGCGGCAGGAACCTCACAAACTGTGTTTGGTGTCGTAGCTATTATCAATCAGATATTAGCTATCCTCATCCCTGTTTTGATAACTCTTGCTGTTGTTTACTTCATTTGGGGAGTTATACAGTACACTGTGTCAGGAGATGAAGAGAAAAAGAAGAATGCGCGAGGTATGATTATCAATGGTCTTATCGGTTTGTTTGTTATTATTGCTTTCTGGGGAATTATAAAGGTTGTAACGAATACCTTTGGTGTTACAGGGGAACAATTGGATGTAAGCCAGATTCCTTGTATTCCTAATGCTCAAACAGGTGTTACTTGTGCAGGTCAATAATAACTTTTTATGACTTTCCAAATTATACCAGTAGCTGAAGCAAGCGTTGTAACTTTGATGAAAAGCGTAGATAAGGTGATTCTAAATCCCTTAATCAAGCTTTTGTTTGCTTTAGCGATGGTGTACTTCATCTATGGGCTTGCTCGGTATTTGTTATCTCCGGACAATGAGGAGATACGTAAATCAAGCAAATCTAGCATGCTTTGGGGAATAATAGGAATGTTCATAATGGTTGCAGTTTTTGGAATTATGAGTATGATTTTGACCTCACTGGGAGAAACCAGAATAACAGTAGACAAAACTACCGGGAATTATACAGTAGGAGACTTGAAATAGTTTTAAATACAAAATTAGACAAATTAAAAGGCAGGAAGCTTCGCTTCCTGCCTTTTTGGTTTTAGACAAAAAATAAAGGGCCTTGAGATTTCATTCTCTAAAGCCCTTTTTTGTTTTATATGCTAATCCATTTATTGGACTAACATTGATTTTTTTATATTTTTCTCGGCGATAACGTCGATTTTCCCACATTTTTGTCCATCGTTTGTTTTAAACATTAAACAGATGGTTGTTGTAGGACTTTTGGGAATCTCTACGTCTTCATTAGCTTCCCCGCAATTATAAACTCCTGTCAGAAAATCTCTAACGCAATATGATGTTGTCGAATTGCTGAAGGATAATCTCAGGTCATATTGTCCCCCTGTAAAATTGATTACCTCTTTATATTCAGAGATAAAATACACAGTTCGTGTATTTTCTGGATCTGGGACCCAGTTATCAACTACAATATAATGTAGTTGTGGTTTTGGTTTATCTCGGGTGATATTATGCCACCAAGGGATAACCTTTGTCGGAATAGCCCAAACAAGTAACACTACAAGACCTGCAATAATTACAAAGGTCACCAGAATCTTTATAAAATTCCAAAACCGATAAGATTTCTGGGTTTGAACTGTTACCTGCGTATGTGCAGGCGGTGTTTGAACCAGTGGCTGAGTGGTCACAGTTGCTAGCGTATTTTGAGTTTTTTGAACAACCGCAGTTGCTTTTTTTTGCTGATTTTGTTTTCGGATAATCAGCAATATGACAATAGTAATTGTTACTACTGCCACAATTAAATACCATATCCAGTTCATAATTATTTGTCTAAAGGAATTACTGGTTTTACTTCTGAACCTCCAGCAACATAAGTTGTTAATTTGGATTTTTCAAAAGTTTTTTCTGCAATCTCTATTTGAATAGCGTTTGGGTTGTCTTTGAATAATTCAAAACGTTTCCGTTTTGATTCAGTAATATTATCCATTGCTTTGGATTCACCCTCACTTTCAAGTATCGCTACTTGTTTTTTCCCTTCGGCATCAATAATATCAGCAAGTTTTTTTTGAGTTACCACTCCAACCTTGGTTACAGCCTCGCGGATTTCCTTACTTGCAGTACTGGAAAATGACATGTTCATGATTTTGGCGCCGATAATTACCCAGCCTAATTCGGATACCATTCCTTTATGATTTTTCTCACCAACAAGTTGTTTGTTGAGACTTACGATAAATTCGGAATATCTGTCCTGTTCACCAAGGACATCTAGTGGGTTTCTACCATCTTTCAATACCAGAGCATCTAATGATAAAAATGTTTCCGTCTTAACAAAGAGATTTGTAGCTCCTTGAATTTGGGTTTGCATCTGTCCAAAACTGTCTTTGACATCAATAATAGCTTTTTTGTAATTAACAGGTTTGCAATACCACGCAATTTCAAAGTCTAAAGGGTAACCTTCTTTGTTTTCAGCTTCCAATATCATAAGGCCATATTCTTGCCTTTTGGTAAACAGATACGGAGTCATTTCATTTCTCATTGGTCCGAGACTTCTCACTACAACGGGTTTACCGTCGATAATTTTCTCAGTTGTAACCCATTCCTGCCATATTTTGTGATATTTGAAAATGGTATGAAATGGATAACCTTTGATTGGATACATACCAATCCAGTTGGGTTTTTGCACATGTTCATCAATTTCATCTGAATGTGTGCCAGGTGTAAAATCAACAACATTAGACTTATCATCTAAATATTGATCAACAGAAGGAAAAATAATTTTTCCCGTAAACTCTTCTCCTTTACCTTTAACAATTCCTTGAATGCTATTTCTTTTATGGAAGGTAAAGAATATCTTTCTATCAGCCCAAAAAAGGTAAACTATCGCGAAGATAATTATTCCCAAACAAAATAGACAAAATACTAAGAATTTCAACAACTCAATCTTACCTGATCTTAAAAAGACTGTGTAAGTAATGAGAAGTACAACTAATATCAACATATTTCGCATGTTGAAGATTAAACGCATTATTTTTTTCATTTTTTTTTAGTTATTTAATTTATACTAGATTTGTTTATTTTAAGGGCCAATGAGATTGAAACAGGGGATTTTAGCTCCCAAAATAAACAAATCAATATAATTAATAACGTTTTTGTCAAATAGCCTATTTCCCTAGTATTATATCACACATAAGGGCTATTTGTCAAGCTCAAATTCTGAACAAAATCCTTATATTTTAAGCACTTTATTCCCAAAAATTTGATTTTTCAATCAAAAATGCTATACTCATTGATAATTAATAATTACCAATTACTGATTACTAATTATTTTGGGTCTATAATACTTCATGATTCTTAATTGTTAATTAGTAATTATTAATTAGTAATTACATCGGCCTTATCGTCTAACGGTTAGGACATCGGCTTTTCAAGCCGGTAATCCGGGTTCGATTCCCGGTAGGGTCACAAAGTGAAACTCGTTCCGAAANNCGATAGTCTGGCGGGGTTCGGCGGGGGTTAAAATCATCTTTAAACTAAATGCGAATTCTGTGGGTGGGCAAAATGAGACAGAGATAGACTTGTCCCGTAATTGCGAGTTCGTTCCAATTTTTTTGAAATAGTCACGAATTTCAAAAAAATTGTCGCTAGATTGCAATTGCGTGGCATTTTTCATATCCAAAATCCATTCCCGCAAGGGTTCGACCCAATTCTTTCTTTCTGCTCGAGCAGATTCTTTTCTCTCTGTGAGGGACACTTTCTGTTTCAAAAGCTCGTTCTTTTTTGATAAATAATTTTCTTTTGGTATATCGCCGTCTAGATACAAAGTGACGAGTTCGTCGAGCTTTTGTTCTGTCTCTCGCTCATTAGTTTTAATCTGCTCGAGCAGACTTCCCGACGATACTTTTACTTCATTACTCCATTCGTCTGTTTTTCGTAACATATAGTCAGTCCAATCGTCGGGAAGTGAAATTTTTTGAAGCTGTTCTTTTAATTGAAGAACGACTAAATCCTCTCGCAAATATTTTTGTTCACATTTTCCTTTTTTCTTTGTGCAACGATAATAGCGATATTTTACTCCCATTTTCCCTGTACACCATTGAGCTGTTATCATACTTCCACATTCGGCACAATGGAAAAGTCCTGTAAAAGGAAAATTGTGACCTTTCTTTGTTTTGCGAGGATGAGATCGTTCTTTAAATCTTCTCTGTACAGCTTCAAATAATTGAGGAGAAAGAATTGGCGCAAAGCTTCCAGGAAAATACTCGTCACGATGTTTCGTTAAACCAAGATATGCTTTATTCGTCAAAATACGAGATATGGAAGCTTTGCCAAGTGGCGTTCCGGACTTTTGTGTTACTCCGTGTAAAGCCAAAAACTCCGACATTGATTCTAGTCCGTGGTGTCCTTTAGCATATTCGAGAAATGCACGAACAATAATTTTAGATTTCACTGGGTCAGGTTCAATATTTCTCAATTTTTGATTATTCAAATAACCAAAAGGTGCTTTTGTAAGCCACTCACCACGGCGGAGTTTTTGGCGGATACCTCGCTCAACATTTTGTTTTAAATTATCAGAATAATATTTCGATTGTCCGAACGCCACTTGAAGCATAAATAGCCCTTGCGGGGTGGGTTCAAACCAAAATGTCGGAAAGCGTAAAGAAACTATTTTGGTCGTGTCTACGGCGTAGATGATGCGTCCTCCGTCGATACTATTTCTCGCTAGTCTATCAGGGTGCCACGCGAGAATACCAACGCCGTTCATACTTTCAATCTTAGCCATCATCTCGCCGAATTTCTCACGACCTGGTTTCTTTGCGCTTTTCGACTCTGTAAATTCCTCAAGAATTTGCAGATTTTCTTTATGCGCATATTCACGTAATTCGAAAAGCTGAGCCTCGATAGACATCACTTGTTTGTCGTCGTCCTCCGTTGATTTGCGAGCATAAAGAAAATATTTTGGTTTTATCATATAGATATTTTGGATTATGAAAAAAGAAAGTCTATGTCTCGTCTCATTTATGCACCCATTGCCCACCCACAGAATTCGCATTTAATTCAAAGACGATTTTAACTCCCGCCGAACCCCGCCAGACTATCG
>PMDZ01000004.1:0-49568 GCA_003155695.1 Candidatus Nomurabacteria bacterium | reverse complement strand
ATTTCTGATTTTGCCGTGCAGGAGGGTGCGGGAGGAATGCACGGTTGGGCTAATTTCTTATATAGTGCATTATACTGCACTATTGCAAAACAATGCAAGTTTTCTTACTATATAATTATGCAATCAAGCAAAAGACTCGGTGAAAACCTCAGAAAATTAAGACTAAAAAATAAACTATCACAAGGTGATTTAGCTAAAAAACTTAATGTAGACAGAGCATATATTAGTAATATAGAAAATGGTCGCATGAATCCAACTCTTTCAACATTAGAAAAAATTGCTGAAGCATTAGGAATTTCAAGTAGTGAGTTATTAAAATAAAATTATGAAGGTAAACGAAAAAGATTATAAATATTTATTACGACTTTACTCACAAGTAGATGATTACCTTGCAGATATTCCAAATAAGCAAGAAAATTTACCTGAAATAATTGTAGCTTTTTGTATTACAACAGAAAAAATATTTAAAATTAAATTACATTCAAAAAATCCAGTTTTAGTGTATGAAAATTCAAAAACTAAAGATGATGATGCTCTAATATCTATAATAAAGGAAAAGGAATTAAATATTGAAACTATTAAAATAAGAGAAACCCTAAGCAGATATAATTTGATGTTTGTTGACGAATTTTCTGATGACGAAATTCAAGTTCTAATTGATATATACAATATTAGAAACCATTTTGTGCATGGTTATAAACCAGATAATGATGTTCTGCTTGAAAAAGAAAATCTTGTTAAAAAAATGGGAACAGTATGGGAAAAAATTTCTGTTCAAGCAGTGTCTATCTTTGGAAAAGATTTAATAAAATCCAATAAACCAAAAAAGAAATATTCAGAAGAAGAACTAGAAAAAGTTTTAATTGAGGAAGTTAAGAAAAAAATACAATCTACAGAGTATAATCCTTTTTCATCTGTTACTATCAGGGGTTTTAATCACAGAAATTTAATAACTAGCGATAGGCTATCAATACATACTCCAAATGCTTTCAGTCTTATGGGAAGTGGCGACCAATGTCCACGATGTGATTCGTTTGAGTTCTATTTAGACAGCCAAAGTCTAAATGCAGTTTCATTATCCAGCCTATATGAATATGGTAAAACATTTTCCGATTTATATAAGTTTAAAAATTGTAACCTTGAATTAACTAAAAAAGAATATGAGATTGCAAAGAAATTAAAAAAATAATTTTATGAAAGACTATAAAGGAACAATAATTGAAGAAAGTTTGGATAATAAAGATGTATTAAAGAAAGTCCAAATTTTAAGCACGAAAGTTGAAAGTATCACTGACAAACACAGAACCCCGTGGCTTAAGCAATGGACTCTACATTTTACATTAATTCCAGAAAATGAAGCAGAAAATATTGCATTAGAAATAAGTAAGTCTTTTGATAAAGAACATTCCAGTTGGTATGCTGATTTCCGGAACAAAACTCACCATTATATTATTTTCCCAAATAAAATTTTTTATATTAAAAGAGATAATATAGAGCAATATAATCAAGCTAAAGAATATGGTCTTTCGCTGGGAATTCCACCATATCAAGTAGATTTTCATCCTGATGTTAAAGCATGGGAAAGAGAGTAAAGAAAAGAATAAAAATGATTACTTACTTATGATACAATATTAATATATGGAAAATATTTTTGATCAGTCTCCTTATCAATGCCGTATGGATTGGGGAGAAAAAGGAACGATTGAAGCTTCAAATAGAGGTGATATTATCGTGATTGTTGATGTTCTAAGTTTTTCAACTACGATCACAGGCGCTGTACATCACGGAGCTATTGTTTATCCGTTCCCAAAAGTTGGAGATATTGAAGAATTCGGAAAACTTGTTGATGCGGAAGTTTGTTTGGGAAGAGTTGAATCGCAAACCGCGGGTCTTCCTTCTTTGTCAGCTACTTCGTTTAATGAATCACATAAAGATAAGAGATATGTTTTGTCCTCTAGAAATGGAGCAACGTGTGCCAAGGCTTCAAAACAGGACGCTTATATTTTGATTGGTAGTTTACTTAACATTTCTTCTATTGCTAATATCGTGAATAAAATTCAAAAAGAAACAAATATAAATATTACTGTAATTGCTTGTGGCGAAAGATGGAGAAGTACAAATGATGAATCAAGAGAATTAAGACCAAGCATTGAAGACTATCTTGGTGCAGGAGCAATACTTGAAAAACTTGAGGGCACAAAATCGCCAGAAGCAAAAGTCTGTATTGGAGCATTTCAGAATGCCAAACCAAATTTAAGTGAGTTAATAAACGATTCAAGTAGTGGTAGAGAATTGATTAATATGGGTTACCCCGAAGATGTAAAATTCTCATGCCAGGTTGATTTATACAAAGATGTTCCTATTCTTATTAAAGATGAAAAGGGACAGTCTTTCTTTAAGAATTATATTGATTAAAACACTAAAAGCACTGGTTTCATCCTTGCGTTAATAAAGCTAGTATTTACTGGTTCTTTTTTGCGGGGGTGGAAAGACAATATGTATTGACAATAGTATAATAATATGCTATACTGTAGAGTAGAAAAGTTCTTTGATATTTAAGGTTACATTAGTTAGATTATTTTTGTCTCTAAACCCTGGAGGTAGGAATAATCTAATTAATGTCTAACTTTTTAAATATAAAATTATGAAAAAGCAATCTTCTACGGAGTTACAGAACTCTGAATTTGTAATGACTGTTGATTATTCAAAAACCTTGGAACAGATGATAGCCGAAGGAAAATACGAGTATCGGATAAATGACGATATTAAGACTAAAAATTTTCCCTTGCCTGTTAAATTGATCGGCAAAAAGATTGATGGAATTTATAAAATTTATTTTTTTAATGAGTCAATCTCTAGTGAAGATTCTATTCGTAGAATAGCTGAAGATGGTTATCTTCCTGCAACTTTACCCGAACTTCTAAAGTTTGGCGAAATTAATCCGGAAATGCAACGACAATTTCCCATTTTCGCTCTGGGATCGAATTTTCAGTATGGAAATAGTAAGTATGAAATTCCTGTTCTTACTACCTACGATTTTAAGCGTAGACTTAACCTCTATGAGCGACCACTGAGCTGGAGTAATACCTTTGGCTTCCTCGTCGTTCGACCGAATGATGGAATTCTGCCAGTGCCAAAAAGTAAGCTTGACCTTAAAGACGTAATTGGGTTAAAAAACTTAGCTGGGTGGATTGCTCGCTATAAAAATTTTGGGCTGATAATCGATGAGGTTTCTCCATTTATATCCGAACTTTTGGAAAATGGAACACTTTCTAAATTTGAACCTAGTCTGGCTGGATTGAAAGCCGGACGCTGGGGTAGCGATGAAGAATACGAACACTATGAGTTTGATGCCAAAATTAAGGATTTTATAGATTTTGGTGATGACTGGGCCAATCTTCACTTCAGTTTTCAGTCAAACAAATGCATGATGTTCGTTGAGTGCATAAATGAATCAGAAAGTGACAAACTTTCTCGAGCTTTAGAAACAATCTTTAAAGCTCTTAGTGTAGAACCACTGACAGAAGAAAACGCTTATAGGGACATCTCATGGGAAGAAGCTGACAAGATAATACTTAAGTATCTTAAGTATATCAACTGCCACGAAATTCCATCTGTTCCAGAGTAGTAAAGGAAAAGAGCAAGCCTAATAGTAAAATTGCTACAAATAAATAGCCGACAAAAAGTCGGCTATTTTATTTTTAAAATGCAAGATCGAATATGATATAATATGTTAAGTTTTATGCTATGTGTCAGATATAACAAAAAATGGAAAATAAAATAATAAAAAATTATTATAATAAAATTGCAAAAGAATATACTCAAGAGCACGGCTATGGGGAGAATTTATCTATTCAATCTCTCGAAAAATTTGCATCGAAATTACCTTTAAAAGCTAGGGTTTTAGATCTAGGCTGTGGTGGTGGACAAGATTCTAAGTTCCTATTTGATCGTGGTTTTGATGTACTCGGAATTGATATCTCTAAAGAAATGATTAAGCTTGCTCATAAACATGTCCCTAAAGTCAATTTCAGACTTATAGATATTATGGATTTACTAACCACAAAAAAATTTAATGGTATATGGTGTTCAAGAGTTTTCCATAATATATCAATAAAGGAACAAGAAAAATTTATAAAAAAGCTTAAAAGTTTATTAGCAAAAAATGGAGTTTTATATATTACTTCGGCTGTGAGCGACAAAAAAGAAGACTATGAAATTTATGATTCTAATGAAGGAATAAATAAAAAATACTTATCTTCGAAGTCATTTAAAAATTTATTATTAAAAAAAGGTTTTAAAATTTTAAAATTTAAATATTGGGTCGGCAAAAGAGGAATGGAAATTTTAGCTATAAAGTAATTACTTCAAGCTTTTTTCGATTTTAACAATCATTTCTTGCATTACATTATTTGTATTTAAACTTATATCATCTCTTCCTATAACTTTTTTTGCCAGGTGCCATTCTCCGCCTTTCCCTTCATGTATACTAATACTTGTTTCAAAATTTTCTTTAACTTCTTCAATATAATAATTTGAAATAGAGTAATCATCTTCAAAAACTCCAAGTAATGAATAATTAATAGGAGTATATTCTAATTCTTCACTAATTTCTCTAATCAAAGCTTTTTCGTTATTTTCTTCGTTTTCTAATCCACCACCGAATGAGCCTAAACTGTTTGGGTGTTTGGCATCAAAATTACGCCTTTGTAAAAAAACATAAAGCTCGTTATCTTTAAGGTAATAAGGGATGAACATAGAAGTCAATCTTTTATTCATATTGAAATTATATCATAAATTATATTTATTGAATTGTTGTCATTTTTAAAAATAAAAACAGCCAATATGGTTAATTGGCTGTGTGAGTAATTTTAAAATTAGGATTACTCTTTCCCTTATTCCTGCATAAGAAAAGCAAAACCTCTTCTCATTGTTATCTCTGCAGCAACAGAACCTTCGTCGTGTACATAATATGCACTGAGTGAACTACCGCTAAAATGAAGCCTTCGCGGACCTCTTTCTCCAGAATCATTCAGATTTGAATCTACTGGTTCATGCATAAAATCGAGAGAATCTAAACCCATCTCAGAGATGTCCTGATAAGACAATCTGTCTGATAGAAGACATGAAGCTTCGAGATTCAGAGCAATTAAATTACGACTAACTGCTTCCTCACAAACTAATCCATGAGTAAGACGATTTCCTATAAATAGTTCTGGTTTAAGGATAGCTATTTTGTAGGACACCCCATTTGTAGGAGTTAAATCAGATGAAGAAAAAAGATTTTGGGAAAAATATTCAATATTAATCCCTTTACTTTCTAAACGCTTAATCAATTCTTCTTTAGGAGTGCCATCAGAAGTAAGAGAAAGATAGATTATCCCATCTTTTTCATACCAGCCTGAATCAACTACTGAAATAATGAGTCTACCAGCATTTAACATGCGTACTGCTTTACTTGGGTCTGTAATACCAGTCTGAGCCATGATATTTTTTACCATTGCATTTAACTGACCGGTTGTAATACCTGAAATTAAAAATTCTGTTTGCATAATAACCTCCTTGCACTAATTTGCGCATTTGTTTTCTCTTTTCCGAGAAGGAACTATAACCACCATGGCAATAGCTAAAGGGTATTTATTTATAAATAACTTTTAGCTATATCCATAGTGAAATATAAAAGAACCACTTTATCTATATATTATACACCTTTTAGAGATATCTGTCAATAGATAAAACTCTATATATTTAAGCCCTTTTTGATATAATCTATATATGGCAGAAGAAACAACAGCAAATGAAGAAATAAAGGTAGTTGAGCCACAAAACGAGCCTATTTCCGAACCTGAACAAGATTTAGAACCTCAAACGGCTCAAATACCAGTATCTGAGCCATTAGCTAGTCCTGAAATTCCAAATGAACCAACGACTGAACAAGTTGATGAAATTATTCCGACAGAAACAAAATCAGTTGAATCAGAAACTGAATCTGAGCCTGTTAAAATAGAATCAAATCCAGTTGAACAAAATCCCGAAATTAAAACCGAACCAGTTGAAACAAAATCAATTCCTGTAATTATTTCAACAAAAAAATTAGCGCGTGAACTTCTAATCAAAGCAAGGAATATGATTCAGTTCAGAAAGAAAAAGAAGTTGGATAAAGTTATGACTTTATTTTTAAAACAATCTAAAATCACAAATGACGAAGTTGAAAAATTCATGCATGTATCTGATGCAACAGCTGAAAGATATCTGAATACTTTGGAAAAGGAAAACAAAATAAACCAAACTGGGAAAACAGGAAAATCTGTATTCTATTCTAAAATTTAAAAGGGAGTGAATTCCTCGTGCACGCACGGGTGGGATAGTTCCGTGTGTAATCACACGGAACTGGGGCAAAGCACGTATTCTTCGCCTCGGGCTTTTCCGCTATGGCGTCCAGTGGCTAAAGGATGAGCGCCGTGATTGTATTTTGATACTAATCTCAAGTAGCGAAAGCGATAAGATAAACATAATACTGAAAAGCGTAGAGTGGGGATGGCGAGGGCAGAACTCCTGTAATCAGGAGTAGCCCGACCCGGGGAGAGGAAACTTCCTCTCCCCAAGAAGCGCGGGAACCCTAACGGCTCATTTCCCCAGTATTTGAGCCGTTACCCTTTCCCGCTCATAAGCATCTAGGCGCGAGTAGCCATAGCGGAAAAGCCCGAGGCGAATGCCGAGGGTGATACCCTTTAACTCTAAATAATCACGAAAATATAAATATGTAACTTGCCCGAGACAATGTATTTTGAATTTTGTTTTCCGAGTTCCTCCTGCACGGCAAAATCAGAAATCAAGGCAAAATGGGAATAGTCGAGGTTTTGCGAATCCATTCCCGCAAATTTAGTTTCGCAAAACCGAGTCAGCATTTATACATTAGTAGAGCGTTGTAGTTTTATTGAAGAAAATTCAAAAGTAGAGCGTAAGATTATCATTCATTTTGTTCGAAATAAGTTCGTGCAAAGGATAGTAATACATCACAAATTAAAAAAACTGTCGCAAGATGGGTTTTTTAATTTGTGACCCTAAGCGGGCAAACTGCTTTGCCCGCGTCCGGGAAGCGAAGACCTTTTCCATATGAGCTTGCGAATGGAAAAGGTGTACTGAACCTGTAAGGTTCGATAAGCGTACTCGCGGTCCCGGTAATATAATAAAAAAAGAAGTCTGGTTATCAGACTTCTTTGTGTCACTTGGCTACACGGTTTAACTGAATAATTCTTCGAATTGTTTTGTAATTACATCTTTCACCTTGTCTTCACTTACAAAAGTTGTAACCATTCCGGGAAGAGTAGAGTCCAATTTCACTTCTGCATCGTTTACAGATACAGTTCCAGAAATTGTAATTCCAACAATTCTTTTCTTGGCTCTGAAAGAAAAATTCATAACACTCCCATTCCAGTTTTTTTGGGGATCTTTGATTTTAATGCCCGCAGGGAAATCTTTTTTCATTAAATCATTCAAGAAGCTGTCAATTTTTTTGATTGCTTCATTTTTAGTTGTTCCGTGTTTTTTAATTATTTGCATAACGCTCAGTTTTATATGTTTATGAACCAAATTCTTTTTTTCTTTAGATTACCTCATATTTTCTATTTTGGCAAGATAGTACTTGAAATTTCATTATTTTCTCCACAATCTGGTTCTAACTACTAACCTTTTGGGTTTCTAAACAAAATAAATAAACCCCCTGAGTTAACAAAGGGTTTATCATAATCGATTAGTTGAACAAGATTTATTTTTGCTCCAGCTTTTTTTGAAAAAATTTTTCTGCATTTTTAAAATTTTTACCGATTTCTTGAATAAAAAAGTCAAGAAAGTCTTGATCCTCGGAAAGTAATCCTTGTCCCGACAGAAGCATCGTCGTTTTGTATCCATCCTGTACTTTTACAAGTGAGTTTGAATTGTCTTTTTCGGACGAACAACTTACAGTGACAATACTTTCTTTTTCAAAAAAAACAGAACAAAAATCATTATAAATTTGATTTCTAAATTTTTTTTGAAAAAATGAGTCTGGGGTTACGTTTGAAAAAAGAATCTTATTCTCATTTTCTTTTTTTTCTTTTTTTAACATCCAAATTGTTGCGAACGCCAAAGAAAAGCGTTCCCGCAGGTTGATTGCATCTCCGGCTTTTCTGTCGCCGGCTAAGGATTTAATTTTTTGGTCCATTTTAAAGAATAAAAAAGACAAAAAAACAACCCAGATTTTTTCATTAAAACTTAGATTTTTCATATATTATTTATTTATTGGTGGCTACAAAAGACAATTGTTATATCTCGTTTAGTCACCAATAAAATTAATATCGAAGAGCTTTCAAAATTTGTTTGATTATATCATACATGCTCGAAAAGTCAAAGGTTTATTATTAAATTTGTATTTTAGAGAAGAAATAACTTCCGAGTGCAAGGAAAGCGATTGTGATAATTGCCAAAATGCCGAAATCTGTCGCCAATCCATAGTGTGTAATTCCCGAGAGCAAACTCCTCAGCGCATCTACGCCGTAAGAAAGTGGGTCAAAGTTCGCAATTTTACCTAAGATCCCAGCACTAGCAAGAGGAAAGATGGCTCCGGAAAGGAAGAATAACGGCATAACCAAGAAGTTCATGATAAGCTGAAAGCCTTGCATGTCGTCGAGCTTGGAAGCGATGGCTGTGCCCATAGCTGTGAAAAGAAGAGCCGATAAGAGCATGACGACAATGGCGACGGGGATTAAGCTCCAATTCATCGGCTTAAATCCGATTAAAAAGGAAATAAGAAGGACAAGTGTTCCTTGTAATGTCGCAACTGTTGCTCCACCGATAGTTCGTCCAATCATGATATTGAATCTTGAGACCGGAGCGACAAGTGTTTCTTTCAAGAAACCAAATTGACGGTCCCAGATAATTTCCATCCCGGAAAAAATAGAAGTAAAAATGATACTCATGCCGATAATTCCGGGGACGAGGAACTGAATGTAATTTCCTTCGCCGGCTTGTTTGAAGACCGGACCGAAACCGTAGCCGAGAGATAAAAGAAAGAATAACGGTTGCGCCAAAGAGCCGATCATTCTCGATTTTGACCTGAAGTAACGTTTCAATTGTCTAAGCCATAAAATGTAAATTGTTTTCATATTATTTTTTCGTCCAGGCGCTGTGCATCATGCGCATTCTGTCAACTTTTCCGACTTCTTCATCACGAATGACTTTACCGGTGAGCGCCAAGAATGCTTCTTCAAGAGATTTTGTATTAGTCTTCGATTTTAATTCCGTGGCTGTTCCGGAGGCAATAATTTTTCCGTGGTCGATAATGGCGATTCTCCCGGCTATTCGTTCAGCTTCCTCCATATAATGGGTTGTAAAGAAAACGGTGATGCCTTCCGACTTGTTGAGGTCATTTATGTAGCTCCACATATGGTTGCGAGTTTGAGGGTCAAGACCCAGAGTTGGTTCATCAAGGAATAAAATTTTCGGATGATGAAGTAAACCACGAGCAATTTCCAGCCGGCGCTTCATTCCACCGGAGAATTCTTTGACATAGTTGTCCTTACGGTCCCAAAGTTCAACGAGGGTGAGAAGCTGTTTAATTCGTTCCTTGCACAATGCTTTCGGGACGCGATAAAGGACTCCATGAAGGTCCATATTTTCATAGGCGGTTAATTCATCGTCAAGACTTGGGTCTTGGAAAACAATGCCGAATGAATGACGAACGGCGTTTGAGTCTTTCATGACGCTATGACCATCCAAAGTAAGTGTCCCTTGTGTCGGGGTAAGAAGTGTTGTCAGCATTTTAATGGTCGTGGATTTACCGGCGCCGTTCGGACCCAAGAAAGCGAAAATCTCGCCTTTATTCACTTCGAAAGAAATATCATCAACGGCGACAAAATCACCAAATTTTTTCGTTAAATTTTTAACTTCGATAATTTCAGACATGTTGCAACTATACCATATTTTTATGAATTATAAATTAAAAAAAGTTTATGATAGAATGTTCATATGGAAACACAAAAAATGGGAAAATTAATATTTGTTAGGCATGCACTGTCTGAGTGGAATAGTTTAGGTCTTTGGACCGGTATAACTGATGTTCACTTGTCAAAAGAAGGATTAGAGGTTGCAAAAAAAATAGGAGAGTTATTAAAAGATTTTCGTTTTGATTATATATTTGATACACCACTTATTAGGACGAAAGAAACTTTACTTGCTATCTTGGATGCAAATTTGGTCACAAAGAAAGATGTTCCTATAGAAGAATCGAAAGAATTAATAGAGAGAGATTACGGCGATTATACGGGCAAAAATAAATGGGAAGTTAAAAAAGAAGTAGGTGGTGAAGAATTTCAAAAAATAAGACGCAGTTGGGATTATAATATTCCCAACGGTGAAAGTCTGAAGATGGTTTACGAAAGGGCATTACCATTTTTTTTAAATAAAATTATGCCTCTTTTGAAAGACAGTAAAAATGTTCTTGTTGTAGCTCATGGTAACTCAATGAGAGCATTATCAAAATACATAGAAAACATATCCGACGAAAGGATTAGTGATTTTGAAATAGGTTTCGATACTGCCACTATTTATGATTTGGATAATGATGGCCATATGATTCATAAGGACGTAAAACAGGTTTAAATTGATTTTTTGGCTTTATTTTTGTATACTACGAAAGTTTATTGGAAGTGTGGCTGAGAGGTTTAAGGCACCGCTTTCGAAAAGCGGCAGGGGTGAAAGCTCCTCGTGAGTTCAAATCTCACCACTTCCGCATGGAATGCACGGTTAGCTCAGTTGGTAGAGCATCCCCTTGACGTGGGGAGGGTCAGAGGTTCAAGTCCTCTATCGTGCACAAAAAATTACGTAAGTAATTTTTTTACACGATAGCAAGCAAACTGCTTTGCTTGCGTAGAGGACGAGAAGACCTTTTCCCTGTGAGCGAAGCGAACGGAAAAGGTGTACTGAACCTGTAAGGTTCTAGTCATTCATTATTTATACAAACACATTATGAATACACAAATAATAATTTTGGCGGCAGGGAAGGGTAAAAGAATGGAATCGGATGAACCGAAGGCTCTTGCTGTGCTTCAGGGCAAACCTTTTCTAAAGCATATTTTGGATACACTCTCGCACCTTAATTTACCGATTAAGCCGGTGATAGTTGTTGGGCATAAAAAGGAAAGAATTTTTGAAGTGATAGGTAAGGATTATAACTATGCTCACCAAGAAGAACAACTGGGTACCGGTCATGCGGTGCTATCGGCAAAAAGTGCGACTCATCCGGACCACGAGATAGTCGTTGTTTTATCTGGAGACCAACCATTAGTTTCAAAAGAGACAATCGAGGATATTATCAAAACCCTTGAGAATAGTCCTGCAGTTATTGTAATTGGAACCGTAGTACTTCCAGATTTTAAAGATTGGCGGGCAGGGATTGTAAATTTCGGAAGAATATTGAGAGATAAGAATAATAAAGTTATTGGAATAGTTGAAAATAAAGATGCGAGTGAAAAAGAGAAAGAAATTAAAGAAGTAAATCCGGCCTTATATGCTTTTAATGCAAAATGGCTTTGGAATAATATTGATAAATTAAAAAATGAAAATGTACAAGGCGAATATTACTTAACTGACCTTGTAAAAATTGCAAGTCGCGAAGGGGAGCTGATAGAAGCCGTTCCACTAAAAAATATTTTAGAAGGATTCCAGCCTAACTCAAAACAGGAACTTGAAATACTAGAAGGAATATTAGCCAATCAAAACTTGTAATTACTTATTTTTGTGAATCCAAAGATAAGCGTCTTCAAGCGCTTTTACGGCATCGCCGGCGGCAATGTTGTTCTGATGGTATTTGCCGTTGGTGCAGTCTCCAGCTGCCCAAATTCCGGGAACTGAAGTCATCTGGGTCATCGGGTCTACAATAATTTTCCCGAATTCATCGATGGCAACCAGATTTTTCACAAAATCAACATTTGGAATTTGCCCGATTTCAACGAAAATTGCGGCAGTCGGAATTGTATGTTCTTCACCCGAAATTTTATCTTTATATGTGAGAGAGCCAACAAACTTATCACCATCTACTCTCAGTATCTCGGCATTTGTTATGGCTTTAAATTTAGGGTTCTCTTCTATTTTTTTGACAGTTATCTCGTCGGCTCTGAACTTTTCACTTCGGTGAACCATTGTGACACTTTTACAATAAGCAAGAAGTTGAGCAGATGTTTCAAACGCTGCATTGCCACCACCGACAACTATTACATCTTGGCCGGCAAAGAGTGGACCATCGCACGAAGCACAATATGTGATGCCTTTATTTTCGAAAACGTCGGCATTTGGAACTTCTATTTTACGTCGGCTACTTCCGGTTGATATCAAAATTGTTTTTGTTGTGTATTCTTTTCCCGATTCCGATTTCAGATTAAATACATTTTCCGTTTTTGTAACGGATGAAATTTTTTCTCCTTCAATCACATCCAGATACGGTCCTTTGTAATAAAGGACATGTTTCTTCATATTTGCCGCTAAATCCGTTCCGGAAATTTCCGGAGTTCCAACCCAGTTATAAATAAGTTCCGAGACTATGGATTGGCCACCGAACTCGAATGCGATAATGGCAGTTTTAAGTTGTTTGCGGGCGGCATAGACTGCTGCGGCAGTTCCCGCCGGCCCTCCACCCAAAATAATTAAATCATACATATTTATATTATAGCACACAGGTCAAGCGATTAATAAAATTCCCAATAAGCTCTTCTCAAAGGGTACGCAAATTTTTTACTAAAAATTTGCTCGGTTCTCGCTCCGTCGAGCTCCAAAGCCCCTTTGATAAGACTTATTAGGAATTTTATACTATTTCTTGTTTCGTCTTAGAAATGCCGGGACGGTACTCCAATCATCCGTGTCGTCGATAAACAAATTGTCATCTGCTTTTTCCGATTTTTTTACATAATCCGAAGAGCTATTTTTAGACTGGTCTTTGGATGTTGCAGCTTGCAGTACTTCTTCTTTTGTCGAGTTGACAACGGTTTGTTCACCGTTCTTCATTTGCCCGATTTGGAAAAGAGAACGCTTTGGCATATCGGTCGGGAAACCAGTAGCGATGACTGTGACTTTCATTTCGCCTTTTTTAAGTTTCTCGTCGCGTATCGTTCCGAAAATAACTTTGGCATCTTTATCGATAGACTCGGTAATTACCTTTGCAGCATCTTGAATTTCGTGAATGGTTAAATCATCTCCGCCTGAAATAGCAAAGAGGACTCCATGAGCCCCGGAAATAGAAAGGTCAAGAAGAGGGGAATTTATAGCGGCAAGAGCAGCTTTCTCTGCACGTCCTTCACCTCCAGCAATACCGATTCCCATCAGTGCCGAACCAGCATCGGACATGACAGCTTTGATATCAGCAAAGTCTACATTTATCATTCCAGGGGTTGTAATCAATTCCGATATTCCCTCCACGGCTTGCTTCAAAACTTCATCACACATTGCGAAAGCTTCTCTAAATCCTACTTCTTTTCCGGAAATAACAATCAGTCTATCGTTAGGAATAATTAAAATGGCATCAACTTCTTTTTCAAGTTCGGCAAGTCCCGTATCGGCAATTTTCATTCTCTGATTTCCTTCAAAAGAAAATGGTTTGGTGACAACAGCGACAGTCAGGATTCCTTGCTCCTTCGCTGCTTGAGCAACGATTGGAGCAGCACCGGTTCCTGTTCCACCACCCATACCGCAAGCGATGAAAACCATATCGGCTCCTTTTATAACGTCTTGTATCTCGGCTTTGGTTTCTTCAGCGGCACGACGTCCAACTTCAGGATTCATACCGGCGCCCAATCCATGGGTAAGATTTTTCCCAAGGTGCACTTTCTTTTCGGCTAGAGAATTATGCAGGTCTTGAGTATCGGTGTTCATAGCTATGAACTCGACACCCTTAACTTTAGAATTAATCATATGATTTAGGGCATTTTTTCCTGACCCACCAATTCCAACGACTTTAATTCTTGCGAATGATTCAATATCTGGGTTTAATTTAGGCATATATTTATGAGACTTAAGTCTTTCATTAATAATAATTTTTACGTAAGTATATAATAGCAGAAATTATAGAAAATGGAACGTTTGACAAATATACATTTTATTGCCTTATTTGATTAAGGTAAGAGCTGGGAAAAGATAGATTTGAAGAAATTTTTTACCTCCTTGACATTTCCACCTTGAAAATTATTTGATGAGTCGCTTGAATATTCACTATCTTCCGAAAGAGCCAGACCTAACGCCGTATACCAAGAATTATCGCGAACTTTAAATTTGTTGTTAAGGGAATTGTCTATTGGTCCGACTCTTGTCGGAAGTTTCAATTGATTGCGGGCAATATCGGCGATGTTGTTTACAAGTGAACCGCCACCTGTGATGATGACTCCGGCTGGAAGAAGTTCATTACGTTTGAGGCGCTTCAATTGATTATCGACAAGTTCAAATATGTCAACGAGTCGAGCTTCAATAATTTCATCAACTTTCTTTTTCGAATAATCTCCTCCGATGACGCTTCCAAGTTTTATGCTCTCGGCTTCTTCAAGAGAAATTTTCAACCCAAGAGCAATGTCTTTGGTTATATCCATACTGCCAATCGAAAAAACTGAAACCGAAATTGGTAAATTATTCTCGAAGACTACCGTCGAAACTGTTTCCGACCCAATATCGACAAGAACACATCCGGCAATCTTTTGTTTACTGCCCAAAAGGACGTTGCCGGTGACTATCGGTGAAGCTGTTATCTCTTCAATATCAATCTTGGCAAGGGTCAAAGCCGTAATCAGGTCCTCCATATTTTGCTTCAAACAGATAATGAAAAGTGTTTTAACTTCAAGCTTTATACCTCGCAAACCTTCGGGCCTGGCATATATATCTTTGCCATCAAGTTTATATCCGAGGGGAATAGTATGAATTATTTTTTTGTTTGGAATATCGAGATTCTCTTCGCTGTTGGCGATAGCTTTCGTAACATCAAGATTTGTTATCTCTTGGTCTGCTTTCGAAATGATGACTGACCCCGTCGAAACGATAGAGCTCAAGCTAACTCCCCCGAGCGAGATGTAAGCTCGGCGGATTTTTATACCCAAAATATTTTCGGCCTGTTTAACGGCTTTTCGAATGCTCTCGGCGACAGTATCAACATTTGTGACATAGCCAAAACGCATTCCTTTTGTTTCGGATATTCCTGTGGCAATAACAGTTGGTTCGCGCCTGCCTTTATCGAAACTCATAACTACAACTTTTGTAGAGTTTGTGCCCACGTCTATGCCGCAAGTGTAATTGTTTTTATTCATGCTTGAATAGAGAAAGAAATATTTTACGAAAAAATCTTGAGATATTTCTTTTCTTCTTTTTCCATTATACTACTATGTTCGAAACCTTTCAAATGCAGTAGTCCGTGGATAAAGAGGTATTTGAAGAATTGGGTATATGTCATATTAAATAGCGGAGCATCACTCCTGACCTTTTGCGTATCGATGGTGATTTCCCCGGAATTTTTCGAAAGAGGGAAAGAAAGGATGTTTGTTGTCTCATTTCGGCCACGATATTTTTGATTTATCTTTTTCTGCTCTTTCGGATTTAATAAACTCAAACCGAGTTCATACCGACTGCCGAGGATTTTATTTTTTATGGACACAAAAGGCAAGCGCGGAAGCTTGCCTTTTGTTTTATTTAAAATAGTACAAAAACCATTCAGAGACATAAAATTATTTATGGCCTCTCTTTTTAAGTGTTTTGTCTTCTTTGCCTAGTTTGAAAAGTTTCGCTTGGACCTTCCTGCGAGCCAAACGCTTGAGAGTTGCAACTTTAACTTTGACCTTTGATTCTGCTCTCTTATTATAACGTTTACTCTTGACCTTCTGAATAATTCCCGATTCCTGCACTTTGCGGGTGAATCGACGAACAAGATTCATATTGCTCTCATTTGCATTTTTCTTTACTTCTATAACTGTAATCATAGTGAGGACATATTAACATATGCTTATTTTTATAGCAAATCTTCAGGGTCAACATTTATGGAAAAAGATGGGGGAAGTTGAGAAAGGGTTTGAGATAGATTTTGGTTGACCGAAAGTTTTTCATCTGTCGGTAATGGCCAAATTCGCGGGTCAACTTTTATGACGGTGTTGGTTATATATTGGCCTTTTACACGGCTGACAAAAGCGGAAAATATTTGTGGTTCGTAATTACCCAATGTTTTCTCAACGAAACTTCTGGCTTTCTCCGTATCTTTCGCTGTGCCCTCAAAAGTAATTTTTATCAGACGTTTAAATGGAGGATAGCCATAATCTTTTCTTTCGGCTAAATCTTCCCGACAAAGTGGCAGGACATTCCCGGTCAATATATATTGAAGAATTTTATTCTCGGGTATACGCGTTTGAATTATAAGATTTAAAAGGGTAATGTTATGTAATTTCTCGATGATGTGCAAAATCTTTTGTGTGATATTAAAACTCGGTATGGAGAATAGTCCATCAAGAGAAATTATGGCGCTTGAGTTAACTTGGTTTTTCAAATAAGAAAATACCATTTCGGTTCCGATTAAAATGCTTCCCGGGTTTTTATTAAATTCGGCTATAATATTCTTGGCGTCTTTTGGTGTTGAAGTTGCCTCTTTGTCTATTTGAAAAACTTTTATTTTTGGGAACAAGTTCTTTATTTCCTCATAAACCCTATCTGTCCCGACGCCGAGAGGAGTAAGATTCCAACTTGAACAATTAGGGCACGATACTTCTGTTTTTTCCTTGCGACCGCATTTGTTGCACATAAATATTCTTGGAGTTGTCGATTTGGTGGCGGTTATTTGTCTCGTGCCGTACAAAACTATCGGAGTCGAGCACTGAGGACATAGGAGTGTATGACCGCAGTCATTGCAGACGGTTATTGGTGCCAGTCCTTTTCGTACGGAAAACAGCAATACCGATTTATTGCCTTTGGTAGCTTCGCCAATCATTTTTCTTGTGGTTTCCGATATTGTCGCAAATACTTTCTTACCTTTCTCGTTAACTTCTCCTTTCATATCGACAACGATTTGTCTTTCGGTTTGAGGAAGACGATAAAGTGGGGAAGATATTTCTCCAAATTCTCCTTTATCGTGTCGGTATAATGTTTCTGGGCGAAGAAGAGTGTCACCGAAAATCAATTTTATTTTTTCTATCGAAGATAAAACTTCGGCGAAACTTCTGATGTCCAAGTACGGTCTCCCGATTTGTTTGTATACGTCCGAACTCTCATGTTCGAGAATTATGGTTTTTACATCGTGGCGAGGAATGGACAAAAATATACCTGTTCCGATAATAAAAATCGGGTGAACTTCGTCTATTATCGAATTATAGGTCTTTATTAAAGCTTTTTTTGTCATGTCGGAATGAAGAGTAAAAACATACTGCTCTATTCCACGAGCCAATTCTTTATGAAAATGGTCAATATCAAAGTGGGTTGGAACACAGAGATATACAGACTCTTTTTTGGCGAAAGCTTCACGGATAAGTGTCCTGTAAAAAGCTAAACGATCGGATGGAGTGGCTTGGAAGATTAATTTTTCTTGTTTGATATTTTCGTCTGTCTTACCGAGGATTTGTAGAGAGACTGATTCTTTTAACTTTTCTATATTTTCTATAAAAATTGTTGGCAAGAGAGATTTTATAATTGAACCGGTATTACTGATCGTATAATCTTTCATTTTTTGGCAAGCAATGAAAAAACTTTTGTTGAAAGGCGAGTCGCCTTTGACTTTGATTATTTTTTTCAATTGATAGTCGGCATTTTTGATATCCGATTTTATATTTCGAGCCTCTTCCATATTTACGACAATAGCATCGATAGTTTTGGTTCTGACCGGGATAGAGACAATGCTTCCGAGCGGTATATCGATCGCCGAAAAATAAGAAAGGTACTCTTTTTGGTTTCCTTTTTGTATCGGAATAACGGTTGCGATATACATATTAATATCGTAGCACATAGGTAGATAATATAAAGAACTGATATTTTGACATGTTTTTGTTAAAAGGGTATTATTAATAATATAATATGACACCAGAAGAAAAAGTTAAAAAAATTGAAGAAATCTACAATGAAGCTATTAAGAAGCTTGAAGAACTTAATAAAGAGCGTAAGGGTATTGTTTCTGGCTATATAAAAGAGTTAGAGTCCAAAAAAATAGATGCGATTCGGGCATCTATATTAGAAGATAAATAATTATTAACATGGACAGAGAAAAAGAGTTACTAAAGCAGGATTTGAGTAAATTAGAAACAGTTGAAGAAGTTGAAAAACTTCGTGAAGATGCTGAGTTACTAGGTCATGAAGATATTGTTGAATTAGCAAATCAAAAATTGGGAGAAATAGAAAATAAAGCTAAAAAAATAGAAACCACAAGCGAATCTCAAATTTCTCAAGTTAATGAATATGGAGGTTCAAGCGAAGAAATTGAAAAAAGAACAGAAGGAGTTGACCAAAAAATTGAAGAAGTGAAAACCGAAACACAAGCGAAAATTACTGAAGTGCAAAACGAAAATATGGATGAGGTAAAAACTGAAACGAAAGAGAGTATTGCCGAGGAGCAAAATGAAAATATAGAAGAAGTAAAAAATACAACAATAAAGGAGATTCAAGAAACAAAGAATGATAACCAAGAAGAATTCATTTCTCCTGAAAATGAATCTGAAGTGAAATTTCAAAATGAAAGACAAAAATTTACGACGGACCAAGAATCAAGCGATGGCGGTATGGATTATTATGTTATAACTAAAGATGAAAAAGGTTTCCAAAAGTCGTTAATTGAACACCTTACAGCAATGAAAGAAGGAGGAAGTATGTCTCCTGAAGAAATAAAACAAGCGCAGAAAAGGGGTACCTATGAACAAAGAGTCAAAGATTTAAATGAAAGAAGTAATTCATTGAAAGAAAGAATTACCAGGGCTGAAGAACGTCCAACTAGTTTGGCTGAATATAATCAACGCGTTGAAAAATTAGCCTATAAAAATCCTCAAGATTTAGTTAGAGATTATTTTGAATACATAAAGAAATTTGTTGACTACAATAAAACACATACATACGGTAAAAACTTCGATTCTTACCCGCATAAATTTGATAGACTTTCGGGATTACTCAATGCGGCTATTGATAATAATGATCAAAACACTATTGCGAAAATAAAAGATTTAATTAGTAGCCACTCCGAAATACCGTGGCCGGATTCTATGAAAGAAGAAGTAAAAACTGAAACGCAAGAAAAAACTGCGGAAGTGCCGAATAGACCAGAAGTAAAAAATACTGGAATGACTGAAGCTGAAAAAGAAGAATCAAGGAAGGTTTATGAAAAACATCAGGAATGGGAAAAAATACGTGAACCACTAAGAACAGAATTTGTAAAGTCACAAGCTCAACCGGATTATTTCCTTTTCAAGAATGATAAATTAAATTATCAAAAAGCTCTGATAAAAAATTTTGAAGCTCGCATCCTACTTATTAAATCTGCGATTCAAGAAGAAAAAGAAAAAAAGTCTCCCGATATTGCTTATATAGAAGGTGAAGAAAGAGAATTAAAGGGAAATGAAGAAACGATTGAATATCTTAAAACACCTAGGCTTACATCTACGCCCTATGACCAGAAAGCATTTTCTGATATGAGAGATAAAAGTGGCATTACTAGCCCTTCAGAATTAGTTTATAAATATAAAAATGAAATTGAAAATTCAATAAAAGAAGATACATTAAATTCAAACATACATAAATTTGATAAATTAAGTGGATTAATAGATATAGCAAAACAAGAAAAGAATAATGATTTACTAAATTCGATTAAAGGACTTAACCTTGAATTTCCAGAAGAAATAAAAAACAAATTAAATAACTAACAAGAATCATTCTTAAGCTTATTAAAAATACTCTCGAACCAAATTCGAGAGTATTTTTAATATTGAATTTTTGTGCTACAATCTATGCACTTATGACTATATTTTCCAGAAAACTTGGTATTGATTTGGGCACGGCGAATACGCTGGTCTACCTTCCGAATAAAGGGATTGTTTTGAATGAGCCGTCGGTGGTGGCTGTCTCCGAGCAGGATAATACGATTTTGGCAATTGGGATTGAAGCCAAGAATATGATAGGCAAAACACCCGAAAATATAATTGTTTATCGACCTATGAAAGATGGCGTTATCGCTGATTATCGGGTGACAGAGGCCATGCTTCGATATTTTATCAATAAAACTCTTGGCAAATATAATTTATTCAAGCCGGATGTTATGGTTTCAGTTCCGGCTGGAATTACTTCAACTGAACGCCGAGCGGTTGTCGAAGCGGCGATTCGCGCCGGGGCCAAGAATGCTTATGTTGTGAAGGAACCAATTCTTGCTGCCATCGGCGCAGGAATTCCGATTCAGGAATCGCGTGGTTACATGATTATGGATATAGGTGGAGGAACGACAGATATTGCCGTCATTGCTCTCGGAGGAATAGTGACTTCAACTTCTGTAAAATGTGCCGGAGATAAAATAGACCAAGCCATTACCGATTACATCAAGAAAACTTTTAACCTGGCGATTGGCGACAGAACGGCTGAAGCTATAAAAATAAAAATCGGCGCCGCTATACCGCTTGAAGAAGAGTTGACGATTACAATCAAGGGTCGTGATTATATTCAAGGACTTCCTCGCACAGCTCAAATTTCCACAAATGAAATAGTCAAAGCTATCGATAAGGAATTACGGACGATGATCGGGGCGGTTAAAGATTTACTATCACAAACTCCGCCGGAGCTTGCCGCCGATATTATTGACGATGGAATTATTATGACCGGCGGTTCATCGCTACTGCGAAATATGGCGGATTTGGTTTATCGTCGAACAGGAGTCAAAGCGCGCGTTGCCGATGAGCCGCTACTTTGTGTCGCCAAAGGAACAGGTGAAGCACTAAACCACTTGGACACTTACAAAAAAAGTATTTTAAGTAAAAAATAATGAGTATTGATTATAGAAAAATTGGGCGGAAGACATTTCGCATATTGTTATTTGGTTTTGCGATTATTGGCCTTATCTTTGTGGCCGTTTATTTTGCCATGCAGTTTGGCTGGCTGAATGTTCGGGGTTCGATATCCGAGCGCAATTCATATTTTAATATTATAAATAAAAGTACACCCGCGAGTAATAACCAAACAGAAAATTTAAAAATTATCTGTGAAATAAATGTCTTGAGTAAATATGCGCCACTCACTTCGGTTAATATATCGAGAACTTTGATTGGTGGCGGGAAAGACGAACTGTTGACTAAAATGATAGAAACGGCGTCTTTGCGTTTTCTCAATAATGACGCCTTTAATAAAGATATGAACGATTGTAGTAATTCAATTTACGGGGCACAACTTCTGAACACGCCAATTTCGGCTTATGCCTGGGCGGACTCCGATGAATGGGCCTTGATGAAAGAAGTTTTCACTCGTGACCAGGAAGTTATAACTAAAGCCGCCAAAGACGCCGGAATTTCACCACGGCTTATATTAAGCGGTGTCATTGGTGAGCAATTCCGATTCTTCGGTAGTCGTCGTGAATCTTTTAAAAGTTATTTTGAACCGCTGAAAATTCTGGCTTCACTTTCGAATACTTCATTCGGCATTGCCGGGCTCAAACCCAAAACCGTCGGCATCATCGAAGACAATTTGAAAAATTCCAAATCTCCATTTTATTTGGGCCTGGCAATGGAGCATATTGTTGATTATAATCCCGGGGTTGATGTTGAATCGGAAAGAATGAATCGAATTACCAATGCCAAGGACCCATATTATTCGTATCTGTATGCCGGGCTCTATATGCGAGAAATTATCGCCCAGTGGCAAAAAGCTGGTTTTGATATAAGCAATCGTCCGGAAATACTTTCGACTTTGTATAATCTTGGATTTTACTACTCGGTGCCGAAAGAAAATCCGGCAACCGGAGGAACAGTCATCAGTGTAAATAATACTGATTATACTTTCGGCGATTTAGGTTACGAATTCTATTATTCCGGCGAGCTTTCCGATATTTACCCAATTGCGGTACAATAAACGCATGATAGATTTCGCCAAACTATTTCCTCAAAATTTATATCACAGCTATGTCATTGAAGGTGACCCGAAAACAACCGGGGAATTGCTCCTTCAGTTTCTGGAAAAACGAGGGGATGCCGAGAAAAAAGGCGGGGATGTTCTTTTCCAAATTTACGAATCATTTACGATGGATGAAAGTGGCGAAATAAAAGATTGGCACAGCCGAAAGGGAATAGGCAAGAGTAAAAAGATTTGCATTATAGCCACCAAGTTCATAAATCGCGAAGCTGAACAGACACTTTTGAAAATAATCGAAGAGCCGGCAGAAAATACTCACTTTTTCATCGTTGTCCCCGATGCTTCGGTCCTCGCAAGCACTATTATTTCGAGAGTCCATGTCATTATAACCAAACAATCTATTAGTGTAGAGAACAAGGATATTCAAAAAGAGGCACTTACTTTTGTGTCGTCAACTCCCAAAATAAGAATTGATAAGGTAGCGGTGATGGTTAAAGAAAATAAGAGTGATGAAAATAGTGGGCAACTTCGATTTTATGCAACTTCATTCGTTAATGAATTGGAAAGTATCTATTATCCTAAATTCAAGAAAAATATTAATGACGAAAAGACCAAATTTATTCTCGGTGAATTACAAAAAGCCCGTGGATACCTAAGCACATCTGGGGCTTCAGTCAAAATGATTTTAGAACATTTAGCACTTGTGATATAATTTTTTTGTGACATATACAAAAAATAACAAACTTCATATTGTCTCAGTAGTAGCTGTTATTAGAAATAATGAAGGTAAATACCTGGTTCTCAAAAGATCGGAAAGAGAAATTGCTTATCCTGGTATGTATACATTTCCTGGAGGAAAAGTTGAAGACAATGACACTATAGAAGAAACCCTAGTAAAAGAAGCAAAAGAAGAAGCAAACCTCGATTTGAAACCAGGAAAAATTTTATTAAAAGATAAATCTTTTATAAGACCAGATAATCAGACAGTTAAGGTCTTTTCCTATTTATGTGAAGTTGAAAATTCTGACAATATTAAAATCAGTGATGACTTTACTGACTATAAATGGGTATCATTTGAAGATTTAAAAAACATCTCACACGTTGGCATAGAGGATGAACTATTACAAGCAGAAAAGTTATATAAACTTAATATTCCACTCGAAACCCTAAATACTAAAAGTATAAAGGGTTAACCCCGACAAATTACTGCTTTTTGAATATCATCCCAAGTTTGGAGCAAAATTTTTGGCCGTATTTTGTCGTTATTTTTTCAAGCCTATGGTAAAATAGAATTATGGTAGTAATAAAAGATATATCAGGGATAGAACATAATATTGATTGTATTGCTTGCTCTATACAGAGTGGTGAAGTTGCCTTGCCGGTAGAGAGAATAGCAGAAACAAATTATTTTGTTGCTGAACAAGATTTTGAATATCCAATAGAAGGATTTACGGTTATTGTTGCAAAAAGACATATAAAATCTTTTTTAGAATTCACTGATGAAGAGCAGAAAGATTTTATTAGTTTTTTAATTAAATGCAGAAAAGCAATGAAAGAAAAATTAGGGATTGAAGAAATAACCATAATTCAAGAAGAAACAACTAATTCATCCCATTTCCATATATGGTTATTCCCTTGGCATTCTTGGATGTCTGATTATAAGAAAAAAATTGATAATGTTATGAAGATAATGGAGATGGCAAAAAAGGAACATTCTAATGAAGTTGAATTGTTAAAAATAAAAGAAAGTACAAAGAAATTAAAGGAATATTTTTTTAATAATTAGAATATTCTTCAATAATAATTTTCCGAACATCCTTCCAAGTTTGGGGCACTTTTTAAAAATATGCTTTTATAGTAGAATATACACATGGCATACAATACACAAAATTTTAAGATTGAATTAAAAAAGATTGAGGAATGGTTGAGCAAAGAATACGGGCAGGTGCATACCGGCCGGGCGACGCCGATTGTTCTTGATAGTATCATGGTGGAGAGTTATGGAACTCACATGCCGATAAAAAATGTCGCCGGAATTACAATTGAGGACCCGAAGACCTTGCGTATCGCTCCATGGGATAAAAATCAAATTAAAGGAATTGAAGCGGCTATTACAGCGGCGAACCTCGGGTTGTCTGTCGTATCCGATAGTGATGGAGTTCGAGTAATTTTCCCGATGCTCACGACCGAGAATCGCACAAAGCTGGTGAAAGTTTTGAAGGAAAAACTTGAAGAAGCCCGAATCAGTGTCCGCAAAGAACGCCAGAATGAAATAGACAAACTGACCAGTTTGTCGGAAGATGAAGTTAAAAGAGGGAAAGAAGACATCCAAAAAGTTGTTGATGAAGGCAACAACAATCTCGAAGCCATCTTTTCCAAAAAAGAAAATGAAATAATGAATTAAAGTTTTTAATGATTAAAAATAAAAAAATAATTAATAAAGTTATTATCGGTGGGGCTTTGTTGATATTATTATTTTTAGTAGCATCTAATATAGTAACTAAATCAGAAGAAAAATTGAATCCGCCGGGGTTTTGTATTCCAAAAGAACAATATGATTGCGATTATTACAACACTTCCAAAAAGTGTTCGAATGCTCCGGATTATCTGATGTGCCAATGGCGAAGTAGTAATAGGCAATGTGTGAAAGCTGAATGTTACAATATTGAGGATGAGACAAAATGCAATTCATACTCAAAAATACTAAATTGTGCTTGGAAGAATAATATTTGCCAAGAAGCAACGTGTACAGGCTTTACAACTGAAAATGACTGTAAATCCAACCCATACAACTTGGATTGTGGCTGGAAAATGGACAACACATATTTGAAGAAGAATTGTGCTGTCGATAGTTATAGTCAAGGTTGTGCTTCGCTAAATTATGATTGTCGGGAAACTTTCTGTGATGATATAAAAAGTAAAAGTTTGTGCAATTCCGAGACCGATAATTTGTCTTGTGGTTGGGCCGGTAATCATTGTGAGCAAACTGATTCTGATGTAAAAAATGAACTCGATGTCATAATAAATATGTGTACTAGTTTTAACGACAAAGATAATTGTATTTCCGATGAAAAATGTATGTGGCAACCCCCCTCGCTTTGCGCTAAATTGGGGATTTGTGATTCTTGGTAAGTTTTCTATATCATAGAGTAGTTTTTTCCTTAATAAACGAAATAATGAATCAATATTTGACAAAAGTTTAAACACGTGAGCAAACCCATATGTTTTTTGTTTGTAAAAACATTGTGAGCTATAATATAAGCAAGAATGACTCCATAAAAGTAGAGCATTTCGCTCATTAAAATATATTCTCAAAAATAAATTGAATGTCTAACTAAATACTAGGAAATAATGAAAAAGATTCTGTTTTTTCTTTTATTTTTTATTCCGGCAACAACTTTGAGTGCTCAAATTATTGCTGACGTACATGCAGGTTATACTCCGATGAAAGGACTAGTTGGAGTAGAAATTCAATATTGGAGATTATCACTAAGCGCAGCTTGGTGGCCAACATTAAATTTTACCACTTATCCTATCGCCGGAACATATTATTTCAATACTCATACCGGTATTGAATATTTAGATGATGGATTGAGTTATCTGTCTGCAGGATGTTCGGTAAAAAATGTTTATCACTGGAAAGGCTTTTATGAAAGTAAATCAAGGGACAAAGAATCAGATTCCTGGATGATATTAGTTGGACACAGATTTTGTTTAAACAAAGCTGAGCCCAGTTATAGATTTTGTAACAGGCTCTATGTTGATTTTGGAGTTGGATGTTATACAGCAAAAACTTATTTCAGGAAAATCGAAGATTTCAGTAGAATTGGAAAATACGTTAAAATCGATATGTTTGTTGAGATTCAGCTTGTTTATAATTTCTCCGGCAATTTATCACTTCGTTCTCACTTTAAGTAAAAAAATTTTTTATTAAAACAAAATATGGAAAATGATGATTTTGGTTTTATTAGAGAAATATTGCCGAATTTTGAAAGAGATAATCCGGCTGCATCACCCTATCAGTTGTCGACTTACAATTGTTGTCCTGCATTCGAAGGCAAACAATCCCATAAAGGGAAGTCATACAAAGGAATCTTTGCTTTTTTAAAAAATTTAAAAAAAGCGAGAAAGTAGAAAAATAAAGTTATCGCCAAAGCGGTAACTTTTTTTGTTGACAAATTGTGTTATAAGTTGTAATGTAAAGAAAAAAATAGTTTAGAATAATATAAATAATAGTATTTATTTTGCTCATTAATAATTAAAAAATGGAAGATTTAGCAAGGAGTATCTTAAAAGAACAATCTGTAATGAAGATTGTTTTGAATGGTGGTAAACATGAACTTGATGATGCCACGATTCCGTTCCAAATCGGTTTTGATAAATCAATTGTTGATTCAAAACCTACTCACATCTTAGTAATAGATGTAGCAACCGATCCTTTCACCGAAAATAATGGTGAGCGTTGCAGTTATAGTTTATATTCAAAAAGGACACTTTTTGAACTTGAACCGATTCAGTATTTGCAACTGAATAAACCGGGAATTCATTATCTTATCTTTATCTTATTAAAAGAAGTTGATAAATATTGTCGGGAATTTTTTCTTAAAAAAAGCCGTGTTCGTTATGATCAGGAGTTATATTTCAGTTCAATCGAAGAAAACAAATTGCCTTATCAGCTTTGCTATGCTGAAGTTGTTGTAGATGTTCCGGAGCAATTATTTGCGCCGGAACCAAAAACAAAATTTCAAAAAGCAATTCATCGTTGGGTTAACGGCTGGTACGAATTAGAACCTATCGACGAATGTGAATATAAGAAACGTAGAATACCGGCATTCACAATCAAACCAATTCTATGGTTATTAGTGTTAATTCCAAGAATTATCTGCTCAATATTTTTAGCAGTTATAATTCCTGTTCCCAGGTTACTATTCTTCTTGGCTGGTACCCAACCAGTATATTTCTTTCCAAATTACAGAAAATTATTAATCGATTTTCTTTTTCTGTATCCTCGTGAAGGATATAAAAGAGTATTTGACCTCGATAATTGGACTGGGTATTTAGGAAAAATTTCTGAAGACGATGCTTATGATTACAAAACACTCGCTATCGGCAAAAAAAGAATTCATATTCCAGTTACATTTTTTGGTCTGATTTATTACTTTTTTATGTTCTTACTTTACGGTTGGGCTGTATATGCGTTTTGGGCTAAGCTTTACCCTCATATAGTTCTTAGCTTTTTTGCTACTGTTGGTTTGTTTTTCCTGTCACTTATAATAGCTCATTCGATGATAGTTACGATATCGACAGCGAAAAAAGGAGAAGAATGGGAACAAAAATGGAGATTGAACTATAGTTATGGGGAAGCAAAAAAAGAAACGGAAAGAGGCAAAAATGTTGCCGGGTGGATAACCTCTATTCTGACAATTATTGCCATCTTATCTTTTCTCATAACACAAGTTCCATGGACTACGGTGGGGAAAGCAACTATCCATGTTTCCAAAAGTATTTTCCCGTTTATAGTTGGAATATTAGCTAGTGGTTTGCTTATTCGGTCTTTGTATCTGGCGTATAAATGTCTATTGCCATTATTAAAAAAAGTAATTGCAAAGATACCTAAAACAAAAAAAGTAAAATTACCGAGCATTAAAACTGTTCAAGAAAAACGTGAACAAAAACGCAAACAGTGGTTAATTGAAAGTTTTGACATTAACAAACTACCGGAGAAAGTTGATGTTAAATTTATGCCAAAACCGTCGAGTGTTATTCATAGATTTACAGTAGCTTTCTGGTATGTTAAAGCAAAAGTTTGTAGACCTTATGCTAGATGATAAAACTTAGCACCGCAGTATTATTAAAGTCCTCATTGGTTAATTCTTCAATGAGGATTTTTTATTAGTAATTTTAAACCTAAATATGTTATGATACTCTAATGAGTATTTTGATTTTCGTTATCATTTTGCTTGTGCTTGTTGTGTCCCATGAATTTGGGCATTTTATTGTGGCCAAGAAGTCGGGGATAAGAGTAGATGAATTCTCATTCGGCTTTCCGCCAAAACTTTTCGGAAAAAAAATAGGGGAAACGACTTACAATTTCAATCTATTGCCACTCGGTGGATATGTCAAAATTTATGGAGAAAACGGGGAAACGGAAGATAATGGAAATGTAGAAACTGAAAAGGATAAGACTATCATAAAAGAAACACTCATAGAAGAATCAATCAAAGAAACAATTTCGCCATCTGGCGAAGTGACCATTACCGAAACAGAAACTATTAAAGAAGATATTAGAGAAGAAAAAATCGAAAATAAAAGCAGGAGCTTTGCCAACAAACCAAAGTATATTCAAGCACTGGTTCTTTTTGCCGGTATTGCCATGAATTTCCTCGTGGCCTGGCTACTTCTATCTATAGGTTTTATATCCGGGCTTCCGACTTCGGTCGAGGCTGTGCCGAAGGGGGCGGTCATAGAAAATCAAACTCTGACTATTACGAGTGTCTTACCCAAATCTCCGGCTGAAATTGCCGGTCTTAAAACGGGAGATAAAATAATATCACTTGAAACGGGGACAGATTCGACCAAACTTTTGTCTTCAAATTTGGGAACAGAGAATGTTCAAACTTTTGTCAAAGCTCACAATGGTGAAAATATAACAGTCGGAATTGTTCGCGGGAAAGAGCCGATGCAATTGAGTGTTACTCCGGAGAAAAGTAAAGGAAGCGATACAGCGATGATAGGAATATCGATGGATATAATCGGGAGATTAAAACTTCCAATCCACAAAGCTATCTGGGAAGGATTAAAATTAACTTGGGATGTAACAGTCGGGACAGTTGTCGGATTCTATAATTTAATTCATGATGCGTTTTTAGGTCATGCCGATTTATCCACTTTGACTGGCCCGGTTGGAATTGTCGGAGTTGTCGGCGATGCGGCGAAATTCGGATTTATTTATTTATTGTCTTTTACAGCATTTATCTCCATAAATCTTGCGGTCATAAATCTTATTCCATTCCCGGCGCTTGATGGGGGACGACTTCTATTTTTATTAATAGAGAAAATTAAAGGTTCTCGCATCAAACCGCAAATTGCCAATACGGTAAATATGATTGGCTTCGGCTTGCTGATGATTCTAATGGTGTTCATCACTTACCATGATATAGTGAAATTGCTGTAAAAATCCCATGTGGGGATTTTTTGTTTGACAATATTCTATATAAATTATAATCTAAAAATAAGAGTGTAAATTGTTAATTAATACCTAATGATATGCCAAAAGGACAGTGCGGAAAAGAAAAGAATTCTCTTGAATGTCATAATCTGTCATTAAATGGTAAATGTAGAGATTTATGCATTTTGGAGGGGGAAAAAAGAGAAATTGACCCAAGCAAAATTCCAGTCAATAACACAAACATGAATATGTGTGAAGACATCAAAAAGAAAAAGTCGTATAATTAAAAAGGAGTGTATGTATATGCACTCCAATTTTTTGTTTTACTTTTTACAAAATCTATGATATATTACCAATATATTTGAGCGCCTCTTGGCGATTTTATTTTATGGAAATAAGGAACATTGCAATTATTGCCCACGTGGACCACGGGAAAACAACTCTGACCGACCAGATGATGAAGCAGTGCGGGATGGTGGAAGAAGGAGTTACGATGGATTCAAACGCCATTGAACTTGAGCGTGGTATTACTATATATTCCAAGAACACTTCGGTTATATATAAAGGGACGAAAATAAATATTGTGGACACTCCGGGCCATGCGGATTTCGGTTCCGAGGTTGAGCGGGTTCTCCGAGCTATTGATTCAGTTCTTCTGTTGGTAGATGCTCAAGAAGGCCCAATGCCCCAGACTCGCTTCGTTTTAAAAAAGTCTCTTGAACTTGGACTCAAGCCGATTGTGATTATAAATAAAATTGATAAACCGGCAGCTAACCCGGCTCGTGTTCATGACGAGATACTCGAACTTTTCCTGGAACTTGGGGCAACGCAAGAACAAATTGATTTCAAATTCTTGTATGCCATCAGCAAGCAAGGAATAGCCAAATTAAATTTGGAAGACGAATCAAAAGATTTGACTCCATTGTTTGATTTAATCCTTTCCGAAGTTAAAGAAGCCTCGGTGGATAAAGATAAGCCGTTTCGGGCTCAAGTTTTTAATCTTGGTTACGATAATTTCCTCGGGCGTTTGGCTATTGTCCGAGCCTATTCCGGGTCAATAAAACCAAGCTCTCAAATAATTGTTAAAAACGCAAATGGTATTTCTCGTTCGGCCAAAATAACCAAAATGTTTACATTTGAAGGCATAAACAGGAAGGAAGTAAATGAATTAAATACTGGTGATATCGCAATCATTGCCGGAATTCCCGACGTCTATATCGGAGAAACTATTTGTGATGACATTAATACGGCACCACTTCCTTCCATTGATATAGACGAACCGACGATATCTTTGAATTTTCTGGTCAACGATTCGCCGTTTGCCGGGCGTGAAGGAAAATATGTAACAAGCCGTCAGATAAGAGAAAGACTGGAAAAAGAATTGGAAATGAACGTTGGACTTCGTATCAATTTCGACGCTCCGGATGAAGAAGAAATTCAGGAAGGGTTTCTTGTTTATGGACGAGGCGAATTGCACATTGCCGTTCTACTTGAAAATATGCGTCGTGAAGGATACGAACTCCAAGTGTCTCAACCTCATGTAATTATAAAAGAAGAGAATTGTAAAAAATTGGAACCATATGAAGAGGCAACGATTGATGTTCACTCCGAGTATTCAGGTTCGGTAATAGAAAAGTTAACTTCGCGACGTGGGATAATTACAAGCATGCATGAAAAGGAAGGAATCGTTCGGATGCTGATAGAAATACCGACGCGAGGATTACTCGGGTATCGTGGGCAGTTTGTGGTTGATACCAGAGGTGAAGGAATACTAGCTTCGCGATTTATCGGTTTCAAAGATTATGCCGGAGACATAAAGAAACGTGATGTCGGCTCTATGACCTCAATGGTGAACGGAAAAGTTGTGGCATTTTCGCTCTGGACACTTCAGGAAAGAGGAGTATTATATGTAGAGCATGGAGATGAAGTTTATGAAGGTATGGTCATTGGCAATGTCACGAAGGGAGACGAGTTGGCAGTTAATCCGACCAAAGGGAAACAACTTTCAAACATGCGTTCAAGCGGAACAGATGAAGCTATAAATGTTAAACCATCATATCGGTTATCTATAGAGAGAGGTCTTGAGATAATGGCTGAAGATGAGTATCTTGAAATAACTCCAAAAAGTGTTCGTTTAAGGAAAAAGTTATTGGCAGAAATGGATAGGGCAAAAAGAAATACAGCCTTGAAAAAGTAGTGTTTATAGGGATTTTTGAAGAAGTTAGAAAATCAGTTGACTTTATTTAATAGTAATGATATTATGGTTAAACAATAACTAATTAAGTTAAATTTTTAAATCAAAATGGCTAACACAATTTCATTTAAACCAAAACAAGTTACCAAACGTATTCTCTCAAGTTTGCCACCGCGTGCTCACGAAGTTATCGTGAATCGTTTTGGTCTGACAGACGATACGCAAAGAAAAACTTTGGAAGCGATAGGCCAGAAGTATGGCATTACTCGTGAGCGTGTTCGCCAAATAGAAAATTCGGCCTTAGCTCTTATCCGCAAGTCGGAATCTTTCAAGAATGAAAAAGCCGTTTTCGAAGAATTAAAAAAATTGATAGAAACTCTTGGAGCAATTATCGGAGAGCAAGACCTACTTAATCACTTATCGAAAGACAAATTAACTCAGAACCACATACACCTGTATCTGAGTCTGGGAGAAGCTTTCACCAAACACAAAGAAGATGAGCATTTCAAAGCCCGCTGGAGTGTGAATTCCGAAATAGCGGAACAAATTCATAAATCGTTAAAAAATCTTTTTGAGAGTCTTTCCGACGATGAGTTAATCACGGAAGGAGAACTTATTGCTCGATTCCTTGATGATGTCAAAAATCTGGCCGAACAGTACAAGAATGAAGAAATTGCCCGTCGCTGGCTTTCAATGTCCAAAAAGATTAGCAAGAATCCACTCGGCGAATGGGGAAAATCTACTTCCTCTTCAATTAAGACTCGTGGGGTCAAAGATTATGCATTTTTAATGATGCGCAAACATGGCAGCCCGATGCATTTCAGAGAAGTTGCCAAAGCCGTATCGAGCACCTTCGGGAAAAAGTGCCATGTCGCAACTTGTCACAATGAACTTATTAAAGACCCAAGGTTTGTTTTGGTTGGCCGTGGTATTTATGCTTTGGCTGAATGGGGTTACAAGACCGGAGTAGTTCGTGACGTCATTAAAGAACTTATAAAGAAGAATGGCCCGATGACCAAAGAAGATATTATCGACCAAGTAATGAAGGAAAGATATCTGAAAAAGAATACTATTCTGGTTAATCTGCAGAATTCCAAATATTTCAAAAAGAATAATAATGGATTGTACACAATAGCTTAAAAGGATGCCTCGACTATAGTCGAGGTTTTCTTTTATATATGATATAATATTCGGAGTGAAGAATGGATTAGTTAATATTATTATGATAGTAATCGGGCTTATTATTGTTGCCATTTTGATTGGAGCTCTTTCTAGATAAAATTTTATGATACAAGATTTCCTTTCCACACATCATTTTAATCTTATACAAATACTGATAGTAGCTATTGGTTATCTTATGCCACTTCCTTTGTCCTACCTTGCCTTTGAGTTGTGGCATCACTACAGGCAAGAACGTTTTATTATGAATATAAAATGGATTTTGCTCGAGATACAAGTTCCGCGCGATGTGATAAAAACCCCGGCAGCTATGGAACTTATTTTTTCCAATGCTTTCTATCATAAAAGTTTAAAAGGATTTTGGGAAGAATATATGATAGGTGCTCCATGGCTCTGGTTTTCCCTTGAAATGGTTTCTATTGAGGGTAGAGTGCATTTCTATGTGCGAACGCCGTCTCGTATCCGGGACTTGGTGGAGACTCAAATTTATGCCCAGTATCCGCAAGCCAAAGTTGTCGAAGTGGACGATTACGTCTGGAATGTTCCCCAGTATACAAAAGATGGCGACTGGCATATGTGGGGTTGCGAATTTACCAAGTTGAAAAATGATGTTCAAACCATAAAAACCTATAGGCAAATGGAGGAATTGAAAAGTGGAACGAAAGAAGAATATAAAGTTGACCCATTAACTCCGACGATAGAATATCTAGGGTCACTCGGCAAAGGGCAACAAATGTGGGTTCAAATAATTATAAGGCAAAGCTTAAAGAAATATCATAGTCATAAAGCCGGCAAGCATGTTAATTTTGACGCTTACGCCGAAGAATATGTCAAGGAAGTTCTTAGGCCATATACAAGAATTCATGCCGGAGCTGGTGTTGGAGGTATAGATGCGACGGAAATCCGAGCTCCAAGCTTTCTCGATGAGTCTCTAAAAATGTGGGTTACAAATTTAAGACAAATTCATTTCGACACGGGGATACGTCTTGTGACCTTGGCAGAAAAGAAGTATTTTACCGCTGAACAATTTAACAATTTTCGACGCTCATCCCGTCTTATCTTTCGTCAATATGCTCAACCATACTCAAATGAATTAAATCGTATTAGTCCCACTCAGTTTGATGCTCCATGGTCCGACCCAACAGGATTAGCCCTGACCAAACTAAAGAAACGTATGCTTGATTTTTACCGATTAAGGACATTTTTCCATCCACCGATTCAATATGCTTTCAAATATCCAGCATTAATATCTAATTTCTTTCCTTCAGGTAAACCTCAGCTTTTTGTCCTTTCCACGGAAGAATTGGCGACACTTTATCACTTCCCTGGAATGGTTTCGGAAACTCCAAGCTTCAAGCGCATAGAATCGAAGATTGCAAAGCCGCCTTCGAACTTGCCGAGATAAACGTATGGATGACAATAATATTAAAAAACCGAAAAATTGGATACCCAACATATTTTTGATTGTTGGTTTTGTTTCTCTGTTTTCGTATTATTTGTTATTTGCTCCTTATGGTAATAAAGATGTCATAATACATATATCAAACGGCAAATCTATAAATTCTGTGGCACTCCAACTTAAAAGTGAAAAAGCAATTCGGTATGATTTTACTTTGAAGATTTTTATCAAGTTACTAAAATCGGGAAAGGGAATAGTTTCCGGAGATTATCTGATTAAGAAAAATTCTCAAGTTTGGACAGTAGCTTGGCAAATTGGCCGTGGGTATCATAATATAGAACCGATTAAAATAGTAATCCGAGAGGGCTTAACAAATGAAGAAATTGCGACAATACTCGCTGATAAGCTGGCTGGTTTCCGTCGGGATTTATTTTTATCAAGTACTAATGACAAACAGGGATATTTATTCCCCGACACTTATTTTTTCTTTCCACTTGATACGACGGACGAGATAATCGAAAAGTTATCAAATAATTTTCAGATGAAAATAAAAAATCTTTCATCCGAAATAGATAAAAGCGGTAAAAGTTTGTCCGAAATCATAACTATGGCTTCAATACTTGAGGGTGAAGCGAGAGGAAAAGAAGATATCGGAATTATTTCAGGTATCTTGTGGAAAAGAATTTCTCTTGATATACCACTTCAAGTAGATATTGATAAATCCACATATAATGTAAAAGGACTACCTACGAAACCACTAAATAATCCCGGGTTGTTATCTATCAATGCTACTATTAATCCCATAAATTCTCCATATCTATATTATCTCCACGATAAAAATGGCGATGTGCATTACGCCGTGACATTTGACGAGCATAAGCGTAATATAAATAATTACTTAAAATAACTAAGTTCTGCACAATTATTAAAATTTTTCCCGCTTTACCCTAAAGGGCTCCGACACGGATAAAAATTTTAATAATTATGCAGAACTACATAAATATGATACTAAAAACAGAAAAACAAAAAGAATATGAATTGCTCGATTCGGGTAATGGCGAAAAATTGGAACGATACGGTCCGTATGTTTTAAGACGCCCGGATCCCGAAGCTCTATGGCAGAAATCAAAAGATCCGGAATTTTGGAATAAAGCAGAATTGCAATTCATCCGAAGCGGAATTAAAACAAACTTGCCTCGCCGGCAGGCAGGATGGATTATAAAAGATGGAATACCAAAAAACTGGGATATATCCTATGGAGGATTGGAATTTTCAATTCGCCCGACATCGTTCAAACATACAGGACTTTTCCCTGAGCAACTACCGAATTGGGAATGGATGGAGAAGATAATTACTAATTACAAATTACTAATTAATAATGAAGAAAAAAAACCAAAAGTTTTAAATCTATTCGCTTATACCGGTGGAGCAACTCTCGCCTGTGCAAAAGCTGGCGCCGAGGTTTGTCATGTTGACGGTTCGAAAACAGCAGTCGAATGGGCAAGAGTTAATGCCAAATTATCCGGTCTTGAAAATGCTCCGGTAAGATGGATTGTCGATGACGTTATCGTTTTTCTTAAAAGGGAAATAAAAAGGGGAAGAAAGTACGATGCTATCATTATGGACCCGCCGTCGTTCGGTCATGGTCCAAAAGACGAGTTGTGGAAAATCGAAGAACATTTTCTTGAATTGATGAAGTCATGCAAAGAAATATTATCCGATAACCCACTTTTTATTCTTATCAATGGATATACTGCAGGATACTCTGCAATCGTTTATGAAAATAATCTGAAAGATATGATGAAAGACCACAAAGGAGAAATTGAAACAGGGGAATTGGCAATAGAAGAAACTGGAAGTGACAGATTGCTACCTTGTGGTATATTTGCCAGATGGATGAGCGGAACAAAATAAGTCTTTAAGAAATGCCTTGGGAGCGCGACGGCGCGAGCACGAGGAATTTTTCAGCAGAAAAATATCCGTGCATTTCGAGAAGAGCTTATTTTGTGAAGCAGAGATGTTTAAGTATGAATACAATTAATAAAACAGTATTTGTTGGAGTGTCCGGTGGAGTAGATAGTTCAGTGGCTGCTGCGCTTCTAAAAGAACAAGGATACAACGTCGTTGGGGTTTTTATTCGTACTTGGACGCCGGACTTTATCGAGTGTACTTGGCGAGACGAGCGACGTGATGCTATGCGTGTCTGTGCTCACTTGGGCATCCCGTTTTTGGAATGTAATGCCGAGAAAAAATATAAAGAAGGAGTGGCCGATTATATGATTGAAGAATACAAAAAAGGTAACACCCCGAACCCGGATGTTATGTGTAATCGCGAAGTGAAATTTGGTGTCTTTTGGAAATTCGCCAAATCAAAAAGGGCGGATTATATTGCAACTGGTCACTATGCTCAAAATATAACGGCACATCCTACGGATGCAGTACACCTTTTGGATTCTTTGAATACAAAGAAATCTCAAAAGGTCTTGCGGAAGCTCCAAGCTTTCGCTTCCTCACCCACACCCGTCGCTTTTCGAGGACCTTGCGAACTCCACAAGGGAATAGACGACTCGAAAGACCAATCGTATTTCCTTTGGACTTTGAAGCAAGAAGATTTATCGCATGTGCTTTTCCCAGTAGGGCATTTGAAGAAAACCGAAGTTCGAAAACTTGCCGAAAAATTTAAACTTCCGACTGCCACAAAAAAAGATAGCCAAGGAGTATGTTTCTTGGGTCCGCTTGATATGAAAGATTTCCTCCGGCATTATATCGAATCGAAAAAAGGAGATGTCATTAATGAAAAAGGTGAAGTCATAGGTAGTCACGATGGAGCAGTCTTCTTTACCCTAGGCGAAAGGCATGGATTCACTCTGAATAAACATATAGAGAGCGATAAACCATTATATGTTATTTCAAAAGACATAAAAAAGAATACTATCACAGTTTCCCATAGGTTAGAGAAACAGGTAGAAAAGAAAATACATAGGACCGTCCTATGTAGTAATATTAATTGGATATCTAAAATACCAGAAAAAAATAAAAAATATCAAGGTCAGATTAGGTATCATGGAGAACTATTGAATTGTAAAATAAATTGCACTAGCCTGTCTGCCGAACAGGCAGGTCCGACTGGTGCAGAAGTTATATTTGAAAAAAATGTACTAGTTGCTTCCGGTCAGTCAATCGTAGTTTATGATGGCGATATTTGCCTTGGGGGAGGTGTTGTGGAATAATATACCTATGATTTCCGAGACGAAAAACTGCCAAAATTGCAAGACCGATTTTATAATTGAGCCTGACGATTTCTCTTTTTATGAAAAACTGAAAGTTCCTCCTCCAACATTTTGTCCAAAATGTCGTCTTATTCGTCGTATGTCATGGCGCAACGAAAGATTTCTTTATCGACAAACATGCGGACTTTGCCAAAGGTCAATTATTTCGATATATAAACCGGAATCAGGATACAATGTTTATTGCCATACTTGTTTCAGAAACGATAAATGGGATCCTTTTTCGTACGGGGTTCTATACGATTTTTCCAAGCCGTTTTTTCTTCAATTCAATGAATTACAAAAAAAAGTTCCTCGTTTATATGCGATGGTAACGGAATGTTACAACAGCGAATATGTGAACGGAGCTGCCTATAATAAAAGTTGTTTCATGATATTCGCCAGCGACCACAACGAGGATAGTTCCTACTCCCATTCTATCTTTTATTGCAAGGATGTATTTGACTGCCTTGGGGCCAGACACTGCGAGTTTTCTGCCGGACTAATAGATTGTGAGAAGCTTTCCAATAGTTTATATTCCCAAGATTGCATTAACTCGTTTAATTTATATTTTTGTAAAAATTGCTCGGGTTGCCACGATTGTATTGGTTCAGTAAATCTATATGGAAAGTCATTTTGCGTTTTTAACGAGCAATATACAAAAGCCGAATGTGAAAAAATACTTACAGGAATGAATCTATCCCGAGCTTCCAATATTAAAGATATTTCGGACAAATCTAAAGAATTTCATTCACAATTTCCAAGTAAATATTATCATGGGAAAAACAATGTGAATTCAACCGGAGATTATTTAATTCATTCCAAAAATTCATCTCTAGTATTTGATGGCGAGGATGTTGAAGATTGTAAATATCTATATATTGTGAACAAAGTAAAAGATTCTTATGATGGATATTCGATTGTGGAGAATGCCCAATTCAATCTGGAGGTTGTAAGTCACAACTCGTCATTTTCAAAATTTTGCTTTTGCTATTGGAGCGGTAGTTATGGTACTTATTCTGATACTTGCGAAAATTGCTCGAATGTTTTCGGCTGTATTGGTTTGCGCAATAAACACTATTGTATTTTGAACAAGCAGTACAGCAAAGAACAATATGAAGAATTACTGCCCAAAATCATTAAGCATATGGGGGAAATGCCATATTTAGACAAAAGGATGGTAAAGTACGGATATGGAGAATATTTTCCAACGGATTTGTCTCCATTTGCCTACAATGAGACTGTTGCCAATGAATTCTTCCCTTTATCGAAAGAACAAATAATTGAAAATAAATATAATTGGAAAGAAAAGGAAGAAAGAAATTATAAAGTAGATTTAAAAAACACAAATATTCCGGATGATATATCACAAATAACTGAATCGGTTGTCGGGCAAATTATCGAGTGTGAACACCAAGGCAAGTGCAATGAACAGTGCACCGAAGCTTTTAAAATTACTCAGGAAGAATTCCAATTCTATAAAAGAATGAATATTCCTATCCCAAGATTTTGTTCAAATTGCCGACACTATCAAAGATTAAAGCTTAGAAATCCGCTTAAACTATGGCACCGAAGTTGTATGTGCGACAAATCAAACCATGGTCATACCAATAAATGTCAAAACGAGTTTGAAACATCGTATGATCCAAATCGCCCCGAGATTGTTTATTGCGAAAAATGTTATCAACAAGAAGTTTATTGATTCCTTATTATTATTAATTTTGGTATACTATATTTATGGAAAATTTTTTAGGAATTACAACTATAGATATTATAATTCGTCTTTTAATAGCGCTACTTTTGGGTATGATTATTGGAACCGAGCGTGTCTGGGCGCACAAGACTGCCGGAATGCGAACGTATGCACTTGTTTCTATGGGTTCAGCTTTGTTTGTTATCATTTCAAATGAGATGGTGAAATATTATACTGGTTTCTCTGGACTTAATCCTTTAATAATAGTTTCCCAAATAGTTGTCGGTGTCGGTTTCATCGGCGCGGGACTTATTTTCACCAAAGATTCAAAATTGGTTGGTCTCACAACCGCTACAAGTTTGTGGGTTTCGGCCGGAATCGGTATGGCGGCCGGTTTCAGACTTTTTAATATTGCTATAATTGCGACAGCGCTTACTCTGTTTATCTTTATAGTTTTATGGTTCGTAGAAGAACAACTAAAAAAATCTAAATTTGTTAATAACGATATAACTCAAGAATAAATCTTTTCGAAAGGCAAACAGGTTCTAGCTATTGACGGCTTGGCTTTTGTTTGTTATGATAGTGAATAAATAATCTAAAAATTTAATTAACTAAATCATAGGAGATCTTTAAAATGCAAAAAAATCTTAACCTGATTTCAAAGTTCCAAAAAGAGCTTGAAATTTCAAAAAGAGAAGCAACCGTAAGAGTTATTTTCTTTTATTTCTTGGTTGCATGTTCAATCGCAACATTTGCACTTCTTTTGTACCCACATGAAAGAAATCTTACCGAAAAGGTAATATTGCCCTTTGGTAATTATACAGAATTAAAAGATGAAATGCCCAAAGAAAAAGTTTTACTAAGCGAAGAACAATTTCAGAAAATTTTCCAAAGAACATCATCTGTTTCTTTTGATGATTACAATGTTGTCTGTATTAATGAGATAAATGGTGTATTTTTTTACTGTAATCATAGATTGAGGTGGTTGAAAGCAAAGGAATCATTATGGTAATGATGACAAAATCGAAGTCAATGTTTTCGTTTAATATTATTCTTCCAATACTTGTTCTGATAGAATTATTCTTAATGAGTGTTCTGTTACAGTTGAAAAGTGTATATGATGACGAAAGTTTTCATGCAGTATCAAGACATGCTGTATATCGGTTTTTAAACAGTAAATTATAGAAATGGGGAATATTATATTCCCCATTTTTTGTTTATTTGGCTGTTTTAGTATAATATAGGTATATGACATCAAATGAAATCAGGTCAAAATTTTTGGAGTTTTTTAAAGAGAAAGGACACAAAATAATTCCTTCTGCTTCGCTTATTCCCGAGAATGACCCTTCCGTTCTCTTTACGACTGCAGGGATGCAGCAATTCAAGCTCTATTATACAAACCCAGAACTGGCCAAAAGAGATTTTGGAGTTAATAATGTTGCGACAGTTCAGAAATGCGTTCGAACCGGCGATATTGAGGAAGTCGGAGACAATAACCACTTAACATTTTTCGAAATGCTCGGGAATTTTTCTTTTGGTGGTTATGGACGGAAAGATGCCATAGAATATGCGCATGAATTTATTACAAAAGAAATGGGGTTAAAAATTTCCTACGTCACTATATTTAAAGGAAGCCAAAATATTAGAAGAGACGATGAATCGGAAAAGATTTGGCAATCTCTCGGCGTGACAAATATTCGCGAGGAAGGCATGGAAGATTTATTTTGGGGGCCAACAGGGGATTCAGGTCCTTGCGGTCTGACGACCGAAATATATTGCAAGAATGCTTCCGATGAAGATGTGGAGATTTGGAATATTGTTTTTAATGAATACTTCTCGGATGGTTCCCGAGAGAAATTGGACAAAGGCGAGGCAAAATTAACCAAACTTCCGGTTATGGGAGTTGACACCGGTATGGGATTGGAACGTTTAGTCTCAGTAGTTCAAAATAAAAAAAGTGTTTATGACACTGATTTGTTTGATAACGAAGAAACAAAAGAAAAACGTATAATCGTGGACCACACCCGAGCCATTACCTTCATGATTTCCGATGGAGTCAGACCTTCCAATAAAGGTTCAGGGTATGTTTTACGAAGGCTGATGCGGACCGTAGCAAGTTATAAAAATATAGACATTGAGAAGTTAGTTGAAATTATTATAGAAAAATTAAGAAAGCAATATTTTGAGCTGAATAAAGAATGGGTTGTTTTAGAATTTAAAAATGAAAGAGCCGCATATGAGCAAGCCTACAACCACACTGAAGCTGAAATTAGTAAACACCAAGGATTTACTGGATATCAAGCATTCAATATATCTTCTACTTTAGGAACGCGGATTTCAGATATTATTGAAATAGCAAAAAAGAAAGGAACAGTATTGTCAGATAAATTTAAAGATGAATTTGAAGAAGCTTCCAAAAAGCATCAAGAACTTTCGCGGACTTCAAGTGCCGGAATGTTTAAGGGTGGATTAGTTGATTCTGGAGAAGAATCAAAAAAATTACATACGGCTACACATCTTCTAAACCAAGCGCTAAGGATTGTTCTCGGCGAACATGTTGTTCAAAAAGGAAGTAATATAAATGCAGAGCGATTACGTTTTGATTTCGTTCACCCGAGAAAACTTAGCGAAGAAGAAAAAGATGAAGTTGAAAGAATTGTTAATCAAAAAATTGACGAAGGATTACCTGTTGGTTTTGTTGAAATGCCGAGAATTGAAGCGGAGAAAATCGCTACTCATTCTTTCAATGAGAAATACGGAGACGTGGTAAAAGTTTATTCTATAGGAGACGAGACGAAAGGGTATTTTAGTCGAGAATTCTGTGGTGGGCCACATGTCTCAAATACAAAAGAATTAGCCGATAACCCGAATGGTGCGCCAAAACGATTTAAAATTCAGAAAGAAGAAGCTGTATCTGCCGGCGTTCGTCGCATCAAAGCAATTCTTGTTTAATTTTCCACAATATATTGAGCATTTTATTTGGTTTGTAGTATACTATATATAATATGGGATTTTTATTTGGAACTAAAAAGAAAGAAAAGATTGTAGCTATTTTTGATATTGGTTCCGGAAGTGTCGGAGGAGCTATCGTCCGCATTCCGACCGGGGGTAAAGGAGTGCCTTTCATAATGAAATCTGTCCGTAACGATATTAGGTTTCGTGAAAAATTTAATTTTAATATATTTGTCGGAGATATGGTCTCGGCTCTTTCACAGTCCGCGAATTCATTATATGACAAAAAAGTCGGCGCTCCGGATGAGATTGTTTGTGTTCTTGCTTCACCTTGGTATTTGTCGGAAACCAGAGTGATAAAAATGTCCAAAGAAAAACCTTTCACTTTCACAAAACGCCTAGCAACGGAATTAATTCAAAAGGAAATATCCGGACTTACGGAGTCATATAAGACTAAATATGGTGATTTGGATAGTACACCAGAGATGATAGAACAACATACCATGGCGGTGTCACTTAACGGTTATGTGGTTGCGGATCCACTTAGTAAAAAATGTAACTTTGTTGAAATGAATATGATTATATCCTTATCACCTCGATTATGCCTTAATAAAATACGCGAGACATTATCAAAAACTTTTCACCATATTAATGTTTCCTTTTCCTCTTTTACAGTGGCGACTTATCTGGCGGTCAGAGACAAGTATATAATTCCGGACTCTTATTTGCTGCTTGATATCAGTGGAGAGATAACCGATGTCGGTATTGTAACAAAAGGAATTCTAAAATCTGTATTGTCGTTCCCTTTCGGCAAGAAGACTTTCTTCAGTTATATGTGTACCAAACTTGATATTGAATTACGCGACGCTGAAGAACTTTTCAAACTTTATAGCGCAAATAGTCTTTCTGAAGAATATAGGAAAAAAGTGGAACCACTTTTCAAATCAATAGAGAATTCTTGGGGTGAAGCTTTTAAACAATGTATCATTACTCTTCCACGTACTCTCATTTTGCCCAACACTATATTTTTAACCGCGGACAATGATATTATGAATTGGTTTGCAAACGCCTTGCGAAATGAGGAACATATTCAATCTGCAACCACTGATCACAAATGTGAAGTTGTAACTTTGGACGGACCCGAATTTTTGAGTATGTGTGACACCAAGGGAGCATGCGATCCATTTTTGATGATAGAAGCCATTGCGATAATGAGAAAAATTGGTAAATAATATGGCAAGAAGAATTATAGAAGACATCAGACCAAATACTAGGAAAAAAATAATTCCTTCTATGGAGGAGGTCGTTTTACCTTCGAAAATAAATATCCCGAAGGAATATTATCGAGAAAAGTTTGAAGAAATAAAAGAAGAAAAGATAGAAGAAATAAAAAAGGAAATAAAAGAGAAAGTTGAGGAAAAAGTAAAAGAGAAGACAGAAAAAAAAGAAGGAGTGGTAGAAAAATATTTCAAGAAGAAAGCTCTTGAAAGGCAAAGGCTACAAAGAACCCCTCAAGTAAAAATTGAACCTCCAATATTACACAAAACAACTCTAGTTATTTTTATAATTATGATTATTACTGGAGGAATTTATTGGGGTGGAGAAATATTTCAAAAAGCAGACGTAACAATAACTTCCAAACACCAACTAATAACTTATAACAATAAACAATTTGTTGCTCTGCAGGATTCGAATAGTGATTCGATTAATTTCGAAATAATGATTACCTCAGACAAGAAATTGAAAAATGTAACATTAACAGATTCAAAAAATGTATCGACAAAAGCAGAAGGGAGCATTATTTTATATAATGAGTTTAATGCTAATCCTCAAAAATTATCAGCGGGAACCTTTTTATCCGATAATAATGGCAAGGCTTACAAGACCGATAAGATTGTAACTATACCTGGATATAAGACCGATAAAAATAAAAAAATAATTCCCGGGCAAATATCTGTCGACATCACGGCCTTTCTGCCCGGGGATGCTTACAACGGCTCCCCAACGGATTTCCATATAAATTCCTTCAAAGATACCACAAAATATCTAAAAATTTATGGCAAGTTGAAAACTCCACTTGCAGGGGGAGCTATCGGGTTAGTCTATACACTAAATGATTCGGACAGAAGTGAGATTAATACCATGGCAGAATTAACCTATAAAGAGGATTTTTTAAACCAAGTCAAAGCTCTTGTTCCACCTGGATATATACTATACCCGAATGCTCTCTCATTCACTTATAAAATAGGGGATAATATTTCCTCTAAAACTCCGAATACCGATATTGAGATTGATGAAACTTTGTCGGTAGTATTGTTGAAAGAAAAAAGTTTGGTAGATAATATAATAAAAATTTCTTTGCCGAATATCAAGAGTGATGAAACAAAAGAAATTAAAATATCCGATTTAAACAACCTTGCATTTAATTTTACAAATAAAGACCAGCTTATTACCAAAGACATTTCTTCCGTTTCTTTCGCTCTTTCCGGTGACATAAATGCCATCTGGAATCCTGACGTAGAATTACTTAAAACGAAACTTACAGGAATAAATAAAAATGATGTTTCATCAATTTTCCGTCAAGACCACGGTATTGCTTCGGCTCTCGTCAAAATCTTCCCACCTTGGCAGAAGTATGTTCCGGACGATATATCAAAAATCAACGTGGTGGTAAATTAAAAATTTGACTGAATATATATTTTTTGTTATATTTATATAAGTATTAAATGAACGATAGAAATGAAAAAAATATTGTAGCGGGGACCGTGACGGAAGCACTTCCCAATACTCTTTTCAGAGTTGATATTGGAGATGGGAAAATCATTCTTTCATATCTGGCCGGCAAAATGCGGATACACAGAATAAAGGTATTAGTCGGGGACAGGGTAGAAGTTCTCCTTGATTCTTATGGTGGAAAAGGAAGAATTATTAAGAGGACTTAGACTTTACCCTGTTTGGTCTTGCGTATTTTATTAAATAGTGTATTATAAACAGGTGTATGCTTTTGTAGTAAAAATACAGGGTAAAAGCCCTATATTTTTCTTTCGCGTAATAAAAAATGAAAATTAAATCAGCCGTTAAAAAAATCTGCACAAATTGTAAATTGATTAAGCGAAGTGGTCATCTTCGTGTTATTTGTTCCAACCCTAAACATAAACAAAAACAATAATTTTATCGTATGAGAATCCTCGGTATCACTATCCCCAATAATAAACATTTAGATGTCGGCTTAACGTGTCTTTATGGTATTGGTATTTCTCGAGCCAGGAAAATTCTAGACGATGCTCACATCCGTAGAGATATTAAAGCCGATGCTCTTACTGTTGATGAAGAAAATGCTATTAGAAAAATTGTCGAAACAATGACGATTGAAGGTGGACTTAAGCGTGAAATTGCTTCCAATATAAAAAGATTAAAAGATATAAAAGCTTACCGAGGAATCAGACACATGAAGCGTTTACCTGTCCGTGGCCAAAGAACAAAGACAAATTCTCGCACCGTCAGAGGCAATGTCCGAAAGACGATGGGTAGCGGTAGAAGAAAAGCCGAAAAGACTTAAAACTAATTATATGGGAAAGGTAAAAATTATAACAAAAGAAAAAGAGGAAGAAAAAAAAGAAACAACGGAAAAAGCTCCCGAGGTTGTTTCGAAACAGGAAGTAAAAATTCCAAAGAAGAAAATTGTTTCCGGAACTTTGCACGTCGAAGCAACTTTTAATAATACGAAAATTGTTTTATCCGACAAAGAAGGCAATACCATTTTCTGGACTTCAGCTGGGGCATTGGGTTTCAAGGGAGCAAAGAAAGGAACACCATTTGCGGCTTCAAAAGCTGCCTCGGTTATCGGAGAAAAAGCCAAAGCTCTCGGAGTCAAAGAAGTTGATGTTGTAGTCAAAGGAGTAGGTAGCGGCCGTGAGCCGACAATCCGAGCTTTTATGGCTTATGATATAGATATTACCGGAGTTCGCGATATGACCCCGGTTCCTCACAATGGTCCAAAACCTAAAAAACCACGAAGGGTATAAATTATGAAAAAAGTCAAAAAATATAAAATTGGTAGACGATTAGGCCCTGGAGTCTTTGAGAAATGTCAAACGACCAAGTTTGCCATGTCTGAAGCAAGGCACGCCAAAAATACAAAAAACAAACGTCCGAAACCACTTTCCGGTTATGCCACTCAATTTATCGAGAAACAAAAAGTTCGTTTTATGTATGGCATAAGTGAAAGACAATTTTCTAACTATATCAAAGAAGCTGTAGCTCATAAAAGCGTTTCGACAACCGATTATCTTTTTGAATTATTGGAAAGCCGATTGGATAATGTAGTTTACAGATTGGGTCTGACGCATTCCCGCCGTCTTTCCCGCCAAATGGTTTCGCACGGACATATAACATTAAATGGAAAGAAAACGACAGTTCCATCCGAGCGTGTGCAAGTCGGAGATATTGTTGCCGTCCGCGAAGGAAGCAAAAAAAGTGTCTTATTTAGCGATATGGTCAACAAAATGAAAGAATATAATTGCCCTAATTGGTTAGCGTTTGATGTGGAAAATCTGAAAGGCAAGGTACAGGGCAAACCGAAAAATAATGAAGGATATATTGACCTTAACACTGTGTTAGAGTTTTATAGTCGTTAAGAGTTATGGTGAATTTTTTATAAATAATTAGTGGGGGCAATGCTCTCCAAAATCATATAAATATGTCTGATTTAAATATTATACTACCATCAAAATTATCCATCGTTTCCGAAGTAGGCACCAAAGGTGTTTATGAAATAGACGGACTTTATCCGGGGTACGGACACACCTTAGGCAATTCACTTCGTCGTATTATTTTGTCGTCTCTGACCGGGTCGGCTATTACGTCTATTAAAATTGATGGAGTTGACCATGAATTTTCTGTTATTGATGGAGTAAAGGAAGATGTTATTACAATTCTTCTTCATTTAAAACAAGTTAGATTCCGATTAAATACCGACGAACCTCAAAAGGTTACTCTTCATGTGAAAGGTCCCAAGCAAATTACCGCTTCCGATATTGAAGCAGGTGGTCAAGTTGAAGTTCTAAATGATGATTTGTATATTGCCGAAATTACCGGCAAGGTTACTCTTTCGATTGAGATGACAGTTGAAAAAGGTTTAGGTTTTATTCCGAAAGAAATGCACCAGAAAACAAAAAATGAAGTTGGAGTTATTTCTCTTGATGCTATATTTACACCAATTCGTCGCGTGGCTTATGAAGTTGAGAATATGCGTGTTGGAGACAAGACGAACCACAACCGCTTGCGCATGACGATTGAAACCGATGGAACCCTGACACCACGAGAGGCACTTGAAAAAGCTATCACAATTATGGTAGAACAATTACAAGCGATTGTCGGCTTTACGATTTCCCAAAAAGTTCTAGAAAAGGAAGTCGAGAAGGAAGAATCTAAAAAAGATGAAAAAGAAGAACCGTTAAAAGGTGAAAGTAATGAATTTACGGACATTCTTAAAACTAGAATTGATACCCTGGATTTATCGACACGCACACTGAATGCTTTAACCGGGGCTAACATCAGGACAATCGGCGGAATAGCCAGAAAAAAGAAAGAAGATTTATTAGAAATAGAAGGAATTGGCGATAAAGGCATTCAAGAAATCAAGAAAGTTCTTGGTGGATACGGAATAACATTGAAATAATTACGAATTAAGAATTAATAAATACAATGAGACACCACAACAGTAATAGAAAATTTGGAAGAACAAAGAATCAACGAAGTGCCTTGCTCAAGGGGCTCTCGTTGTCGCTTATTGCTCATGGAAAAATAGAAACCACCGAGGCCAAGGCCAAGGAGCTTCGTCCTTTTATTGAAAAGATAATTACCAAAGCCAATGTCGGGACACTGGCTTCAAAGCGTCATGTTATTTCAGGTTTATACGGTTTGACTTCTCTGGCCAATAAAATGATTAAAGATATTGCGCCGAAATACAAGGAACGTGCTGGAGGATATACCCGCATTACCAAACTCCCTCGTCGAGGTGGAGATGCTAGCAAGATGGCTGTAATCGAATTTATTTAATACTTGTCCCGTTAGAAAATCATCTAACGGAAAGTAAAAATAAAAATTATCATTTAAATTTTTTAATGGGATGACTACCACATATACAATTGATGCAAATGGGAAAGTGTTTGGCCGTGTTGCGAGTGTTGCAGCCAAAGCTCTGATGGGCAAGAATTTACCGGATTATGTAGCGAATAAAGTTGCCGATGTTTCGGTTTCAATCATAAATGCAAGTAAAACCAAAATGTCTGAACGTCGCACCAGTGAAACTTTGCACGAAAGATATTCCGGGCAGCCCGGAGGTTTCAGAGTATCGACAAATGCCAAAATTCTGGAGAAGAAAGGCTGGAATGGTTTGTATGAATTGGCTGTCTTCGGCATGCTCCCTTCAAATAAATTGCGACCACTTATCATGAAGCATTTAACAATAAAAGATTAATATATGGAAAAAGAAAAAAAAGTAACTACAAATCGTAAACCTACGGGTGAGACAAAGAAAAAAGAATATTGGAGAGCCATTGGCCGTCGTAAGACCGCGACTGCTGTTGTTCGTCTAACCAAAGCCACAAAGAATTCCTACACGGTCAACGGCAAGGAAATGACTGAATATTTTAAAACAGCAGATTTGAAAAAGATTGTGACTTCGGCATTCGAGAAAGCAACTCCAATGGAGAAATTCGAAGTTGTCGTAACGGCTCGCGGTGGTGGAATTCATGCTCAAGCTGAAGCGGTTCGTCACGGTATCGCGCGTGCTCTTGTCAAAGAGAATGGGGAACTCCGCAGTGTCTTGAAGAAAGCCAAAATGTTGAAGCGCGACCCTCGAGTCGTTGAAAGAAAGAAATTCGGACTCAAAAAAGCAAGAAAGTCTCCACAATGGAGTAAAAGATAATATTAACAAAAAACCAAACTTGAAAAAGTTTGGTTTTTTGTATAAGATAAAGGTTATGAAAGACGAAGAAAATAAAAATAATTTACCAGCTCAAACTGAAGGCGACCAAGAGAATTTTGATGATTTAACTTTTGTTGAAAGCACAGAAGATGGGGAAGAGTTGCCGACGAAAGACGTGACAAAAAAACTCCGCGAGGAATTGAAAGCTTGTCGGAAAGAAAAAGAAGAATATTTGACTGGTTGGCAGAGAGCAAAGGCAGACTACATAAACCTTCAAAAAGAGCTGGATTCGGCTCACGTTAATAGTTCCATTTTGACCAAAGAAAAAGTAGTTGAGAGATTGCTCCCGGCGCTCGATAGTTTCGAAATGGCCTTTGCTAATCTCGAACACTGGGAGAAGCTCGATAAAGAGTGGCAAGATGGAATGAAATCCATCCATAAACAGTTCTTGGCCGGCTTGCAGAATTCTGGTATTGAAACAATAGAGGATAGTGGTGTACCTTTTGACCCGGGTGTTCATCAATCAATTAGTGTAGTTGAAACCAATGACGAAAAACTGAATCATATGGTGGAAAAAGTTCTCCAAGTTGGATATAAAATTGGTGACCGAGTTATCCGCCCCGCCAAAGTCACTATTTACGAATACAAGAAACAATAATTGCTAGGCAAGACCTAGCAATTATTTTAGGAAGGGTTGGGGGATGGGTTAAAAGTTATCCAC
>PMDZ01000011.1 GCA_003155695.1 Candidatus Nomurabacteria bacterium | reverse complement strand
TCCAACATTCTGCAGAATGTTGGAATGTTATTATTTATTTAAATATGTAACTGTGAATTGCAGGATCGTCGCAAAGCAAACCCAAAGCAGGTACGGAATATTTATAAGGGCAATCCATTTGAAATGCGGATAGATAACTATCATTGCCCAAATGAGCGTGCCAAGCACCAGAAGAATATCCAAGGCCGCTAGATAATTATTCTGCAAACCAAATTGAATCGGGGTGAAGAGGAGATTGAAAATCAAATTAAGAACGAATGGCAAAAGAATAATCGCAGGCAATTCTTTGTTGAAAACTTTATAGAAAACTGTTCCGAAAGAAATAAAAATAATGACATAGAGCACACTCCAGACCGGGCCGAAAAGCCACGAAGGCGGAGCCCATGTCGGTTTAATAAGTTTCGAATACCATGAATATGCTTGCATGAAGTAATTGTACCACTAAATTGTAATCAAAAGATGAAATATCAATGGTTTTCTATGGTCTTTACAATTTTTCCTAAAGATGTTATATTATCAGAGACATTTTAGTACAAATACCTAAAAAAATTAATTATGCATTTAAGATTCTTTATCCCGACAACTGGCCCTTCAGCCGGTAAATTTGACCGCCACATTAAAAAAACTCTTCCGGGATTCGCACCACCCAGAACCAATGCAACCCAGGGTTGCACTAAAAACAAGAACCACTGCTAATTAATTTTTAAAATCCGTTTTAAAACCTCGGCAATTGTCGGGGTTTTATTTTACCACTAAAAATAAAAAAGGTTCGGCATATTATAGTCGAACCTCTTCATAAACCTTTTTGCATTTCTCTTAGCTGTTAACGGTTATTAGTTTGGCCAAGTAGTGAGTGCCTACAAACTCTATAGGCAAGACGCCTTGACGTTTACGGATAACCAAAGTGGCGGTGTACGAAGTCATTTCATCGTTTACAAACGCGCCTAATCTGACAGCCATGTAGACATTTGCGGGAATCACCTTGAGCCCCGCAACGGACGCCTGAATTTTTATTCCTTTTTGATTCTCGATAGTCACACTACCTGGGAATATAAAGCGTCCGGGGTTCACGCAATTTTCCGAAGAAAAAACATTCCTGGCTTCGGAAAAGGCCGCTTGCCTGACGCAATCGCGTTCCGCTTCCTTGCTCGGCGAGCCAACCGAGAAGCATGTAAAATTTCTCTTTGGTGACTCGAGTTCATTGAGATAGACCTGTATGCCGGAATTTGGGTCAATTTCTCCTTTGGAATACTCTGCCAGCTCGGCGAGAAATTCTTCAGCCGCTTTTTTGATTGTCGCCTCATAATCGGCTAAATTCAGATAGATTTCGCTCATTTTTATGATTATTAGTTTTACATATTCCGAAAAATTATATTTTCTCCATTATGACACAACTTTGATTAAAATGCAAATAAAAAAGGTCCGGCATAAAGTCGAACCTTCTTCTTAGAGGCATGGGTTTTTAAACCCTTTTTTTGTTTTTACTAGTTATTTTTTCTAGTTTTTCATTGTGTTGTTTCCTAATCACTTCATCTAAAATTTTAGAAAGACAACTTTGGTGATCGGTTAAGGAAAGTGGCACTTTGTCTTTACTGGTGGAACATTCAGAATATTCATTAAAAATATCCTCAACCGGTACAAGTAATGCATCTGCAAGCACTAAAATCGCAGCACACATCGCTTCGTCCACATTATGGAATCCATGCACTTCTACCTCGTATAATTCACCATTGTAGGGAATTACCAGCCAGCCTTTCAATTCTGTTTTAGCCGGTTCTCCTCCGGTCAAAAAAGAAATCTCATTTTCAGTCCCAACTTTACTTACCTTAATCCTCATCCCGTTACTTTCTTTGTGAATGTTGATTTTATCAAACGTTTTTTGGGCGTTAGATTTAATTTCTTTTTCTCTTTCGGCAAAAACAATCTCTTTTTGTCTCATTTTCTATAAATTTTTTAGATTTGGTTAATTTTTAAGAACTTAATTTTGCTGGAATTATAACACATTAACACTTAGAATGCAAGTTGACTAAACTCAAACTTAAATACATTATACAGCTATATATATTAAATTAAAGATAGTCGTTAAATATCAGCTAATTTTACCGATAAAAGGTAAATAAATTCTATGAATGATACAAATCAAGGGCCAAAGTTAGATGAGACTAAGCAAGTGCCGAAAGTAGACGAGCCGAAGTCGGTTCCCAATCAAGGAGAAACCAAACAAATGCCTTGGTCGTATGAGGCCAAGCAAAAGCCTTGGGTAAATGAGGAAAAGCCGGTGCCTCCCACTCCAAAGGTACCCGCCTCCGCAATAAGCTTCAGCGAGACGAAGGAGGAGCCCAAACCAGCGCCAAAAGTAGCCGAACCAAGGCCAACACCAATAATGCCAGCACCAAAGGCTTCCGAACCAAAACCAGCACAAATGCCGGCACCAAAGGTAGCCGAGGACAAGAAAATGCCAAAGCAAGATGCGAAAAAGATTGTAAGGTTACCCAGGAAAAAGTTTCTGACCGTTACTGCAATTATTTTAGTGGTTTTAATTTTATTGGCGTTTGGAATGATTTTTATGAGAGGAAAATGGAACCCATTGGGGAATGATATCCTTCTCGCCCCTTCAGCCGATAGTCTGGGTATTTTATACTCGGGAAAAAGTCCGCAAAATTACAATGGAGGGAACCCGCAGCCTTCAATTACCGACACTCGAGAATTTTTGAAAATAAATTATTCGGCAAGTATCAAAACAAGAAATGTGGACGAGGTTATAAATAACGTTCAAAATATCGTCAAAGGCTCGGATGGCAGAGTCGATAGTGTTTATAGCTCCAAGCGAAGCGGATATATCGGTTTTGTCGTCGCTCAAAGCAAATTTGACGCGTTTAAAAGTCAAATTGAAAATCTGACAAATAAAAAATTGTATACGGAAAATATCTCATCCGAGAACCTGCTTGGTCAAAAACAAGGAATCAATGCACAAACTGGAAATAGTGCAAATACTTTGGCAAATCTAAAAGCCCAAAAAATAAGTCTTGATGCAAGACATACTCAAACACTTAATTATATAGTTGTTGAAATTGCCCGTCTCGAAACCGATCTAGCCTCAACAAGAACATCTATCGCTACAACGACAAACTCCCAAACTTTGGCAAAATTAAAGGATAAAGAAAGTTCCGATATCAGACAGGTAGCCGCCCAACAAAAATTAATGGATGCGGAAAATAGCAGTTATGAAATTAAAAGCCAAAATATCGAAAGCTTGAAAAATAACGAAAATGGTAACGGGATAGATGGAAATATACAAGGCAGTCAATTCACTGGTAATATAGAAACGGTAAATGGATATGTCTCTGCCAATTGGGCCAGCTTGTGGGAAATGGCAAGGATTTTCTCCCCTATTCCCCCAATCATTATCATTATTATTCTTATAATAATAATTATTTTTTGCCTCAGACGTTATAGTCGCATTCCTCGGATTGAATTAGAGTAGAATTTTACAACATTGTGGTATAATGTACATATGAAGCAATCAAGGTTGGACCAATTATCGGACGGCATATTCGCTATTGTTATGACGATTTTGGTTTTCGAGATACGAATACCGATATATGCCGGTATCGTCGGCGAGCAGACTCTTGTCGACTCAATGATAAATATGGCTCCACTTTTCTTGAGTTATCTTTTAAGTTTTTCTCTCCTTTTCACTTATTGGCGTTCGCATCACATTATCGCTTCTGTCCTTGCCAAGAATATCGATGTGCAGTTTACAAACTTAAGCGGAATATTTCTTTTCCTTGTGGCGCTGGTTCCGTTCTCTTCCCATTTTCTCGGTAATTACCTATATTCTCAAACGGCTGTCATCTGCTTCGCTATAAATATTATCCTGATAGGAATCTCTCTATTCAAAATGCGACAGTACGTCATCAAATCAGAAACTATCGAGAACGCTCCTTTCACCAAGTCGGAAAACGAGCATGCTATTATGCACATACTCTTCCCGGTGATGTCGGCGATGGTGGCTATCATTGTGGCATTTTACAGTACGAAGATTGCAATTTTCTTATTCACAATCGCCATCCTCTTCAACCTTTCCAAAAATGGTACGAAGTACATGTTCTACATCATAGATATCTTCCGCAAAAAAGAAGAGGAAACAGTTTAAATTTTCTCGACTAATTTTTCGAGAGCTTCTTTCTCCGGCATCTTTTCGTAAATAATCGAGTGGATTAGTTTGAAATAATCGAGATTTATTTTATTATCCATTTTTAAAACAATATTTAATGTATCAACTCCCTCTTTTGGATAAATGGGTTGTTTCGAAATTTCCTCAAACGATCTGCCCTTCCCGATTTCTACTCCTAATCCTCTATTTCGTGATTTTAAGAATAAATCGCCGGCACAGGTAAGACCAAGAAATGTATCCGGGTTTGCCCCAAGGTAAACCCCGACTTTTCGTATTTCTTCCAAGCCTTTTGCATAGACAAAAGCTTGTGAATTCTCGCCCAAACCAGCTCCTTCGACTAATCCGACAAAAATGGCAACGGTATTCTTCAAAGCCGCCCCAACTTGGACGCCGACGACATCGTCGGATAATTCTACGAATAAATTCCCGCCTTCCAATTCTTTTTTCAATTCTTCTTTCCCTTCTCCACCGGCTAAAACCATAACCGTGAAGACTCCAGTCTTCAGCTCATCGGCCAAGGCCGGACCATAAAGGAAATATATTTGGCTGTTTGGAAATTCTCTTTCCAATACTTTTGAGAACAATTCCCCATTATTATCAAACCCTTTTGAACATATTATAATTTTCTGATTGGTAATCTCACTTTTGTGAGATAGTAAAACTTCAGTCAGTGCATAAGAAGGAGTCGCCATAAGAATAATTTCACTATCTTTTATTTCTTCTTTATAAATAGTGTGCCCTCTTGGCGATAAGACATCACCCAAAGCGGAACCAAATATTCCATAACCCAAAATTGAAATTTTCATAATTATTTTTTCAAAGCAAGATTAATGATATGGTCGATGAATTCCGGCAGATTTGAACCGATGGCATTGAGCGCTTTCGGCATCAAAGATTCGGCTGTCAGACCCGGCAAAGTATTCACTTCGAGAGCATATATTCCCCTTTTCGGATGAATAATGAAATCGCTTCTCGAATAGTGGCTCAAATCGAGTCCGGTGTGAATAAGCGAGGCCAAACGTTCGAGCTCTCTCTTTTCTTCGTCGGTGAAATTGCCGGGGCAAATTTCTTGCGACTGACCGTTGTATTTCACTTCATTGTCAAAAAATGTTGCTGTCTTTGGAATTCTGATTTCAATCGGTGGCAGAGCATAAACTTTCTGCCCGCGGAAATTATCAATGACTCCCACCGTCGCTTCCTTGCCGTTAATAAACTCTTCCACCAGGACACTGACCTTCTCGTTCACGCCAACTTTGAAAGCTTCAACAAGGGCCGGGAAGGTTTTGCAAACGTGGACACCCATAGACGAACCGCCTGTCAGTGGCTTCACAATCCAAGGTGGCGGAAGTCGCTCCCATACTTCTTTGGCTTTCTTGAGCGCGTATTCATTTTTCGGTCCGTCAAAATCTTCTTGATAAACAGGGAAAAGAATGTGGCGAGGAGTTTTAATCCCAAGCTTGGTGAATTCTTGTTTTGTTAAAAATTTATTATAGCCGACGGCCGAAGCGAATGGTCCGGAACCTGTATAAGGAATATGCCATTGTTCGAGAATTTGCTGGACTTTGCCGTCTTCGCCGTAATCGCCGTGCAGAGCGTTAACGATGACATCGACTTTGTGAATTATTTTATCCATCATAGTCGGAATACCATTTATGTGCCAGACACCGTCTCGGTCGATAAAAATATCGACAGCCGAATATTTCTTATTCATCTCATCGCTTCGCAAATTGGAAAGGACCTGAGCGCCACTGGCCAGCGATACTTCGTATTCTCCGCTTATTCCTCCGCGAATAACTCCAACTCTAATCATAGGTATATTATACCAAAAAATTTTTGTTTCGTCTTTTTTTATGGAAAGCGATGGCGAAACGGTGAGCTTCGCTGTTGGAAAGTAATATTTCCTTTTTATATTGTTTGATTAGAGTTTCGTCACCCATGATGGCTCTGGCTTTATGTCTTTCATCTTTGACGACCGAAACTACCGGAATTTTGAATTGATAGCGGGAGAGAACCGATTTGGCAACATTGATCTGGGCCGTGCTACCATCGACAACGATAAGGTTCGGCAGTCCCCACTCGATATGGCGTAAACGGCGGGAAAGAACTTCTTCGAGAGCTCCAGTATCATTTGACTTATTTTGGGTTCTGACGATAAACTTCTTGTATTCACTATTCGCCAGTGTCCCATTCTCGATGACAGTCATAACACCTACCATATTTGAGCCACCCATATGGGCGATATCATAAGATTCGATGCGGAAAAGCGAAGCAGGGATATGTGAAGCCAAAAAATCATCTTTAATTAGAGCCACATCGTTTATGTGTTCAAGGGCGAAAATTTTTCTTTTTGCAACACCTGCTTTCTCAAACTCCTTGTTCTTGGCAAAAGCCATCATTTCCCTCCTGAGATTTCTGACTATGCTTTTCTTCTTCCCTTGGAATAATAATTTGATATTTTTAATATTTTCCTTATACTCACCAGTTGGAATCAACCCAACTTGTTTGTAAAACTCTCTGTTGTTTTTCTTCATTGAATCATTATCGATGTAAGGGAAAATCCGTCTGATTATCGTCATCGCGTCTTTCAATTGCGCGCTATTCGGGAAAGGCCCAAAAATGTTTAGATATTTTTTCGATACAATATGCGAATTCTCCGTCGTGTCGGAGCCCTTTAGGGTAAAGCGCGAAGAATTCGCATATTGTTGAGAAAAAATATTTCTTCCTCGAATAACTAAAATCTTCGGCAACTTTTCATTTGTAATACAAACATAATTGAAACTTTTGTTGTCTTTCTCTTTGGTGTTGTATTTCGGCTGATATTTTTTAATCAGGTTGGCTTCAAAAATAAGCGCTTCCAAAACACTGTTGGTCGATTGCCATTTGATGGAATTCGATAACGTCACCATATCCAAAATATGAGGTCCGCGAGTGGCAATCAAATCTTTGCCAAAATAACTCTTGATTCTATCTGAGAGCGTTGTAGCTTTGCCAATATAAAGAATGTCTTTTCCTTTTCTAAAGAAGTAAACTCCGGGAGTTTTCGGCAATTTTAATTTTTTTAGCTGTTGACTTTTCATATTATCTATATTATACTATATTTGAAAATTGCACAAATACTGTAACTAAATATTCACCAATTCTAAAACATTAAACTATGGATGACATTATTAAGAGGCCCAAAGAGCCTCATCTGTATTCGAGAACTGAAGCATATAACTTCGTAAAAGGTGATTTGTTCAAAATACCGAGGTATAAAAAAACCTTGGTTAAAGTTGACAAAGATCTTTTCGAGTTAATCTTCTCAAGAATCCCTGGCCCTTGTTCTTCTAATTACAAGATTAGAACTTCAAAAACTTTCATAAAAAAGTTCTGTAGAAGATACAAGATTGCAAAATTAAACAAAATACATTTTAACCAAAAGCAAGCTGGCAACACTCAGAATGCAGAAAAAATAAAAAGGGGGGTGATGGCAATCATGAGTATATCGTTATTAAAGAAAGCTGAGATTAGAGAGGAAAAAATTCTCCCAATTTTAGAAAATTTGTTTCTAGATCTAATTTAAATATTTTAAAGGGCAACGCGTAAGCGACCCTTTTCTTTTTATCTCTTTCTTAAAACTTTCTTAAGGTATCTTCCTGTATAAGATGCCGGATTGTTTGCCACTTCTTCAGGAGTCCCTTTGGCAACTAAATTTCCTCCCTCTGTTCCACCATCGGGACCGACATCGATAATGTAATCACAATTTTTTATGATGTCCATATTATGCTCAATCAAAACGACAGAATTCCCTTTATTTACAAGCTTGTTTAGAACTTCCAAAAGTTTTGCCACATCATCGTAATGAAGCCCAACAGTCGGCTCATCCAAGAGATAAATAGTTTTCTCCAAATGTGGACGATAAAGCTCGGAGGAAATTTTCACCCGCTGAGCTTCCCCGCCGGATAGAGTCGTGGCCGATTGGCCAAGCTTCACATACCCAAGCCCGACATCCATCATAGTTTTTAATCTATCATAAACATTCGGAATATCCTCAAAAAACTTCAAACCTTCCTCGACGGTCATTTGTAAAACTTCATAAACATTTTTCTTTTTGTATTTTATCGTCAAAGTCTCTTTGTCGAAACGTTTACCGTTACAAACATCACAAGTGACATAGACAGTCGGCAAGAAATGCATTTCAACAGCAATCTCACCATTCCCCTCGCAAGCTTCGCATCGTCCACCTTTGACATTGAAAGAAAATCTGTTTGATTTCCAACCACGGAGTCTTGCTTCATCTGTACTGGCAAAAATATCTCGAATAAATGAGAAAGACCCGGTGTACGTCGAAATATTTGAACGAGGAGTCCGGCCAATCGGTGACTGGTCTATCAGAATTACTCGTGACAAATATTCCATGCCGGTCATGGAAGCACAATTAAATACGGTGGCAGTTCTGTATTTACGTTCATAACGAGCTTGAAGATTCTTGTGAATGATTTCATACATCAGAGAACTCTTGCCTGAACCCGAGACTCCGGTAATCACAACCATTTTGCCGAGTGGAATTTCGACATTCATATTTTTTATATTGAAAACTTTTCCTCCAACTATTCGGAGCGTTCCCTTTTCGGTCGTTCGTCTTTTTTCCGGAATTTCTATCCGCACCTCGCCCCGCAAATATGCCAAGGTTCTTGATTTGGATGGATTGGTAGGAGCACTCAATAATTTATCCAAATAATCGGAAACGATAACTTCTCCTCCGTGAACTCCGGCTTTCGGTCCGATATCAACGATATAATCCGAAGCGAAAATCGTGTCTTCATCGTGCTCAACAATAATAATCGTGTTGCCGATATCGCGAAGATTCTCCAAGGTTTTAATGAGTTTATCGTTATCCCTCTGGTGCAAACCGATTGTCGGTTCATCGAGAACATAAAGCGCTCCGACAAGTCTTGAACCGAGCTGGCTGGCTAGACGGATACGCTGAGCTTCGCCACCAGAGAGAGTGTTGGCTTTTCTGTCCAAAGATAAATAATTAAGTCCAACGTTTAGTAAGAATTCAAGCCGGGATTCTATCTCTTTGATAACTACTTTTGAAATTTCTTTCTCTTGCTCGGTTAAAGTAAGTTCGACGAAAAAGTCGGCACATTTATCTATTGATAGATTGGTAAGGTCAACAATGTTTATTCCATTCTTCGCAGGATAAATCTTTTTAAAATCGCTTATCCCTACCTCGTCCTTCGGACTCGGCGCGCGCCCACGCCTGCGATTTGAAAAAGAATTATCCTGCTCCGAAGAAGAACTACCTAAAAATACGTTTAGCGCCTCCGTTCGGAGACGTGCGCCATGACAATCATCACAAACCTCCGTGCCACCAAAATATTTGGTTCCAAGACCATTACAAGTGGGACAGGCTCCATACGGAGAATTGAATGAGAATAATCTCGGTTCAATTTCCGGGAAAGAAAAACCATCTCGAGGACAAGAAAATTTTGAAGACATCAGAAATTCCTCATAATCATCAGTCGGAGCAGAAACATGAGAATTCTCCGTCGCGTCGGAGCCCTTTAGGGTAAAGCGCGAAGAATTCTCATGTTTCTGCAAAGCAATATCTCCAAAAGCAATTATGACCAGACCATCCGATTCGGTCAGCGCTCTCTCCACTGCTTCGGAAAGTCGCATTCTGGCATCATCGAGATTGTCTTTGAATTCATGAACTTGGAACGTATCAACAATGACTTCGATGTCGTGAACTTTTGTTTTTGAAATATCTATGCGCTCTCTTAATTTTTTTATCTCTCCATCCATTCGGACTTCCGTATATCCTTTATTGAGCAAATCGTAAAGCAATTGATAGTATTCCCCTTTTCTCCCCCTCACTACCGGAGAAAGAATTGATATCGGAGTCTCATTCCATTCGACACCTAGAACTTTCTTTTTGTTTGAGCTCTTTTGAAAAACTTTTATTTTATCCAATGCAAAATTTATAATTTCTTCGTTGGAAAGTTTTTTTATTTCATCGCTACAAAGCGGGCAATGCGGTCGGCCAATGCGGGCATAAAGCACACGCAGATAGTCGTATATCTCGGTTATCGTCGCCACCGTCGAACGCGGATTATTCGAGCGTGATTTTTGGTCGATAGAAATGGCCGGGGAAAGCCCGGTAATCTCGTCGACATCAGGTTTCGGCATTTGGTTCAGGAATTGCCTGGCATAAGCCGAGAGCGACTCAACATAACGACGCTGGCCTTCGGCAAAAATCGTATCAAAAGCAAGCGATGATTTGCCCGAGCCGGAAATACCGGTAATAACCACCATTTTATTCCTTGGCATTTCCACATTGATGTTTTTCAGATTATGGGTTCTGGCACCTTTGATTATTAATTTTCCTTCTTCATTTTTTTTCATATTTGTATATATAACGCTATAAGCCCCACATTTGTTCTATGAGGGGTACACCAATATTTAACTGTGTCTATAATAGCACTGGTTTAAACATTTGACAAATAGTTTTTCTTTTTTATTCTCTAGCCATTTCCACTTCCGGCATGCCGATAGAATGGGGACCGACTTGATAATCGGCAAAATATATTTTTATTTTGTCTGGGGTGAAAGTAAAGACACTAAAGTTTTCTTCTGTCGGTTGTGTTCCACTCTCTACCATTGAAATCATATTTTTTGCATAATCCTCCAATGCTTGCTGGTCGGAATTATCGCTATTTGCATCGGTCTCTGCGGCAAATTTATTCTCAAGATATATGCGAGATCCAACCGAAAGATAATTCAAATATTGCGGGTCTGTCGGGAAAAGGTCGGCCAGTTTAATAACTTTTTTATTTTTTACGTCATAATTATAGGAAACATCTATTTCATATCCGTGAGCGCCGCCGCTAAAGCCACCATACCTCAAAACAGAACTGATATATGAATCATTGCTCTCTACGATTGTAAAATTCGAAAAGAAAGACAGTTTGTCGCTTGGCCCGGGAATTTTCGGAAGGTTCTCATTTTTTGTTTCCGTATCGAGACGGGCTTGCCAATATTCCCTGCTTGCCTTTTTATGGTCTTCTATTTTTGTTTTTACTAACGTCTCGATACCGGCATTAAAGTCGGCATCGGCATTTTTGAAATATGGATATTTTACATCAAAGGTTACATACGGATCACTTATAGCTAAAGTTTTTGTCTCATATGAATCAGCCACTACAAGATTCGTATCCTCTGTAACATTCGGGGTGGTATTTGGGGTATTATCTACTTTTATTTCTTGATTTACCTTGGGACCCTTAAAGAGAACCCCCAATAAAACAAGAACGGCAAGCAAACATATAATTATAATTAAATTTTTTTTCATCTGGTTAGTATATCACCTTTATTATTTAATATCCATAATAAAAAGCGCAGTATTTTTTCTACGCTTTTTAAATAATTTTCCAATAATTTTTTTAAAGATGGATCTCCACCATCAATCTAAAATAGATTGGGCTTAGCACTACTCTTGGTTTGTTGAGATTAGCTTCATATCCGGTCTCTGCCAATATATCAAATGGCATTTTCCATATATTTTTTCTCCATTTGACTCCGGCGCCGGGACCAGCTCTGTAAGCTTCATCCTTTATGCCATAAGTGCTCTCATTTGACGTCATAAAATACATCCCTGGATACTTCCAGTAAGCCCCCGAAACGAAAGTGTAAAGTACAGGTGAAGTCGAACGATTAAAAAACCTGCCAATATATACAGTCGCTTTGGTGGTATAACTTTCCATGTCCAAAATTTTAGGACTGATCATAGCACTGGCAGTTATTTGTTTACCATAAACGATAAATATATCTTTTTCGACAACAAACCCGAAAGTTTTGAATCCAGGAACTACTCCTATCTCAAGTCCAAGCGGTTGGTAAGATGGAAACAATCCCCTTTTAAAAGTTTGATAATCTCGGGCATAATTTTTTAGTCCGAATACATTACTAATAGCTACCATCATGATGGCGACCATTATAAAGAAGACTTTTTTCTTCATTTATTCAATTATTAAATTTGGTTTCTTGCATTCATTTTACCACACTTATTAATTTAAAGTTAATAATCGGTAAAATATCCATATATTTCAAGATATTTCTTTTTTATCCACTTTGCCTTTTAATGCTATAATTTCATCGCGTAAAATGGCCGCAGTCTCAAAATCCAGCTCTTTGACAGCTTTATTCATTTCCTTTTCTTTAAGTTTTATAATTTTTCCGTAAATAAGTATGTTAACTTCTTCGTCAGAGAGTAAAGAATGTTTAATTGTTTCTAGCTCGCCCCGGCCGATATTTTTCCTATCTCGTGTAAAGGCTTTTTTGAAAACTTCCACATCCAAATCAAGTTCAACACCGACAGCTTTGCCGTGTTTGTCTTCCAGTTCTTCAGTTATATCTTTTATTTTTTTGATAATAGTTTTCGGAGTAATATTATTTTTCTTATTATGGGCTATTTGGATATTGCGACGACGGTTTGTTTCTCGTATGGCATAATCGAGCGAATCATTCATAATATCGGCATATAGGATAACTTTCCCTTCTATATTACGAGCTGCACGGCCAATAGTTTGGATAAGTGAAGTTTCTGAACGCAAGAATCCAGCTTTGTCGGCATCCAAAATTCCAATCAAAGCCAGTTCCGGTAAATCGAGCCCTTCGCGAAGCAAGTTGACTCCAACCAAGATATCGATATCGCCTTTTCTGAAAGACGTCAGAATCTGGATACGCTCGATTGTTTTTATTTCGCTGTGCAAATACTCGGCCTTCATCCCCTTATCTTTCAAATATAAAGACAAATCTTCGGCCATCTTTTTTGTCAAAGTCGTGGCAATAACCCGGAAACCTTTTTTGATTGTTTTTTCGGCCTCTATTATAAAATCCTGAATCTGACCAGGGTACATAGCTTCAGAAAGAGAATCTTCCGACAAAAAATCGTAGGCGTGGGCGCGCGCCGAGCCTGAAGGGCGAGGTAGGGATAAGCGATTTTTTTCGGAAGATTCTCTGGATGAAGCACTTACAGGTCGTACGATAACTTCAGGGTCTACCAACCCAGTCGGGCGAATTATTTGCTCGACGATTTGCCCACTCATCGATTTCTCTTTGTCGCTCGGAGTTGCCGAGACATATATCGTCTGTCCCGTTCGTTCTTCAAATTCATTAATTTTGAGCGGTCGGTTATCACGTGCCGACGGCAAACGAAAACCGAACTCAATAAGAGTATTTTTTCGTGAAGCATCGCCGGCATACATGCCACCTAACTGTGGAAGAGTCACGTGAGATTCATCGATAATCGTCAAGAATTCATTTTTAAAATACGACAGTAGTGTCTCGGGCGGTTCTCCTTCTTTTTTCCCCGACATATGTCTAGAATAATTCTCGATACCATTACAATATCCGATTTCGCGAATCATCGCCAAGTCGTATGTCGTTCGTCTCTTTATCCTTTCAGCTTCAAGAAGTTTGCCTTCCTTCTCGAATTTTTTCAGTTGCATTGTCATTTCGGCTTTTATTTTTTTTACTGCAATTTTTACTTGCTCTTTATCGGTAATAAAATGTTTTGCCGGAAAAAAGAAAATATTTTTTTCTTCTTTCATCACATGCGATGAAACAGGATCAACTTTGGCAATTCTCGAAATTTTTCCGCCGGCAAATTCTATTTGGTAAATAAAAGTTTCCGAAATCGGCATGACTTCAACTTTCTGTCCGATTGATCTGAAAGTTCCAGGAGTAATATCGGCATTGGTTCGTTCGAAGTGAATATTGACTAATTTTCGCATAAGTTCCAAACGCTCAAGTTTCATTCCTGTTTCCAGTTTCAAATTTACTTTTTCATATTCTTCAGGACTTCCGAGACCGTAAATACAGGAAACCGAAGCGACAATGATAACATCAGGACGAGTCAGAAGCGATTGAGTAGTGGCATGACGGAGACGGTCAATCTCTTTATTTATCTGGGCATCTTTCTCGATATAAGTATCGGTTGTCGGCATGTAAGCTTCCGGCTGATAGTAATCGTAATAAGAAACGAAATAATGAACAGCGGCATCGGGGAAAAATTCACGAAATTCTTGAGCCAGCTGGGCAGCCAGAGTTTTATTGTGAGCGATAACTAGAGTCGGTTTATTCCACTTCTCGATGACATTGGCTATGGTAAAAGTCTTACCCGTACCGGTCGCTCCCAAAAGCGTTTGTTTTCTCATCCCCTTCCTGAGCCCTTCCAGCAACTCCAAAATCGCTTTAGGTTGGTCACCCTCTGGTTTGAAATGACTCTTTAATTTGAAAATTTTATTTGTCATATTTTTTTAAAAACTCTTTTTTAAACTCAAAAAACTTATCATCAAGAATTGCTTGGCGCATGTCGGCAACAAGTTTGTTTATGAAGTAAATGTTGTGAATTGAAGCCAGTGTCGCTCCGAGCATTTCTTTGGCGCGGAAAAGATGGGATAAGTAGGCACGGGTATAACTTTTGCAGGTGTAACATTCGCAACTCTCATCTATTATACTAAAATCTTTTATAAATTTATTATTAAAAAGATTTATTTTTCCTTCTGTGGTAAACATAGTTCCATTCCTTGCAATTCTGGTCGGCCCTACGCAATCGAAAAGGTCGACTCCATTCTCCACTCCCATGAATAAATCTTCCGGCTCACCTATTCCTAATAAATGGCGAGGTTTTTCTTCTGGTAAAATTTCGTTAACCCATTTAACGGCCGTCGACATGTCTTCTTTGGCAAATGAACCACCAATACCGAAACCGTCAAAATCCATTTCACCGATTTTCTTTGCCGATTCCTTTCTTAACTTTTCCGAGCGACCACCTTGAACAATGCCAAATAATGCTTGAGGAAGCGAAGCAGGAATATGCGAATTCTCCGTCGCGTCGGAGCCCTTTAGGGTAAAGCGCGAAGAATTAGCATATTCCTGCTTCGCTTTTTTATTCGCAGAGAGAGGCAGAGAAGTTTCCTCATTCTCGGGTCCTCGGATGAGGGAGGACGAGGAGCCAGACCAGCTCGCCTGAGCAAACTTCTCTGCCTCTCTTTTTTTGTGTTCTTCCAAACTTCTTTTGGCCCAAGCGTGCGTCCTAGAAAGTGCTTCTTCTTGATATTTTTCGTTTTCGGTCGGCGAAGTACACTCATCAAAAGCAAAAATAATATCGGCTCCCAAATTATGCTGAATTTCTATGGATTTTTCGGGGGTAATGTAATGAAGCGAACCATCAATGTGAGAACGAAAAGAAACACCATCATTGCCGATAGTTGCTAATCGCGGAATTCCATCTTCCACAGAAGAACGCTCAGGGATAAGAAGACTCGGGTCGGTAACCGAAACAACTTTCGATATTTCTTTGCCATAAGCAACACCGAGAGAAAATACTTGGAAACCGCCGGAATCGGTCATCAACGGTCCTTGCCAATTCATAAATTTATGCAAGCCTCCGGCATCGCGCACAAGTTCGTCGCCCGGCTGCAAATACAAGTGATAAGTATTGGCGAGCACTACCTGGGTCCCGGCACTTTTTACTTCTTCGGGGCTAAGAGATTTGACTGTCGCTTTCGTTCCGACAACGACAAAAGACGGAGTTAGTATTTTTCCGTGGGGAGTTTCAAGAACTCCGGCGCGTCCCATGGCGCCCTTGATTTTCTTTTCAATTTTGAAACTAAAGGAGTTCATTAATCTTTTTTTACTTCTACCCATTTAAGATTTTGAATATTGACCGGCGAACTGAGTATAACTTTTTTAAATGGGTCGGTCGGCAATGATATCACTTCTTGAACAATAGCAAGGACCTCCGAAGTACTTCCGGGTATATATATAATCGTTCCTTTATCAGCCTGTAACTCAAGAGGAATAACCATCTCAAAATTTCCACCGCCACGACCGATCAGTTCGACACTGGCATTTGTTCCGTCAATGAAACCTTCTGTCTTTTGTCCCGGATTCGTATATAAAGTTATCAGAGAAGTTTGATTATATGTCTTGTCTACTATACCGATGGGAATAGTTTCATTTGCATAGACTGAATCACCTACTTTAATTCCGTTATCGCTACCGACATCAATAATGACAGTATCGTACGGCGAATGATTCGGTTTGGTCAGAATATTTCCCAAGACAAAATTATTTTTTTCCGGCAGGCGACCGAGCATTTCTTTCAACTGGTCATTATCGCTCTTTAAAATTTGATAATCGGTCATTGTCGTTCGGAGACTTGAAATTTCTTCTATCAGATTATGATTCTCGGTTGAAATGGAAGTTTTCGTCTTGAATAAATAATCAATATTGCTAAATCCTTGAGATATAAAATTTTCGGCTTTCCAAATAGGCCGACCGACAAAATTAAATAATTGGCCGGTCCAAGACAAAATTCCGATGGCGCACAAGATAAAAAACAAACCAAAACCGATTATATTTTGAATAATTTTTCTTCGTTTATTTATTATTTGTTTTTTATTTAGGAACTGATGTATCATCGGTATTTAATAAAACTTCTTTAAAAGAATCAAATTCATCGAGAATAATTCCCGTCCCACGAGCCACAGCCGTTAGCGGGTCTTCGGCAACATATATAGGTATTTTAAGGGCATTTTGCAACATTACATCCAAGCCCCGCANNATTGAAGGCATGATAGCTTCACGAATATCGGAATCCGTGACAATGACTTGACGAGGAAGCCCGGTGACCAAGTCTCGGCCTCTGACTTCCGCTTCCATCGGCTCACCCTCCATCACACCGCCAATAGCAATCTTAATATTCTCGGCTGTTCTCTCGCCGATTAAAAGTTTGAACTCATCTTTCATGTAGTTAATGATATTTATATTCAGAAGGTCTCCGGCAATTTTTATATTTTTCGAACAGACAACTCCCGAAAGTGATATGACAGCAATATCAGTCGTTCCACCTCCGATGTCTACGATAACCGAACCGACGGCATCTTTGATTGGCAATCGTATGCCGATAGCCGCGGACATCGGCTCTTCGACGATATAAACTTCCCGAGCTCCGGCCGAGCGAGTTGCATCTTCCACCGCCCTGATTTCAACATTGGTAACACCGGTCGGGACTCCGACGATAACTCTGGGGCGAATAAATTTTTTCGATATTTTTTCGGCTTTGTTAATCAGATAAGTTATCATTTCTTCGGTAACTTCAAAATCGGAAATTACTCCGTCGACAATCGGCCGAACGGCGCGGATATGGCCCGGGGTCCGACCAAGCATTTGTTTGGCCTCAACTCCGACGGCAATAATTTGACCGGTCTTCTGGTTCACAACAACTACCGATGGTTCGTTAATGACAATTCCATGACCTTTCAAATAGACCAAAGTATTGGCAGTTCCCAGATCTATCCCGATATCATTCGAAAACATTTCATAGAATTTTTTAAACATTTTGTATTATAAAGAATTTTAAAAATATATTGTCTTCACCACGAATAATTTTCTGCTGAAAATTTTCTCTGCTCGGCTCGACAGCCTGCGCAAGGGTTCAGCCAACGTATTTTTAAAATTCTTCTGTTAATTTTTCAAACGAAACTATTTTCCCTTTTTCCTCCGTTCTTTTCTTAATTTCAAAACCTCCGTCATTGAGACTTCGTTTCGAAACAACCACACGATAAGGAATCCCGATGAGGTCGGAGTCGGCAAATTTTTCTCCGGCCGAAACATCGCGGCGATCATCATACAAAACTTCAATTCCTTTTTCCGATAGATTTTCATAAAGTTTATCTCCTTCGGAATTTGTTTTGTCATCATCTCCTAAAGAAAGTAAATGCACTTTAAATGGGGCCACAGATTCCGGCCAAATAATTCCCTTGCCATCTGAAAGAGATTCAACAATCGTTCCCATTAGTCTTCCAAGCCCAATACCATAACTGCCCATTACCACTAATTTTTCTTCTCCATTTTCATCCTTATATTTCAAGTCAAAAGGCTCCGAAAATCTTGTCCCAAGTGAAAAAATATTCCCGACCTCTACGGCTCTTTTTTCGATTAATCTATCCTTTTCAAGACCCAAGTTTTTTAGGACTTCATCTTCATAAACTTCTTTGTTTACCGCAATACCTTTGTCTTCATCAATATATATCGTATCTTCTCCAGCTCCAGTAACTGTTTGAAATTCATGTGAGAATTTTGAAAATGATCCCCCAGAAGCAAAAGTTATATATGTTAAATGTCCAATGCCAACTCTTTGAAAAATATTTCTATATGCAAGTTTTGCCTTTTCGTAAAATTCATTATGCCCTTCCTCATTTTTTGAAAAAGAATAAAGTGCTTTCCAGTAAAATTCTTTGCCTCTTAAAATTCCAGATTTACTTCTGGCTTCATTTCTGAAAATACTTTTAAAATCGTAAGGATAAACCGGTAAGTCTTTATATGAACTTATATATTGTTTTAAAATATTGGCGTAAGCTTCCTCATTGGTAAAAGATAGGCCAACTTCTCCTCCATTTTTAAATTTTGTTTTGAACCAAATATCAATATCTTTGTCACTCCACCTTCCAGACTTTTCCCAGATTTCTTTATTTTGAAGTATGGAAGTTTTCATTTCTTGCCCGCCAATTGCGTCCATCTCCTCCCTTATAATATTTTCGATTTTCTTGATTACTCGAAGCCCGAGAGGCAAATAAGAGTAGACTCCCGCCATTTCCTTATTAATAAATCCAGCCTTAATTAAAAGCTCGGCATTCTGAGCAACCTCGTCTGTCGGGCTTTCTTTTTTGGTTTTAGTAAACAAATGTGATTGTTTCATATATATGACCCATATTACCCTAAAAATAGCTTTTTTACAATTTCGAATATTTTAATTTTTTGAATTTCTATTTATCAAAAACAACATTTGTCTTTACCTGAAACGCGCGATAGCAGTAGCTGGGTAAAAGTTATTTCTCTCCATACCCTCTTGCGAGTTTGAATGTTTTTAAATTACCTCCTAATTCTATTTCTTTTAGATAATCTGAAAATTCTTTAGGAAGTGGTGACGGTCCAACCCAAACACTTCTTTGGATCATTATAAAGTGAAACTTTTTTAAATGACGACGAAACCAGTCTCTTTCCCTTTTTTTATTCTCTTCTATATCATAAACAATTAATAAATCTTTCTGAGAATTTTCATCTTTATCTGTTTTAAATTTTCTCAAAATATCTTTTCCTTTTTCTAAAAATATTTTCCCTTTAGTTGTTATAATATATTCTCCATCGGGCATTTTCTTAATTAAACCCTTTTTATGAAGAACAGAAAATTTATTTGCAAGTGTTTGATATTTGTAATAATTAAAATCTGGTAATCCCATAAAACCAACTCTTGTACCTTTGTATTTAAGTACCGATTTCTTTTTGTTTAAATATTCAAGAATTTCTTTTTCTACACTCATATACCTTATTATACAACTTTTATCTAAAAAGTGCGATAGCAGAAGCTGGGTAAAATGAACGAGAAAAACTGCTAAGTCTTGCCTAGTCGGTTTTACTAGGTAAATGATCGGCGTGTTTGAATTCAATAAAATTAAAGCCCTTTGGACTCATAAAATGAGCATATTTTGCGTGACCCCAACAAAGTTGAGGAATATCATCACGACCAATAAAAATAGGTAATCGTAGCTCTCCTTCAAGTCCAAATATCCCTGCAGGATCTAACCACTCAGAAAAATTATAACTATCATCATTTTTTTCTTTTTTAAAATTTCGTTCCTTTATATAATCTAAAATTTTTATATTATGTTGTGTTTCTAGTTTTTTAATAACATCATTCACAATTTTTGAAAAATCATTCCAAAAACTATCAAAACTTTGAATGATAAAGGGTTTAAACCATTGATTTTCTTCCTGATTAAAAATTCTTTTAAATATATTTTGGATAGAGTTATCTGAAAAAATTAATTCCTTTATTAAAGAATTAATTCCATGATTGTATATATGTTTATATTTTTCTTTTTTTTCTTTTTTAAAATCAAAACCCTTTATTTCTTTTGTGTAAATATCTAGAGCTTTATTTAGATATTTATTAAAAAAATTTTCTTTCATAGAAAAACCAAATGATGGTATCTCATTTGATAATTTAATATTTGGTGGAAGAAAAAACTTTCCTGTTGAAACATTAAAACCAGAATTAGGGGTGCAGGCAAATAAATCACCATTTTTTATTCCTTCAAAATATTCTGGTTTAGCAAGTTCCGCAATAAGAACTGATTGATTAGAATTAATCTTTTCTCCCGTTTTTTTATCAAAAATTGTTATGTCTGACCTAATTTCACCTTCGAGATTGCCTATGGCATTAAATATTTTTTGGGGTGATTCTATTCTTGCCTTTTCTTTTATTGAATCAATATCATAAATTTTTTGAATAAAAAATTTGTTTTTTACAAGTTCTTTTTTGAAATTTTCTTTTTGTTCCTTGCCGTAATCAAATCCGATTTCGTGGGTAAAACATCTGTCCGGATATTCTTGGTTAGAAAGTACACGAATAATTTTATAACAAGTATCGGTGTTTAAATTTCTTATTTTTGAGTAAATTTTATTCTCGGTGCTTTCAAAAAATTCTTTACATTCTTTTGAATCGCTACCATATCGACTTCTGATTTTTTGACATTCTTGCTCATATTCTTTTTTTGACTTTTCTTTAAAATCATCAAGAGAATCTATATTGGTAAATCCTTTTTGTTCTATATCAATTCCAAATTCTTTTTTAAAATCTTTTTTGATAAAATCAATTAAATTTTCTTTATTTATAACAAATCTTTCATACCCCAAAATTCCAGTTTCTTTTTGAATTTGTTCCGAGTATTCAAAATTTTCTTTTTTAACCTCAATACGGATACCATTTATTTCAATTGTTGTAGCTGGCTTTTCTTTATTTGGGATATTATCAAGATTATCTGTTTTTATAACCTTTTGTTCAAATCCTTTCATGAATAGATATTATCATTTTTACCCCTCAAAATCTAGGTTGCTATACTTAGATAAACCGACTAGGTCTTGCCTAGTAGAATTTGAAAAAATTCAATTTGCAAAATAATGGTTTTTCTGGTAGTATGTTTGTACGTTCCGTGAGGGATTTTTTAATTTTAAAGACCCTTGTAAAAAGCCCTAGGCCTATGGTCGGGCGAGCTGGAATGCTTAAAAACGGAGCGTTTATAAACCTCCCCTTCGACGGGGATAATTAATTAATCATAGAAAATGAGTACACAAAATACTATTGAAGAAATGTTTCGTGCCGGTGTTCATTACGGATATTCAAAAAGTCGTCGTCATCCATCAACATCACAATATGTTTTTGCGACAAAAAGTGGAGTAGATATTATCAATATTGAAAAAACTGAAGAGTTGCTGCAAAAAGCTGTGGAAGCAGTTTCTAAATTTGCCTCAACGGGAAAAACAATTTTGTTCGTTGGAACAAAACCTGAAGCCAAACAACAAATTATCGAGACGGCCCTGGCTCTTAATATGCCTTATGTCGGCGAACGCTGGGTTGGCGGAGCATTGACAAACTTCCCTGAAATCAAGAAACGAATATTAAAATTATTGGATCTTCGAGAGCAAAAAGAAAAAGGTGGACTTGATAAATACACCAAGAAAGAAAGACTTTTGATTGACAGAGAAATGGAGGATATGACAAAGAATTTTCAAGGGCTTGTCGGTATAACCAAGACTCCCGATGCCATATTCGTCGTTGACCCAAAGAAGGAGCACATCGCCGTAACCGAAGCCAAAAAAATGAAACTCCCTATTATTGCTCTTTTAAATACGGACTGCAATTTAAAACAAATTGAGTACCCTATCGTTGCGAATGATGCCTCAGTTTCCAGTGTTACTTTCTTCCTCGGAAAAATAAAAGATGCATATACGAAAGGAGCAAGTGGAACACCTTTAGCAACTAAATAATAATTTTTCAAAAAATATGTCTATAATAAAAATAACAGCGGAACAAGTTAAAAAATTAAGAGATGCTACCGGAGTCTCGGTAATGCAGTGCAAGAACGCACTTGAGGAAGCAGGTGGCGATATGGAAAAAGCTCTCATTATCCTGAAGAAAAAGTCGAGTTCTATTGCTATGAAAAAAGCTGACCGTAATGCCAAAGACGGCATTGTCGTCGTCAAAGAAAATGGCGATAAAACATTATTGCTTATGCTTCACACCGAAACGGATTTCGTTTCAAAAAATGCCGACTTTGTAAATCTGGCAAATAAGCTTGCCGATATGGCAGTTAAAGAAGGAATTGAGACGATGAAATCCAAATCTCTCGATATGATAAATGAGATAGTCCAAAAAGTCGGAGAAAAAATCGAACTTGGAAAAGTCGAAGAGTTAACAGGCCCTATTATCGGTAATTATGTTCACAATAATAAAAGCGCTGTCATTGTCTCCCTTGCATCCGGCACAAAAGAATTAGCTCGCGATATCGCTATGCATATTGCTGCTATGAAGCCAGCCTTCACCACTGCCGAAGAAATAACCGATGAGGACAAGAAAAAAGTTATTGAGGTTTTCGAAAAAGAAGTTGCAGAATCGGACAAGGCTGAAGAAATTAAAAAGAAAATGCTTGAAGGAAAAATCTCAACTTACTTTAAAGAGCAGACACTTATGGACCAGATGTATATCAAAAATGGAGATATAACAGTCGGGACTTTGCTTAAAAATAACAATGCGAAGTTGGTTTCTTTCGTTTTCGAATCGATTAAATAATATGGGAATAATTATCATTCTTTTTTTTATAGCCGTAATTTTAGCATTTGTAATGCTCTATTATCGGGCTTGGCAAATAAAAACATTACGCGCTCTACCCGAAACTCCTCCTCACAAATTAATTCCCGAAATGTATTTTCGTCATGTCGAAAAAATTCTGTTAAATTTAGCTAAATATTTAGTTCAATGGATTGTCTTGGTAGTTGTAAAGTATTGGTTTATAATTTATACGAAAGTAAAAAAATGGGGTGTGAAAAATTGGCCTAAAGTTTACAACCTTTTCAAAAGTAGTAAAGAAAAAGAAGCAGAAGTTAATTCGCAAAAATATACCTTTGTTCAAAGAGCCAAGCTTGAATTGCAAGCCAAAATCCGTCACACCAAAGAAAAAGTCAGACGTGAACACGAAGAAGAGAATAATAAGCCGCTTTAGCTCAGTTGGTAGAGCAACGCTTTTGTAAAGCGAAGGTCCTCAGTTCGAGTCTGAGAAGCGGCTCAAATAGAAAACTAAATATTGTTTAAGCTCAAACCTAGTCAGAAAGATATCGGAACTATTCGAGTCTGAGAAGCGGTTCAATTAATTTGTTTTCACCGTCGGAGCTGGCGTTTTTGTCGTTGTTTTAGTTGTTGATTTTGGGGTCGTGGTTGATGGAGTAGTTGGAACATCAACTTTGATGGTTTCTAGTTCAGGGAAATTTTTGACTATTTCGTCCACATTTTGAAGACCGGAATAGACTTTGCCGTTTATAACCAAAGCCGGCAAATTATCTGGAACTTTATATATCGATTTCATGGCATCTATCGCCGAAACATCAAGATTGTAATCGAAAGAATAGACACGGAGGTTCGGGTACGTCTCCCTGAGACTCGTCAAAACATAACCTTGCTTCGTACAATCGTTACAATTATCGTTTTTATAGAAATAAAGAATGAAGACGGATTTCTGCCCGCATCTTTGAGTAATTTGCTTCATCAGCAGATAATCTTTTATTTCAAGAAGTGAATAATATTTTTTCAAACTTATGACATCGGTATTGTTGTTTCCGATATTATTCTCGCTATATGTTATCTTGTCGGCTAATGAATTTAATTCCGAAGACAAAACCGTAGTTGAGACGTCTTTGCAAGACAACTCCCCCATCAAAGAGAACTGAGTTTCGGACGACATCAAGTCAAGCGAGATTGAACCCTCGACAGTTTTAAGTTGGTCAATTTTTTTGTTGCCTAAATAACTCGAAAACCACAATCCGGATACAAATATCGCAGTAGTTATAAACAGCACAATAACATATTTTTTCCAATCGTTTGGTTCGTGTTGATGCATAATATTCGTTATTTAATGACTCGACGCTCCATGGCCCAGTTTGATTCTTTGGAAATAATGGCATTATATATGGCCCTAAGCATCCAAAACGGCGCAATAACGCTGTAGATTATAACAAAATAAAAAATCGAAAAAGAAAACTTTGATTTGCCTGCTAATTTTTTACCAATCACTACGGACACAATGACCAGTATATACAGAATTACGGAGAAAAACAATGCTGCTTTCGTATTAAGAAAAAACCAATCAAACTTGTAATGTAGGCTGAAAATATGACTGAAGCCGATAGTTTGTATTTGAATTATCTTGTTGTAGATAAATTTAATGATATTCGCAACTATGTTAACAAAAAGAAAAATAACTCCAAAAATAGAAATTATTCCTGACGGTAATGTGAAAAGTGCCACTGTCCCATATTCTTTTCTGAATAATAGTCGTTTATAATCGATAAGATTTTTGATAAAACCATATATCCATCTCAAGCGCTGGCGATAAAGTTTCATAACCGAATCCGGTGAATTTGTATAAACATAGGCGTCAGGGCAATGGTCAATCTTATATCCATGTTCTTGCATCCGCAATGCTATTTCCTGGTCTTCGGTATTGTGAGCTTTCCTATATAGGCCCAATTCATCAAAAACTTTTTTCCTAAAAATTGAGAACGGTCCGGGAGCCACGTGAATTCCACCCATGAATCCAAGCATTTTTTTGGTATAAATGGACATATCATATTCTACACTTTGGGCGTATTGAAGAACATTCTTCGGATCATAAACAATAATTGACGGAGCAACAGCCATTGTCCTTCCGTCATTTTGGAAATAACTCATTATGCGTTTAAGAGCTTGGGGGTGAACAAGCGAATCGGAATCAAGACATCCAAAGAATTCTGAATCTGTTCTCATCAGAGCCAAATTAACGGCCGTATGTTTTCCACCATTTTCTTTCTGCAAAATAACAATATTCGGATTATCTTTGAACTCTTGAACGACACCCACGGTGTTATCCTTACTTCCATCGTCAACAATAAATATTTTTATTTTATCTTTCGGATAATCGAGGGCCAGAAGCGATTTAACTGTTTTCGCAATGGTCGCTTCTTCGTTGTAGACCGGAACGGCGATAGTAACTGTCGGATAATATTTAAGTTCCATAATATCTCCATGCTGAACAATCTTTTTTCTTTTCTCAAAAAAGGTCAGTAAAAAAAATATCTGCACATAGACAGAAATAAAAGAAAAAACATAAAAGATAATGGTATATGTCGAATGCATGGTTGGGTTTCAGTATAGCATATTCCCTATATTTTTCAATATCATATTTTTTTCTTTTGACGAAGATGTGCTATACTTAAAAACATTAATCAATGTCGAATTTATTAAATTAATCAAAAGCGTCAGGAATATAATATTCCTTGCTTATAAAGAATGGAAAATAATAAACCAATTGAAGTGCAACAAGATCCAGTAAAGCAACAACCAACACCAAAGATTACAACTCCAGTGGCAATCATCATTGCCGGAGTCATTGTGTTAATAGGTATATTACTTACTAATCATGGAAGTAAGACTCCAGCAGCACCAAAAACATTATCGGAGCAAGTTGGAGTATCAAAGGCTCAACTTACTGAATGTGTCAACAGCACCGATACATCCGCTTTAGGTACAAAAATTCAGGCAAGCGCGGAAGCTGCTATGAAAGATGTTCCTGCCGATCAAAGAGGCACACCATATAGTGTGGTCGTCGGTACAAATGGAGCAAAAACAGAAATTCGTGGAGCAGATACAATTGATAATGTGAAAAAGTTAGTCGCTGAAGTAACAGCCGGAAAAGTCACGACAAAATATACCGGAGATGTTCCTCCAGTCGACCCGACAACCGATCATATTTTTGGAAATCCGTCAGCTCCTGTGACAATAATAGAATATTCGGACTTTGAGTGTCCTTATTGTGCAAGATTCCAACCAATATTGGAGCAAGTTGTTAATGATTCAAACGGTGGTGTAAATTGGGTATACCGCAACTGGCCAATACACAATTCAATAACCAAGTTAATTGCTGCCGAATGTGTTGCTAAAATAAAAGGTAATGATGCCTACTGGAAATATTCTGATTTACTTTTTAATCTTATTGCACCCACACAGGCTCCAGCCGCTGATAATTTGTAATATTTTACAAACTAAAAAAGACCAGGCAATGCCTGGTCTTTTTTAGTTAATCAAAGTAATTTCTCAATCGAACGATTTTTTCGTTGTTGCGGAGTTTTTCGTGGACTTTGGCTTCAATCTGACGGATTCGTTCACGAGTCACGCCGAATTCTTGCCCTACTTCTTCGAGTGTATGTTGAATACCATCCATCAGCCCATAACGTAATTCCAAAATCTTCCTTTCTTTCGGATTTAAAGTGTCGAGAACTTCCTTTATCTGGTCCGACAGAATTCGTCTTGAGGTATCCTGGTCTGGTCGAAGAATTTTATCATCGGGAATAAATTCGCCACGGGTAGATTTCTCATCATCATCCCCTATCGGTTGTTCAAGAGAAACAGTCTCTTGATTGATTTGTTCGATAATGTGAATTTTCTCAACTTCCAGATTCATTTCAGTAGCAATTTCTTCGACAAGCGGTTCACGTCCAAGGTCCTGAGACAATCGGCGGACAACTTGTTTATATTTGGAAATAGTTTCAACCATGTGGACAGGAATACGGATAGTGCGGGACTGGTCGGCAAGAGCACGGGTTATGGATTGACGTATCCACCAAGTCGCATAGGTGGAGAATTTGTAACCTTTGGTCCAGTCGAATTTCTCGACAGCTTTGAATAAACCCAAATTCCCTTCTTGAATCAAATCAAGAAGCGTCAGGTCGGAGCTTCTACCAACATATTTTTTTGCAATAGAAACAACGAGACGAAGGTTCGCCCGAGCAAGTAGATTCTTGGCTTCCATATCACCTTTTTCAATACGATAAGCCAGATTTTTCTCTTCAGAGGCCGGGATGAGCGGGTACTGGCCGATTTCTTTCAAATACATTTGAATGGAATCATATGTCTGAGAATCTTTACTATATTTGAGTGCAAGTTTGTCGGTATCACCATCGACATCAAGAAGATTTCCTCCTTCAAGAACATCAACGCCAGCGACCGACAATTTCTCATAAAGTTCGTCCAGGAAAAGAATATTGTTCTCAATGTCGGGGAATATTTTTATTATTTCGTCATAAGTTATGAATCCTCTCTTTTTACCCTTTTCGATAATGCTATCTGATTTTTCTTCCAATTCTTGAAGTTTCTTTTCCAGAGATAATTTCTTGGCACCGGACAAATGAATTTTTTTATTGTGGGCTTTCTTTTTTCTTGATACTTTTTTAACTTTCTTATGGATTTTAGATGAAACTTTTTTTTCACTCTTTTTGACTTTTTTAAAAGATTTTTTACTAACTTTTTTAACCTTTGCTTTTTTCTTAGCAATTTTTTTATTGACTTTCATTTTCTTTTTCCCTCCTACTTTGCTATGCGAAGCATTGCGGGCTGGTATTTTTTTTCTTTTCTTTTTTACCATAGAAATTATTTTGACCTTCGGTTTTTAATATTCTCTATTTTTTCGACTATTTTTTGGTAATTCTTGAGATCCGATTCAAAATTCTCTTTTTCTTTATTTTGTTCTTTCTGATTAATCCTTGCCATCAACGAGGCAGCCTCTTCACGGAAAACTTCTTCTTCCAAATTGAGAATAATTTCTTTGGCATCTTTAATAAGTGCATCAATTTTGTCACTGTACCACATTTCAGCCTCAAATGCCAGCGTTTCGGAAAAAGGTTCATATAAATCAAGCATTTTTTGGAAATCTTCAACTCCAATGTCTTCTTTAAATAAAGTTATTAAATCATCAATAGCTTTTGATTGTTCTTCGTCTCCTCTCTTCCAGAAAATTATACCGAACAATCTTTTTTCCAGATTATCACGACGAGAGCTCATATCCTTAACATCACCTATCTTGTCTTTAACTAAATTTTCGTCGGATTTCTGTGTTTTCTCGTAATTTTTATAGTCTTCTATTATGGCGGTTTCGGAAATTCCAGTTTTAGAATGAATCTCATTAATATAGGCGGATTTCTCGATCGAGCTATTTATCATTATTAAAAATGGGAAAATTATTTCTCTGATTTTTTTACCTCTGGCTCTTATGTCCGTCCCGGCTCGACAAATTCTATCCAAATGGAAACCGATAATATTTACCGAATTTTTTATTATGTCTTTCCACTTATTTGAATCTTCGAGAATTATATCCGCCGGGTCTTTTTCGCCAGGCAGCATTGCTACCTTAACTTGCATATCAAGAGAGAGCGCAATCATTGCCGAGCGACTGGCTGCCCGTATCCCCGCTTCATCGCCATCATAGGCAAAAATAATATTGGGGGAAAGGCGTCGAACCAATCCGAGATTGTTAATTTTCGATTCACTGTCAATTGTTGAGTCGGTGAAAGCCGTGCCGGAAACCGCGACAGTATTTGTGAATCCAGCCTGGTGGGACAAAATCAAATCCATCTGGCCTTCGACGACAACACTATAATTTCGGCTGCGAATGGAACTCTTGGCTTTGTCGAGCCCAAATAAAATATTTGATTTATTAAATAGCGGCGTATCAGGACTGTTCAGATATTTGGCTTCTTCAATAGAAGAGCCGCTGTCTATCTTCTTAAAGATACGGCCGGAGAAAGCAATAACCCTGCCACTTGAATCGTTTATTGGAAACATTATCCGGCCACGGAAACGGTCATAAAATCTGTCATCCTTTTTCTTGATTAAGCCGACAATCTCAATATCTTCTTTTCTGTAACCCTTCTTGGTTAAATATTCATATACAGCCGTCCAAGATTCAGGGGCATAACCGATTCGGAAAGATTGGATCGTAGAATCATTGAGACCACGATTCAAAAGATAACTTCTGGCTTCCTTGTTGTCAACGAACATCCTTTCATAATACGCAGTAGCCTCCTCCATAATCTCATAAAAAATAGCCGTTTTGTCTTTCTGTTCGCTTCTATATGAAGAGAGTTCTACTCCGGCACGTTCAGCCAGAATTTTCAAAGCTCCCAAGAAATTTGTCCCTTCAAAATGCTCAACAAAAGAGAAAATATCTCCTTTTGCGCTACAACCGAAACAATAGTAACTCCCCCTCTCCGGCGAAATGAAAAATGACGGGGTCTTCTCGTTGTGGAATGGGCACTTGACCTTATAATTCTTCCCGGCCTTTTCCACTTTCATATATGAAGAAATAACATCAACGATAGACAGTCTCTCTTTAATTTTTTGAACCGGTGAATTCATTTTTATAATTTATATTAGTACACTTCTTGTTGATAACATTTCTCACAATAAACAATTTCCGGTCTCTCTGGGGCATAGCTGGTTTCAAATTCATTTGGGCATTTGCCTTCGTGGTTATGGGTGGTTTTATCGCACATACACTGTCTATGCCAGAGTTTAAGAGGATTACGTTGGGATAGACGTTCATAATGACGACAATTGGGACAGAGTCTGGGGATTGGTAGATTCATCCGGCGGTAGAATTGGAGTTCCTCAGGAATGATTTTGAAAGCTTCGGTGCATTGTTGGTTACATTCACCCTTATGGGCACATTCTATGACTTTATTGATGATATCGTCTGTTATATCAGCTATGTTATCAGGAATATCTTTATTATATATATCTATATTGTAATTTCTGTCTTCTTTGTCTTTCCATTTGTAACCTTGCTTAATAGCTTCATCTTTGGTTAATGGGAAGTACTCCTCTGCTATTGTCTCATTGTAGCAGAATGGACTTAGCTCGGTTGGGAAGAACTCTCCGTATTTGTATATTCTACCCTTTTCATCTATATATGGCATATCGGACATGTGTTTGATGATTTTGGGGACTAAATTCTCATACTCTTCTTTAGTGTATTGTTTGTTAAGGATCATATATTTTCCATTTTTAACGCTAATGCATCCGAATAATTTTGACGAACTATTGGAAAAACAAGAATAACTGCAGTCGAAAGAACCACTAAATGTGTAACAAGAAAACATAATTTCTTGAACATTGTCTCCTGCTCCTAGTACGTCATAACAATCTTCTACATTTACTCCGAAACCATATGCATCTTGAATATTTTCTATTTTTGTAACTCCATATGTCGAATATTTTAAGTCTTTAGCTGGACCCTCAATGTCAAAACAAATTTTGCAATTTTGTGCATTTTTTAAATAATCTCCTGTGCAATCCGTAATATGCTTTGAAGTAATAAACTTACGAGGATATTTAATTATCAGTTGGTTAAAATTTTCTTTTAATAAGTTACTACCACTTTTTGTATTTAAATTTAATGTATTGATTTTTTCTTTATATTCTTCTTGAGTAAATTTTTCATTAAATATATAATATTTTGCATTCCTTAAACCATAGCAACCAAGGCAGTTAGAACAATTATTGCAATCGTAACAATATTTAGAATCTATACAACCATCACAAAAAGTTAAATTATTACTTCCATAACACCCTTCGCAATCCATTAGCTCATAACAATTTTCATTTTTACGGGAACCTAGCATATCATAAGAATTTCTATTTTCTATTGAATGATACAGATACCCAGTATCTTCATTCATATCACTAGCAAAATTCAAATGACAATTTTTTGATTCATATGTGTAATTGCAATATTCACTATTAATCTGATTTATATTAAATAATCCGCATAATGGGGTCTGGGAAAGAAAATTCTTATACTGTTCAAAAAATGGTTTTGAAAAATCATAATCTCGGCCATAATCCTTAGGATCCCATTTGTCAGACCACCAACATGAATGACAATATATTTTGTATTTTGGGTTAAATGTTGTTAAAGTACTTTTCCCACATAAATTACAATTACTTCTATACAAAATTCTTTCATTTCTCCAAGTCATTCGCCGTTGTAATCTACATTCCGGGCAAAATGTCGGTGGTGGTACTTTTATTTTTTCATAAAATCCAAAATCATCTGGCTCTATTGTGAAGTCTTTTGTGCAATTTTGACAAATTTTATTTTGTGCTTGCATGATTCTATTGACCCGACTCGTCTTTTTCTTCTTCAACTACTTTTTTACGTTTGACTCCGAAACCGGTACCAGCTGGGATGAGATTACCGATGATAACATTTTCTTTCAGACCTCGGAGATTATCGATTCCGCCACGAATGGCATTATTGATTAAGACTCGGTTGGTATTTTGGAATGAAGCGGCAGACAACCAACTCTTTGTTGTAAGCGAGACTTCGGTAATACCGAGTACGATTGTTCCAGCTTCAGCTTTCTTGCCATGGCCTTCTTTCTCGATAATTTCATTTTCTTCAATTAACTCAATGTTTTCAACGATTTCTCCGGGTGAAAAAGCTGTATCTCCGGCATCTTTAATTCTTTTGCGCGAGAACATCTGGCGAATAATTATTTCAATATGTTTTCTGGAAATTGAAGCACTCTGCAAATCGTAAACTTTATTTATTTCATTGACAATATATTCCTCGGCCATTTCTTTACCGCCGTATTTCACAATTTCATTGATATCGGCTGAACCATCGGTTAACAAATCGCCTTTTTTAACCTTGGCTCCGATTTTTACCAAAATCTGACGTCGAGCAGGAATTGTATATTCAACTTCATTTCCATTTTTTCCTCCAGCTTTATTATCGGACTTGAGATCGGAAAGAACTTTAATCAATTTATCTGTTCCATTATCGACAACGTTTACAACTTCTCCATCAGTCATTGCAATAATCGCTGGATTTTTTGGTGTACGTCTTTCGAAAATTTCTTCAACACGAGGAAGACCAGTCGTGATGTCCACTGTCGCCACACCTCCAGCGTGAAAAGTACGAAGCGTCAACTGCGTTCCTGGTTCACCGATAGCTTGAGCAGCAATAATTCCAACTGCTTGTCCAAGTTCAATCATGCAGTTTCGTCCCAAATCGAGACCGTAACAATTTCGGCAAATTCCGTGAACAGTTTCGCAAGATAATGGTGTGCGGACGAAAGCTTCTTTGATTCCTGATTTTTCCAAAAGTCTGGCGTTTTCTTTTGTGATTAATGATCCCTTCTTAAACATTGTCTTGCCTTCATTATCCTTGATGTCCGCAAGTAAAACTCGCCCATGAATATATTTGGCAAAGACTCCATCAACAACGACGATTTTCTTGCCATTTTTTGTTCCACAATCTTCTTCGGTAATAACCACATCTTGAGCGACATCCACCAAACGACGTGTCAGGTAACCAGCTTTAGCTGTATTTAGGGCAGTGTCGGCGGCACCTTTACGCGAACCGTGAGTCGTAATGAAGTATTCAAGTGGTGACAATCCTTCGATGTATGACGGAATAATCGGGAAGTCGAGCGTTTCTCCCGAAGTATTCACAATTAAACCTTTCATTCCACACATCTGAACCAAACTTCCCATCGTTCCTCTGGCACCTGAGAATACCAGGTCATATGTAGAACTACGAGGGTCAAGACTTTGCGGAATAAGTTTCTCTATTTCTTTCTTGGCATGTTCCCATATTTCAATAACTTTCTGATATTGTTCTTCTTCGGAAAGAAGTCCATCGTCAAATTGTCCTCGAACTATTTCCTCTTCCTTGCGGAACTTCTTGACGATTTCAGCTTTACCTTCAGGCACTTTGACATTATCAATTCCCCAAGTGACTCCCGAATAAGTCGCATATTGGTAACCAAAATCTTTAATTTTATCCAAATATTTAGGAGTTTCATCTATCCCATGATGAACAATAAGTTCGTCGACAAGCAGAGACATTCTCTTAATATTTATTTCTTCATTTATATAAGGAAAATCATCCGGAAAAATACTGTTAAAGAATAATTTTCCAACTGTCGTTTCAAATGGTTTATTTCCAAATGTATTGTACTTGATTTTATCGGTACCCAAGACCTTAATCTTGGCGCGGAAAGTAATGACTCCCAAATCAAAAGCCGTAATGGCTTGGTTCGGACTGGCAAAAGCCATGCCTTCACCTTTTTCACCGTCAACTGATTTAGTCATCCAATAACAACCAAGAATTATATCCATTTTCGGCATCACAATTGGCGAACCATCTTGTGGTTTCAATAAATTTTTATTTGAAGCCATATATTCGCGAGCTTCCATTTGGGCCATATCGGAAAGCGGAACATAGACGGCCATCTGGTCTCCATCGAAGTCGGCGTTAAATCCGGCACAAACAAGCGGATGCACCTGGATAGCATTTCCTTCAATAAGAATAGGATGGAAAGCTTGAATTCCCAACCGGTGAAGAGTCGGGGCACGATTCAACAGAACATATTTCCCTTTAATAACTTCTTCAAGTATCGCCCAGACTTCGGGAATTCCTTCTTCTATCAAACGATTGGCTCCACGAATATTGAAAGCCAGCTCGGTTTCCAATATTTTTGAAATGACAAAAGGTTTGAAAAGTTCGAGAACCATGTGCTTCGGCAAACCACATTGATGCAATTTGAGTCCAGGTCCGACAACGATAACCGAACGGCCGGAGTAGTCGACACGCTTACCTAGCAAATTCTGACGGAATAATCCTTGTTTTGATTTTAGATTGTCAGATAAAGATTTAAGAGCTCGTTTTTGAGATGAAGAAACTGCCTGTGAATCGTTTTGCTTGGCAATCGAGTTATCGATAAGAGCATCGACAGCTTCCTGTAAAATACGTTTTTCATTTCGAAGAATGACATCCGGAGCGCCGATTTCTTTTAATTTTTTCAAACGATTATTTCTGTTTATGACTCGGCGATACAAGTCGTTCAAATCCGAGGTAGCGTGACGTCCACCATCAAGTGCTACCATCGGACGAAGAGCTGGAGGAATAACCGGAATAATAGTCAGGAACATCCATTCCGGGCGAATGCCGGAGTGAAGCATTGAACGAATAAGTGATAATCTTTTTTCCAATTTCTCGCGGTCAATATTGGAAGATTTGGAAACTATATTCTCGGTTTCAATCTTAAGCTTCGCTAAATCCATATTCTTAAATAAGGTGTAAATCGCTTCGGCTCCGATACTGGCTTCAAAGCAACTTCCGTATTTTAGGCCAAAGTGGTGGTAAGCGATTTCATTCAGAACTTTTCCCGGAACTATTTCGTTAATTTCTTTTTTGGTATTCAACAAAAGTTCTTTTAACTTTTCTTTATCCTCTTCGACTCCGACACTTTTTATTTTTGCCTTGAATTCACTTTCGAGATTTTTGATTATTCCTTCTTTTTCTTCGGCATAAACATTCGTAATTATATAACCGGCGAAATATATAACTTTTTCCAAATCACTGACGGAAATATTGAGAAGTACGGACATTCTAGAAGGAACTCCTCGCAAGAACCAAATGTGTGCAACTGGCGAAGAAAGTTCGATATGCCCCATGCGTTCACGACGTACTATTGAGCGAGTAACTTCAACTCCACACTTTTCACAAATAATATCCTTATATCTTATACGTCGATATTTACCGCAATAACATTCGTAATCTTTTTCCGGACCGAAAATTCTCTCGTCGAATAGCCCCGAGCGCTCGCTTCGTCCGGTACGATAGTTTATGGTTTCAGGTTTGGTCACTTCTCCATAAGACCATTCCTTAATGGTTTCCGGCGATGCCAGTTTTAGCGCTATTCTGTCAAAGTTTGTTGTATCAATTGTTTTCATATGATTGTATAATATTTATGCTATTAATTACTCCCGGGCTTTTTCAAATCGACATCTAATGCAAGACCTCGGAGATAGTTCAGAAGGACATTAAACGAAGCTGGGACATTCGGTTCACCGATTGGGTGACCTTTAATAATGGCATCAAATGTTTGTGAACGACCGACAATATCATCAGACTTAATAGTTAACATTTCGCGTAGTGTATAAGCAGCGCCGTGACCTTCAAGCGCCCAGACCTCCATTTCTCCGAAACGCTGTCCTCCGCCCTGAGCTTTACCACCAAGAGGTTGCTGAGTAATGAGAGAGTATGGACCGATAGAACGCATGTGCAATTTATCTTCAACCATGTGGTGAAGTTTGAGCAAGTACATATAACCGATGGCAATATCCTGGTCAAAAGCATCTCCGGTACGTCCGTCATAAAGAGTGACTTTGCCACTTTCCGGCATACCGGCTTTTACAAGCTCGGCTTTGATTTCCGGAACTGTAGCCGATGAAAATGGCGGAACAATTGCTTGATAACCTAAAGTATGAGCCGCATAACCCAAATGCATTTCAAGAATCTGACCCAAGTTCATACGAGAAGGCACTCCAAGTGGTGTAAGAATGATATCTATCGAGGTTCCGTCGGCCATGTATGGCATTTCTTCTTCCGGAAGGATAACCGAAATAACACCTTTGTTTCCGTGGCGTCCGGCTAATTTGTCTCCGACAGAAATATTTCGGAGCTGAGCAATTTCCACAACAATTCTTTTTATAATACCCGATTCGAGATTGTGACCCAGGTCACGTGAGAATATTTTAACTCCGATAATTCTTCCCTGCTTACCGTGTTCAAGTCGGAGTGAAGTATCTTTAACATCGCGGGCTTTTTCGGTAAAGATTGAGCGGAGCAATCTTTCTTCCGGTGTCAGTTCGGTCTCACCTTTTGGTGTAATTTTACCGACAAGGATATCATTTTCTTTAACTTCGGCTCCAATGACTATTATTCCATCTTCATCAAGGTCTTTCAGTTTATTTTCTCCAACATTCGGAATATCGCGAGTCGTTATCTCCGGACCCAATTTGGTATCACGAACATTGCAGATAAATTCGGTAACATAGATACTGGTAAATTTACTTTGTTTTACAAGCTTTTCCGACAAAATTATGGCATCCTCGTAGTTGGCTCCGCCCCAGGACATAAATCCAACAAGAACATTCTGCCCAAGTGAAATTTGACCGTGGTCCGTCGTACTTGTATCTGCCAGAATTTCACCTTTTTTAATTTTATCTCCAATTGAGACACTCGGGCGTTGATGAAACATTGAGAAATTATTCGTACGAGAAAAATTAATAAGTGGGTAAACATGGTCTTTGTCTTTATCATCTTTAACCGTTACTTTTTTAGCATCGACATAAGAAACAACACCATTTACTTCGGATATAACCAAACGTCCGGAATCACGACTTGCTAACTCCTCCATTCCTGTAGCGACAAGCGGTATCTCAGGTACAACACAAGGCAACGCCTGCTTCTGCATATTGCTACCCATGAGAGTTCGGTGCGCGTCATCGTGCTCGAGGAATGGAATCATTGAGGTGGCAATCGAGAAAGCTTGGTTGGTCGCAACATCGATAAAATCAATTTCACTTTTTGAAATCATTCCCGGTTTTGTTTTGATACGAGCTTCAACTTTATCATCAATAATGTTTCCTTTATCATCGTAATCAATTCCAGCATGGGCAATGTTGTACTTTTCTTCCTCCAGTGCGTTTAAATAAACAACTTCGGAAGTAATTTTACCGTCTTTAACTTTAACGTAAGGAGTTTCAATAATTCCAAATTCATTAACCCGAGCATAAGTCGAAAGGTTCAAGATCAATCCGATGTTCGGACCTTCCGGAGTATGAATTGGACAAACGCGGCCGTAGTGCGATGTGTGGACATCACGAACTTCAAGTCCGGCACGTTCACGAGTCAGTCCGCCGGGACCAAGGGCCGAGAGTCGGCGCAAGTGTTCAAGTTCAGCCATGACATTTTCCTGGTTCATGAATTGTGATAGCTGGTTGGCGGTGAAAAATTCTTTAATGCGGGCCTGAAGCGGACGCTGATTTATAATTTGAATTGGAAGAGTCGTTCCGACATCGATGGTCGACATACGGTCTTGGATATTTCTCTTGATTTGTGACATTCCCATGCGGAATTTCTGTTGAATCATTTCTCCGACATAACGGACACGACGCTGACCCAAGTGGTCGATATCGTCGGCTTTGGCATGCAAGGTATTGTTCAAGACAACAATATTGTGGACAATACTGACAATATCATCGGCCGAAATAGTACGACGTTCCATTTCCTTATCATCCATACTTTTTTCAAAACGTTTGTTGAATCGGAATCGCCCGACAGGAGAAAGGTCATATCGCTCGGGAGAAAGGAGTGTAGTGATAAATTCACGGGCATTCTCGGAAGTTGCCAAGTCCCCGTCACGGAGACGTTTATATATCTCAATAAATGAATCGGACATTGTTTTGGCTGGGTCTTTTTCAAGAGAAATTTTGATAGCTTTGAGAGTCTCTTCTGGGAAAGCGGATAGTCCACTGAAGGCTTTAATTATCGCTTCGTCTTTTTCAAGTCCAAGGACTCGGAGAAGTGAGGCGACAGAAAACTTGCGCTTTTTATCCACTCGGACATATATAGCTCCATCAGTATCGGATTCGATTTCTATCCAGACTCCACGAGCCGGTATTATTTTGGCGCCAAAGTAAAGTTTGGTCTTTAATTCTTGTTCGGTAAAAAAGACTCCGAAACTTCTGGTCAATTGCGGGACAATAACACGCTCTACCCCGTTGATGATGAATGTTCCATGTTTGGTCATTAATGGGACATCAGCCATAAATATTTCTTGCTCTTTGGAAGTTCCTATACCTTTATTCAAAAGTTTGACGCGAGCCTTGAGATTTCCTTCATAAGTTAATTTGTTTACCTTCGTGTATTCTTCATCGAATTTCGGTTCGGAAAGCACAAAAGAAGTGAAATCCAATTGGAATTTCTTTTCCGAGTAGTCGTTAATGGGAGAAAATTCTTTGAATACTTCTTTGAGCCCCGACTCAACCAGCCAACTGAATGAAGTTAATTGGTTCTCGATCAGATTCGGGAATGGGATGAGTGGCTTCTTATAACGGGCAAAATACTTCTTCTCGTGTCCGGTTGTTTTTTTCATGGATAAAATAATAACAAAAAAACACTAAGGCGACCAAACCTTATTGTTGTGATCTATTTATAATTACTGGCAATATTGTTTTTTAACACAAGTTAAGTTAAAAACTTAATAAACTAGTGACTGATTTGCCATGACTCAATCTTTTCAATCTGAGTACTATCCTATACTATTCGAATAAATTTGTCAAGAAAAAACCGCAAAAAATTAAGATTATTTACTTTTTTTCCATTCCTCTATTTTTTTGTGGTCACCTGAAAGTAAAACTTTTGGTACTTTATATTTTTTACCTTTATGTATCAACACTTCCGGACGGGTATAAACTTCTCTCGATGAGGTTCGTTCTTCTTCGCGGGAATCGAAATTACCAAGAACACCTTCGATTTGACGGGAGATGGAATCAATCAGGACCATGGCCGGTATTTCTCCACCGGTTAGAACATAATCCCCTATTGATAACTTTTTTGTCTTTAAAATTTTATCCACCCGAGCATCAATTCCCTCGTATCTGCCACAAATCATAATTATATCTGTATATTTTCCGACTATACTTTTTGCTATTTTTGTATCAAATTTTTCTGCACTTGGAACGAAATTAATGATTAAGGTTTTTGGTTTTGGGTTTTTGGTTTTAGAATTTTTAATTCTTAATTCATAATTTTTAATTTTTCTCAAAGTTGTTTCAACAGCTTTTATTATCGGTTCGGCCATCATGACCATTCCCGGACCACCGGCATAAGGTCGGTCATCTACTTGGGCCGAGATATTGCCGTCTGGCCAGATTTTTTTATATTTCCCTGTCACAAATTTGCGAGGATTTGTAAAAGAAACAGAAATTTTTTTTTCTTTTATGGCTCGTCCCAAAATAGACTCCTTGAGATAGGAATCGAACATTTCTGGGAATAATGTAATGACATGAAATCTCATAAAAACATATTAGCACAAGAAAAGCCCCGGCCAAAGGCCGGGGCTTTTCTTTTTTTGTATTTTTTAATTGAAAATTCTTAGATCCCCTTCAAGTCTTCCAGTGCTGCATCAACCGACTTGGATGATTCACTACTTGATGTTGAAACTGGTGCTCCAGGATTTTCAATCTTTCCACCTTCCGGTTCGTTAATCTTTAGATTAACTCGAGCATTATTTTTCATACCGATAACTCGCAAAAGAGTTCTGATTGCTTTTGCCGTGTTGCCTTGACGACCGATTATCTTGCCCATATCTGCGGCGTTAACCGTCATAGTTATAAGGACCCCCATTTCGTCTACCGTTCGGTCGATTTTCACATCATCTGGATAATCAACCAATGCCTTTACAATATACTCTAAAAACGCTTTATCGTCTGACATATATCTTTTAGTATTATTCTTAAATTCATGCAGTGTACCGACTACAAACTGCTCATTTTTATTATAACATATAATTCCTTTCTTTTGCAATAGAAAAGACGCAATATTGAAATTTTCTGAGTCGCGTAGGGCCCCTTTGGGGTAAAGCGCGAAGAAAACTTTAATATTGCGTCTTTTATGGATTATATTTTTACGATTTTTTTAGTGCTTTGCGAGCTTTGGTCGGAGATTTCTTCGATAAGACATTCTTCTTTTTGCCTTCAATCAGTTTCTGATGAACGAGAAAATTATGAACGGTGTCCGAGACTTGCGCACCTTTCCCTATCCAGTAAGTGATGCGGTCGGCCTTGAATAATATTTCTCCTTTTTTTATATTATATGAACCCAAAATTTCTTTGAATCTACCACTCTTGGCCGAATTCTTGGAATCAGTTAAAAGCACTCTGAAAGCGGCATCATTCTTGCGCCCTATTCGTTGTAGTCTTATCATTAACATACGTGAAAGTATCCTACCATAATCACTCAAAATAATCAACTTAAATTTTATGCTATACTCTTAATTATGAAAGATACGAGAAACAACAAAAATTCGAGCCGAAATATTGAAGGAATAATAAACATTACCCATAAAGGAACCGGGAGTGTCCGCCTAAATAAAGAAAATCAAGTTATCGAAATAGACCATAGCTTTCTTAAAACTGCTTGTAATGGTGATACGGTTGTCGTATTATTGCACCCGAAAAAGAAAGATGGAACTTTAAGTGGTGAAGTTGTTAAAATACTGAATCGTTCGAAAAAGGGTTATGGAGGAGTTCTGGAGAAAGAAAATGACACATACTTTCTTATCCCTTCCGATTTGAAAATGTATTCCGATATTATAATCCCGGAGAATAAATTAAATGGGGCCAAGATTGGACAAAAAGTTTTTGTCACCATCACCCTATGGCTTGATACCAAGAAAGCTCCTGTCGGAGAAGTCACGAAGGTTCTCGGAATGCCGATGGAACATAATGCCGAAATGGAAGCTATCGCCCTTGAGAAAGGTTTCAATTCCACATTCCCTCCATTTATCCTAAACGAAGCGCAAAAAGTTTCTCAATTGGGTATTACAGAGCAAGATATTAAGAGTAGGCGTGATATGAGAAGTTCAACAACTTTCACTATTGACCCGGAGGATGCTAAAGATTTCGACGACGCCATATCTTTCCGCAAGCTCCCCTCCTTTTCCAAGGAGGGGGTTGGGGGTGGTAGTCATTATGAAGTCGGTATTCATATTGCCGATGTCTCTCACTATGTAAAACTGGGCACCGACTTGGATATAGAAGCGCGACACCGCGGAACTTCGGTTTATCTTGTCGATAGGACTATCCCAATGCTTCCGGAAGAACTTTCAAATGGTATATGCAGTTTGAATCCGCAGGTTGACCGACTGACTTTTTCGGTTATATTTGAATTGGATAAAAATGGCACAATCCACAAAGAATGGTTTGGGCGAACGATAATTCACTCCGATAAAAGATTTACATACGAGGAAGCCCAAAAAATTTTGGACAACAAGCACGGAACTTTTTTTGAAGAGCTTTCTACTCTGAATAATATCGCCAAGAAACTCCTAAAGAAACGTTTTGACGAAGGAGCCATATCTCTCGAGCAGGAGGAAGTAAAATTCAAATTAGACAGTAATGGTGTTCCCCTATCCGTATATGTCAAAGAGCGGGGTGATACAAATAAATTGATTGAGGAGTTGATGCTTCTTGCTAACCGTCGTGTCGCCGAACATATGTCGAGAAGAAAAGACGGGACACAAAGCGTCTTCCTCTATCGAGTGCACGATTTTCCAAACAAAGAAAAAATAAAAGATTTAGCCAGTTTTTTAAAAAGGCTCGGCCACAAAGTCAGACTGATAAATGGCATAATCCCATCAGAGGAAATAAATGCTCTTATAGTTAAACTTGAACACAGCCCAATTCGCGATACTATTCACAGCGCCATTATCCGCACCATGGCCAAGGCTATTTACTCGACAAAAAATATTGGCCATTGGGGGCTTGGTTTCAAATATTATACTCATTTCACTTCCCCTATTCGCCGATATCCCGATGTTATTGTACATCGTCTCCTTGCCGATTTCTTGGAAAATAAACCTATACCAAAAGAGAGGTGGTTTGAATATGAAGAGATGTGTCAGGAAGCTTCAAATAGAGAAAAGGAAGCTGCTGAAGCCGAACGCGCTTCAATCAAATACAAACAGGTGGAATATATGTCCAAGCGTATCGGCGAAAAATACGAAGGTATAATTACAGGAGTGACAGAATGGGGCCTATATATAGAGGATAAACAAACTAAATGTGAAGGAATGGTCAGGATGAGAGATTTGAAAGATGATTATTATATTTTCGACAAAGAAGGAATGAGTATCCGCGGGAGAAAAAGTCATAAGAAATACACTCTCGGAGATAAGGTTAAGTTTAGGATTGCAAATGCTGATATGAATAAAAAAACGATTGACTATGAAATACAATGATATCAAAATTATTTTAATATCAATATTTATATTAATAATAATTTTTTTTGTTGGAATCTTTTCTGTCAATAAAATTCGTAATATCAATAGTGATAATCAAATTGCTCAAGTTAGTAATTTACAAGAGGATGACCCAAAAATAATTCCAATTGATAAAAATATTCAACCTGAAAAGATTTTAAATAAAGAAAAAATTGTAGAAAAAAAAGTGAAAAATAAAGTGGTACCTACCGCTTGTCCAATACCTGAAAAAGAAGATGAAGAAGAATATGAAGATATGTCACTACTTAATATCGGGCAAGAAGTCGGATTGCCAAACCCGAGATATATACCTGAAGATTTGGAAGAGTTAGATGAAGGGTCAAGTACAAAAAAGGGGGTTTGCTTAGTGGAGATCGCAAAGAATTCTTTTCTATCTATGATAGATGATGCCGAAGAAGATGGATATTCTATCAAAGCCAGTTCCGCTTTCAGAACATACGAAACTCAAAAAATTTTATTTAATAATGCCGTAAATAGTGGAAAAGCCGATGCCTTGATATCTCTCGCCAAACCAGGATACTCCGAACATCAACTCGGAACAACTGTCGATGTCACTTCATCCTCAATAGATTATGCTTCGGCTTCGGGTGATTTTTATAAAACACCAGAAAGTGATTGGCTGAAAGAAAATGCCTATCTTTATGGCTTTATTCAAAGTTATCCGCTCGGTAAAGAAAGTATTACCGGTTACAAATCCGAACCGTGGCATTACCGCTATCTAGGCATCGAAAAAGCAAAAGAAATAAAAGATTCGGGTTTAACTATCACTGAATTTTTGAAATAAAAATTAAAAAATTGGCAAAATGAAAGGGCAGTTTATAAGCTACCCTTTTTCCATTTTTTTTAAGTCGTCTGCACGTTATAGATTATTCCGGCTGTTGTTTACTGAAGCTGCCAAAGCTTCGTTTTTCGTCTGCTCAAATGAGCAAAGAACATTTTTGTTTTTCATCCTCAACAGTATTTAAAGTTGACTTACATTATAACATTCTCATATCAAAAAATCAAAATAAAATGTGGATAACCAATAAAAAAAAGCCCGTTGCATGTAACGGGCTTAAATGAAAAAATTTAAATACTATTGTTCTATCCACATTCTGTCGTGCTGAGCCTTCTTAATCGGATACCTACCTTTTGATTTTCTTTTTATGCTTTCTACAGCACGTTTTATCAGATTAAAAATAACAGTCCTTTTGAAATTAAATCGATCCGACGATTTTTTTCTGTTATTCTCTTGAATCCAACCAAGGATAAGACCGAGAATCAGAAATCCAGTCACAATAATAACAAGCAAATGGACCACTCCTAGGGTTTCCTTTTGGGCTTCGGTGGGATTTAACTTACCAATTTGACTGTAAACCATAGAACAGATAAGTAACAGTACTAAAACAAAGAATAATTTCTTTTTCATAACTGTAAATTTTAAATTATATAAATAACAAAATGTCGTTTCAAAAATTTTCCTCATTATATCACGATTTTACTTGATTTGTCAATGTAAAATGCCCAGACAAAATCTGCGCATTTTATTGTTTTTTCCATAATTTTTTACGAATCTTAACGCCTGAAACTATAACTACAATAAATATAACGGCGAGACCCCCAAAAATCATAGCATCGGCATAAAAATCGGAACCAGGTTTTATTATGGTTTTTACCCCATAGGAAGGACTGCAAATTAACGACATTACAGCCCCTAAAAATGTTTTCTTTTTCATGGCTGTAATTATTAGTTATTATTTGAATTTACTCTTTTTATATCACACTTAGGCCAATTATGCTAAAAACAAAATACCACGCGAATTTTGCTTGCGTGACATTTTATATTTTATTTCGCGTATGAGGTAGCATCTTCAAGGTGAATGGAGAGAAGTTTGGAGACACCTTCGGCGCTCATGGTCACTCCGTAGAGGACATCGGCTCGTGACATGGTTTCGCGATTGTGAGTGACGACGATAAGCTCAGAATATTTGGAAAGGTTTTCTAGCATGTTTCCGTATTTGCGGGAATTGGCTTCATCGAGCGCCGCATCCGTCTCATCGAGGACTAGAAATGGTGGCGGGTTAACTTGTGAAATGGCAAACAAAAGAGCGATGGAGGTCAGAGACCTTTCCCCTCCGGAGAGCATATGTAAGTCTTTGACTTTCTTGTGAGGCAAGTTGACGTTTATCTCAATGCCGCGCTCGAAACCGATTTCGTTTTCTTCCTCATCTTCTTCCTCTGTCTCTTCGTCTTCTTCTATTGATTCGTCGTTTTTCTTCGGTTTTTTGTGTTCCATGGTGATTGAAAGAAAGGCTCCACCACCGCCAAACATCAAAGCGAAAAATTCCTGGAACTGCTTGTTGATTTTTTCAACCCCGGTTTTAAATTCCGTATCCAATTTTTCTTTCAATTCCTGAATAAGAAGATTGCAATCTTTGATACTTTTATTCAGATCTTCAATTTCTTTTCCTAAAAATGCATCACGTTCAGCCGTCTCTTCAAACTCTTTCATTACATCGTTGCCTGAACCGGAGCCGGCATCTTCAATCTTAATTTTTATGCGTTCAATCTTCTTCCGTAGTTCTTCCTGAGAGATCCGATTAATTTCCCCTTCGACTTTTTCTTTGGCAAAATCGACTATTTCTCTACCAATTAGAACTCCGGCTTCAGAGAGTTCCATTTCAAACGCACTTTTTATCATTGAAAGTTTTTCTTCTTCAAAGTTAAGCGAATGTGAGTTTGAGGTCACTTCATTTTTCTCACGAAGAAGTTCATAGAGTATCTTCTCGCTATTACGATACGAGGCCTGGTTTTCAACTTCTTTCTGTTTTAATCCTCCGATTGCATCCTCTATTTCCTTCTCTCCGCTTTCCATTTTTTCTATCTCTTTCTGAATCTCATCTTTGGAATTTTTCATCTCTTTATATTCAGGATTGTCTTCCAAAGAAATATTTTCTTTCTCGTTCGTATCTTTATTTTTATAAAATCCTTCCAGGTGCGACTTGATATTCTTCAAAGCCTCGATAACATTCGGCAAATCTTCTATTTTGATAGCTTCATCGATGCGAGTTGATATATCATTGATAAAAATCCGCCATTCCGATTCTTCGATAACTCTAGTTTTAACTTCTTTGACCTTGGAAAACTGATGTTCAATACCTTCTAAAATTCCCTCGATGCGGCCAAGCTTGCGGACTAATTCATTTTTTGTATTTCGAATATCAGAAACTTTATTTTCATATTCTTCTATTTCTTTGGAATAGACGTCGTTGGGTTTATTCTCATTATTTCGTTTTTGTAATTCTTCAATCCGAGAATCAAGTGATGAGCCTTTGTCATTTAATGACCGACGTAAATCACCCAATCTTTTGGTTTCATTATTTATATATGTCCCCTCTTTCGAAAGATAAGTTTTATAAAGTTCGCGTAACTCGTCTCGCATTTGGCGTGCCCTCTCCACAACTTGGACCTGCTTTTTCAAAAATGCCAAATGAGGAGCAATCTCGCGTCGAAGGGCTTGAACCTCCTTGATATTGATAAGTGTTTTTTCCAGTTTTCTTTCCGATTCTTTAATTCTGAATTGGTAAACTCGTAAACCAAGAGCATCTTCAATCATACCTCGACGCTCTTTATTGGAAGCATTAAGAACTCGGTCTGATTCTCCTTGGGAAATGATATGGTGCCCGGAACTTCCGATATTTACCGAGGCCAACAAGTCAACAATATCTTTCAGACGAACTTCTGTATGATTGATAGAGTATTTGTTCGAGCCATCGGCAAAAACTTCTCGGCCAAGTACTATCTCATCGTAATCAAGTGAGACTCCAAGTCCGCTATTCGTAAAAGAAAAAATTTTATTTGTATTGTCGAAAGTGATTTGGACTTGAGCCCGATTGGAAGATGACATTCCTTTTGAGCCTTTGAAAATAAGGTCAACTCCGCCTTTCCCGCGAAGAGACTTCATTGACTGTTCCCCAAGGACGAAACGTATTGCTTCGACAATATTTGATTTGCCCGAACCGTTTGGCCCGACAATAGAAGTTATCGGTGTGGTGAAAGCCACAACGCTTTTCTTTCCGAATGATTTAAAACCTGTTAGCTCAATAGATTTGAGAGTCATTTTAATCAAGCCACTCCTTAACTTCTAATGCACCGCGCGCGGCTTCTTGCTCGGCTTCTTGTTTTGATTTACCTTTGCCTTCGGCAACCAGTTCGTCTCCGAAAAATATTCCGATAGTGAAATGTTTATCGTGGTCTGGTCCGACTTCACTCAAAACTTTATAGTTCGGGGTGACGTTTAAATATTCTTGAGATTTTTCTTGAATTAAACTCTTGTGGTCTCGCCATAATTTCTTGGCCACGATAGCTTCAATCTTTCCGAAAAGTGTCCCCGCGATGAAATCTTTGGCTACATCGTATCCGCGGTCAAGATAGACTGCTCCGACATAGGCTTCGTAAGTATTGGCGAGAATATAGCCTCGAGCTTTGCCGACATCTTTGGACTCACCTTTTGAAAGAAGCAAATATTCATTCATTCCGATGTCCATAGCCACTTCTCCGATAATAATCGCATTAACGAGCGATGACCTATAAGCAGTCAAACTCCCCTCATCTTGGTCGGGATATTTGTTGTATAAATAATCGGTGACGATAAGTTCGAGAACAGCGTCTCCCAAAAATTCCAAACGTTCATTGTGCGATAATTGCGACCCGGTATTTTCATTTATATATGAACGGTGAATAAATGCTTGTTCCAGAAGCTTTTTATCATTAAATATAATATTTGTCTTTTTTTCGAATTGTGAAAAGTCTATCATGTTAATTGGCTGATGTGGGCTTGGTTAAAATTTCTATGGCTTTGGTCAAAAGCGGAATCATATTGTCGTACATTTTTAGATTTGGGACTTCTTCAAGTTTGAACCACTTGGCATCATCAAGACCTCCGGTTCCTTTTTCAAGGACAATATCTGTGTACTCTGATTTTGCCAGAAAGAATACAACCTGTTTTCGTATTTTCCCTTTTTCCGGATGGCAAGCGATATATTCGTTACGTCCAAGTAATTCTTTGATTTTAATATCAAGACCCATTTCTTCTTTAATTTCCCTTACAGCCCCTTCTTCTTCATTATCTTTCTCTTCGATACCTCCTTTTGATAAAGTCCAATAACCAAAAACGTCATGTACGAAAGCAAAATTTATTTCATCGTTGTGAATTGCATAAACAACCGCCCCGGCTTTTTTCTCAATCGGGAATTTTGCCGGGTCAGTTTCAAAATGTTTGTTTTTCTTGCTGACTTCGTCTTTACCGGGCTCGCCTATCTCTTTATAGACTCCACCAAGGACTCCATTGATAAATTTACTCGAATTTTCTCCGCCGAAACTTTTTGCCAGTTCAATGGCCTCGTTAATCGCCACTTTCGGTGGGACTTGGGCACGGTCGCCGAAAAGCAATTCATATAATCCGATACGAAGAATGTTGCGGTCAACTATTGAGATTTTGTCTATGGGCCAATCGGGGGCGGCTTTTTCAATAATCTCGTCAATAATCGCTTTCTTCTTGATTACACCTTGAAAGAGCTCCGACATAAAGTTTGAATCATCAAGGCCTGGACCAAATTCTTCAATATTGCGCTCAAGCATTTCTTCCGTGTCCGCGTCTTTTGAGACAGCGAAATCCCACTCGAAGAGGGTTTGAAGAACTATTGAACGTGAAAGGTGCCTGTTTGCCATAAAATTAATTAGGGGCTAGTTTCCAGCTTCTAGAAATAATTTTTAGAACCTAAAAACTAGAACCTATTTCTTCTTTTTTGCCTGCTTTTTCTCTACTTTTTTAACCACATCCAAAACTTTTCGTCCATTGTAAAAACCACAATGTTTACAAACTATATGGGTCTCTTTCTTCTCACCACAGTTTGAACACGTAGTAAAAAGAGATGCTTTCAAAGCATGATGTGACCTTCGATTCCCTGTGTGGGAATGCGTACTCCTCATTCGTATAACCATATGAATAGTATACCGATTTTCTATTAAAATGCAACTTCAATTATAAGGGTTTCTTAGGATTAATTATTGTGTTATTATATGGGATATGGAAAACACCGAAAAATTAATGCATTTGCGTCATTCGCTCTCCCACTTATTAGGTGCCTCAATATTGGAGCTTTACCCTGGTTCAAAGATAACCTTAGGCCCAGCCGTTGATAATGGCTTTTATTATGATGTGGATGTAGCAGGTAAAATTACCGATGCCGATTTAGCCAAAATTGAATCTAAAATGAAGGAACTAGCGAAGACTTGGACAACTTTCGAAAAGAAAGTTTTGACCAAACAGGAAGCTCTCGAAATGTTCGCCGGGAATGAATACAAAATTGAACTTATAAATGAAATCGCCGAAAAGGGTGAAGAAATTACAGTCTACACTTCAGGGAATTTTTCCGACCTTTGCCGAGGAGGCCATATCGGAAATATGAAAGACATCAAAGACGGCTCATTTAAACTCGAACGCATTGCCGGAGCTTATTGGCGCGGAGACGAGAAAAATAAAATGCTGACTCGTATCTACGGTCTGGCATTTAATACCAAAGAAGAACTTGATGCTTATATTTTTCAGCAAGAAGAAGCTAAAAGACGCGACCATAGAAAAATCGGCAAAGAAATGGGACTATTTGTTTTCTCCGATTTGGTTGGTGCAGGTCTTCCTCTTTGGACACCGAAAGGAACAATAATAAGAGAATTATTGAACGATTATATATGGGAACTTCGTAAACCAAAAGGTTATCAGAAAGTAACAATTCCTCACATTACCAAAAAAGAACTCTACGAAACTTCAGGACATTGGGCAAAATTTGCTGATGATTTGTTTAAAATACATACCAGAGAAGATCATATATACGCAATGAAGCCGATGAATTGTCCGCATCATACCCAGATATTCGATTCCGAGCTTCATAGTTACAAGGATATGCCTCAAAGATATGCCGAAACAACTATGGTATATCGAGATGAGCAATCGGGAGAATTATCCGGTCTTTCACGGGTTCTTTCGATAACTCAAGATGATTCTCATGTTTTCTGCCGGGAAAACCAAATAGAAAAAGAAGTAATGGATATCTGGGAAATTATAGAAACTTTTTATAATTCTTTCGGATTCAAACTGCAATTACGATTGTCCCGTCATGATGAAGCTCATATGGAGAAATATTTAGGAGACAAGGAAGTTTGGGAAAAGGCAGAAAAATCATTAAAAAGTTTGATGGAGAAAAAAGGAGCTAACTGGATTGACGGCCCGGGAGAAGCCGCATTTTATGGACCTAAAATAGATTTTATTTCACATGACTCCATTGGTAGAGTTCTCCAAGTCGCAACAATTCAACTTGATTTTAATATGCCGAAAAACTTCGGACTAACTTGTATTAATGAAAAAGGTGAAAAAGAGCAAGTTGTCATGATTCACTGTGCCGTTATGGGTTCGATTGAAAGATTTTTGTCTACTCTTATCGAACATTTAGCAGGAGTTTTCCCACTTTGGCTTTCCCCTGTCCAAGTTGTTGTCTTGCCTATTTCCGAACACCAGAAGGAATATACCGATTCGGTTTATGAGACTCTGAAAGAAAAAGATATCCGTGTAAAATTAGACGATTCAAATGAATCTCTCGGCAAAAGAATCCGAACCGCTAAAATGCAAAAAGTTCCTTATGTAATCGTTATCGGTGACAAAGAGAAAGAGGCCAAGGTTATAACGGTTGAAGGGAGAACGGAAAAGCTGGAAGGAATCACAGTAGAAAAATTCTTAGAAAGACTCAAAAAAGAAATCTCCGAAAAAACTTTAAATTAAAATAATAAAAAGCCCTCCAACGGAGGGTTTTTTATTAGAAATCCAAGTTTGCCATTTTGGCGTTGGATTGGATGAAAGTTTTGCGTGGTGGAACTTCTGAACCCATCAACATTTCAAAAACTTTATTCGCAACTTCGGCATCGTTTATGGCTACCTGTTTTAGAACACGTTTGGCCGGATCCATCGTTGTTTCCCAAAGTTCCTCGGCATTCATTTCTCCCAAACCTTTATATCGCTGAACATGAATTTTGCTAGATTGTTTTTTGTCTTTTGTCTCTTCCTCTTCTTCTATTTCTTCGCTGGAGCCTTCGGTGTCGGCGGATTCGTTTGCCGATTCGGCAAGCAATTCTGAAAGCACAGCCGCATCTTTCCCGAGAAGTTTGTCTCTCTCCTGGTCGGAATAAGCATACATGATTTCTTTGCCTCTTTTTATTTTGAAAAGTGGCGGCTGGGCAATGTAAACATAACCGGCATCAAGAATCGGTCGGAAGTATCGATACATTAAAGTTAGAATCAGAGTTCGAATATGGGCTCCGTCCACATCGGCATCGGTGGCAATAATTATTTTGTGATAACGAATTTTCTCGAGGTCAAAAGTGTCACCGATAGAAGTCCCCATGGCAATAACAAGATTTTTTATTTGTTCACTGCCGAGCATTCTATCCAGTCGTGCACGTTCAACATTCAAAATTTTTCCACGAAGAGGAAGAATAGCTTGGGTTTTTCTATCTCTACCCATTTTAGCTGTACCTCCTGCCGAATCTCCCTCGACAATAAATAATTCGGCCAAAGAGGCATCTTTTACCTGGCAGTCAGCAAGTTTGCCCGGAAGAGTCATGCCTTCAAGCGCTCCTTTACGCAGAACCGAGTCTTTGGCCGCTTTGGCCGCTTTGCGAGCCCGAAGAGCAAGCAGGGATTTACTTATTATAGACTTGGCTTCATCTGGATTCTCCTCAAGAAAAGCCGAAAATGCATCGCCAAAGACAGTTGAGACAGCACCTTGAGCTTCAGGAGAACCGAGTTTAGCCTTAGTTTGCCCCTCAAACTGAATTTCACGAAGCTTGACTGATATGACAGCCGTTAAGCCTTCCAGAACATCGTCTCCGGTAAAACCACCATCAAGTTCTTTAATTAAATTATTCTTTTTGCCATATGTATTCAAAACACGAGTGAGTGTTGTCTTGAAACCGGTGACATGAGTACCTCCTTCACCGGTGTAAATATTATTGGCAAAAGGCAAAATATCAAAATTTATATCATCGACATACTGCAGAGCAATCTCGACTCCGACATTATCCAATTCTTTCTCAACATAGAATACAGTAGAGTGAATAGGCTTCTCGCTTTTGTTGTAAAATTTTACCAGAGATATCAGCCCTCCCTCAAAATAGTAAGTCGTTGACGGTATCTCAAGTTCAAGTTCTCTAAACCAAAAAATATCATTGAAATCTTTTTTTCCTTTTTCCCCATCCCATTCGCGTGCATCCAATATATCTATCCTTAAACCTTTGACCAGATATGCTTGCTGACGCAAATGATTCAAGACTGTTTCCAAATCAAACTTGGCAAGTTTAAATATTTCTTCATCAGGCTTGAAAGAGATTATTGTACCGTGGAGTTTGGAAGAACCAACTTTTTTAACTAAAGCTTTGCGTTTCCCTTGAGAATATTCCTGAACATATTTTCCTCCATCAACGTGAACTTCAGCTTTTGTGTAAATAGAAAGCGCATTGACAACCGAGGCTCCGACTCCATGAAGACCTCCGGAAACTTTGTAACCACTATCTTCCCCGCCGAATTTTCCTCCGGCGTGAAGTGTCGTCATGACCGTTTCAAGTGCCGATACTTTTGTTTTGGAATGAATTCCAACAGGAATACCACGACCGTTATCGACAATACGGACCGAATTATCCGGCAAGAGAACCACTTCAATGTGGTCAGAGAATCCACCCATGGCTTCATCCCGTGAGTTATCGAAAATTTCCCAAATTAAATGGTGCAATCCTTCAACTCCGGTAGTACCTATATACATCCCCGGACGGCGTCTAACCGGCTCAAGTCCTTCAAGAACCGATATTTGCTCGGCTCCATATTTTACTTCTTTTTTGTCTTTTTTATCATCTTTTTTCATTGTAATAATAATGTAAAATACCCTCTAATATCGGGCAATTACTCCTTTCATTATAGCAAATTTTTAGATAAAAATAAAGGGCAAAAAGCCTTTTATAGGCCTTATATTTTAAGGTTTTTCTTCATTATTTGGAGGAACGGGAACGGTAGGATTAACGGGATTATCAACTTCGTTTATCTCCTCTTCGATTTTCTCATATTTTTTATCATCGGAGGAAATCTTTTTGAAAATAAGAAACATTTTTTTGACATGGTCGATAATATGATGACCGAAAAGATAGTGCAGTATGAGTTCGAGAAGAAGAAGGAAGGTCAGAATTATAAATAAATATAAAGCATATTTTTTAAGAGCGATGATTAGATTAACACCCGGATAAAGATCAATGGACGCTTCACGAATATTTCCGGCATTATCGAAAGCTCTGATTATTACATGTATATTTTTGCTTGCGTTTGATACCAGATACGGACTTTCTGTTTGGACAAAGATAGGAGAAGAATTATTCTCCTGGTCTTTATCCAAAATACCGATTTCATAATGGTCCACACTTGATAATGAATCCGTCGTAATAAATGAAAGTAAATATTTACTTGAATTGGAATTATCTTTTATGGTATTAACAGTCGGGGTGAAAAAAGCCGGAGGATTCGTATCGATTTTTATTTGAAAATGTGAAGTATTACCCCAGACTCCATTTATATTTGCTCTGACATGGAAGTACCAAACCCCATCTTTCAAATTTTCATAAGAAATGGAAGAATTATCGGTATTTATTGTAATCGGGGGAATGGTTCCGGGATTTAAATCGATTAAAACACTGTAACCATTTATTCCTGGTGGCGAATCCCACTTCAAAATGGGAGAATTGTTGTTATACCAATGGTCTTGATATGGATGAGTATCGGAATAAATCATTACCCCCTCCGGAGTTATAGGACTAATAGTCAAAAACGACCCGTTTAAACTTAATTTAACATTAGACCCTACTCCATCATTAAGATTGGCGCTTGTATAATCGGTTAAATTAATTCTGGCTTCACCGACAGAAATAGCCTTGAAGGTTATTGTGGCAATAAGTCCCGAACTTGTAACTATACCATTAGGAATAACCCCAACAAAACTAGCCGTTCCGGCTTTATTATCGTAACTCGGGGGTTCAAGCCAAATTCCAAAAATCGATTTTCCCCCCGAAGGTTTTATAATAGATAACCTGGACGGGTCAAAATTTAATTTTATATTTATGGTATTTATACTATTGCCTTCCGTGTTTATATAAATAGGAACCTCAAAAGTTGAGTCTTCCAAGAAATCTCCCGTGTGTGGACTAGTAAAAATTTCAGCTTTAGGTAAAAGAGATGGGCCATCCAAATTTATTACCGACTGCGCAAATGAAAAAAAGGGTATTAGAAACAAGCCTAAAATAGATAAAATGAAAATTTTCTTTTTTAAAAAATTAATCATATTTCATCCTCAATTTTCTCGACTTCTTTGATAATCTTCTCTTCGGTATCTGCGACTTCTTCCAAGATATCATCTTCTTGTTCCCTGCCAATTTTAACCCCCTTCGATTTCTTCAGATTTATTTCTTTTAATTCAATATCTTTTTCCAGATTTTTGAAATTTTTATTTATGATATCTTCGGTTTTGAATAATTTATTTTTAAAATATTTTTTAATTCTAAAAATAAAATAAAACAAATAAATTGTTATAAGACTAAGTATAATTATAAAAATAATAGCGAGAGTTACGACAAGTGAATTGTTCGGTAAATTATTGGCAACCTCAACTTCCTTAATTTTATCTATTGCATTTATTGCAATACAGGAAATGGTTGGTTCCGGTACTCCGGTATTTGTATTTATACAAGCGGGGGTCGGCGTCGGTGCTTTTTTCTCAACATTTGCAACTGCAACGGCTTTCTCTATATTAAAAGTTCCTGTGGACAACCCACCCAAAAAAATATCCGTACCACTACCATCATTTGCCAATATTGAAACGTTTGTAAAACGGATAGATGCTGTTCCTACTGCTTTTGCCTTAAAAATCAAAGTTATTATATTGCCGGCATTTCCGGTGTAACCGTTGAGCATTACTCCCTCAAAATTCGCAAATCCATCGCTGTTTGAATAGACCGCATCTCGAGGCCACAAATCTATTAGTGATAAACTTTTAGAAATTGACGTTAACGATAAAATATCTTTGGAGAAAGAGACATTGGCGGAAAAAGCATTGATCGATCTATCGCTTGTTGCTAGAACCCTTACTTTTATAGTATCGCCGACATTATAGGTTCCGGATGCGGGAGAAAAGCTGGCGGTTGCCGCGGAAACTTTACTTATATCGATAAAAAAAGATATTATAAAAAATAAAAAAAATAAAGAGAAATATAAATTTTTATTTTTTATTCGCATATTTCTTTTTGATAATTAAAACGGATAATACTACGATAATAGTGATGATTACACTTGCAATCCTGATTAGTGATATCCAATCATAAGGAATTCCGTTGATATTTATGGAAACTCCCGCTCCGGAAAAATTCATAGCCTGCAAAGAAATATTACTGTGACGGGATTGGTCTTTGAGGAGATAAGGGCTCTCTATTTCTTTCCAGCTACTTCCTCCTTCTTTTATCATAACACTTTTTATGCCTGTTCCCTTATCGTTGGCCTTGAAAACGAGGACATATTTATTGTTATAAATATTCGGGTCACGCGTTATATAAGCTTCCAACTCCGGAGTTCCATTACCACTCGCTTTATATTTTAATATATTTGAGAAATCACCAACATTTACAGAACTATTTGCTGAAGGAGCTTCTATTTCCGTCCCCAATCCGTCATTTAGATTTAAGGAAAATGTCGAGGTTGAGAAATCGACTTGCCCGGGATTTTCGGCTTCGAATATCAAACGAATTATCAATCCCGGTAATTTATGACTTTGGTTGAATGGGTCAATCACCCCGTCAAATCCATTGGAAATTACTCCGGCAAAGCCAATAGTGTTCCCCTCCAATTTTGGTTTCTCTACCCATAAATTAACCAGTGATTTACCATCCTCAACCCTTACGAAAGAAACTTTATCGCTTGCAAATGAGACGCTACCTCTAATTGTATTTACTGATTGCCCTTCCGGGTCTAGCATCAAATCCACATAGAACTGTTCCCCTATCCCCAGGGATTCCTTGGAAGGATTCAAAGTTAGAGTCGCGGCAAATACTTTACTTGCCAGAAATAAATTCAGGATAAAAAAGAGAAGTATTAATATAATTTTTAATTTTTTTATTTTCATACATTACCCCTAAATTCACTTCGTGAATCGGGCGGCTACTTCTGTGGTTTAGCCAGTCCAATTAAATGCTAATATACTGAAGTCCGTCAAAGTAATCTTGCCGTCACCGCTTAAATCTACTATCTGTGGAGGATTTGTCCTCTTGTACCAATAAGCCATAATGGAAAAATCAATGAGGTTGACATGGTTATCGCAGTTCAAATCACCTCGCAGGAGTGAACAAGCCGTAAAATTTTTCGGCTTACTCTCCGCCCCAACTATAAATGGAACCGGGGTGGCATATAAACTTACTTGATTTTCCAAAGTATTTTTCGATTTGGTTTCGTGTTTGCCAAGCTCGAGAATAGAAGTATCTAAATTATATAAATATGCTCCGGTTGNNTTTTAACTTCATCTTTGTCGACATCAATGGTCGGTGATAAATAGATATTGCCGATATTTACCGTCGTTCCCTCGGTTATATAAATTGGGAAAGAAAAAAAGGATGATTTTCTATTCTTTCCATCTTCCCCATAAACCGAGAAAGTATAGGTATTCGTGTGCAATCCGGAAAGAGAAACGGAAAAGTTCGCCGCTTGGTCGGCAATCGTTGTCGCTGCCATATTGCCGTCTTTTAATATATAAACTTTCGAAAGTGGATAAGCCATTCCGGAAAAATTAACGATTGTGGGTAAATTTATTTCTTCTCCGCCTCCACCTCCTCCACCACCACCACCTCCTCCTCCACTGCCACCGCCGTTATTGGAGACATTTACGGTAGCTGAAATTGTAATATCACTATTAACTGCAAAAACAAATTGTGGCACAAGCAAAGAGGCCACAAAAAAAAGACAAAATATTTTATTTAAAATGGAGTCTCTACACATGGCTGGCATCTTCCGGTATTTTCACAGTAGAATGAGCCTTTTTGATTATATAGTTATTATATCGCCCGATTAATATTTTCCCTATGAAGAACACAATTATGAACAATACTATTAAACAAATAAGTAATTGCCATGGGAAAACAAAGAAGAACACTGTTTTCTTAACATTTTGTCCGAGTAGACCATAAGTCAGATTTAAATTTGCTGAATATAAACCAACGGCAAAGTTCTTCCATTGATAGACTGCGCGATGAAAGAAATTTTTTACGACTCCGGTTACGATTGGTGCCTCCGTTGGGGGAACATATTTTACCCAATCCACGGTAAACTTACGGGTGCTATTCGGCAAAATGTTTCCGTTGACCGGATTGGCATTTAACTTTTGCGCCGGTAAAAACACCGTATCACGAATTTTTATAAGACCTATTGGTTTAACACGGTCACCTCCGGTATTTTGGAATCGATATGTAAACGATACAGGCAAACTATTATACCAGAACTGATTATTCAAAGTTGAAAAACCTAAAAGCCCTCCGCCTTCTTTTACTGCTCCATTAACGGTAAGAAGAACCAATAAACCAGTTTTAGCAGTTACGGAAACTTGTTTGTCTCCACTATTATTCTCGGGAGCAGTCCCCCAAAAAATAACTCCGAAGTGACCTCCAGGTTCGGCATCCTTAGGAATTTTGACGACAAAAGCAACAGTCTTCTGTTCTCCGGGAGCCAAAGTTATCGATTCATCTGTCATCATCCATGTTCCTATATCATCTTTCGGGGTCACAAAAGAGGCACTCCCTGTCTCTCCTTGAGCTTCAAAGTTTGCGAAAGAAGAATAATACCTTACAGCAGTAGATCCATCATTGATAATGGTCATTTCTTTCGTAAGGGTATCCCCAGGATTTCCTTGTATTTCATAGCGTACGGGAGTGAGGGTCATAGCCGAAGCAGAAAACGCCCAACCCAAAACAATAAGAGCAATAACTGGGATAATCTGCGAGACTGTTTTTTTTCTTATCATAAAATAATTTATTTAGAGTTTAAAAGCTTCCTGTCGCAATAAAGTAAAGTGTATCGGCATAGTCAGTGTGAGCTGGAGTAGTTGTCGATATTGCAGCATTGACTTGAACTTGAGCGTGACCATTTGAAATAGGTGCTGATGATGTCAATATGTCCGTAGGAGTAGTTGAACTAAGCAAAGCAACTGTATTTGTTGCTCCATCTACCGTACAAGTAGTGTTATAAGTAGTTGAACGAGCCCATCCTGTGATGCTGGCAGAATCAACACAGATACCATAATTAGCAGTACCCGCAGCCATTGCTTGAGCAGCATTTGGTATCATATCAGTATTTTTAGAAGTAGAAACTAGACCGTTTGTTCCGTTAGTATTTCTGACTGAAACATTCATACCGCCAGATGCATTTGTCGTTCCATCAGCAAATATTTGTTTAATTGTTGATGTGTTTGAACGAGTAACACTTCCCGAAGTAAGAATTCCGAGTGGGACTGAATACGCGGCACCATTTTCCCCAGCTGTAAGTCCAACATCGAGATCGAATGTAACCGTCTCGTTAACAGTAGCTGTAACCAAGACTGAATCACTATCATCTATTGGAACGGAAATAATTCCTGAATCAGCTGCTGTTGCTATATTTACTGTTGCCGTACCAACTGAACCATTTGTAAGTTTATTTGTACCCCCGGATGCATTTGTTCCAATTCTGATTCTAGCACACATACCAGCTGTAAATAATCCTACCCCTGTGTTTCCAGCGGTAAATGTAACAGTTGTAGCGGCCCCTGCTGCTCCCCAAGTAGTACCTGAAGGAGTGCCCGCTATCGTTTTTTCAGTAAAAGTAGCAGAAGAACAAACACCAGTACTTCCTTCAGCCAAGTCAACGTCTCCAAAAGCTATGCCCGACATTCCTGTAAAACCAGAGAAAGTCAAGGTAAGAGTTCCACCTGAGCCAACACCACCCGGGATAACGAACTTCAGTTCGTGGTTAGCCGCGGTACTTGCAGCTTGTCTATCCAAAGTATCTGTCGCTGTAGTGATTGACGCAGCTAGAACAGTAAAGGGGTTCAATATTCCTGAGGTCATAACCACAAGAGCAATGATTGTTATAGAGCTAAAAATTCTTTTCATAATATTCTTCTTTTTATAACTTATTTATTAATAATAAATAGACCTTATAATAATTAATTAAAAACTTCCTGTTGCTATGAAGGTAAGTGTATCAGCGTAATCGGTATGGGCTGGGGTTACTGTTGAAATAGTGGCATTAACGATTATTTCAGCTGTACCTGTGGCAAGTGGTGCTGTTGAAGTTAAAATATCCGTAGCTGTTGATGAGAGAGCTGGAACTGTGTTGGTTGCTGAGTTCGCAGCACAAGTCGTAGTATATGTGGCCGATTTTGTCCAGCCAACTAATCCTGTAGTATTTACACATATACCATATAAAGCTGTCCCCGCCGATAGTGTCCCCCCACCTGCCTGGATTTTATCAGTATTTTTAGATGCAGAAACTAAACCATCCGTACCATTAACATTTCTGACGGATACATTCATACCACCTGCGGAGTTACTGGTGGCATTTGCCCAGATTGAATTGACATTCGAGTTGTTCGAAACTTTTACAGATCCTGAAGACAAAACACCAAGAGGGACGCTGTATGGCTGACCAACGGAAGCATTCGTATATCCTACATTTAGGTCAAATGTGACTGATCCATTGACTGAAGCAGTAATATTTACCGCATCACTATCCATTAATGGAATTGAAATAATTCCAGAATCACCGAATGTACCACCGATAGTTATCGTTCCCGTAGAAACTGAACTTGGATTTGTAATCTGATGTGTTCCTGGTCCGGTACTACCTGTTGTATCAGTTGCATTAAGACCCATTCTTATTCGCATACAACGACCGGCCGTAATCGGAGTTGCCGAAGACCCTGCGGTAATAGTAACCGTTTGCGAGGAACCAGATGCAGTAAATTGATTAGTTGATGCTCCCATACTTCTTTCAGTGAATGTTGAAGTGGCACAAGACGTAGTAGAACCTTCAGCAACATCAAAATCTCCTACAGCCATTGAACCAATTCCGGTAAAACCGGCAGAAAAAACGAGGGTCATATTTGTACTTACTGCCATTCCAGCTTGGGTTACAAACTTTATTTCATGGTCTGAAGCTGTACTGATATCCAAGTGCGTCATCGTATCTGTCAATGTGGTTATTGAAGCCGCCATAGTAGTTGTCGGATTCAATATTCCGGACGTCATAATCACAAGTGCGACCATGACAACAGAACTGAAAATTTTTTTAATCATATTTAAAATAGAAAATTAATTATTTATAAATTTACATTTACATTATATCATAGTTTTTTTATATAAAGTAAGTTATCCACAGTTTTTAAAAACTTCCTGTCGTAACAAAGTTAAGTGTGTCCGCATAGTCGGAGTGAGCTGGAGTAACCGTAGAGATAGAGGCATTCACTTGTACCTGAGCATGGCCATTTGACATCTGTGAAGTTGATGTCAGTATATCGGTAGCTGCTGTCGAAAGTGCCGGTACTTGATTTGTCGCTCCGTTAACTGTGCAAGTAGTGTTGTATGTTGACGAACGCGACCAGCCTGTAATACTAGCAGAATCAACACAAATACCATACAAAGCTGTACCTGAGGCCATAGTTCCTCCTCCGGCTTGAATTTTATCGGTATTTACAGATAAAGATACTAGGCCATTTGTACCATTTGCATTCCTGACAGTGACATTCATACCACCCGGTGAATTTGTCCCACCATCGGCAAATATTTGCTTAACAGTAGAAGTATTTGAACGGGTGACACTTCCAGAAGATAGAGTTCCGAGAGCTACAACATAAGGAGCACTATTGTCTCCCACAGTATAACCAACATCAAGATCAAAAGTTACAGTTTCACTAATGATAGCTGTCAGAGTTACTTGATCACTACTTAATATTGGAACGGAAATAACTCCCGCATCTGCCATTGTCCCTCCTATTGTTATGGTCGATATACCAGTCGTTCCATTTGTAATCTGATTTGTCCCAGCCCCACCAGTCGAAGTATTGGTTCCGATTCTTATTCGGACACATTTTGAAGTAGCAACAATATCCGTACCGGAAGTAATAGTAACCACTTGTCCAGAGCTTCCTACTCCCCATGTTGTCGTCGCTGGAGTACTCGCCAAAGTCTTTTCGGTAAATGTAGCAGTCGAGCAGTTGGAAGTATCCCCGGAAGCAAAATCTACATCCGAATAAAGTATCCCTGTAATTCCAGTAAAGTCAGAGGCGAAAGTCAGAGCTATTGTTTGCCCTGCACTAACGCCAGAGGGAATCACAAATTTGAATTCATGATTGGCTGCTGTACTTGCCGCTAATCTCGACATCGTATCTGTGGCATAAGTAATCGACGCCGCGGTTGCAACAAAAGGATTCATGATTCCGAATATCATAATTAACTGCAAGGTTATAAGAATTGAAGAAAAAATTTTTTTAATCATTATCAAAAAATATACCGAGGGATTCGATGACTTATTTAATAATAACACATTAAATTAATTTTTTAATAATTTGGAACAATAATATAGGTCAAATTTGTGGAATAATTTCCATAATCGAGAACCGAATCGATGGTCGCAACAGTTCGCATGGAATAAATAGTTTCTAATCCGTCGCCTGAAGTCGACTCTGCAATATATGAAGGTGTTGTACTCGTGGCATCAAAAGCAAAACCAGAACCAGCATATGGAGAAAGGACCGTTCCGTTCCCCGCTCCGGTCGGAACCGCACGCAAACCGAAAGCATTAGTCCCGGGTGTTGGAGTCGTGTTGGTGAGAAGTGGAGTTATTTCCACAATTCCATTTTTTAGGGTATCTCCCGTTATATACATGGTATATCCATTACTGGCATTTGTCGTTACTGAAACATTGAAAGCTTCCGTCTCCGTATTACTGCCAGTACCACTACTGGTCGCATATCTCGGACCAGTCGAAGACAAATATCCGAATCCGGCTGAATTACTACTTAAATTTACACTTATCGATTGGGTAACAATCTTGGCACAAACTTTATTAGTATAAGCCGATGTGTTTCCAACCATAGAATTTGTCGGGGTCTTTTCCATTGAAAAAAGAGTCGTATCATATCCAGTACAATTAGTCGTTTGATAACCGACGGTAATAATATCCCCGGCGTATGTACTTGCAAGACAGGCATTCTGCGTATAGTTCGGGTTGCTCTCGGTATTTTTTTCAACGTGAGCATTCGTCACTCCCGACAGACGGGCGAAAATTACTTTGTTGGAAGAGGCGCAAGAATTACTGAGTCCGGTCACTCCCGTGCAACAGACAACATTGCTGTCATAATTTGTCGTTGATTGGGTAGGAAGTTCGGCGTGAGCATTCGTACTTCCGGACATTCGAAGAAGAACCGTACCGGAACACAAAGCCGAAGTAGTCACCGAACAAGAAATAGCCGCATAGATAGACGCCGGCAATAAAATAGCAATAGAAAATATTATTATGAAAAAAAATTTATATTTTTTTTTGTTTGGTAAATTTAACATTTAATTACCGATTAAAAGCGCACTCCACGTGTTCATTATATCACACAATAAAAGTAGAAAAGGAATTTATCTGACTTCCCATCCGATCAAGACGATTTTTTCAGTGATTTCAGACATTATTTGGTTTACTTCTTCATCGGTTAGAGTTCTATCATATGATTGAAAAACTAAACGGAAAGCATATGATGTTCTTTTATTCTTCGTGAATGAATCGAAAAGTTTAGGTTCTTTAACCAATAGTCCTGTTCCAAAACTTTTGTATATTAGTGTTAATTTCTCAGGTGGAGTTCCTTCTGGAACCCAAACCGCAATATCACGAGTGATAAACGGATACATTGACCAAGGTTTGAAGACTCTCTCTTCGGGAGAATCCCCTTCTGAAATGCACGGATATTTTTCTACTGAAAAATTCCTCGTGCTCGCGCCGTCGCGCTCCCAAGTCATTTCATAAGGGAATTCTCCCTCGCTCGTTTCTTTAGAAATAAACTTTTCTAGTGTCATTTCCGTAACATTATTTTTATCCCCATAGGCAATGTGCATCTCTTCCCCACTCTTCAAAAAGACTGTCCCGATTTCAAAAACTTTTACTTCATCCATATCAAGAAGCGGAATGTTTAAAATATTCAACTTGATGCTTTCTTTCAATCCGTCGGATAAATTTGTTCGCAAAAACTTTTTATCGGAAGCCGAAGCCAAAACTTCCAAGTCTCCTTTGTCGCGGAATACATATGTCATAACTTCCGAGTATCCATCATAGAGAAGTTTATTGCGGGCAAAAAGCATTTTTGAAAAAATATTATTTATTTTTGATTCCAACTTAATCTTCGGCAATTTCTCTTCAACCTTCTCGTAACCCAAAATTCTGACAACTTCTTCCACCAAATCATGCTCTCCGGTGATATCTAGTCGCAAAAACGGAATTTTTATTTCAAAACTCCCTCCTTTCTCCTCCCCCTTAGTAAGGGGCAGGTTGGGTAGAGGTGTGTATTCAAAATTTAATTTTTTCCAGACACTTTCAATTTGTCCTTTTGAAAAATCAGTACCCAGTCTTTTATTTATATATTCCACTGTAACAGAAACAATTTTCTGTTCCGGTTTTTTAGGATAAATATCAATAATATTTTCGAATTCCCCGCCTGCAGAAGCTATGCTCTCAGCATTGCGGTCAGGACCGCCAGCCAAAGCAGATATCAAATCGCTAACTGCATCCATAACCTTTCCACAAAGTTCAGGAGAAATTTCGTTTTCATATCTTTTGACCGCATCGGTTAGGATATTTATTTTCTTGGAAGTTTTNNATAGCTAGCGGGTCGCGCTCATCAGCAATTACAAGAATTGATTCGTCCAAATTCACTTCTTTTTTATCAAGCGTCGTTAATTTCTCGCTAACCTTTCCGTTCCTGACAATAATTTTTGGACTTGCAAGTTTGTCCAAGTCGAAACAATGAATCGGTTGCCCCAAATCATACATGACAAAATTTGCCGCATCGACGATGTTATTTATCGACTTCTGACCGATAACATTTAATTTTTCCTTGAGCCAGTGCGGACTTTCGCCTACTTGGATATTTCTGACAATTCGTCCCATGTAGCGGAGACATTTGTCATCTTGTATTTCGATTTCAAGTTCTGTAGGTTTTAATTCGAAAATTTTGTTAGTCTGAATTTGCCTTGAAAAACCATCCAGCTCGGAAATTATGATATCAAAAATCGCCGAAATTTCTTTGGCAATTCCCCAGTGCGAAAGGCAATCGTGGGCACGGTCGGGAAGAACTTTGACGTCAAAGACAGTATCATGACCAACTTTCTCCACGCTTTCTATTTCAAAAGAATGAAAAATAATCCCTTCGGAAACTTTTTCCGGTGTCGGTAACTTTTGTTCAAAATAATTTTGCAACCAATTATAAGATATTTTCATAAATTAAAATTATATGAATGAAATAACGATTAAACCGGAAACTATCGGGGCTATAATATGAAACCAAGGATGAGATTTCTGATAATTCCCGATTTTATATCCATACCAAAAAAGAACAAGAGTTAGCGCCAAGGCAATAAAGAGCGGAATTTGGTACGTCGGATTTACTTTTGTAAAAATATAATAAAACATCATGAAGTAAGCACTACCTGCAATTATCCAATCTAATTTTCTGGCAGTTTGGAATAAATAATCTTTTGAAGAATGATATTCCCTTAGATAATGATACAAGGGCGAAGAAATACATAAGCCAATGACAAAAGCGAAATAAATCCATTCTTTCATAAAAAAAGAACCGACGAGAGGAAAAAGTAAAAAAATATTTGAAGTAATAATAAAATTTTTCATTTTTAAAATTGATTAAATCTTAAGTCACCCTGATAAGCTTGGCGAATATCCGGCATGATATATTTGATGACCATTAATCTTTCAAGTCCCGGACCAAAAGCAAAGCCTTGATATTTTTTTGAATCGATTCCGCAATTCTCCAAAACTTTCGGATGAACCATTCCGGCCCCGCCCATTTCAATCCATTTGTCTTTATATTTCAAATCAAATTCAATCGACGGCTCGGTAAAAGGAAAAAAACTCGGGCGGAAACGAAGGTTGGTATCTTCCCCCATCATTTTTTTATAGAAATGAGACAGGACTCCTTTCAAATTTGCCATGGAAATATCCTCACCAATCATCAAACCTTCTATCTGGTAGAATTGCATTTCATGAGTCGCATCGGTCGCTTCGTTGCGGAAACATTTACCGATTGAAATAACGGCAAACGGCGGCCTTCGGCCGGACTTGGCAAAATTTTCCATGTATCTGATTTGAACATTTGAAGTATGAGTCCTCAAAACTTTTCCGGGCTCATCTTTTATCCAGAAAGTATCCTGCATGTCGCGAGCCGGATGGTCTTTAGGAACATTCAGTGCGTCAAAGTTGTGCCATTCATCCTCAAGTTCCGGACCAGTGGCAACTTCAAAACCCAAGTCGGTAAAAATTTTGACTGCATCATTTATAACTATTGAAAGCGGATGTTCTTTTCCTTTTTGAATTTCTTCTTTCATTTAATATTAAAAATATATCATAAAAATGACTTTTCTCAAATATTGAGCCCTTAAATTTGACACCATTCGCAATCTTTTTTATTACAACCTTTTTTCAAAAATTCCATCGATAAAACATCCTTGGCGCAAATATTTATTTCTACCTTTAGCTTATCAATATTTTCCTTTTTTATTTCAAAAGAATATTGCTCAAACTTTCCTTTTTTATTTTTCTCCACAAAATCAAGAATGCTTTTGTTTATTATAAAATCTTTTTTTCCGTAATCCGTGAGAAGCAATTTATAAAATATCAGCTGTCTTTCATAATCTGTTTTTTGTTCCTTGGTTTTTTCCGAAAACGTTTTTCCTGTTTTATGGTCTATAATATTGATATTTGGTGAGAATAAATCATTTACATATTCTATCTTATCTATTGTACCGGTGATTTTGAGAACATTCTTATCATCGAGTTTAAAATCTCTTTCGGCATAAAATTGCACTTCAACTTTGTCAGTCCAACTACGAGAATATTCGTTATAATATTCCGATAATGCCACCTCTCCCCTTTCTTTTAGCTTTATTTCCTCTTTTTCGGATAAATTAAATTTTTTCAGACTCTTATCAAATTCTTCAATGAGAATTTCTTTTTTTAGGATTCTTGATTCTTTCCTGGATTTTTTAAAAAAATTATTTAAGGCAGAGTCCACAATGTTTCCATATATTTGACTTATGGAATAAGAATCGGGAATTTGTAATAAATTTTTATATAAATATTTTTTGGGACAGTCCAGATAATTGTTGAGCGCGGAAACGTTAAGTCCCCTTCTGAAAAATAATTGTCTAAGATATTCCGGTTCGAATAAGGAAATCGATTGTTTTTCAAAATTCATAAAAGAAGACAACTTGTCTATATTTTTTTCTTCAAAATCCTTCATTTTCTTTTCATTTTTAAACGATGAATCAATCTCCTCAACAAATTCGGATTCCTCGTGTTCCCGGCCATCATTATCGGTCCTGGCAAAGGAAACGGAAAGACTCTTTTTGGCGCGAGTCATTGCAACATAAAAAAGCCTTTTTTCGTCCTCTATGTCGCCGTCGTATTGATAAATTGGCAAAGTTATATTATTTCCTCCCCCGCGACTGGCATCCCATGATTTTCGCGTTGCATTTATTATATAAACATTTTCAAATTCTCTACCTTTGGATCCGTGTGCCGTCATTAAGGATACTCCTTCTATAATTTCCGGGTCTGTAGTTTTGATATCCAAATTATATTTGATAAATGAATCTATAAAATAAATAAAATCGTTAAGTCCGTAATCTTTCTTGGTTTGATTTTGTCTTTTGATTTCATCAAGAAGTTTATCCAGTTTTAAAAGTTGAACACGACTGTCCGAAGATGCGAGCATATATTTGATATATCCGGTTTTCTCGAGGAAAATCTTAAAAAAATCCGAAAAGTTTTGATTCAGAGATTCAGTTTTTAATTCTTTCAAAATTTCCACCAGATATGAAAAATCTTTAGGGTTTTTTACGTTGATTTCTTTAAGAATTTCCTTATCCTCAATAATTGCAAATATATTCTTTTTTTCCTCTTTTCGTAATGACCTGAATTTATCCAGTATTATAATAGTGTCATATACATCCAAATCGAGGAAGTTCGTAAACAGAACTTTGCCCAAAAAGTGGTTGTCATTAAAATTAAAAACAACTCTTAAAATATTTATTAGATTTCTTATATTTGGATCATCCAATATTTTATCTTTTGAAAAAATAGTATAAGGAATGTGATAGGAATCAAAAATTGTTTTTATATCGGAAACATTTTTATTTGCACGGTATAAAACCGCTATTTCGCTAGGCGGTGTGCCATTTTTAATTTTTGTTTTTATGTCCTCCGCCAAAAATAAGAGTTCAAATTTATAATTGGAGAATTCGCGAACATTTATTTTCTCATTATCTTTTGTGTTCGAATGAAGCATAATACTATCTTCCAATCCCTTTGACTTAACAATTAGACTATGAGCTCCATCCAGAATATCTTGCGTTGAACGATAGTTTTCAGAAAGTGCAATTAATTTGACATTCTTGTATAAATCCCGGAATCGTGAGAACGTTTCGGTACTTGCCCCTTGAAATCTATATATGGATTGTTTTTCGTCCCCGACAGTAAATACATTTGGATTACCCTCCAAGTGTGCTGCATCGGTTAAGAGTTCAACTAAAGTGTTCTGCCCTTCATTTGTGTCTTGATGTTCATCTACGAGAATGTATTGGTATTTTTCTTGGACATCTGCCTTTAAATCTTTGTTTTTCAAAAGCTCTTCCCTGGCATAAAGTATCATATCGGAAAAATCATATAAACCACGATTTTTCAACTCTTCTTGATAATATGAAAAAATTTCTCCCAATTCCTCGGCTCTAAGAATTTTTTTATTTATTTTTTCTTTTTCTGATGGCTTTATCTCACCTTTTTTATATTCTCCGAAATCTTTTTTATAGTAAAGACTGTCGTCCGAAAGTAGTTCCTTTTTCCATACAGGTAGTTTTTTAATAAATTCTTCCGGAGATAATCCCTCTTTTTTTATGGCAAGTATTCCATCTACAATTTTATTTAGAAATGAGAATTCATCGTGGAAAGAAACAAGTTGTTCGAATTTATTTTTTTTGATAATAGATTCAATAATTTCAACTCTTTCCAAATCATCTATTACCCTGGCTCCTTCAAGTTCCTCGAAATAAAAATTAAATTCTTTTATAAGATGTTCGCAAAATGCATGGAACGTAAAAATATTCACTCTATACGCCCGATCTCCGATTATTTCAAGAAGTTTTTCTCTCATCGAGATAACTCCGGCTGTTGTATAAGTGAGAGCCAGAATACTTTCCGGGGCCGTGTCGGTCTTATCCAATATTTTGGCAATACGAAAAGTTAATATTTTTGTTTTCCCAGTTCCCGGACCCGCAATAACCATTACCGAACCGTCAATAGTATCCACCGCTTCCTTTTGGGCTTTATTTAGTCCTTTGTAGGCCTTATCAAATTTTGATTGCAAGTCATTCATATTTGTCATTTTAACACATTTACCCCCAAATCGTTTTCCCAATTTATTTTCTTTACTTCTATATCTCCATCGAATAATTTTAATAAAATCGGTTCCATATCTTCTGTCTTACCTGAAGTAAATATTTGGGTATTGCTTTTTTCTCTAGATTCACTTTGTAATTTATTCTCATCCAAAACCCGAGTGACTTGGCGAACGATCGCTCCCGTCGGGTCAATGACATTTACACTACTCCCCACAATTTCTTTTATCATCGGGATGACAAATGGATAATGAGTGCAACCCAAGACAACGGTATCAATATTTTTTTCTATCATCGGCTTGAGAGCTTTCTCCAAAATTTCTCGCGTTCCTTTGCCGTCCAAGTCACCTTTTTCTATTTGCCCGACGAGACCCTCGCATGTATCTTTAAATATCGAAACGTCGTGAGCAAATCTTTCAACAATAGAATTATATAATTCACCCTGGAAAGTAGCCGGGGTTGCCAGAACTCCAACTTTTTTCGTATCGGTCACTTCCACCGCTTTTTTGATGGCCGGTTCCATGCCGACGAAAATTACTTCCGGAAATTTCGCGCGGAGATATTTGAGCGAAGCCGCCGAAGCGGCATTGCAAGCAATGACAATGACTTTACAATTCCGACTGATTAAAAATTTAGTTATTCCTTCCGAGAAAGATTTTATCTCTTGCATTCCCCTTTTCCCGTACGGGACATGAGCTTGGTCGCCGAAAAATACGTAATTATAGCCGGGCAATTCCGCCTTCAAATGCTTTAATATCCATAATCCTCCAACTCCAGAATCGAATACCCCAATGTTCGTCATACCGTCATTATATCACTATTTCATACCACCGTTTCGTCGTTTTCGACTCATCAGACAAAATACACATTCTGTTACGGGGCTACAAAAAAAGAAATTGTTTTCATTTTTTGTAGCGTTTAAATTAATATTAAAAATATTAAAATTTTCAATTAATTTATTAATCACAACCCGCAAAATCCCGGTAGTGCAATCATACCTTTCTTTGGATATTGCTCCTCTATACGTCAGCTTGAAATGCTCTCGCTGTTTTCACCTACCTTGTTGGTTACTTAATAAAATACAAAATTCTTTCCTAGAAAGAATCACGTATTTCAACATACTCAGCCCAAGTTATAACTGAACCTCTATATATAACCAACAAGGTTAACGGGGTTAGCTTAACTTTAGCTTTCTTTTTTTTATTCATTAAAAAAGTTATTTTTTGACATTGAAAGAAATGAATCTTTCAAGAGGTTTGGGTTGTATTTATAAAAAAACAACTCACAAACAATATACCACAATATGTACTAATTGACAAATAATTGCTCTCTCTTGAATTAGATTCACTTCATTTGGTCATATAGCAGAGCCAATAGTCGCGCTTGTAGATGCGATTGTTGAATGTGGCATAATTGGTTTTCTTTTCCAAATGGAGAATTTTGAAATATTGGTTATACATTTTTATAAAATCATCTCTAGAGAAAACTCGCTCGGTTAAACCGATTTCTTTTATTATGTAAGTATCATACTCGGGACCGGGACTTTGCTTCAATAAATTTTTGACATTTTTGTTGCCATCTATCGCAAGCGCTCGGACGAAAAAATACCCGCCTAAAGTGCTTCGCACATTATGGCGGGCAGGTCCACCTGATTTTAAAACTCGATAAGTTTCTTTTAAATAAGCTTCTCTTCCCTTTTCATCAAGCGAGTTCGATGAGGTCACATCTAAAACGATATCAACAGAGTTATCTTCGATATCATATTTTTCGCCGATGTCACCGAGTCGGTAGAGAACGGAGAGCCCGAGCTCGCGGGCGCGAGCTCGGGCAATCTCCAAAGCATTTTTGGAAATCTCAATTCCGATAACTTCATTTCCCAATTCGGCCAGATAATTCGCATTTCTTCCCGTACCGAAACCGAGGTCAAGAATTGTTTTGTCTTCCACTTTATATTTCTCTTCTTTTTTTAGAAATTTCAAAAATCTTTTGGTGTCCGCTTGTGGGCCATCATTTTTGGTAACAAATACCGGATTCCTATATTCCCTATCCCAAATATTTCCTTGATGAGACATTACTTCGAATATTTTCCGAGTGTTTTTTCGATTTCTTCAACAATTTTATCAAGATTTTCTGAAGATTTAATAATATAACCTTTTACCCCAACATCCATTCCTGCAACAATTGCATTACTAATATCTTCCATCTTTGAAAGTTGAGAAGAGATTAGGATTGGAATTTTATTCCCTCCATTTCTTTTCAAAACTGTCAGGAAATCAAGTCCGCCTAATTTAGGCATTATCAGATCAAGTATTATTAGATCGGGAACATTTTTAGCCATTTCATTTAATCCCTCTTCACCGTTTGAAACGTGAGAAACTAAATATTTTTCCTTGGGAAGAGTATCCCCTAATGTTTTAGCAAAGACTTCATCGTCATCTATGATTAATATTTTTTTCATTTTTTTATCATTTATTAATTAATAATATCAACTCGGGAACTATTATATAGATTATACTAACGGCAGAGTAAAAAAGAAAGTGCTACCAACTCCAACCTTGGAAACAACACCCACACAACCACCATGTTCCTCTACAATACTTTTCGTAATAACCAACCCAAGGCCTGTGCCTTTTTGCTTTATAGAAATAGCGCCTTTGGTGTCTAATTGTTTAAATTTATTAAAAATATGCGGAACATCTTCTTCTTTAATGCCGATACCATTATCCGAAACCAAAACGACAATTGATGATGGATTATTATCCAAATCTTTAGATAAAACATTACTCGAATCATATTTGGCTCCACGGGCTTCTTCATTAATATCATTACCTTTATTATGTAAAAAAGTTATAACTTTCACCTCCTTATCTTTATTCGAATATTTTAAAGCATTTGAAATCAAATTATTAAGAACATGTTCGACTCCTTCTGGATCAAACATCATTTTTTCGGGAATGTCGGGTCCGAAAGAAGCATTCAAGTGAATTTGAGAATCGGAAGTGGATACCGAGTAAAAACTTACTCTATCCAGAATAGTCTTTTTGATATCGGCTTCCTGTTTTTTAATATCAAACTTTCCGGCTTCTATTTTCGCCACATCCAAAATATCGTTAACAAGTTCAAGCATTCCGGATGAATTTCTGTAAATCAGGTCTATGTAATCATCATGCCCTTTCGGTTCTAGTTTTATATCTTTATTCCTTAACACTTCACTTATCTTTTTGATACCGTCGAGTGGAGAACGAAGCTCGTGGACAAGCATCGAGGTGAAATCTTTCCTCAAGGTTTCTATCTCGACCTCGGAAGTAATATCGTGGAAAATCACAACTCCGCCGGTGACACTTTCTTGCCCCAAAACAGAAACACTTTTGACCGGTAAAACAAATATTTGGAAAAACTTTTCTCCTAGCAATATTCTTTCTGAGGAATATTCTTTTTTTAGTTTGACACTTTCTTCCAATCTTCCTCTTATATCAAACTTACCTCCTAGATTATCTATGAAATCAAAAATGGTAACATCCTTCTTCTCATCCATCGAAAGGGCGTGTCGTGCCGCAGGATTTATAACGAGTATTCGATAATCAAGGTCAGTCATAACAATTCCGTCTGTCATTGATATGACCATGGCATTAAGTTTGCTTTGCTCTGTTGCAACCACTTCCTGTAACTTTGTTACGGCTTGTGAAGCTTGATTCGTAATCTTATAAAGAATTGTCATTTCATTTTCTTTGTATAGACCACTTCGTGTATCAGCCACAGTCAAAACTCCGACAACTTTCTCCGCGATAACAAGAGGAATGTTGAAAAACGATTGAACTGGCTCTTTTACTTCTTCTATTAGAATTGCCCCTGACATAAACTCTTCTACTTGGTTCTCTTTGAATTCTTTATCAAGAAGCGCCCCCAGGGATTTAAGCATTCTATCTCTCACTTCATTTATGAAATCACGATGCACAGATTTCTCCAGGTGTATTTTAAATAGGATTTTCTCCGGCTCAAGCAACATATAAGAGACCGCGCTGTAATTTATAAATTGATGAAGCGAACCGGTTATAACATCAATAATTTGATGAACATCTAGAGAGTATCCGACTCTATCACCTAATTCTTTTAGGATGGCTAGTTCATACATTTTACTATCCATCTCCTTGCCTCTTTCTTCTATCTTAATTTCTTTAATGGATATATCTTTTTTTAATTTTTTATTTTTCAAAAACAATAAAACCACCACAAAAAAAGCAGCAATTAGAATTATTAAAAAAATAATAAATAAAAAGTCCATAAAATATATTTACTTCGTTTATTTTACTCCACCAGTCAGAGCTCTTGCTTCACGTTCGGCATTCATTAGAACTTTCATAGACCAAACAAACATTACGAACCAGACAGCAAATATGGGAAGAACTATATACACACTTCGAGCAGAAGAATACATAAAAGCAGTACAAACAACACCGAGAGAATACATTTCTACCATCATCGTAATAACCAAAATGCGAACTACCTTACCCACAAGAGAACCTTTTACTAGAGCATATACGTGTTTACCTTTAATAAAAAGATAGATACTCCCTATTATTAAGACAGGCCAACCAACTGCTAATATAATCGTCATAATCAAATTATTCATATTAATTTTTAAAATTAAACATTTCTACTAATTTACTTTATTAATGTCCGGATACTTCTCGAAGATTGAACCAAGAGCGTTCTTCACTATCATTCCCGATAGCTCGACGTAAGTATTTACTAATTGTTGAAGGACAACATTTCCATCACCTTTGATGTCCGTAACGACGCCTTTGTCATTAACGGTTAACCCTACGACACTACGTGCTTTCAACACTGCAATGTCAGGACCCAATATTATTGATTGTCTAGCAATAATTTCTGATATTATTGCGACATATCTTGTTTTTTCATCCATATTTATCTTTCCCACATTTTTAAAGTGGTAAATAAAAAATAATTAATCGACTTTTATTATATCTATATAATAACATAAATAAAATAAAAATGTCTGCTTAACAGACATTAATTGTTTCAGTAATCAGTATTTTTACAGTCTTATGGTTTGATTAAAATTACCAATATAATAATCCGCGAGTTGACTTTCAGCGCGATATGAATGAGCCGAACGATTCCCAGATGATGTGGCATACGGGTCTTTCGTCATATATGCAGCCGTGGCATCTGTGCCACATGACGGAGTCATGGTGCTCGATCCACCAGGATGTGAGCCGAAATAATTTGTAATATCATAAACCTTGCCACTAATGAGCATCCAGCAATCGTTCTGATTGTTGTGCTTTGCGATTTCGGCCATATTCAAAGTTATGGTATTTGCCGGCGGAGTTGTGATTGGTTTATTGGGAGACGAAGGAATTTTTGTGGACTTGGTTTTACTCGGCGTAGAAGGAGTAGTCGTAGATTTGACTGTCGTAGGTGGAATGGAATTATTCGTTTGAAAATTAGTAGACTGATTATTTTTCTTGTTCTGGTAAAAAACCAACCCAGTAACGAGTATTGCCGCCACGACGACTCCAAAAATAAACAAAGATATGGTTGTTAGTTTTTTCATATTCATAGACTGAAATTTTCGTAATGAATTTTTTTAATATCGACTCCCGATGCCGTAAATTGATTCTCCAAACTCTGCATAAATGCTGTCGGTCCGCAAAGGAAAATTTCTTTGTCATTGAAACTGCCACTTAAGCTTGAAACCAGTCCGGCATTTATATAACCCTTATCGTTAGTAACCCACAGTTTGTATCTGAAGTTGGGATTCCTCCGAGCGACTTCCTGTAATTCTCCGACGCGAATGGCATCTTTATTTTCTCTAACGGAATAATATAAATCAACCTTGTAATCACTTGGGAGCGTTTTGATCATACTTAAAAATGGAGTGATTCCGATACCGCCGGCAATCCAAATTTGATTTTTATTATTAACTTTTTTGTAGGAGAAATTACCGTATGGTCCGTCAATTAAAACCCTATCGCCCGATTTCAAATCTTTCAAATCATCAGTGTAATCACCAAGATTTTTGGCGATTATTTTCAAATTATTTTCTTTAATGGATGACGACATCGAAAAAGGATGCGATTCTGCAGAAA
>PMDZ01000007.1 GCA_003155695.1 Candidatus Nomurabacteria bacterium | reverse complement strand
CTACCCATGATGTTATTCCACTTCCGTTTGTCTGCAGAATATTTGTGTTGGATCCATTAGTAGCCGGAAGTTCGAATATTGTTCCCGTTCCTGCGGCAGCATTGACTCGTAGGGCAACGCTTCCACTGGTTGAACCGAACATTGTTAATTGTCCTCCGGTTCCGGAGTTTGCACCGGATGAGATTACACCGGTAGCGGCAAGTGATGTCGAGGAAAGCAATCCGGTATTCGAATTGAAAGTGAAGTTGGCATTTGTTTTCGGAGCGATGGCACCAGTCGCATCGGTTGAGAATATCGGGAATGTTGTCGTGTCGGTGGCTTCGTTGGCGACGGTGATTGAACCTGAGGTTTGCTGGTCCAATTGATATCTGGTACTGCCGATTGTAAACCACAAATGTGAAGTATCGAATTCGAGTGCTCCGGCTTCCGGTGTTCCGAGAGCCGTTCCCGAAGTCAGTTTGAGTGGAGCGGTTCCGGCGGTAGTGGTTCCGGCAGGCAAAGTTAAGAAAGAAGTAGGTGTTATTCCAATGCCGACTCTGCCGTTTCCCTGAACACTAAATCTTGTTCCACCGGCAAGTGTATAAGCTGAACCGACAGTGTTGGTTGCCGAAGCGATTGTCATAACTGTGTCGGAAGATATTGCTGAGATGACGCGTGTTTCAGATGTTGCTGTTATGATTATGCTATCTCCCACTTTGAAAGTATTTAAGAATTGTGTTCCTGTTCCTGTACAAGTAGTGTTGCCTGTAATTGTGACTGTTCCTCCTCCAGTAGTTGATTGTGCTACTTGGAGGTTAGCTGTCGGGGTCAATGTTCCGATACCGACGGAGCCGGAACTTATAATTCTCATTGCTTCTGTCCACGTTGGATTATTGTTTACATTAAAAGATAAATATCCAGATTGACTACCATCTACACCGTTAGTTTTTCTTCCTTCTATCGAAGAGAAATTCCTATAAGTTCCAGAAGTACTTACTTTTCCACTAAAGGTAATAGAACCTCCAATATCAGTCGCAAAGGCATTAGATGAGCGCACATTTAATATTCCTTGTGTAGCATAATTGGTAACTATGTTAGCTCCTAGTATATCCAAGGTTGAATTTGGCGTCGTCGTCCCAATCCCGACGTTGCCGGAAGTCGGTTGTAAAATAACGTAAGAAGTTGTTTTGGTAGTATCACTTGTTCCTTCAAGTGTTAAATCTCCATTGGCAACAGAAGAACCATAAACGATAGGAGTTGTAATTTGAGTTAAGAATTCCGGAGATGTTTGAAGTGCTACGACTGTTCCACTACCTGTAGTTGTATATGATGTTCCCCAAGTTGATGAACCTGAATAGTTCGGAATACCTGCTCCACCTGCCGGCCAAGACATGCCACTTGCCGCTGTCTCCCAAGTTATCGTTCCCGAAGTGTTAGTTAAAATTTTTGTTCCGGCCGATGCCCAGGTAACAGCCGATAATGTATTCGCCGAATTTGCCGCAAAAACGGAACCGGATGCAATTGTTCCGAGTCCTGTTCCTCCTTGGCCGACGGTTACAGCCGAATTTGTCGTGAGTACTGTCGTATTTGCCGCTGGGAAGGTGTAAGTGTAAGGAGTAGTTGTCTGCCCATTTGTAAAAACAAAAACCCCGTCACCGAGCTCACTCCATGGGTGTCCCGGGTTCGGGGTTGTAGCCGAGGCGAGCGTTATAACGGAATAAATTATCAAGAAAAAAAGAATAGCATACGCCACATAGTGGAAAGAAAATCTTGGGCGAAGTTTTTGTAAAACTTTCCGCAGATATTCTACAAATTTTTGATAATTATTTTCGTACATAATACGACTGTATTATATCATATCATAATTAAAAAACACCAGAGAATTAAGAATATTTGGTGTTTTTCGTGTGGATAAGTAAATCTCTTTTTAACTCTTCAACATTCTATCACTGTCGAGTCCCCTGCCGATGGAGAATAGGCCTTGACCCCGAGATTATCCCGCAACTTTTGAGCCAAAAACATCGAAGATTTCGGCTCTCCCATGACAACAAAAACTTTCTTCAGTGTGGAAGCGGTATCGGCAACAAATTCTACTAAATGGTCGGAGTCTTTGTGCCCGGAATATCCGCTAATTACCGCCACATTCGCCCGAACGGTAACTTCTTCACCCATGATATGGACACTTTTAGCTCCATCGAAGATAAGTCGCCCCAAAGTGCCGATCGATTGATATCCGGTCAAGAGAATTGTGTCATTTTTATTCGGAAGATAGTTTATTTCATGGTGAAGGATGCGTCCGCCGTTGGACATGCCACTTCCGGCAATAATTATTTTCGGTGGAGGAACATTTAGTATGGCTTTCGATTCTTCCGTCTCAAGTGTTTCTTTCAGCCCCGGGAAATCAAATAAGTTGTCCCCTTCGGCAATCAGTTTCTTGGCTTTTTCATTAAAATATTTTTCATATTTGGGGTAGATATCCGTCAGTTTGATGGAAAGTGGAGAATCCAGAAAGACTGGCATCTCGGGAATTATTTTATCTTCGACTAAAGAGTTCATCTCGTAAAGTAATTCCTGCGCTCGCTCGAGAGAAAAAGTCGGAATGATGAGTGTCCCCTTTCTGTCATAATTATCACGAATCACTTGCACCAATTTTTCTTTTCTCTCGCTTCGCTCTTCGTGATTCCTATCCCCATAAGTGGATTCCATAATCATGTAGTCGGCATCGTTAACAACTGCCGTGTCGGGAAGAAGTGGCGACGGCGAATTCCCTAGGTCTCCGGTGAAAACTATTTTTTTACCGTTGTAAATTATTTCGAGCATCCCCGAACCGAGAATGTGCCCAGCATCTTTGTAGGAAAATTGAAAACCGTGGTCAACATTTAATTTTTGTCCATAATCAAGTGTCTCCCATGAGTCAAGTGCTTTTTTAATATTTTCTTCCGTGTAAATTTCGGCAAGATGATGCGCAGTGTTACGCGAAAGAATGTGCGCAGTATCGGCGAGCATTATGCCGGTGATTTCTTTTGAGGGAATTGTCGAGACAATTTTGCCATAGAATCCATCATTTATAAGTTTCGGAATACGCCCGATATGGTCGACATGACAATGAGTAATGAAAAGTATATCTATCGAGGAAGGGTCATATGAAAATGGCTCCCAGTTTGAATCTTCGGCAATTTTATCTCCTTGAATTAACCCGCAATCAACCAGAAATTTCTTGCCATTCCCTTCTATCAAAAAGTTGGCACCTGTAACAGTACCAGCTCCGGAACAAAACGTGATTTTCAGGTTTTTCTCATTTGCCATGTATGTTTATTATACCTTATATGAATAAAAAGAGAAATAAAAAATCCTTCCAAGTGGAAGAATTCCTTATTAGGACTATCGAAAGTCGTATTACCATAGCTAAAAGCTAGGTGGGACAAAGGATGGTAGAGATTTGTTAACGTAATAATGTTTACAGTTCTCCATCAAAACTATATGTCCCCTAAAAATTTGTTCTAGGTAATACATTTCAAATAATCCTACTTAAATTATACTCTCGCGCGGAGGCTCCGCAAGCATTTTTGCAAAATAGCACATCTTTGACATCGCTTCAAATTAGATTTTGAATAAAAATAAAAAATAAAAACCTCGCGAAGAGGTTTTTATTCGAAAAATATTTATTCATCTACGCCGAACCGTTTATATTCATGCATCGCTTGATTCCCGAACCAATGTTTGATTTCATGTTCCGCCTCCTCGGGTGTTTCAGAACAATGAACAATGTTCATAACGGCTCTTTTTTCTTTATTGGCGAGCGCCGGAGAGTCAATCGAGAAATCTCCGCGGATTGTTCCCATATCCGCCAAATACGGCATGGTTTGCCCGGCAATTTTGCGAACGACATCAACAGCGTGAACTCCTTGAACTACCATTTTTACAAGCGGAGAGGAAGTCATATAATCAACCAACCATTTGCGAACTTCCGGACCAATTTTGGAAGTATCATCCGTTCCAAAATCCACAACTAAATCATAACCGTATTTTTCGTATGTAGCTTTTGTCTTTTCTCCCAGACGAGTAATCCACTCTTCCTTTTTGGGATAATGATTATCAATCAAATCTTTGGTTGGCTTGAACATTTCAAGGGCAACAATTTTCAAATCGCGTTGTTCGAAACGCTTAATAATCTCACCGATTAGACCTTTTTGAACTCCGTCAGGTTTTATCATCACATATGTTCTTTCCTCTTTTGGGTGTTTCATAATATAAATTCTTATTCTTTAATAAAATGCCATTAATAAATAATATGGGGATTTTAGCACAAAAATTCTTTAAAACAAAATCTTATTGTTTTCTATATTTCTCCATTATCTCTTCCTCAACCTCTTCACGCAAGCGACCGTATTTGAGGTAAGATAATTCTTTTATTTTTTTGACTATTTCCGGGGTTCCCTTCTCTGTCATGCTAAAGTGGGATGTCATATTGAATGGTTTCGTCGGTACCCCATTTACAAGCATCGAGACATAAGAATTAAAATTATCCAATTTAATGATATCGGCGGCTGTAAATGTCGGTTTGAATTTTTGTTCGACAAAGTTGGCATCTTCGGTACTGATACGATAAACCGCCATTGACCCAACGTTACCAAACACTGCATTCTTTATATTTTCTTCAAGCTGTGATATATACTGGTGGGCAATAGTCAAAGACAGACGATATTTCCTGGCCTCGGAAAGAATCGAGGCGATAGAATCGGTCGTAACATTTTGAAATTCGTCGATATAAAGATAAAAGTCGTTCATTTTCTGACCATACATATCGACGCGAGAAAGCGCCGCCATTTGTATTTTGCCGACAAGGACAAGACCGATAAGATGGGCATTTATGTCCCCCAGTCTTCCTTTGGAAAGATTGACCAGAAGAATTTTTTTATTGTCCATAATTTCCCGGAAATTAAATACGGACTTTTCTTGAAGGACAACCGGACGCATAATATCGTTTGAAATAAAGTTATCGAATTTGGAAGAAATATACGGCACAAAGTTTGCCAGTGATTGGTCGCCTGTCGTCTGCTCTGCTCCAATCCAAAACTGTTTGATAATTGGATTTTTGCATTTCGATAATTTCATTTCGCGAAATGCCTTGTCTCCTAGCACTCTGGTGATTTCAAGGAGTGTACAACCACTCTCCGGGTCCTCCATCACCAAGAAGGCACTATTTCTGAAATATTGTTCAAACATTGCTCCTCCGCCAACCTTCATGTCAAAAAGCTTGTTAAAAATATTCATCAGTTCGTTGACGACAAAAGTTTTTTGCTCGGGATATTTCGGGTCATACTCGAGCATGTTAAGCCCCATCGGTCGAGCGGTATATGCCGGGTCGAAATAAATAACATCATCAATACGTTCTTTCGGAACATAAGAGAGTATATCTTGGATATCGCTACCGTGTGGGTCTATGAAGCAACAACCTTCACCATTTCTAATATCTTGGGCAATCATATTTTTCAAAATAGTGGTTTTACCCGTTCCGGTTTGACCGATGACATACAAATGACGCAATCTGTCTTCGCGGGACATATGAATCTCCGTATCCTTGCCATGATAATTGTTTATACCGAGAAGAATTCCTTCATTGCCCATTTCCATCGGAGCCGGAGCAATACCCGCTCTGGCTTGCTTCAACTGCGAGGAGACAACTCCATAAGGGAAGTGGAAAATGGTGGCGAGTTCTTTCAAATTAAGCGGCATCGAATACTCGTCGGAAAATGTTCTATACGAAAAGTTATGAATTAGGTTCGACAAATCGGAACCTTTCGGATGGTTAAAATTAAAACCGTTGCGGTCCGCTTCCGTAAACTGGTTAAAGGATGATTCTATCTCCGATAATATTTGTTCGGAACGCATCTTATTTTCGGCTGAAACAATAATACGGATATCCGTTGCCATAATTGTACTTTTTAATTTCTCACCAATATATTCAACCGCCTTGTCGTTAACTTTTTTTTCCTCTTTTTTCTTGGAAGCTCCGAAGAATAATTCACTGGCAAAATTTTTTACTTCTTTCGTAATTTGACGAGTCATGCTACTGGCAGTCCTAACCGACATTCCCTCTTTTACGTCCGCGTGAATAGTATGGAACTTCCTGATTATTTCTTCATCTTCGGGACATACCGAAAATTGAATCGCCGCTCCTTCGCCATTCTTTTTGAGTTTGGTGAAGACATTAAGAATTATATTCAGAGGGTCATAATCAATGGAATCATAAAGTTTGATGGGATAAACTTCATGATGGGAAAGTGTGGCATAAGAAGCGGAGATTGAGGCACTTTCGGAAAAGATATTGTAATCATCGGGGATTTCAACAATTTTAGCGTTCGGGTGGACTCCGAATAATTGTTTTTCGAATAAGTCCGCTTTGTAAGACGGAACTGCCGTATAAAAAACAAAATTGGAACTGCCTTCAGCCGAAGCAATTTCCAAAGTGAAATGATTTCGATTGTAATTCTCTCTCCCTTGCCCAACAGAATGCATGCCGGCATAGAATTGCTCCATAGCTCCGAGTAATTCTTTCAAACTTTTCTTTGCACTTTCGTCGTCATTCGCATCGGGAAAAGTAATCTCAAAAAGTTTCATATCAAGTGCCTTGAAAAGCGAAGTATTTTCTTTAAGCCCGGGAACTTTGTGGGTGCTGTACAAATACTGGACAAGAAAGCGATGGAAATCATCATCCAGATGAGGATTATTCATCTTGCCAACGACAGCCAAAGCATTTGATATTCCTTTAGAAAGCAAAATACCGAGCAATTCTTCCATCTTATTATCATGAGGTTCCGGATGTAGTCGGAGAGCTAAACTTTCAATCTCACCTGTTTTCATAATTGCATTTTTGTGCATAACATCCTCGGGTTCATATTTACGATATTCTGTAATCACGGTGTGAGCAAGGTCTTCTTTATTCACTTCTTTACCTTGACCACTCAATGCTTTCTCCCGTTCGGCAATATGGGCACGCAAAAACGCCAACTCCTCTTCCGGTGTTTTGAATTTTGGAGCATTATTAAAATTTAAACTTTCCATAGGAATATTATACCACAGTTAAAATTTCTGCGTCGCCTTCGGTGATTAAAATTGTATGTTCAAAATGAGCAGAGCGAGAACCATCAGCAGTTTTAATTGTCCAACCATCCGCGGCAGTTATAATGTGTTCGCCTCCGATATTGAACATCGGCTCGATAGCAATAATCATTCCGGGAATTAATTTCTGGCCGGTTTTGGCTCTACCGTAATTCGGAACATAAGGGTCCTCATGAACTTCTACTCCCACACCGTGCCCGGCAAGCTCTCTGACTATTCCATATTTTCTGTTAACAAAAGATTCAATCGCGTGCCCGATGTCCCCAATTGTGTTTCCTCCATGAGCCGCCCAAATACCCACGCCAAGTGCTTCCTTTGTATAATCCAAAAGTTTCTGGTCGCGTTTTGAAATCTTTCCGACTGGGACAGTCACAGCGTGGTCGGTGAAAAGTCCTTTATGTTTCAAACCAAGATCAAGAGAAACAATATCCCCTTCTTTTAAAATTCTATTTTTAGACGGAATCCCATGAACCACTTCACTGTTTACGGAGACACATAAAGACGCCGGGTAGGCGGTTCGGGCGCCTTCGGGTTTGTAATTCAAAAATGCCGAAGTGTCTCCACCTTTTTTAATCAAATCGTGGGCAAATTTATCGAGCTCATAGGTTGAAACACCTGGCGAAACTTTTTTCGCCGTTTCGGTCAAAACTTTCGCCAGTATTTTTCCCCCTTCGCGAATTATTTCTATTTGTTCTTTGGTTTTGATAATAACTGACATCTTATTTTATTGTTGTACCAACAAACTCTTTATTATTCAAATAGTTTTTTAGATTTTCTATGTTTTTACCGTTCATTATAACTACTTCCAGGCCAAGAGATTCGGCTTCGCGGGCAGCAGTCGGGTCAAATGGAGAATTAATTCCCGGGCCCCATTCTTTCGGAATGATTTGTCTGAAATAACTCCAAGAAATTTCTTTTATTGGTTTGGCATCGGGATATTTCTTTGGGTCTTTGTCGTAAACATAATCAATATTGGAAAGATTTATAATTTTTGTCGCTCCGATACTTTTGGCCGCGTGAACTGCTGCCAAGTCGCTACTATTTCCTGGTTTCCAACCGCCACCAACAATAATCGGTTTGTCTGTTTTGGGAATAAAATCAGGGTCTAGCACCACTTTTTCATAAGCTAAATTTCCGAAAGCAATTCGGACAAGTTCGGCGTTAACTCTGGTCGTTGAAATACCGAGCCAATCCAAATCTTCGTTTGATGAGTCAACAATTTGCTTAAGGTAATCATTATATTTGCGACAAGTTCTTCCTCCTCCGGTAATAATTAAAAAATTAAAATCATTCGAGACATATTCTTTGATTGCTGAAATAAACGATTTCAAAAATTCAATATCGGCCTCATCCGGAATGATAATCGAGCCGCCGAGGGACATGACAATTGATTTTTTATTTTGCATATATTAGGAAAGATAAGAAGTAAGTTTATTTATAATATCTGTGTGTATATCTTCTATATTTTTTTCTCCGTCAATTTCAATATATGTATAGCCGGGTTGGTCTTTAAGATATTTGATGGCTGGAGTGACGTCACGGTCATACCAATTTAATCTTGTCTCAGCATTCTCTTCTGTATCATCTGCCCTACCCCGTAGAAGCATTCTCTTTTTTGAAGTTTCTCGAGAGACAATAAAATCTATCATTGTCACATTGTTTCTCTGGTAAAATTTCAAAGCAGAATCTAAGACTAAAGCCTCAGTATCTCGTCTTGGATAACCGTCTATGAAAACATGGTCATCTAGTTCCAGTCCATCCAAAAATGCATTTCCCCATAGAGATATTGTGAGAAAAAGGGGTTGAAGTTCTCCTCTGGCGGTGATAGCTTTCGCTAAATTACTGGAATAAGTGCCTTTATTGAAAAACTCTCTGAATCCATCACCCGTGCAAAAAGCGAATTGATTCCGATTTTTATCCTCCTTGTTTAAATAATCTCTTAAAAGCTTAAGCTGAGTACCTTTTCCGCAACCAGACCGACCAAAAAATATAAATGTTTGTGGTTTCATATATTTATTATATCAAAAATCACAAATAATTTCATTATTTGTGATTTTTGATATTTTTCATTCGTAATTGTTAATTCGTAATTCGTAATTATTCTAATACTCTCTCATCGATAATTGTGCTTCGGTTTTTTTAATTAAATCAAGAACGACGGAAACAACAATCAAAAGAGCTGTTCCTCCGATGGAGATAGAACTAATGCCGGTAATTGACCGTATGACGAGAGGCAAAACGGCTATCAAACCAAGAAAGACCGCTCCCATTGTCGTTGTACGATTCAGGATTTTTGAAATGTAATCTCGCGTTGCCGGACCCGGACGAATTCCGGGAACGAACGCGCCATTCTTCTGGAGATTTGTTGAGACTTGTTCCGGGTCGAATGTGACAGCCGTATAGAAATAAGTAAACAAGAAGACGAAGATAAAATAGAAAAGCGAATACAGCCATGTGTTGGCGACAAACCAAAGTAGGCCACGTGAAATCGCCAGAAGTGTCCCGTTAGTTACTCCGGCTAAAGCAGTCCCGATAAGTTGCGGAAAAAGTAAAATTGAAAGAGCAAAGATTATCGGGATAACTCCGGCTTGGTTAATGCGAATCGGTAAATATGTTTGAGTTCCACCGGAAACATGATCACCGCGGACTTGTTTGGCATAGGTCACCGGTACCGGACGCTCGGCTTCGGTCACAACCACAACTCCGGCAACAATTAATAAACCTACAGCCAAGAAAAGAATATAGGTCGGCAAATTCGCGATATTGAAAGTAAAAAAGAATTGTGAAACTTCTTTCGGAATTCTGGCGACAATACCGGCAAAAATTATTAGCGAGACTCCATTGCCGATACCAAACTCGGAAATTAATTCGCCAATCCACATTATTAGCATTGAGCCGGCAACAACAACGGAAAGATTTGTGGCAATTCCAAAAATGGATGAATCCGTCATTATTCCTTGTTTTTTAAGTAAAACGAGAAGTGCAAGACCTTGGACTAAAGCGAGTGGAATGGTCAGCATACGACTGAATTGAGTAAACTTCTTGCGCCCGATTTCTCCGTCTTCCTGGTACATGGCTTTCAATCGGGGAGACATGATAGTTAAAAGTTGCATGATTATGGAAGATGTAATGTATGGACCAACTCCAAGCATGATAATCGAAAGAGTTGACAATCCACCGCCAGAAAACATATTCAAAACACCGACAAATTGATTGTTGGCGATGAAAGTTTGAAGCTTGGCCGAATCAACTCCGGGGATTGGAATAGCTGCCAAAAGTCTGAATAGGACAAGTGACCCAAGGACAAAAAGAACCCTGTTCCTTAAGGTTTTATCCGAGAATATTAATTTTATTTTTTCCCAAACAGTTTCCATAATTATTTTATGTTTCCGCCGGCTTTTTCGATTTTGAGGCGCGCACTTTTTGATACTTTGCAGTCAACAATAGAAAGTTTTTTGCTGATTTCGCCATCCCCGAGAATTTTGACATTTGAAATTGTTCCATTCATGCGACGAATTAAATTTTTCTCAAACAAAGATTTTGGATTGACAACCGAGCTGGCTTCAAAAACTTCAAGCGCTCCGACGTTTACCGGTGAGGACTTAGGGGCGAAAGAAGCAAAGCGATACCCACGAAGTTTTGGAAGTTTCTTAATTATATCACGTATCTCCGGGCGTCGTTTGTTCCCAGCCCGAGCCGTTTGGCCTTTGCCTCCACGACCTGAAGTTTTTCCGCGTGTGCCCCCACGGCCAACTTGTTGGAATTTTTTATTCGGGTGTTGTCTTTTTAATGTGTGTATTTGCATATAATTTTTTATTCAACTTCTTCCTTTACTAATGCTTCTTTCAATTCCTCTTTTATTACTTCCGGAATAAAAGGAGCTGATTTTACGACTGCTGTTTTTTCTCGGAGCATGTAAAGCGCTTTGTAAGCAACACGAGCATTATTTAATTTATTTTTGCTTCCGGAATGAAGTTTGGCGGTTACATTCTTAATTCCCGAAAGGACCAGCATATCACGGACAGTACTTCCGGAAACCAATCCTTTCCCGCGGTTCGGCATGATGGTGAGCTTGGCGCTTCCGAACTTAGCCGAGACCTCATGAGGAATGGACATGTCTTTAGTCGTTTTAATTTTAAACATATTCTTCTTGGCTTGGCGAAGAGCTTTGGTTATAGCGATAGCTGTGTCTCCACCCTTTCCGGTGCCGAGTCCAACGGAACCTTTCTTGTCACCGATAGCGATAGCCACGGCAAATGTCATACGTCGTCCGCCGGCAACCACACGAGTAACTCTTCGAATCGAAACCATTTTCTGGTCAAACTCCGGCTTTGGGCGCTCAAAGGACGGGCGGGACCTGCGATTGTCGCCTCCTCGATTATCATTCTTTGGTTTACTGAAACCGCGGTTATTATTTGTATTTTGTTTTGGTTTTGTTGTATCCATATATTATTTAAAATTTAAGACCGCCAGCTCGAGCGGAATCGGCAAGGGCTTTTATTCGGCCGGTATATTTAAAACCGTTACGGTCGAAAACACAGGATTTGATACCCTTTGCGATAGCCATTTTGGCAATTTCTACGCCGACATTTTTTGAGCGTTCTGTTTTTGTTCCGGTTTTTACTTTCAGGTCGGAGCATGAAACAATTGTGATATTCTTGGTATCATCGATAATTTGAGCATACATATAATTGTTGGAGCGAAAAACAGAAAGACGAGGAATTTTCGCCGTTCCCAAAATTTTTGTTCGGATTTTTTTCTTTAGTCTTATTCTTTTTTCGGCTTTTATATTTTTCATATTTTTAAATTCTTAATTCTTCATTATTAATTCTTAATTGAATTAAGCTGCTTTCTTACCCTGCTTACGACGAATAACTTCGTCCTCGTAACGAAATCCTTTCCCTTTATATGGTTCCGGTTTTTTCAAAGCTCTAATTGATGCTGTGAACGAACCAACCAGTTCTTTATCGACTCCCGTAACCGTAATATTATTCTTGTCGGCCGTAACCGTAATACCTTCGGGAATTTTTATTTTTACCGGGTGGGAAAATCCTAAAGCTAGATTCAATAATTGCCCGGAAACTTCCGATTTGAAACCGACACCTTCAAGTATTAATTTTTTGACATATTTTTCATTGACTCCTTTAACCATATTCTTGACGTGTGAAGCATATGTCCCCCACAAAGCATTTACTGTCCTGTCGCCTTGCTTATTGGGAGTAAAAGTAATTTCATTTCCGCTCATGTGCAAGGTTACCGCTCCCGGGAAATCCCGCGAAGTTGCCCCCTTTGGTCCTTTAACGGAAAGAGTTGTACCGGAGAGTTTAGCTTCCGTACCGGTGGGAATTATAACTGTTTGTTTTCCGATTCTACTCATATATATTTACCATAATTTAAACAATACTTCTCCTCCGACCATTTCACGGCGTGCTTGTTTATCGGTTAAAATTCCTTTTGGTGTCGAAAGCACGGTTAAGCCGTAGCCATTCCTTGTTGTCTTTATATCTTTGACTCCTTTGTAAACTCGGCATGATGATTTTGAAACACGGTCCGTGCCGGTAACTTTCGGAGTTCCGTCTTCTTCGTAGACCAAACCAAGTTCGATTATCGGAAAACCTTTTTTGGTTTTCTTTGTGACATCCTTAAGGTAACCCTCTTTGGCCAAGCATTCGGCAACGGCAAATTTGATTTTTGAATAAGGAACGGTAATAGACTCGTGTCCGGTAAGACTTGCATTTTTAACCATATTCATCATGTTTGCTAATTGGTCCATTTTAAAATAATTACTTATTACTAATTACCGATTACTAATTGAATTACCAGGATGACTTGCGAACTCCCGGAAGCATTCCTTCGTTGGCAAGTTCGCGGAAACAAATTCGGCATAATCCGAAATCTCTCATATAAGCATGAGCTCGGGCACAGCGAAAACAACGATTTGTTTCTCGTGTGCTCCATTTCGATTTCTTTAAATGTCGTGCAATAACTGATTTTTTTGCCATATGTAAATATGTTAGGATTTATCCCACATAAGTTATGATATCTCGTTTATTTGCTTAAAAGTCAGATTACTCTAGCCCCTTAAGTAGACAAACGGATCTAAAACTCATGTCCACCCATACTAGCAAATGAATGAATATATGTCAAATTATGTATTATGAAATAAAGACAGTCCCCAAGTTTGCCGGGGACTGTAATTGCAGGTTTTATCGTGCAAATTGCGCAATGTAAAACGCTCTTTTTACGACTTTGACTACTCCTTCAATTCCGGACAGCATTAAGGTAAATGTTAGACCAACCAATACGACAAGGCAGATAGCCAAAAAAATTTTCCAGAACAGGGTCATCACGATAAGACCTTGAACCATTACTCCTAAAATTAAAAAAAAGAGTAATGAAACTGATATTAGAAATGAAACTAATCCCAGCAAGGCCACATAGAGCGAGCATAGACCGTAAAATAGACACAATACCAATTTTTTCATATCTCTATTTTTAAATTAAAATCAAAGAACTTTACTTTTTTATTATATCAATAACCCTGTAAATGTCAATAATAAAAAACCCTTATTATAAGGGCTTTTCGATAAAATTCGTTGTTATTATTTCTTAAACGGTATTCCGATAAATTCGAAAAAGTCGGTGGCTTCGGCTTTGGTTTTAGCGGTGGTGACAATGGTGACGGCTAGGCCGAAAACATCTTTCAATTCTTCATCACCGGTTTCCGGGAATATCGTGTGTTCTTTAATGCTCATTGTTAGATTACCTATGTTATCCACAATTTTCCTATCAATACCGCGGAAGTCTTTGGTGCGGGGAATAGCAACATTGATAAGTTTATCCAAGAATCCATACATTCGTGTTCCACGAAGCGTGACAAGTACTCCAACCGGGTCGCCAATACGAATTTTGAAAGAAGCGATTGATTTCTTGGCTCCGCGAGTTGCCGGCTTCTGGCCGGTAATCTTTGCCATTCTATCCATTACAAGTTTGTTAAAATCTTTATTGCGCTTGACTCCCGAGCCGGTGCCACTCGCCACTACTACCTTCACCAAGCGAGGCGAAGCCATGACATTCTTGTAGCCATATTTGGTCTTAAGATGGGCGTATGATTTTTTCTCTTTTTGTTTAATTGGTTCCATAAAATTTATTCTTGCTTGGCCACATTCGAAACATGTATCGGCATCGATATTTCCAAAATCTGGCTTGGGTCGCCTCTCTTCTTCGACTTATGAGCCTTCTTTCTCGTATTCACTCCTTCAACAACAACTTTATTAAGTGCAGGAAGTGCTTTTAGGACTTTCCCCTTTTTGCCTTTATTACTTCCGGCAATAACTATTACATTGTCTCCCTTCTTAATCTTCATAGTATTTTAATTCGTAATTCTTAATTATTAATTCGTAATTACTTATATAACTTCTTGGGCCAATGAAATAATTTTCTGGTAACCACGTTCCGCCAACTCTTTCGGAATAGGACCAAAAACGCGACCGCCTTTCGGGTCAAGCTTGTCTTTTTCGAGGATCACTACGGCATTGTCGTCAAAACGAATATACGAGCCATCCTTTCGGCGATAAGCTTTGACGGTGCGGACAACGACGGCTTGATGTACATCTTTCTTCTTGACCATTTTGCGTGGGTCGGCAATTTTTACCGAAATAATAACTTTGTCGCCAATTCCAGCATAACGTTTTTTTGATGAACCAAGTATTTTGAAGACCTTTCCGACTTTACCGCCGGTGTTGTCTGTGATATTTATTATTGTTCCGTCTTGTATCATATAATTAAATTACTTTAAAATGTTTTTCTTTTGACATTGGCTTCGTCTCTTCAATTTCCACAACATCGCCAACTTTCTTGGTGTTGTTCTCGTCGTGGGCTTTGTACTTTTTCGTCTTCTTTATGCGCTTGCCGTATTTCTTGTGTTCGATATAGCGAGTGACCAGAACGATAACCGTCTTATTCATTTTGTCGGAAACAACTACGCCCTTTAAAATTTTGTTTGTATTTTTTTTATCCATAAATTTTATCTTGCGACAATGCAGGTTTTGATTGGTAATTTTGTTCCCGCTTTGCGAAGCGACTCTTTGGCTACCGCATCGGTCACACCATCAACTTCAAATATTACTCGGCCGGGACGAACATCCAAACAATATCCTTGCGGGTCGCCTTTTCCTTTTCCCATTCCGACTTCGGCCGGCTTTGCGGTATATGGTCTATCCGGGAAAATTCTCGTCCACATACGCCCTGTCTTTCCGAGATTTCGTGTACCGGCTTTACGTGCCGATTCTATCTGATTTGCTCTAATACGTCCACCAGAAGTTGATTTCAATCCAAAAGACCCGAATGAAACTGTCGTTCCTCTCGTATCGGGAGTAACCTTCGTCATATCAGTACGACCTGTTTGCCATTTTCGATATTTTACTTTCTTTGGGGTTAACATAAAATTATTTATTAAACTTATCGTTTTTATTTGCAACTGACCCGTTTGCATTGGAAAAAACTTCTCCACGATATATCCAGACTTTAATCCCAATATCACCATAGGTCATGTGAGCTTTCTCACGGGCAAAGTCGACATCGGCGCGGAAAGTTTGAAGCGGAATTGAACCGCGTTTTATCTGTTCGCTTCGAGCAATTTCGGCGCCAGCTAAACGTCCTCCCAAATAAATACGGGCACCTTTGACTCCGCGAGCCGACATAATTTTTTCGATAGCCTGCTTGATAACCCGGCGATACGGCAGACGCTTCTCCAGACCTTCGGCAATAGAACAAGCGACGATAGCCGCATCGGCATCGGGATTGGTAACTTCAATAATATCAAATTTGAAATCCTCGGGAATGGCTATGCCTTTCCTCTTGAGGGCTTCCACCAATTCCGCTTTAAGTTTTGTCACACCTTCTCCCGAACGGCCGATAATCATACCAGGGCGTGAAGTATAAACCATAATCCTCGTAGCTTTAGCATTGCGTTCTATCTCGATACGAGAAATATAAAAACCGCGAAGTTTTTTCATTAAAAATTCACGAATAACTACATCGCTTTGTAAAAGGGTTTTGTATTTTTTATCGGCAAACCAGCGTGATTTCCAATCACGAAGAGTTACTAATCTATGGGCATATGGGTGAACAACTTTTGACATATATATTTATGCTTTAGTTTCTACGACTTTAGTTTTTGTCGACTTTTTGGTTTTTAATTTTGAATCCGGCTTCTTGCTCCCGACGCTTTCAGGTCGGGACTCCGACTTTGACGTCGGAGCTTTCTCGACAAGAGAAAGCATAATATGACTCGTGCGCTTGTTGATACGGGAAGCGCTTCCGCGAGCTCGTGGCATTGAACGCTTCATGACTATCCCCTTATTTACAGTCACATTTTCGACAAAAAGATTGTTTATATCGATGCCGGCAACTTTGGCATTGGCAATAGCTGAAGCCAGTAAACCATTTATCGGACTTGATGCTCTCTTTGGTAAATTATCTAAAATAAGAAGTGCATCAGCAACCCTTTTGCTTTTGATGAGTTCCGCTACAAGGCGAACCTTGCGGGGGGACTGTCTGTAATTTTTTAAAAATGCTTTCATGATTTATAATTATTTCTTTGCTTCAACAGCGGCTTTAGCTGATTGGGCAGCGGTGACTTCGGCTTCTTTCTGTTTCGTATCCAATTCTTTCTGAATCTTGCCTCCGTGCTTGGTGAACTTGCGAGTCAGAGAGAATTCTCCGAGCCGGTGCCCCACCATATCTTCGCTGATTAAAACTTCAATATGAGTCTTACCATTATGGACACCAAAAACAAATCCAACCATTTCCGGAGAAATCTGGCATGCCCGAGACCAAGTTTTAATTACCCCTGTCTCAAGTGGCTTCTTCCCGGCAATCTTTTTCAAGAGCCTTTCGTCAACATATGGACCTTTTTTGAGTGACCTTGTCATAACAATATAAATAAGCTCTCTTGAGCTCGTTCGTCCATACTATCAAATATAGAAATAAAGTCAAATCTATCTCATAATTAAGTCTATTATCTTTGGCAAGAAAATTATGAGTCCAATAATACCGGCGACAAGAACGGATATAAGGACAGCTCCAGCGGCAATATCTTTGGTATCGCGAGCGTAGGGATGATAAGTTGGGGAAGTTAAATCAATATCTATTTCAAATGCAGTATTCAAAGCCTCAGTTACGATAACCAATCCGATTGCGAAAACAATCATCACCCATTCAATTCCCGATATATGAAGAAGAAAACCCATATAAACGGCAAGCAATGCAAAGAAAATATGGACCCAGGAATTGTGGGTCGTTCTTAAAAAAATTCCCAACCCCCGCCAAGCATGAGTGGTACTTTTGAGACGGGCAATCAGCGAAAACGCTTTTTTCTCTTCAATTTTTTGTTCTGATTCCATTTTTCTATTATACAACAAAAAATACCCTTACGGGTATTTTTTGTTTTACTATTTTAAGTCTTTTGATTTTCCAACTTTTCTTCGGGAGACAACCCACATATTTGAATATTTCTTTGGTGTTCTTGTCTTCTGCCCCTTGCCAGATGGCTTGCCCCACATTGTCTTGGCGCGACGCAAACCTCTACCCTGGCGTCCTTCACCTCCACCGTGTGGATGGTCAACCGGGTTCATAGCAGTTCCACGAACTCGAGGACGTATTCCTTTCCAACGACTTCGTCCGGCTTTACCGAAATTTTGAAGTTTGTATTCGCTGTTTGAAACTTCGCCGATTGAAGCCCAAGCATTCTCGGAAATTTTTCTGATTTCGGTTGATGGCATTTTTATATTTGTAAAACCGAGGTCATTGGCCACAACTTGACCGAAAACTCCGGCACTTCGGGCAAGCTTGGCACCGTTACCCGGTTTTATTTCGATATTGTAAACAAATGTTCCAACCGGAATAATTTTAAGCGGAAGTCTGTTGCCAACTGTAAGTGGAGCTTTTTCTGAAACAATAAAACTATCTCCGACTTTAACGGATTTCGGAACTATCACATATCTTTTTTCTCCGTCGGCGTAATTTGCCAAACTAATAAAAGAGTTGCGATTTGGGTCGTATTCAATGGACATTATCTTGGCCGGAATATCTTTCTTATTATACATAAAGTCAACATCTCGATAAGAACGCTTGTGCCCTCCGCCCCGGTGGCGCATAGTGATACGCCCTTGGTTATTTCTTCCATAAGAACGCTTAAAACCACCCGTTAAAGATTTCTCTGGATTATATTTTGACAACACGTTTCGATATGATACGGTTGATTGATGACGTCTGGCAGGACTTGTGGGTCTGTATGTTTTCATAATTATGCAAAAATTATCTTATCTCCCTTTTTTAAATGGACGACCGCTTTTTTCCCTCCTTGTTTGATACTTGTGATTCCACGACGGGTAACCGTCTTCTCGGCAATTTTGGTTACGGCAACGTTTACAGGCATGACTCCATAAACATATTTTATGGCTTTTTTAATTTCATTCTTGTTGGCATTTTGTGCCACGTTAAAAGTATAAATATTTTTTTCTGCGTAGGTAGCAGACTTCTCGGTCACACGTGGTCCTTTTATAAGTGGATGGGTTTTGTCTTTCTTTTTTTCTTCCACTTCGTCTTTTTTATTCTTTTTTGTATTTTCTGATTTCATGAATTTTTAATTCGTAATTCGTAATTATTAATTCTTAATTTTCTTCTCCATCTTACCCCCCAAGAAAGCAAAACTTTCCGTTGGTTGTGAAATAATAATATACTTAAAAGCCAGCAAATCCACCGGGTTTATATTTTTTATTTCATCCACTTCGACAGTTTTAATATTGGCGAAACTTTTCTTCACAATATCACTTTTGGCCGGAACGGTTATATAAGTATTCGGTCTTTCTCCGCCAACCATTTTTTCAAAGCCGGAAATTTTGCTTAATTCACGCATGACCAAAACGGCATCTTTGGTTTTAATATTTTTTAAATTTAATTCTTCAAGAAAAAGAATATGACCGCGGCGTAATTTCTCCGAAAGGACGGTGAAGAGCGCTTTGGTTTTCATTTTCTTATTTATCTTTTGGTCATAATTTCTGTCATTGCGAGGTCCGTGTGTTACTCCCCCACCTTTCCAGATTGGCGAGCGGCTTGACCCGTGACGAGCCCGACCGGTACCTTTTTGTCGCCATGGCTTTTTCCCTCCACCGCGGACTTCACCGCGAGTTTTGGTATGAGCCACCGGTGTACGGGCATTGGCTTGCATCGCCGTGACAACTTGGTGAACCAAGTCACCATTCCAATTCAAACCAAAAATTGATTCAGGTAAATTAAGTTTCCCGACAGATTTTCCTTTTTGATTATAAACTTCCGTTGTCATACCGGTTGAAGCAGGTTTCTTTTCCGCCGTAGTTTTATTCTTTTTTGTGTTTTCTTTAATCATAAAATTAGCCAATAATTTCTACGAGCGTTCCGCGGCGTCCTGGAATCGCACCTTTAATGAGTAATTGATTGTTCTCAATATCCACTCCTATCACTTCCAAATTTTTGATGGTGATTCGGTCACCGCCCATCCGTCCCGGCATACGCATTCCCGCTGGAACTTTATTTCTAAGTCCTCCACCGATAGAACCATGCTCACGTTCAGAATGTTTTTGCCCGTGACTTCGTGGTCCACCGTGGAAACCATGACGTTTGACGACACCTTGGAAACCTTTACTTTTCGAGACACCGGAAACTATAACCATGTCGCCTTTTTTAAAAGCGTTAACGGTTATCTGGTCTCCTTCTTTTACTTCTTCAATATCGCGAAATTCCCGAAGATGTTTGAACGCCCCTGCATGCGCAGGTATGCCTCCTTCCTTATCTGGTTGCGATGCGAGTACATGCCCGAGATGCGCTTTGGTTGCCCGACTTTCTTTTTGTTCGTCGTAAGCAACTTGTATTGCCGTGTATCCGTCCACATCGGGACTCTTCACTTGGGTCACGATAACAGGGCCAGCGGAAATTACCGTTGCAGGAACGGCAGTTCCATCATCCAGAAAGCACTGCATCATATGCTGTTTTTTACCTAGAATAAATTTCATATATTTACATCATTTTCACATCAATATCGACACCGGATGGCAGAGATAGGTTTGTGAGTGCTTCGATAGTTTTTGGATTTGGATTCAAAATATCGATGACACGTTTATGGATTTTTATTTCAAACTGCTCTCGAGCATTTTTAAATACAAACGATGCCCGGTTGACTGTATACTTTTTGATTTCTGTCGGGAGCGGAATAGGTCCAACAATTTTCGCATCATAGCGCAGAGCGGTATCAATAATCTGCTTGACCGAAGCGTCAAGAATTTTATTCTCGTAGGCTCGAACGCGGATACGAAGTTGGACGACTACATCCTCCTTCCCCTTTTTTGGTTTTAGAATTTTCTTTGTTGTCGTTACCATATTGTTTGTAATTAAAAGAACGGAATAAATTTATTTGATGATTTTTGTTACGACTCCTGCACCGACAGTCTTACCACCTTCTCGGATAGCAAAGTGCATTTGTTCTTCAAGAGCGACTGGAGTGACAAGTTTAACGACAAGTTTGACTGTGTCTCCCGGCATAACCATTTCAACGCCAGTTGGTAGTGTGGCTTCTCCGGTAACGTCGGTAGTACGAATGTAGAATTGTGGTTTATACCCGGTGAAGAATGGTGTGTGACGTCCCCCTTCTTCCTTTTTCAAAATATAAACTTCACATTCAAATTCCGAGTGAGGGGTAACTGTTCCCGGCTTTGCGAGAACTTGTCCGCGGGTAACATCTTCTTTCTTGATACCACGGATAAGAACTCCGGCATTATCTCCAGCCATTCCTTCTTTCAAATTTTTGTTGAACATTTCGATACCGGTGACGGTTGTTTTGGCTGTCGGTTTGATTCCGACAATTTCAACATCTTCACCGACTTTGACTATTCCACGCTCAATCTTCCCTGTGACAACTGTTCCACGGCCTTCAATCGAGAATATATCTTCAATCGGCATCAGGAATGGTTTGGTAATATCACGAACCGGAACCGGAATATAAGTATCAAGAGCATTTACGAGTTCCAAAACGTTTTTAGCCCATGGGTCATTATTATCTTTTGATTCAAGAGCTTTCAAAGCTGAACCGCGAATAACCGGAGCATTAGCGCCGTCAAAACCTTGTTTGGTAAGAAGTTCACGAACCTCTTCTTCAACGAGGTCGAGCATTTCAGGATCATCAACCATGTCGCATTTATTTAGAAAGACGACAATTTTAGGAACGTTAACTTGCTTTGCAAGAAGTATATGTTCACGAGTTTGTGGCATAACTCCGTCGGTAGCAGCGACAACGATAACTGCGCCATCCATCTGAGCGGCACCGGTAATCATGTTCTTAATATAGTCGGCATGTCCAGGAGCATCGATGTGCGCATAGTGACGTGTCGGTGTCCAATATTCATTGTGAGAAAGCGCAATCGTGATACCACGAGCTTTTTCCTCCGGAGCCGAGTCAATCTGGTCAACACCTTTAATCTTTGCGCCATATCCTGTCCCTGCCCTTGATAAAATCAACAAAATAGCCGCGGTTAATGTAGTTTTCCCATGGTCAACGTGACCAATAGTGCCCACATTTACGTGTGGCTTATCCCTCTTAAATTCTTCTGCCATATATTTTTATTGGTTGATAACGAGAATAAAATGTACGAGAAACCTCACTTTATTCAAATTGCCAACATAAATTATTAATAATTTAATTCGTCATCCGACTAGGGTCGGACGAAAACACGAATTACGATGTGATTCTCATACTAGCAAATCTAAAAATAAAGTCAACTTACCTTATTTTATTGTTCTTTTATTATTAGAGTAATAACTTTAATTGTCGCGGTTTTATCATTACTGCCTGAAACATTTGAACACGTAAGCGTATAAGTAGTTGTTACTTTTGGAGTCACCTTTAGAGTTCCTTGTTTTACTCCTCCGGTATTAAATAATTCACTAGTGTTTGTGCTTCCCGTACAGGAAGTAGCAAGCGGTGAATTCCAAGTAAGATTCGCAGACTTTCCTTCAAAGATTGTTGTCACGTCCGAAGTAAATGTTGTATTCAAATCATCTGGAGCATCCAAGACACATTTGCTTCCATTCCAATGTGTCGTATTTGCACAGGAAGTTGTCGCTGTTGCTTGCGCAATCCTAACTCCGTTGTGCCAGAGTTCAAATGTCGTAAGACCAAAACCAATGTTATAAGAAGGAATTGCTCCGGAATTTTGTGTAACAACCGTAGTTCCAGACGTTGCATTTTTCAAAATAGAAATAATTCCGGTTAATGGATTTATTGTATTCCAATTCAGAGTAGAAGGACATCCGGTCTGATCGACAGCAATCGTGCAACCGGTAGCTGTAAGCGTGCCGGTTGTCGGTTCACATCTATTATTTGCTGCATTCCAAGTATTAACTCCAGGAGTACATGTTGCATTTGCCGTATCCATACCACGTTGAATCGCATTATTGTAAAGATAGAAATCCCTACTGCCATAATTAACTGTCCAAGTTGTTGCTCCTGAGAGAAGTGGTGTCGGAGCTACCACATTAATTCCTACCGGCGTTGTCACGGAAGTATTTCCTATCGGATTCGAAATACTCCATGTAATATTTGATGAACAACTATTTTGATTGTTACTAATATTACAATCTGAAGCAGTGACAGTGCCTGATGGGCCGACACAAGCCGAGCCATTCCAAGATGTTCCTGCCAAACATGCCGTGTTGACCGTGATCAAAGCAGAATTTGCCATTGCTGTTGTTGTCGTTGTATTACGGCATTTAACATAATAACCATAAGCTCCTGGAGCGCTATTAGGGGAAGGGAATATTATCGGACTCGTCAACTGATAACCTGTTTTAGGTGCCAGTAAATTATCAAGCAAGAGACATTCTGTTGTTCCGACGTTTGTAGTTGCAATATAGACAAAGGAAACATTCGTGTTCGGAGTTGTATTGTATGTTGTTGGAGAAGCCGTAACCGTGACAGTGATAACGTTTACAGTTATCAGCCCAGAAGTTATCGTAACTGTCTGGTTGGTAGTATTTCGACATTGAATATAATAACCGTACGTGCCCGCAGTTGAAGGAGGAGTGTATATTATCGGACTGCTTGCTTGATATGAAGTTAGAGGTGAAGATGCAAAATCTAATAGTCTACATTCTGTTGTCCCAACATTTGTTGTTGAAGTATAAGTGAAAGAAATATTCGTACTAGGAATTGTATTGTAAGTTGTCGAAGTAGGAGTGATTGTAATAGTGACACCAGTGAATGTTGCAGTTACGTTTTTGGCCACGGTCATTGTCGTTACACAAGTCCCCGTCCCGGAACAACCCCCTCCACTCCAACTAGTAAAGCTAGAACCTGCATCAGGTACAGCTGTAAGAGTGACAGAAGTATTGTAATTGAATGAATATGAACAAGTTGCTCCACAGTTAATTCCGGCAGGAGCTGAAGTGATTGTTCCGGTACCAGTTCCGGCTTTGGTAACAGAGAGAGCATACGTATCAATAGTAAACGAAGCAGTTACAGATTTATTAGCTGTGATATTTGTATCTGTTCTTGCAGCTGTTAGAATTCCATCACTCCAAGAAGTAAAATGATAATTGGCATTCGGTACTGCAGTCACAACTGTACCATTTGCTCCATAGTTAACAGTTTGGGGAGTAGTTCCGCTAATCGTTCCACCTACTCCAGCAGTGTAGGTCAGAGTATATTGATTCAAAGTAAATGTGGCCGTGACACTTCGCGCGGCAGTCATTGTCGTCACACAAGTTCCTGTTCCGGAACAAACTCCTCCACTCCAACCTGTGAAAGTTGAACCGGTTGATGGCGTAGCGGTCAGAGTAACTGAGGTATTGTAGTTGAATGAATATGAACAAGTTGCTCCACAGTTGATACCGGCCGGAGCTGAAGTCACAGTTCCTGCACCATTGCCGGCTTTAGTAATAGAGAGAGGATAGGTATCATTGACACAAATACTTCCATCCCAAGTTGTGTTAACCGCACATGAAGATGTAATCACAGCTG
>PMDZ01000005.1 GCA_003155695.1 Candidatus Nomurabacteria bacterium | reverse complement strand
GTGCTTGACCCACCCTCCCGTTCGCGCACAAAAGCGCCGTGAGGAAAAAAGGGACGGCGACTCCCTTAAATTTTTAAATCCTTACATATTTAAATTTTAGTATATGAAACCGCGTGTCCGGTTTTACCAATTTGTTTGATTTTATTTTCCTTTTCCAAAATATTTAAATATCTTTCCGCTGTGGCATCCGAGACATGAAGAAACTTTTCGACTTCGTCGTTTGTAATTTTAGAACTTTTCAAAAACAAAGTCATGATTTTTTCTAATTTCTTTCTTTTTCGAGATTGAATAGCAAGTTTAGCTTTATTTAATAATTCGAGAACTTTGTTTTTGTTGGGCACAACAACGGGAACTGGATTTATATTTTCCGGCTCAGCTTTCGCTTCGCCGTAGTTAGAAACTGAAACTGGTTCTGATTTGATCGGCTTAGGTTCGTAATCTAACGGCTCATTTGGTGGGATTTGAGCCGTTGCAGTTTCTGGCGTTTGTGTAGATTCGGGAATTTCTTCAGTTTTTCCGCCTTCGGCGGGCAAAACTTCGATTTTTAGTACTTCTGGGTTTTCGGTCAAAATAGGGGTATTTTCGGGATTATCATTATTGAGGGGAATGGGGGTATCTCTATTTATGGGGCTTTCTGGGGCTTCAGAGGGCATATTTACAGGTTCAGAACCCGTTGTATTTATGGGTAATGGCTCAGAAAGCCCTGTTTGGTCGTTGTTTAATGGATCATTTGGCATATATGAAATTAACCTAAAAATTTCTGACTATGCTTCATTAAGTCATTATAATAATGCATATATGAATCAGCCAATGTTTGATTTTTTATTTCTATAATCGTTGGAATAGGATCAAAGATTTGCAACACTACAGTTCCGTCACTATTTATATTAATATTTCCATTAGTTTTTATGCTTTCAGAAAGTATGGAAAAATTATTTATTTTTGGATTTTCTTTTACTAATTTCTTGTCTATTTCCCCATATTCATACATCAACATATCCCAAGTAATATTCTTTTTTATTCGTAGCTCATTATATTCTTTATACATATCTCCCATTGGACCATACCAAGTATTACCCAAACCCCCAATAATTGTTATTACACTATTTTCCGGTAAACGATTCAGTAATGCTATATGATAAGCTTGAAATTCTTCTTTGCCAGAGTAAAACTTTACGTTAGACATACCCAACGAAGCATTGTTTATAAAATCAGTAATTCTTTTATTTTTTGTTTCTAATAAAAATTCATAGGGCTTCCCTTGTTTTATAATTTTCCCATTCTCTAAAAAACAAACTGTGTCTGCATTTGATAAGGCAAAATTTATATCATGTGCCACCATAATAATACCAACGCCTTGTTTTTTAACAGTTGCTAAATGAGATAATATAATTTCTGACTGTTCGACATCAAGCGAAGAAGTAATTTCGTCTAATAGCAAATATTCTGGTTTAAGAGCAAGAGAACGTACTAACGCAACACGCTGACGCTGACCTAACGAAGCCTCATTTGGAAATCTATCAATAAATTCTTCCATTTTAAACATTTGATAAAGTTCATTAAGATATTTTTTATTTTCTTCTAAAATTCCCCTAAGCTCAAGTGGTAGTTCAATATTTTTACGCAATGTTAAGTGAGGCCAAATAAATAACTGCTGAAAGACAACTGAAATTTTTGGCCAAGGTGGAATTATGCTTTTATCTTTAAGTGGAAATTGATATTCTTCATTATTAAAAGAAATACTACCTGACTCGGGTAAATCAAGCATAGATAAAACCCGAAGCAGGGTTGTCTTACCGCTACCGCTTGGTCCAATTAGAGAAGTAATTTTGCCAGGTTCAATTTTAATACTTACCCCTTTTAGCACTTCTCTACCATTATATATTTTTGTTAATTTTGTACCGCTAAGCATAATTATTTTTCAGATATATTTCTAGTATATTTATTTTTAAGCCAAATGGCGAGACCATTTAAAGGCAAACAGATTATTAAAAAGAAAATCGCCAAAGCTGTATAAATTTCGATTGGTTTATAAATTATTGCATTTATTCTTTGAGATACTCTAAATATTTCTTCTACCGATATAAAACTAGCAAATAAAGTGAGTTGCAACATATTAACTTGTAAATTTAATACTGTTGGAATTATTTGACGTAAAATAATCGGAAATTCAATTTTAGTAAAAGTTTCTTTTTGATTTAATCCGCAAACCCGAGCCGCTAAGCTGTACTGTTCAGGAAAATTTATTAAGGCAGTTCTAACTAAATCAGCCACCGCAAAAATATTAATAATTGATAAAGCAAAAACAGCAGTGTAAAAAGGGTCAATAGAAATATTTAATAGAGCTTGTAGTGGATAATGAAGCCAAAACAATAGAATTAAAACAGGAATACCAGATAAAATAAAAGATGCGGATGTTGAAAATCTTCCTATGTCTCTGCGATACTTTGAGCCAAAATACCCTAAAACTGTGCCTATTAAAATACCCGACACCCAAATAATCAGGCACAGTTTCAAAGTAACGAGAAGCCCTGCGAGCAAGGCTTCTTTATAAGTAAAAATAATATCAAATACAGACATAATTTATTTTTGAGGTACTAGATACGGCATAGCTACACGATAAAATCCGCCCGGATAATCTTTTTCATATCGGTTAATTAATCCATCTACAAACCCACTGTTAAGTAATTCTGTAGTTGCGTTATCAATCATTGTTTTAAATTCAAATTCTCCTTTTTTAATCATCATAACATTTCCATAAATAACAACTGGTTTATTAACAGAAACATTTTTTACTTTTCCCGGATTGTTTTTCATATATTGATTAGCAATAGTTGGTTCAAGAAAAGCCATATCCGCTTTTCCGTCTGCAACATTAAGCAACATTTGAGAAACATCTGTCGACTGTGGTAATTGTAATGTTTGAGCATTTGGAAATTGCCTAGAAGCAATTAATTGCGAAGTTTCTCCGTCAACTGTGGCAATTTTATAAATTTTATTATTTGCAATATTTATATCATTATCAAATCTATTGTCATTTGCTTTGACATAAGCATTTATTGCACTGTAATAAATCGGTTGAATAAATTCTGCACTTCTGCCTCTGGTAGAATTACTCCAAGCTGGCGACCCGACAATATCACAGCGATCTGAGTTTAGAGCTTCAATCATTTCACCCCATCCAACCTCTGCATTCCAATCGACTTTTAGTCCCATATTTTCCGCAGCCTTATTTAAAGTTTCAACAAACACTCCTGACATTTTGCCTGTATTTGGGTCTTTTATCGAAGCTGGCGGATAGACTAGATAACAAGCACGAATAATGCCAGATTTTAAAACTTTATCGTACACGTTAGAACCCACGCTTACATTTTTTGATGTGGATACTGATTTCACAGTTATTAAACTTACAACGACAGTTAAGACTATTACACCTAAGATTTTTAGCAAATTGTTTTTCATAATTTTTTTGTTAGTTAATAAATTACTTATTTATACCTTAATTATAATTATATAAAGAATTGCCATTAAATACAAATTAATATACCTCTTGCTGATAGCACTTTTCGCAATATATTATTTCTTTTCTCTCTGTATCATATGTCGTTTCAAATTCATTTTCGCAAGGACTATCGCCGTGCATATGTTGTGCAGTGTTTTTGTACTCCCCATTTGAGGATTTTTCACCGGCACATTCACATTTTCTTTCATAAAGTTCTATCCCTGTTCTTTCTTTTAATCTTTCAAACGTTCTACAATTTGGACATAATCTAGGCAACGGTAAATTCATTTTGCGATAAAAATTAAGTTCATCTTCTCCCATTATTTTAAAAGCATTTGTACAAAGTTGATTGCATTTTCCCTCGTGTTCACAAATAATAATTTTGCCAATAATATCATCTTGCACATCTTTTATATTGTCTGGTAATTCACCTTTATTAAAGTCAGCTTTATAATTTCTTTCGGCAGTATCTGCCCAAAAATACCCCTCTCCCTTGGCTTTTTCTTTTGAAATAGGAAAATATTCCTGCGCCATAGTAGTATTATAGGCAAAAGGAGAAAGCTCTGTTGGAAAATATTCTCCATACTTATACACTCTCCCTTTTTTATCCACATAAGGTAATTCTTCCATTTGTTGTTTAATTTTTTCTACAAGTTTTTCATATTCCTCTTTTGTATATTGTTTATTCAAAATACAATATTGCTTTTTACGCAAAGCAACACAGCCAAAAAGATTTTCTGAGCCATTCGAGCAAAAAATAGAATATTCCAAATCATGCACACTTAACTGGCAATATAGACAGAATTTCATATTCTGAGTACCAATACCACAGGCATGACACTCATAAAGTAGTTGATTATTATCTCCCCAAATTGAATAATCCCAGCAGTCTTTGCTCGTCGTGTTTTCTTGAACATATTGGCAATAATGTAAATTTTGCCCCTCACGAATCATAAAAGAATTTTTTATATCTTTGGAATGATCTATATAATTACCGCTTACATTTGTATTTTGCATTCCTTGAATAAATTTATTAGGAAATTTATTCCAAAACTCATATACTTGTTTTTTTATTTTTTGTAAATTTTCATAAGAACCAAGTTCAAAAGATTTTATTTTTTCTAAATATTCTTCCCGAGAATATTGTTCATTAAAAATAGAATATGATTTATTTCGCAAATTTACACAACCAAAACAATCTTGGCAACCAACACAATTTTTACAAAAAACCATATTAAAAGAATTTTCACATTGCGAGGAAAATAAACTTGAAGCACAGGAAGTAAGCCAAAATGCCTCATAACAATTCTCGCATTTTGAAACATGCGAAACATCCACACACCATTTTGAAAAATTAACCCCATGCCCATACATGCAATCTTCGGGATAACCGGCATTAAAAACCAAATAGCAATTTTTAGGATCTGTAATGTTATTTGTATAAGGACTATTTACTCCATTTACAATATTTAAAGTTTTAAGTGGAGTTCTTTTTAATAATTCAAAAAATTGCACGAAGAATGGCTTAGAAAAATCATAATCAGCTCCGTATTCCATTGGATCCCATTTGTCGGAAAGCCAAATGTCATTTTCGTAAATTTTTATCTCCGATTCGGGAGAAAACATAGTAAAAATTTCTTTCCCCGTAAAATCACTTTTTCTTTTATAGAGTACCCTTTCGTTTCTGAAAGCGAATCTTCGCTGTGCTCGACAAAGAGGACAAAAAGTAGGTGGTGGCACTTGCATTTTTCCATAAAAATTAAAATCTTCCGACTCGATTATGAAATCCTTTTTACAGTTTTGGCAATTTTTTGTTTCTGAATCCATATATTTATTATAATTTAAGATAAATTAATAAAATCATTATTTATTCTTTATTTTCAACAATAAAACTTGCTCGCTTGTATAATTCGTCAAAAGTAATTATATCTATTCCGTGTATTGATTTTCTAAATCGTTGAAATGTTTCTCTTTTGTTTCTTTCTTCACCAAATTCCGACAATGAACCAATTACAATAATTCCTTTTGGTTGAACTGTATAAACATTTTCTTTCTCTAGTCTATCTCTATTTTCTGGTTGTTCTGAGCCTTGTTTTTCCCAAGTATAAATATTTGCTTCGATTTGAGATAGGGCATCCGTAAGATTTTTAGATAGACTCCACGCACCATTTCTAATTTGGGTAATACCTTGAAGCAAGGGGGTTTTAGGAGTTTTAATTTCCACAAGAATAGTAAAGTTAATATCTCCAAGAGTGGAAGTCAAATAATCGCCCTTTTGTCCCCCTTTTCCATCTACTTTTTGTCCTCCATAATGTGCTTGTGTTTGTTCTTGTTTCAAAATTTGATAATTTAAACCATAACCGAAAATCCATTTATTCTGTTCAAAAAAATCTTGCCACCAATTTTCTTCTGTAGTATGTTCCGTGAGTGCTTTTTTAAATTCTGCCAATTTCTCTCTCCGTTTAATAACAATATTTAAATCATCCTGTGAAAGACTCACTCCGGGTATTGAAGAAAGTTGTTTTATAATACTGATGATACTAGCCGTATCTCTCCCACGCAATGCAGAAACAATCTCTCCTTCTCCTTGTGATACAAGAGAAAATTTTCCCCTAGGTATTTCAATTTCCTGTAATGTTTGCAAAAACGAAATTAATTGCCAAAAATTATCATGACAATCACTAAGACTAATACTGGCTTTTGTAAAATTTGCATTTTCTTCTTCCGTACTAGCTATTTCTAAAATTTTACCGCTCTTGTCTCTTGTTGAAAATGCTAAACGAGGACTAAATTTCTCGCCTTTCTTAATTAGGGTTACTTGGCATATATAATCCACTCTTTCTTTTTCTTGAAGAATAAATTTTTTAACAATGCTATTATTTTTTCTATTAGAAAAGTAATAGAAATTCTGAATTGCAGTTGGATTAATTTGAAGATCAGAAAAATTATCTTCTCCAATTACAAAATCTTTACTTTTATTTAATCCATTCATAAAAATTTTGGAAAATTTCATATTTTTATTTCAAAAGTTCATCGCTTGAAACCCCGAGGGCTTTCGCCAATTTTGCGATTGTCGAAAGTGTCGGATTTGTTTTTCCGCTTTCAATATTGCTAATAAAACCTCGGCTAACGCCTAGTGAACGAAAAATATCACCTTGCGTTAAGCCCTTGCTGATTCTAATACGTTTCATGTTTTTGCCAAGCTTTACCGACTCAGTTTTCATTATCCACAGTATAGCTCTTGCTACATTATACCACAATATTATATTATAATGTAATAGGTAGAAAATACCCTCGCCCGCCACCCATACCAAATCAAAAGAAACCCCCGCGAAATAAAATATGAATGAAAGGTGGCGAGGCGAGGGCGGACACTCCGACTTTGGCCGGAGTGTGGCGAAATTCATTCGCATTAGCACATTGGTCGAGCGTAAGATTTAGTTTCAAGTTTTCGCAAAATCGGAGCGTAAGCATTAGTTCTTTTGGTCCTCGAAAAAGGTTCGCGCAAATGTTAGAATGAGAGGACAAGCAGATACCTCTCCGAAAAAATCGGCCGCGCGCTTGCGCGCGAGAATGGTAAGAGGGTGGGCAAATTCTAAATTCGTCTTGCAAATGCCGGCGAATTCGGTGGGCGGGCATTGGAAACAGAAATGAGCCAGAAAACGGATTCTTCTTTTTTCATAATCTAAAAACAAAAAAATGAACAAACCAAAATATTTTCTTTACGCACGAAAAAGTACTGAAGATGACGACAAACAAGTTATGTCCATTGAGGCACAGCTTTTTGAATTGCGAGAATACGCGCGTAAAGAAAATCTGCAAATTCTGGAAGAATTTACAGAGTCAAAAAGCGCAAAGACACCGGGACGTATAAAATTTAATGAGATGATGAGTAAAATTGAAAGTTTAGATGGTGTTGGAATTTTAGCGTGGCATCCAGATCGACTAGCGAGAAATAGTATTGACGGAGGACGNNTTTCCGACATTTTGGTTTGAACCAACCCCGCAAGGGCTCTTTATGTTGCAAGTGGCGTTCGGACAGTCTAAATATTATTCCGACAATTTAAAACAAAATGTTGAGCGAGGAATCCGTCAAAAATTAAGACGTGGCGAATGGCTGGCTTCTGCTCCCCGTGGCTATATCAATAATCCAAAGACAAGAAATATTGAACCTGATCCAGTGGTGGCAAGAATAATCGTGCAAGCGTATAAAGAATACGCCACGGGAAAACATAATTTTGCCACTCTTTCAAAATTTTTGACGGATTTAGGAATGGTAAGTAAACATGGAACGCCACTTTACAAATCTGCCGTGAGTAATTTACTTTCCAATAAAGCATATATGGGACTAGTGAAACATAAAAATGAATTTTATCCCGGCAGTTTTGCGCCAATTATTTCTCATGATTTATTTGAAGCCGTACAGAAACGCTTGAAAGAACGAGCAAGGCCTCGCAAAACAAAAGTTGGACATAATTTTCCTTTTACCGGACTTTTTCGTTGTGGCGAATGCGATAGCATGATTTCCGCGCAATGGGCAAAAGGTCGCGGTGGTTTATATCGCTATTATCGCTGTACGAAAAAGAAACAAAATTGTAAACAAGGATATTTGCAGGAAAATTTGCTCGTCTTTCAAGTAAAGGAACGGCTTAAACAAATCACACTTCCCGACGAATGGACGGACTGGATGTTAAAACAAACCGACACATGGGAAAAAGAAGAAAAGTTTTCGTCGGGAAGTAATGTCGGGCAAATCAAAGAACGTGAGCGAGAAATACAACAAAAGCTCGATAATTTAATTACGATTTATTTAGACGGCGACATCCCAAAAGAAAATTATCTCGCTAAAAAAGACGAGCTTTTGCTCCAAAAAATCTCGTTCACGGAAAAAATTGATTCTGCCCGACATGAGAGAAATAATTGGGTCGAACCCTTGCGGGAATGGATTTTAGATATGAAAAAAGGTGCCGAATTGGTTTCGTCTTCCGATTTTTACGAAATTCGTGATTATTTGAAAAAAATCGGAACGAACCCTCGGATGCACAACAAATCCGTTTCTGTCTCATTTTGCCCGCCCACCGAATTCGCCGGCATTTGCAAGACGAATTTAGAATTTGCCCATCCTCTCACCACTCTCGCGCGCAAGCGCGCGGCCGATTTTTTCGGAGAGGTATCTGCTTGTCCGTCCTCTAGGATTCGAACCTAGGACATCAGAGGTATAAGCTCTGCGCTCTAACCAGCTGAGCTAAGGACGGATGATTAGATGAGAATATATTACATTATTTTTTAATTTATTCAAAATGCAATTTTAGATTTTTCGAGGCGAGAGTAAGGGCAAGAAGAGGATAAGATTTTAAATCAATATCTTTTTGAATAATTTGAATGGCTTCGGCGCGGGCTGCTTCAACCATTTTAATATTTTTCAGTGCTTCCATACCGAGGTCGGTGATGCCCCACTGTTTATCTCCAGCGAGAAGTCCGGCCCCACGAAGCGACAAATCAAGTTCGGCCAATTCGAAACCGTTGGTGGCTTTGGTTAAAGCTTTTAAACGGTCCATCGTTTTGTCGGTCTTGGCATCGGCAAATAAATAACAATATGATTGAAAAGTCGAGCGCAGAACCCGCCCGCGAAGTTGGTGAAGTTGAGCCAATCCGAAACGCTCGGCGCCTTCGATGACGATGACGGTAGCGTTTGGAATATTAACTCCGACTTCAATGACCGAAGTCGAAACCAAAATATCTATTTTATGTTCGGCAAATTCTTTCATCACCAATTCTTTTTTTTCTTTACTCATTTTGCTGTGCATGATGGCGATATTGTAGTTCGGGAATACCTCTTTATCCAATCTCTTAGCCTCGCTGGTGACTGATTTTACATCCAGTTTTATTTTATCTTCCTTGTCGAGTGTATTGTCAATTTTCGGGCAAATAACATAGAGTTGTCGCCCTTCCGCCAATTCTTTTTTGATTTTTTCGTAGGCAGCTAATCTTTTATTCTCCGAAATTATTTCGGTAATAACTTTTTTGCGTCCCTCTGGCATTTGGTCGATGATCGACAAATCCAAGTCGCCGTATATTGTCAGTGCTAGTGTGCGGGGGATTGGAGTTGCAGTCATTGATAGATAGTGCGGTGAGTGTCCTTCTTTTTTGGCCAGTTTCATTCTTTGGTTGGTGCCGAATCGGTGTTGCTCGTCGATGATTACCAACCCTAAGTCCTCGAATTCAACTTTTTTTGATATAAGCGAATGAGTGCCGATAACTATAGGTATTTCGCCATTTTTAATCCATTTCAAAAGTTGATTTCGGGATATTGGCGTCCAGGTTTTTATTTGTTTATTGCCTTCCCAGCCACCTGTTTTGCTCGGGAATTTGCGACAGCCGCTTGATGTCATAAGAGCAATCGATATGCCGGTATGTTCAAAATATTTAATAAAATTTTCAAATAATTGGACAGCCAGGACTTCGGTCGGAGCCATATAAGCGACTTGTAAATTACCAAAGTTTTGCCCTGTTGGTCTATTCTTGATGACGGCGTAAGCAATAGTCGCGGAGACAAATGTTTTACCGCTTCCGACATCACCTTCGACAAGTCGAGACATTGGTTTGTCTTTTTTCAAATCTTCCAAGATTGTCTTGATTGTGTTTTCTTGGGCCAATGTCGGGTTGAAAGGGAACCTTGATGTAAAATCTTTGATATCTTTATCGTTAATAATAAGTTTATAGGAGAAAAGTTCCTCGTATTTTTTGCGTTCTTGCTGACGAGCAAGTTGAATGAAAAAAACTTCTTCAAAAGCAAATCTTTTGCGGGCAATATCGGCATGCTCTTTTTTCTGCGGTGAATGTATCCAGACGAGAGCTGTCCGCAAGCTCGGTAAACTATATTTATCCAAAATTTCCTTGTCCAAATAGTCCTCGATAATTTTTACGCAATCATTCTTGAGTATTTTCCCAATGGCATGATAGAACCACTTGGAAGTAATTCCTTTTGTCTCGGGGTAAACCGGAAAACCATATTGTCCGCCCATTTCTTTCTGTTGAAATAGCGAATCATGCAAATCAATCGGCAGGACATCTTCCTTGCTTATTTCCGGATTAGTTAATGTCAGGCCGTAATTTTTGCTTTCCGATATTTTCCCGGTAACTCGAACGGTTGAACCCTCGCGCAACATTTTGGCTAAATATGGCTGATGAAACCAGATGATATGGATTTTGCCCGTCAAATCCGTAATGATTGCTTCGCCCATCGGGATTTTACTGCGGAAACTCTTTTTTGTTTTTAAATTCGATATTATTCCGATAACTGTCGCTTGCTCCCCGTCCTTCAAAGTATTTATGTGGCGGAATTCACTTATATCAGTGTATCGAGAAGGAAAATAATACAATAAATCGCGGATTTTATTTATTCCGAGATGAAAAAGGGCCTTCTTCTGATTCGGGTCTATTCGAAAATGAGATTCAATATTATCATTCAAGTACATAATCTAGGGAGAGAAAGATTTTCGGGACGAGTTTTATTTTAAGACAGAATCTATACGTTTTACAAGTTCATCCAGTGTGAAATTGGATTTGACCATAAAGTCAGTAGCACCCAACTCCATTGACCTTTTTATTGTTTTCTCTTCGGACAAATTTGAAAAAACGATGACCGGAATATTTTTCAAAGCTTCGGTTCCTTTAATTTTCTTAAGTATTTCCAATCCATCAAAATTAGGAAGTATTAAATCCAAGAGAACAATGTCTATATCAGGTTCATTAATTTTCTTTAATCCTTCTTCTCCGGATGAGGCTGTAACAACTACATAACCTACCTCCTCAAGTTTTTTGGTTTCGAGTCCTTGCAAAAAACTATCATCTTCAACTATAAGCACCTTTTTTATTTTCATACGGGTATATTATACTACATTACTTATAAAATAGGCAATATAACAAAAAAGGTTGTTTCCCCACTTTGAGTGTCTTCAAACCATATTTTACCGTTATGTTTTTCGACAATATTTCTGGTCGTATACAACCCCAGTCCCGAGCCGACAGCATCTTTCTCTATGGCATTTGGAGCCCGGAAGAATTTTTGGAAGATATTATCCTTGTCCTCATTTTTGATTCCAATGCCGGTATCGTGAACGGATATTTGGACATTATTTTCTTTTTGCGAGAGGGAAACGAAAATCTTCCCGTTGGCATTACTGTACTTGATGGAATTTTCGATTAAATTTTGAATAACAACCCGAATCATTTCCTCGTCACAGTTAATGGATGGAATAATAGTCTCCGGTTTCAGAAAAATCAACTCGATGCCCTTATTGTTTGTCTCTCCGTAAAATTCGAACAAAGTTTGTTCCACCAACTGCAAGATATCCACTTTTTTGAAATTATAGGGGATGGTTATGTTCTCGGAGCGGTTCAAAGTCAGAAGATCATTAACAAGGGCAAGCATTCTCTCGTTACTGGTATAAGCCTTTCTTACCAACTCCATTTGTTCACTGGTCAATTTGCCTATCTCTTCATCGACGAACATTTTTAAAATCCATTTGAGAGCCGAAAGAGAGGTTCGAAGTTGATGGGCAGTAATCGAAATAATATCGGATTTATTTTCGTTGGCCTTTTTGAGCATTTCATTTTCGGTTTTCAGTTTTTCTAAGTCTTCCATAATTTTATTATACCAGAAATTTGCGGAGGCGGTGAGATTCGAACTCACGGTTCCGATTAAGGAACGGCGGTTTAGTAAACCGCTGATTTAAACCACTCATCCACGCCTCCTCACTACGTTCGTCGGCCTGTCTTCGTGCCCTCCCGGGCCCTTCCCTCAAACTAGTGCTTCGCACATAAGTTTGTTGGTCTTTCGACCGAGCGGATGAAATATAAAGCAGTTTATATTTCATATCCACGCCTCCCTCGTTTGGATGCGTTTATATTAACATATTTATCTGATTTATAAAATTGATTGAGAAATAGATGTATTTATGTTATTTTTAAAATACGGAGCCGTGTCAGAGCGGTCTAACGTACATCTTTGCTAAAGATGCAGGGGCTTCAAAACCCCTCGCTGGTTCGAATCCAGCCGGCTCCGCAGTTTTGAAACACAGCAGAAATAATGCTATAATACCATTATGAAATTGACCTTTAATAAATATTGGATTTTTATTGCGATTGCGATTATTGTGAATATTTTAATCTTTATTTTCTTGTCAAAAAGATTGGAAAGTTACGTTTATAATGATATAACGGCAAAACAAGATATGATAAATAATTATCAATAAATATATGGAAAGTGAAAAAGTAAAATTAACACGAGGACAAATTATAAAGAGGGATGTTTGGCGACATTTATATCGGATTTTTCCTTGGCTTCAGTCACATTTCTTGAAGTGGCACCTTATTTGGCATGAAAAGGGCCGTCAGCCATACCACCTTGGTTGGCTTGCGCCCAGAAAAACATTGAAAGAACTGGAAAATCATCTTCATAACGAATGGGGATTTGGCAATCACTTCGTTGCATGGAGTGATAATGGCCAAGTTCTTTCTTGGCGCAAACTTGAAAGTTTTGACAAACAATATCATCTTCGTGTTTTCAAAGACGGAGAAATAAGGGGTCATTATGAAGAGACGCCGGAAGGTGAACCGATAGCCCACTTCATCGAGATAGGTGAAGAGCCGAAATTGGAAGAATTCTATAAATTTTTAGGACATTATGTCGTTCGGAAAAAATATATCATTCATTTGAGGCCGGACATAACCGTTGCTCCGGATTCGGAATTGACTATTGATAACGAGAATAAATGGAAGAAATAAAAAATAAAAATAATTTTATAAGAATCAAATCAAAACTTGAAAGTCTTGATGGAACTTTCAAAGAGATACCTGTGACGACTGGTGAAGACGGCACCCCGATTGCCGTGGCATTTTTTGACATTGATAAGACTTTGGCTGAGTTGAAAAATATTCATAGTAATGCCATAAAAACGTTATTTAAAGAAGTTATGGGAAAAGAAATCGAAGAAATTCCGACTATTTATTTTGATGGTTTCAAGCTTGGCAATTCATTCCGTGAATTTGACCGGATGAATGGGATTTTTGTCGGGAAACATTATGATTGGATTGACCCGAATATTTATATCAAGGAGCGTCTGAACCTTAAAATGAAAGAAATTGATAGCGAGGGAACCGAGGAGCACAAAACTGCCCAAACATACATTGATAAATATGATGATATTGTTTCAAAAATTGCCGAAGAGACGTTTAAAAATAATCCCAAAGAATTTGAATTATCAAAAATAAAACCGGTTATGGCCTTGGCCAAATTCTATAATGCCTTGGGAGTTCCAATGTTCGGCATGACGGCAAACGGGAAAAAGTTCGTTGCAACTGTGGCCAAATATCTCGGGCTGGCGGATTTGTTTATTGATATTGCCACCGATGAGAATATGATAGGCGGAGGAAAAGAAATAATAATTCCAAAATTAATTAAACAATTAGAAGATAAAGGTATAAAAGTTTCCAAGGAGAAACTCGTCATCGTCGGGGATTCTCTTTATGGCGATATCGGAAGCGGTCTTCGATACAAAGAGGGAGGAAAAGAAATATCCATCAAAGGAATTCTTGTTCTTAAAGATATGAAGGAATTGGAGGAAATAAAAAATCAAATTACTAGTGACAGCGAACTCAAAAATATTGTAAAAAATACCGATGTGGAAGCTTTCATTCTCGACAAAGTAAAAACAGGCAAGGACGGAATTCCTTCGCTTTTTTCTCACGAAAAAGATTTTTTAATCAAACTTTAGGTTTTGATTCAGGATAAACTATATCCCAGAGAGCCGAAGCAACATTACGCGGTTTTCCGACGAGAGGGAAATGATGAAGGTCAATGAATGGAGCGGAATTGCATTCAATAACTCCGCATTTCGGCTGGTCGTGCCAAGATTTTGAGACATCATCCATAATAAAGTCGACTCCGATAAGCGGGTCATCAAGAACTTCGGCGACTTTCTCCAGCATTATTTTATTGTCGGGATGAACAACATCTGTCATATCGGTAATTCCACCTCCGACGGCTCTGCTGGTCTTTTGCCCGAGAGTTATGATTTCATCTTTTTTGGGAATTGTATCAATACTGTGATGAAAGTTAACTAATTCTTTCATAGCATTATCGTCTAGTTTTAATTGGTGGAATATTGGTCCAGCGCGTAGTGGATTTTTATTTTCAATTTCGACAAGTTCGCGGACATTGTGGATGCCGTCGCCGATGACATACGCCGGTTCACGACGAAGTGTGGCTATTAATTTCCCTCCAATCAGAGTTCCGCGGAAGACATAACCGGAAAGTTCTTCCTCTATCATAACCCAAGGAGAAAGCTGGCGAGCTTTCTTAAAAGCAATTAAAAATTCCGCATCGGTATTTATGTGAGTTGTGGTGTGGCGACTTCGTGAGCCCAGGTTTGGTTTTGTGATTACCGGTTTATTCAAAGAGTGGAAAATTTCCAGAGCTTTTTTTACAGAATGAGCAACGAAGCCCCGAGCGACTTTTATCCCGGCCTTTTCAAAATGCTTTTTCATCTCACCCTTATCGTCCATCCATTCCAACCCTTTTGGATTATATATTTTAGGCCTGGGAAGGATATCAAAAAATCTTTTGTCTCCATTGTATTCCGATACGAAAATATCATGGCCAATTCCAAATAACCGAAATTCACTCATCTTTATACCTCTTTTTATTGCTTCTTCCCAAAGTACATGAGTTCTGCCGCTATCATCTTCTGTGGGCTCATATGTTATTTTTCCTAATTTAAAAAAAGTTAGCGTTTTCGTTATGGAGGAGCCAATTCTATCAAATGATGATTCAGGAATTGCTCTGCCAACCCAATTTGTCCAAGGTTCTATTAAAGTGCCAAACAATACCGACAAATAAGAAACAACATGATTCACTTGAGCTCCTCCACAATCCGGACAATATTTTTTTGGGTTTTTCGTCATATTAGTGTATATTATATAATAACATATTTATTTTAATATTTTTAATATTGCTAGAAATGTAAAACAAGCATGACACAAACTCTACCATGGCAGAGTTTATGTCAGTGAAAGAATGGTTTGAAATTATATAGATAAGTTATCCCCACTATTGTTTTGCTTACATATATATTACAATATACTTATTCACCTTAATGGTATTTTACTGTTGATGTATGTCAATCTTATTACAGACTAATACTTACAAACAGATACAATGAAACCTGGATTCATAAAAATACAAAATACGTTTAATGCGAGTGGACACTGGACTCCACAATCTTTAGTAGTAGAAGATGCAGCACCGACTCATGTTGTGATGACAGGAAGTGTTGCGAATACAAACGCCGTTGCAGGAGATTTTACTGTAACTGGAATTACTGCTACGGTAAATTCAATTTCAAGGGATGGGACAAATAAGATCATAACGGCAGTTTTAAATGTAAGTGCCACGTATGGTGATGTTTTCTCTATTATTTACAGGGGGAAGAGTTATCTGGTTACTAATAATGTTTCAATTTATATATCAGATTTAGTTACCCGCCATAGTGGAGTAAGAACAGGCTACACGCTTACTGAAAGCCTGCATGGGTTAAATGCAAAAATTATACCCTCAATGCCTATCTTTAGTTCAGCAGCGGTAAAAAGCTTATATACCACTTTGAATTTATCGGGCTTAACTGATGTTGATATTACAACGTGGTTATGGAGGGATGATGCGGGCAAGAAAGTAACTCAGGGTATTGAAGAAGGAAGTAGTTTCTTTGATATTTTACTTTGGACAGGTGGCACGATGCTTTTACAGGTTGGGGCAGCTGGTAATTATGGCACTGTTACCACAAGTATAACAGGATTACATAAAATTAGAGTAAAATATCTGGGTGCAGGTGCAACCAATGCAGATAAATTAAAATGCTGGATTGATGACACACCCGTAAGTATTACATTTACTGGAACTATACCAACAGTAATCCCAACATTCTCCACAAGCAGATATCGCTTTAATAGTATATTTGCTCCAGCTTATTTTTCTAACGGCGCAATCGGGGAAACCTCAATAACAATAAATGGAACTTTGGCACATAAATACCCGTTGTGTGAACAGGGAAAATATTGTTATGATGTTATCGGTACAGCTCATGCAAGCGTTGTGGGAGGGGACTTATTAATAGTACCGATATATATTGACGGTGGCGGGTCAACTCATTTTATGGATTATGGTTATAGTGTTTATTATAAAAGTGGACTTCCCACGGAGTATGTACCCTATAATATTTCTTCTTCCCCTGTGCCTCAGTCTGGAATGGCTGATTACTGGAAAAAATTTGTAAGGCCAGACAGGGCGGGTTCTTTAACTACTTACAATAACGCACCTGCCATGATTGATTTTGACCCGACAGATTCGTCAGATGCCAGACTTGTAAATTTTAAAAGGTCTGATACAACGGTTTGCAGCACAACCGCAAGGACGGGGTACTATGATGCAACACAAGTTTATAGGTGGCACATTGCTGAACTTAATAAATATTTGATGTTGGCGTTTTACAATTCTGGGTACAAAAACAAGGTTTTCCCGAAAATGGATTCCGACTCTTTAAATACCCGTAATGCGCTGACAGAGATTTTAAATTATTCAACGGATAAAACAGATGCAAGCCTTAACAATGTTCTTAACTATACCAACGACAAAAATCAGGTCTTTCTTGAAGTCAGAACAAGTGCTTTACACCTGTGCGCCAGCAAGGGAGATAAAATACTTGCCTTTGACGGTACGAACACGTTATCGTTAAGTTTGGATAAAGGGGCAACCTATGGGATTACCAAAAATGTAGGTCTTTCACTTATAACATTCGCACATATATTTGATAATGGGAATATTGTATTTTTTGATGGAACAAAAGGTTATCTGTCAACTGATAACTTATCAAGTTTTGCGGAAACAACAATCAAAAATATAAGTGGTGGCACATATTCTCCTTATGCAAGTGATAATTATAAGGTTTGGAGTTATGACTACGAAACCATAAACGGCGTTGAGGTCTTAGTTTTTGGTAACTATACGAATGTTAATCCCAGAGCGAATGCCTGGTATTCTGTTGATAATGGTGTAACAATAAAGAGTTTTAATGAGGCTGTGGGAGGTCATTATCATGGAATTAATTATGATAGAATAAGTGGAAAATGGATGGCTAATGTTGGAGATGGTAATTTAGTGAGGGAGTTTATTTATAATACAGTAACTGATCAATGGACACTTAATAGAAGTTTAACCGTGCCTGCAAGTGTTGGCTTTTCAAGGTTTGGAGATTATTACTATTGGTTTTCCGATACTGTCGGGAACACTGTTCCATACGGATTTTACAGGGTAAGAGTTGAAGATGTGGCAGATGCAGCAACTAAATTAGAAACAATGCAACTGTATGAAACCAGTACTGGCGTATGGGTTGATGATACAGAAAAGTTAATGTATGGGTACAACAAATTGCTTGACGGTATTATCTATTCCACTGATGGTGTTAATTTCTTTGTTATGGCTGGCGGCGGCGCAGGCATTGCAACCACGCACCCAGACAATAATCACGAATATCTTGGCCAGATTATAAAGGATGGACCAAATTATGTATTATATACTGTTGGGCCGGTATATATGTTAAAAATCGGAAGGTGTCTATATTAGTAGCTTCGGACCCAATATAACTAAGCAAAAAAGAACGAGTAAAATATTACCAAAGTAAAATGTAATAAGTTAAGATAAGTGGAGTAAAAGCATTTTAATGTCAAATGNNATGACTCGCAAGAACCGTTCTTGCGAGAGGTTATAGAAATTGATATAATATAATTATGTTAAGAAAAGATCCATTTATCACTGGAGAATACTATCATATTTATAATCGAGGTATAGATAAGCGTATAATCTTTAAATTAAAAAGAGACTACGAAAGATTTTTAATGTTACTTTATCTTGCAAACTCAGATGAATCTTTCCGTCTAGATGATATTTTGAATAAACAAAATAAAACTTTTGAAGAAATTTTAAAAATAAAAAAGGAAAAACCGCTTGTCTCTATAGGTGCATGGTGTCTAATGTCAAATCACTTTCATATGCTTGTCCGACAAGAAGTTGATGGGGGAATTACTAAATTTATGAGGAAAGTTGGAGTTGGTTATTCAATGTTTTTCAATATAAAATATCAAAGAAGAGGAGCTTTATTTGGTGGCTTATTCAAAGCCAAATTAATAGGGTATGATGATAATTATATGAGACAAATGTTTGCATATATTCATTTGAATGCATTAGATATAGAATTCCCTGGGTGGGAAGTTGGTTTAAATAAATCATCTATTGAAATGAAAAAGTTTATAGAATCTTACAGATATTCGAGTTATCAAGATTATATAGGTAATGACAGGATTGAGAATAATATTTTACAAAAAAATAATTTCCCAGATTATTTTGGGAATTCTAAATCATTTAAAGATTTTGTAGAAAATTATTTTATTAATGTTAAGATATAAACCTTTCGCAAGAACCGTTCTTGCGAAAGGTTTAGTGTGCTACGGCAAAGCCGACGACACTTTTGGCACCGGATTTTTTGAGAATTTTTATTATTTCGGAAATCGTTCCGCCGGTTGTGGTGACATCATCGATGATAATAATTGTTCTACCTTTGACGATATCCCCATTTTTTATCTCGAATATTCCCCGAACGTTTTTCAGTCGCTGCTGTCGGTTGGTAATTCTGGCTTGAGGCAAAGTCTCTATTTTTTTAATGATGATTTTATCTTTTAATTCAAAAATTCCTGCCGGAGCTGGATGACAAAACCCTTTTGCGATTGTCAGTGCCTGGTTGTATCCACGTATTTTTGTCTTTTTGTTTGAGATTGGGACAGGAATTACAAAAATAGACCGGCCGGAAACATCTATTTTCATCTCCGAAATATCTTCCATAAAAAATTCATATAACAATTGCCCGAGTTTTCCTCCCAGGTAGCGTTTGTGGTGGTATTTCAATTCCCAAATGACTTTTTTTATTAACGGGTCCCGATAATCAAACATCGCCAAGATGTTCCTATCGGTTTCCCTTTCGGCCAAGCGTATTTTTTGTGTGCAATCTCGACATAATATTTCGCCTTTTACACTACAACCAAGGCAATATATCGGGAATAGTGTGTCGAGTAGTGAATTCTTAATTTGCAAGGAATTGAAAGGCAATTTCATTTCCTTATTTTACTATATATATGTTATAATAGATACTGATAGATATGGATAATTCATTTAAAAAAATAGTTTCTGAAGGGCTAGCCAGCCTATCGAGTGTTTTCAGTTCCAATAAATTAAGTAATAGTTCACTGGGTGTCGATATCGGCTCTTCATCAATTAAAGTTGTACAACTAAAGAAGAAAAATGGCAAAGCTGTACTTGAAACATACGGGGTTCTTTCTTTGGGCCCTTATAACAATGCAAGTGTCGGGGCAGTAACAAGCCTAAAGACAGAAGATATAGCTCGGGCACTCGTTGATGTGATGAAAGAATCAAATGTCACAACCAAATCGGCAGTTATATCAATACCTTCATTATCAAGTTTAATTTTTACTATTTCATTACCAAATAAAATTGACGAGAGCCAGCTATCAAAAGTTATACCGATAGAAGCCCGCAAATATATTCCGGTTCCTATCACGGAAGTTTCGCTTGATTGGTTTATAATTCCGGATGTGGCCGAGTCGGCGGAAACCGATGGAATTTCTTCCAGCGTCGTTGAACCAAAAATAGAAGTTCTGGTTGTAGCAATTCATAATGATACCCTGTCTCAATATCAAGAAATACTCAAGAAGACCGATTTGCATTCCGATTCTTTTGAAATAGAAATCTTCAGTAATATTCGAGCCTCGCTTAATCATGAGCTGGCTCCGGTGATGTTGATTGATTTTGGAGCCTCAAAGACCAAAGTTTCCATCGTTGAAGCCGGTATTGTCAGAATATTCCATGTTGTTAATCGTGGTTCGCAAGATATCAGCCGAAACATATCACAATCTCTCAGCGTGACTTTCGAAGAAGCAGAAAAATTAAAAAGAACTGTCGGTCTTGATGCCAAAGCCGACGAAAAAGTGGAGAAAATAGCCCGTTTGTCCATCAATTATATATTAACGGATATAAACAGTATTGTGTTTGCTTATGAGAAGAAGTATAATAAGAACATTAGTAAAGTTTTTTTGGTTGGAGGAGGTTCTCTTTTGAAAGGATTGTTGGAAGTAGCAAAAGCAAACTTCCAAGCGGAAGTTGTCCGAAGCAATCCTTTTGGAAAGGTAGAAGCACCGGCATTTCTTGAGCCAATTTTAGAAGCCAGCGGTCCCGAATTTGCGGTAGCTATCGGATTGGCCCTTCGTCAATTGTCATAATATATAATTATGGAAAACTCATTTCAAACATCATTTATTCCTAAAAAACCAATGGTTTCCAGTGCATCGGACAAAGAACCAAGAAGTCTTCTTTTATGGATTGCCTCTCTCTTGTTGATTATTTCGGTTGCAGCCTCAGTTATACTATTTGTTTATAAAATTTATTTAACAAAACAAAAAGAATCTTCCTCGGCTTCTCTCCTTCTTGCTCGCGATAGTTTTGAGAAAGATACGATTGACGAGTTGGAATTATTTGACAAAAGAATGGGAGCAGCGAAAGTTATTCTCGGTAATCACGTTGTCTTCTCTCCAATGTTTGCTTTATTGGGAGAGATTACAATTCCTACGGTTCAATATACAAATTTTTCACAACAAACCAGCAATAAAGAATCTATTATAAATTTGCAAGGATTGGCCCATGATTACAGGTCAATAGCTCTTCAAGCGGATGAATTCAACAGTGTGAAGGGTCGATCTTTCAGTAATGTCCTGTTCTCAAACTTAACGAAGGATAAAAATAATAATATTAGTTTCGACCTCAAATTTAATGTTGAACCGGATCTTCTTTCTTATACTAAGGATGTTTTAAACGAGCAAGGAGGCTCGAATGTAACGCAATAATTTTATGAAATTTATTTTTTCAATCTCATTCATAATTATAACTATCGGCTTATTTTTTGCCGTTGTTGACCCTCTGTATAAGGAAGTAAATCAACTCAGGGCAGACGTGGCTACTTATAATATAGCGTTAAATAATTCGACTGAATTGCAAAAAACCAGAGATTCTCTCATAGAAACATATAAAAATGTAACAAAAGAAGACAAAGACCGTTTAACCCATTTATTGCCTAGCACTATAGATAATATAGGATTAATTCTTGAAATCGAGAAAATCGCCAATTTGCACGGAATGCCTATTGGAAATATCAAATTTGAGACAACAAGCTTGGAAAGCCAGGTATCGCCAACTACAGACAATATTGTTGTAGCGGAAAGCGACCCAGCGGCCAATCTTCCTTATGGTGTTTTCCCTATGGAATTTGTCATAGAAGGGAAATATGAAACTTTCATCTCTTTTTTGAAAGATTTGGAACACAATCTTCGTTTGGTGGACGTAAAAGCTATCTCTTTTGATGTTCCGACAACAACAACTACTACTTCCCAAGTAGCCGGAACAACCAATGATTCAAGTATTTACAGTTATACATTAAAAGTTGATACGTATTGGCTTAAATAATATGAAAATAATATATAATAAATTTTTAATAATATCTACAATCGTTCTCTTTATTGGTGGAGTGTATTTGTATTTTTCTCATAATCTTAATTCGGAAACCATAGTTCCGGTGGCTTACGGTAGTTCGCTTGCGAGTTCTGCAGGTTCAGTTACGACTCCGACATCTTCTGGCACAGTAGACCAAATATCTTCCGACATTTCATTTCTCGCAACCTTGGCGTCTCTTAAGGAAATAAAGATAGATACATCACTATTTGCGGAAGAATCTTTTAAAGTTCTGGTCAATAACCAAGTAAAGATAGAGCCTGTTGTCGCCGGAAGAATAAATCCTTTTGCTCCAATGGATGTTGGTACGACAAATAATGTTGCTACTGTTTCGAATGTAGTTACAGATCAGCCGACTCAAGTTACGGACAGAACTGCTATTTTGAACGGGACAATAAATACAGTAAATGGGGTTACCGCTACCTATTTCCAATATGGGACAACTGTTAATTTAGGTACTGTTACACCGACAGTCGAGCAATCACTTGTCGGAACATTTATTAAAAATGTTTTAGGGCTAACTCCTAAAACGAACTACTTCTATAAAGCCTGTGCAAAAATTAACGGTGTCGCACTTTGCGGAGATGTAGTTTCATTCGCTACGAATTAACTTCATGATACTTATAGAAGAGCTTATAAAACGCGGTATTCTTAAAGAGGACCTTGCCCTTAAAGCTGTAAGAATCGCCGAAGAAAAATACAATGGCAATATTGACCAAGCATTACTTGACCTTGATATTGATGAAAATAAAATTCTGAAAGCCAAAGGAGATATTTTCGGTATACCAACCAAGGATGTTAACCCTAAAGATGTTCCTTCCTCGGTTCTCAAATTGATTCCAATTGAAGCAGCCAGAATATATCAATTTATTCCTATTCATCTCACGGATAGTTATTTGGAGGTGGGGATAATCGACCCGGAAAATGTTCAAGCCATTGATGCCCTGACTTTTATTACGGCAAAGCTGAACAAACCGTTTAAGTTGTTTTTAATTGCGACCTCCGTTTACAATAAATTAATAAATGCGTATGAAGAAGGAAGTAATCCGGAAGTTGACCAAGCTTTAAATGAGCTTGATTCGGAAATTGCCGGAGCCGGTGACGCCGGTGTGATAATCGAGACCGGAACAAAAACGCCGGATAATCTAAAACCCGGCGAAGAAGAAAAAATTGTTGTAGATGCTCCGATTATAAAAATTGTGGCAGTAATTCTCCGGAGTGCTATCGAAGGACTTGCTTCCGATATTCATATTGAAAACACGGGAGAAAAAGTCAAAGTTCGTTTTCGTGTCGACGGTATTCTCCATACATCTTTGATATTGCCTCTAAATGTCTATAACGGAGTGATTGCCCGTATCAAGATTCTTTCCAAACTTAGACTTGACGAAAAACGTAAACCACAAGATGGTGGTTTCTCGGCCAAAATCGACGACCGCAAAATAGATTTTCGTGTTTCAACTTTACCGACATACTATGGAGAAAAGATAGTAATGCGTATTTTGGACTCGCAAAGGGGCGTTCATCCCCTCAATGATTTGGGTTTGTCGGAAGATAATTTAAAACTTATTCGAGAGGCAATCTCGCGTCCTTACGGTTTAATATTAATGACTGGTCCGACCGGTTCCGGTAAAACTACATCTCTCTACTCAATGCTAAGCGAACTCAATAAAGAAGACCAGAATATTGTTTCTCTTGAGGACCCGGTTGAATATAAAATTGACGGAGTCAACCAATCCCAAGTTATGCCGGAGATTGGTTATACCTTTGCTTCTGGATTGCGTTCGATTCTACGCCAGGACCCCAATATTATATTGGTTGGAGAAATTCGTGACAAAGAAACAGCCGAATTGGCGATTCAAGCCGCTCTTACCGGCCACTTGGTTCTTTCGACTCTCCACACCAATAATTCCGTTGGTGCGGTACCGCGTCTTATCGATATGGGCATAGACCCATACCTTATAGCTCCAACTTTGATTCTTTGCATTGCTCAACGATTGGCTCGAAAAATTAGTCCAACTTCCAAACATGAAATTCCAATGGATGAATCGATTAAGCTTATGATTGACAAACAATTTGCCGATTTGGATCCAGAATTTAGGTCAAGGCTAAATATAGGAGATACAATATATGAAGCTGTTCCTTCTCCCGAAAGTGTAACGGGTCTTTCCGGACGTGTAGCCCTATTTGAAATGTTTAAAATAGATAAAGAAATGCAAAATATAATTCTTAAAAATCCTACAGAGCAGGAGATATATAATCTAGCTCGCTCACGTGGGATGCTGACACTCCGCGAAGATGCTATTTTAAAGAGTATAAGTGGAGGTATCCCGTTGCAGGAAATCTATAATTTCTAGAGGTATAGCAAAACATTTATAATTATATTATATAGATTACTATATAACAGTGGCTCTCGGACATTAAGCAAATAAAATCACATATTTCATTTGCTTATGCTCCTCGTTTACTGTTATAATATAAAAGCATGGAAACAGATTATAAGAAAATTTTAATAGTGGATGACGATAGTTTCCTTCTTGATATGTACGCTCTCAAGTTCAGCAAATCAAACTTCAGCGTTTCTACCGCTTTAGGTCCGGAGTCCGCTCTTGAAAAACTGCGCGGTGGGTTATCTCCCGAAGTTATCCTTTTGGATATTATGATGCCGGTGATGGACGGATTCGAGCTTCTGACAAAAATAAAAGAGGAGAAAATATCTCCAAGTTCCATTGTCATTTTCCTCTCCAACAGAGGTCAACCTTCCGACATAACTCAGGCGAAAACTCTTGGTGCTTCAGGATATATAGTCAAAGCTTCCAGCACACCAAGCGAGGTCATAGAAAAAGTAGTAGAAATAATTAACAAAGAAAATAAAGAATAATATGGATTATAAAAAAATTTTAAATGAATTAATCGAAAATCTGGTGAATGAAGATGGTTCGGACTTGCATATGGGTGTAGGACGCAAGCCGGCCATCAGAATAAATGGGCAACTTGTCTTTCTTGTGAATTACAATGTTATGACGGAGACCGATGTTCTCGGAATTTTGGAAGCGCTCATTGGGGTTCCCCGAGTTAAAAAATTCCAAGAGAATAAGGAAGCGGATTTTTCCAGCAATCTCGATAACGGGACAATTCAATTACGAGGTAATGCTTTTTTCCAACGCGGAATGATTTGTATCGCTATCCGCTTAATTCCTAAAGCCAAGACATTTGAAGAGTTGAATTTGCCTGTAATTCTTAAAGATTTTGCCAGAAAAAAACAAGGATTTTTTCTTGTCGTTGGACCTGTAGGGCAAGGCAAATCGACAACTTTATCCACTATGGTTAATATGATAAATAGCGAAACAGCCGCTCATATCATTACGATTGAAGACCCGATAGAATTTATATATCAGCCCGACAAATCAATTATTGACCAGCGAGAAGTTGGAATAGATACGGAAGATTTTCTTGGAGCTCTCAAGTCAACTTTCCGCGAGGATGCAAATGTTCTTCTGATTGGTGAGATGCGCGATAGCGCCACTATTGCTGCTGCCGTTACAGCCGCAGAGACGGGGCACCTCGTGCTTTCAACGCTTCATACCAACAATGCATCTCAAACTATCGACCGTATCATTGATTCATTTGCCCCGGAACAGCAAGGGCAAATTCGTTTACAATTAGCCTCCAGCTTGCTTGGTATATTCTCGCAGAGATTAATTCCTCGTATTGCCGGCGGGCGTATTCCGGCCTATGAACTTCTGATAAACAATAAAGCTATCGCCAATCTTATACGCGAGAAGCGAACCCATGAGATTGATACGGTTCTCGAAACTTCTTCCCATGAAGGCATGATGGATATGAACAGATGCCTGATTGACCTCGTCCAAAAAGGTGAAATAAGTCTTGAAAGTGCTTATGAATACGCCATTAATCCTAAAGCTTTGGAACAAATGTTTTAATTTATGTTATTCAACTACGAAGCAATTACAAATACCGGGGAAAAGAAGACTGGCTCTGTCGACGCAAGATCCAAAGACTTGGCCATAACGGCAATTCAAAGTCGAGGTTACATCGTATCTTCTTTGAAGGAAGATACCAAAAAAAAGGGTGGATTAAACCTTTCCTTGTTTGGGACAGGTAGTATTCCCATGAAAGATATCGTGATTATGTCACGACAAATGTCAACTTTGTTTGAATCGCAAGTTGCGGCTCTTAAAGCTTTTAATTTACTTGCGGAGAATACCGAGAATCAAAGGTTGGCCAAAATTTTAAATGAAGTTGCGGAAGATATTAAAGGAGGTATCTACATATCCCAAGCTTTGGCAAAACACAAAGAAGCCTTCTCCGATTTCTATGTCAATATGGTCAAGTCCGGAGAAGAATCGGGTAAACTAACTCAATCTTTTTCTTATTTGGCCGATTATCTCGACCGTCAGTATCAACTTACCTCCAAGACCAAGAATGCTCTTATCTATCCGGGATTCGTCATCGGAGTTTTTATTATCGTCATGACCATGATGTTTACCTTTATCGTCCCGAAGTTGGCGGCGATTATTAAAGAATCGGGCGTAGCTATACCATTTTTCACTCAAGTTATAATGACAATCAGTGATTTATTTGTCCGATACGGAGTCTTTTTGCTGATTGCCATAATAATACTTGTCGTTTATTTGGCTCGTTTCTCCAGAACTCCTGCCGGTAAAATGTATTTTGATAGATTAAAAATTACTTTCCCGATTTTCCGCAATATTTACACCAAGCTTTATCTCTCGAGAATTTCCGACAACATGGATACCATGCTTTCCTCGAGTATTCCTATCGTTCGGGCAATAGAGCTGACCAGCGCCGTGGTCGGGAATCGTGTATTTGAAAACATTTTGAAAGATGTTGCCGAATCCGTAAAAAGCGGAAGTTCTCTTTCCGATTCCTTCTCTAAACACAAAGAAATTCCAGCTATAATGGCCGGAATGATTCGTGTCGGGGAAGAAACCGGGTCGATAGGGAACATTTTGAAGACTCTCGGACGTTTTTATAATCGGGAAGTGAATGATGCGGTGGATACGATGGTCAGTTTGATTGAACCTGTTATGATAATCATTCTTGGACTTGGTGTCGGTATTCTGCTTGCATCGATTTTGATGCCTATTTACAATATTGCCGGAGGTGTGAATTAAAAAGATATCCACAGGTCGTGATATATTGGTGTTAATTGGAAAGTTATGTGATATAATATAGGGAGTATTATCATTATTATTAAATAAGGTCGTGTCTTTTTAAAAAGGACAAATTATTAAAGTTTCCGCTTCAAGCGGATCCGCTTCAAGCGGGAAAATATTATGAAAAAAAATAAAGGTTTTACGTTAATTGAACTTTTGGTCGTTATCGCAATCATCGGTATCTTGTCGTCAATCGTTTTGGCATCACTTAACACGGCTCGAGTAAAAGCCAAAGATGCTGCCGTTAAATCTCAGTTGGCAAGTATGAGAGCTCAAGCAGAGATTTATTATAATGGACACGGTAATGCTTATGATGGGGTATGTACTGCTGCTGGTAATGCCGCAAATCCTGGTTTAGCTGGATTACTTACAGCTACTCAGAGTGCTAATGCAGTTAATACAACAGATGCTCCAGTTACAGCAATTGCTACTGCTGGTCTTTGGAATAAAATAACATGTCACGATACTACTGCAGGATGGGCAGCAGAAGCTCCTTTATCTGGCAGTACTTCTGGAACTGTTGCTTTAATGTATTGTGTCGATAGTACAAGTGCATCAAAGACAGAGGGACCTGGTGCTACTGCAGCTGTGAACTTGCAAGCAAACATAATAGCTTGTCCATAAAGTTTATCTGATTTTTATAAAAACTACTCCTTCTGGGGTAGTTTTTTGTTCTGAGATTATAAATAAACTGCTTATTGCTTATTTAAGTCAAATATATTAGTATAGGAGCAAATTTATATTATTAATGTCTATTTAATTGAATTTCTATTTTTATGAAAAAGAACATATTAAGGGTTTTATTGTTTTCCTTTGTTTTGTGTTTACTATTTTTATCACATAGTGCTTTTGCTAATACTTTTAGTAATGTATATGGTTCTGGTTATGTTTCAGTTACTCAAAACGGGGCTTCTCTTTTAGATAATTTTACACCGGCAACATATTTGGGGTCAACGATAAATTTTACCGCTGGGACTTTTAGTATAAATTCAGCTAGCAGTTTTTATTTTACAGATAATGATTTAGTTTTTTATGAAGATACTTGGGGACCGAGTCAATGGGGTGGAACTCATTATTTTGTTGCCGGAGAAATGTCGGGGACAAACCAAGCATACCCTTACCCTATTGCATATCAAAATTGCGGTATGGATTGTCCTAATAGTGTTGATGTTTCTAACTACCCCAACGGGGATTATTTTTTTATGGGTTTTACTTACGGGCAATACTTATTTTTCACTGTAACAAACGGAATAATTAGCGGAACTTTTACACCAGACCTTTCTGGGTTTTATAGTACATATTTTGGCTCGCCCGATTGGATGTTACTAAACCACAAAACACAGGCCACATACGATAATACTCATATAGACGCGACGAGTAGTTATAGTATAGGCGATACTTGGTATTATGGTTTAGAATATTATAATGGTTACACTACAACAACATATGATGTCCCATATTTTGATTTAGGAACATCAACAAGTCATTTTGCGAATACTTATGATTTCGTGCAATTACACGGAACAGGCGCAAACCGTCCCGACTATACTCCTATAACTATATCGTCCCTACCAGACGGAAATTATTTAATGGTAGATAGTGTGCACTATTTATTTTTTACCATCTCAAATGGTCAAATTGTTGGTACTTTTAATCCCCTACTTCCTGTTCCCAAAGGGAATTGTTCCGATGGAATTAAAAATCAAGATGAAACAGATATAGACATCGGTGGTGTATGTCAGAAACTTACTCATAATCCTGTATTAATAATTCCCGGAGTTTTGGGGACGGAGATTAGTAAACCATTATTATTGGGTCTATCTGAAAAATTATGGCTCGATATAGCTCGTACTGTTGGAGATATCGGAGACCAATTCATGGATCCTCTTCAGTTCAATACTGATCTAACTCCCACAGACACAAGTTTGGTAATTGATGATGTCATTAGAAAAAAGGTTGCTTCATTCGTTTTTGATTACACCGATGGACTTCTTTCAGAATTTAAAAATCAAGGATATGAAGAAGGCAAAGATATTTTTCTTTTTCCATATGATTGGCGTTATGGTGTAGATACTAATAATGTAAATAGTTTAAAACAGAAAATAGAAGAGGTTAGAATTCAAACAGGAAGTGATAAAGTTGATATTATTGCACATAGCACAGGAGGGTTACTTATAAAGAAATATGTGATGGATAACCAAGCAGATAATCATATTGGCAAAGCAGTATTTGTCGGTGTTCCAAACACTGGAGCGCCACAAGCGATTAAAACACTGCTTCAAGGAAGTAACTTTGGTGTTCCTTTCTTAGCAGACGAAGAAATGAAAAAGATTGCCAAAAATTTGCCGGTGGTTTATGATCTTTCTCCAAGCGAGGAATATTACAATAGCAAAGGCAGCTATATAATTAAAGGTTTCAATCAACCTGGTTCTATGACTTTAGTTAATGGTTTAAATTTCAATCAATCAAATTCATTCTTAACTGATGAACACGGTTTAAATAGTCAGGCATTGTCAAATGCTCAAAATTTGCATACAACGGAATTTGATAGTTTTGACATGCGAAATAGCGGAGTAGATCTTTACAGCATTAATGGTTGTAAGACCGGAACAACGAAAAGAATTTTGGAAAATAGTAATAAAGATAATTTAGGAAATATTTCTATTACATATGATTTACAAGGACAGTATTCAGGAGATGGAACCGTACCTTTGGAAAGTTCTGGTGATTTACCAATAAATCAAGCTAATGAATATTATGCTCTTAAAAGTGACCATAGTAAAATGTTGAGCCTAGGTGGAATTCGTCAAGAAATCGTTAACTTGATTTCCGGAAGTAACCTTGCAACGAAAGACATTCTTGGTCGCGAGCGTATCACTCAAGATATTTCTAAATGTGAACTAAGCGGTGATTATTATAAAATGAAAAGTCCAGTCGATATTGATGTTACGGATCAAGATGGTAATCATTCTGGTTTAATAAATGGTGCAATTCAAAATGATATCCCGAATGCCAATTTTGAAATAATGGGGGATCATAAATTCGTGTATTTACCGAATGATGAAGGTCAAAAATATACCATTAACTTAAAGGGAACGGGCAGTGGGACATTTACTTTTGAGAGGGAAAAAATTTCAGGCAATAATATAACTGGGGCTGAAATATTCTCAAATATTCCTGTCACCACGTCTCTAATAGGTAAAGTCAACCCCGGCAGTATTACCACATTATCTTTAGACAACAATGGTGATGGCAAAACAGACCAAACTGTTCAGCCATCTTCCACTATCAACTCCGACCAATCACAGGATTTAATTTCTCCAGTCTCGAAAACGACAATCACCGGCACAATAGGTCAATCCGGATTTTATCGTAGCAATATAACCATAAATATCTCGGCTATCGACCCAGTAATTAAAGGGGAAGAGACGGAGACATCTGGATTGCTGAAAACTAATTACAATCTAGATAATACTGGCTATAAAATTTATTCCATGCCTGCTAGTGTAAGCGGAGAAGGCCAGCATTCCCTGAAGTTTTTCTCCACCGACAAAGCCGGAAATAACGAAATGGAACAATCTGTTACATTCATAATAGACAAAAAATCTCCCGAACCGAAAATTTCTATTGACCCGACAACCAAAGATCTTAAAATAGAAAGTACAGAAACAGATGCAACAATTTTAAAATCGTCAAACACCTATACCATCACCGACAAATCGGGTAATACCACTAAACTATTCTTTCAGGAAACATTTTCCGGCAAATTACTGACTTATGCCAAACTTACGGGCGTACAATACAACACCGATAAAACAATAAACCTTCCGAATTCATCTTTTGTTTACCTATGGAATATATTGAAAAATCCCCAGACATTATTAAGCCAAACAATCGCCGTAGATAATACCTATGCCATAGAAGCTGTGTACGATATCAAGAAAGACCAAACGACGACACTCCTAAAAAAGAAAGGAACAACAATTCAGAAACAGATTTTCACGGGGCTTCATGTTTCTAAATTGACACTAAATAAAGGTGTGGTTGGTTTTGAATTATAAAGTAGTTAATTATCATATTAATTCCAATATATTATGTTTGCTTGTTTTGTTTTTTGTTTCAGAGGATGTATACTTATATTGTATAAGTTAAGATAAATTACTATGTATAAAAATATTGGGTATGTCTATCGGCAATCAGGTTTTACGTTAATTGAACTTTTGGTCGTTATAGCAATCATCGGCATCTTGTCGTCGATTGTCTTGGCATCGCTTAGCACAGCTCGAACAAAAGCAAAAGATGCTGCCGTTAAATCTCAGTTGGGAAGCATGCGGGCCCAAGGAGAAATTTATTATAGTGGTAGTGCCAGTTACACTAATATATGTGGAGCACCTAAAACAAGCAGTGGCTTTGGTGGCGTAGCTGGTCCAGGACTGCTTAAAGCTACGGCCGATGCTAACGCTGTTACTCTTACCTCGCCTCCAATTGTGATAACTGCAACTGCCGGTGTTTTTAATACTATAACATGCCACGATAGTGCTAATGCTTGGGCCGTAGAGGCTCCATTGTCTGGTAGTGCAAATGGCGCTGCCAGGATGCATTGTGTAGATAGTACTACTGCCTATAAAGAAAAGAATGGTCTTTTTGGAGCTTCGGACTTAGCTTGTCCATAAAATTAATTTATGTGGTATAATAACTGTAGTATTATTAAAACCACATTTTATATGAATAAAAAATATATCCACCATCGGTCAGGTTTCACTCTTGTTGAGCTCATAATTGTTGTCGCTATTATTGGTGTTTTGGCTGCGATTGTCCTGACATTTTTAACCAAAGCCAAAAATCAAGGCGAAGATGCCTCAGTCAAAGCTGGATTAAATCAAGTCCGCACCCAAGCTGATTTATTCATTACGGCTTACAATGTCTATACAAATGTTTGCAGTACTGCTTCCGATAGTCTATCGCCCAGGGGTATTAATGCTATGGTTTACGGTGCCGGTAAAGTAAATGGTTATACCAACCCTGTGAATGTAAATGGAGCGGGGACATCTACGGTAAGATGCAATGAGGCCTCTAATGGTTGGGCAGCCGAAATCCCGCTTAAAAATCAGACAGGTTATTATTGTGTTGACTATACCAAGAAGGGAATTGTGACGGCAACGTCAATCGGCGATACTAATGCTTTTTGTTCTTAATTAGAAAATGGTATGGTATAATATAACCATGATTATACTTATCTTTATCTTTGTCTTCCTCCTCGGGACTATTATTGGGAGTTTCCTTAATGTGGTTATTTTTAGATTTAATACCGGCAAATCAATAACAACCGGCAGGTCAATGTGTATGACTTGCAGTAATACATTAAGGTGGTATGAACTAATCCCGGTTTTTAGTTTCTTAATCCAATCGGGTAAGTGTCGTCGTTGCGCCAGTCGTATATCTCATCAATATCCTCTTGTTGAACTTATTACAGGTATAGTTTTTGCTCTTATAGCTTTTAAATTTCTGCCCGTTCTTTATATATCTTACTGGCTTTATATATTCTTTGTAGTTTTGTTTGTTTTTATCTTTTCATTATTAATTGTTATCTCGGTTTACGATTTGCGTCACAAGATTATTCCGGATAAATTAGTTTTTGTTTTTATAATTGTTTCCTTTTTCTCCATATTTGTAAATTATTCTTTGTACGGACACCTATTTACGCTTCCGACACTGATGACCTTGCTTTCCGGTCCGATACTTGCCTTGCCGTTTATTCTTCTTTGGTTTTTTTCCAAAGGCCGACTTATGGGGCTAGGAGATGGGAAGTTAATACTCGGTATCGGCTGGATGCTTGGAATGTCGCAAGGAATTTTCTCCATCATCTTGTCGTTTTGGATAGGGACAATAGTCGGTGTATTTTTGATACTCTTATCAAGAACTTTATCGGGTGGCAAGATGGGAAAAATTAACATGAAAACAGAGATACCATTTGCCCCATTCCTGATTTTTGGAGCACTTATCACTTTCTTGTTTAATTTTGATCTTTTTTCTCTAACGAAACTGTTCAGTAAATAATTATTCTGTTTAGTTATTTTCTTTTATAAATAATGTTCAAAAATTTTCACAAAAATAAATATAATTCCGGAGTAACGCTTATTGAGCTTATGGTTGTAATAATTATTTTTATGATTGTTACCAGCATAACGATTTTCAATTACGGCAAATTCCGTTCATCTTTGTCGATTCAAAATTTAGCCGACGATATAGCATTATCTGTTCGCAGAGCCCAGGGTTTCGCCATCGGCGTTCGTGGTTCTGGTGGTAGTTTTACCCCAGGATATGGAGTACATTTCACGGCGAATCCTACGCTATCATTATATGCTGGTTCAAACAAATCATTCATTCTATTTGTTGACATGGGTGCAGCACCAAACAAAAAATATGATTATGACTCTTCCGGCACGTGTGGGGTTCCTACAACCAGTAACGAATGTCTTGAAATGTTGAGTATTACGACTGCGGATAAGATAGAATCAATATTCTTAAATAATGATACTACCCCGATATCATCATTGGACACTCTGGATATATTATTTAAACGTCCCGCTCCCGAGCCAATTTTTTGTCATAGATATGGAGGTATTAATTCTTGTGACCCGACACCTATATCTGGCATAAGAATTAAAATATCGTCCGAGGCTGATTCTTCCATTTATAAAATAATAACCATTTCCAATAATGGTCAAATAAGTGTCTCCGGTAGTCTATGAAAAAACAAAATCAACAAAGAAATAGAAATGGATTTACTCTCATAGAACTAATGGTAGCGACTTCTATTTTTATTATCATTATGCTCTCATCAATGAGTTCTCTTTTTATAATGCTCAATGCCGCCAAAAGTTCCAAGGCGTTGCGTTTTGCCATGGATAATGTCAATTTTGCCATGGAAAGTATGACACGATCCATTCGTATGGGTAAAAATTATTACTGCGTACAGGCGGGCGATACTATGCCTAGCGACCCGGATGTTACCAATAACTGTCCTTCGGGCGGGACTCTTCTTTCTTTTGTACCCCAAGAATCTGCAACTCGAGTTGGATATATGATAGCTAGTGTCCCGAATACCAGCTATTACACGATAAATAAATGTGATGATATATCCGGTTGTGTTCCGATTATTTCTCCCGATGTTAATATAGAAAGATTAAAATTTTTCGTAAAAGGTTCTGCCGACGACAATATACAAGCGAGCGTTTACATTATTATAAAAGGAACGGTCATGATTAAAGGAGTGCCAACATCGTTTGCTGTTCAAACAATGGCTTCGCAGCGAAATTTTTAATATATGATAAACAATAAGAAAAAAAATAATAATAAACGTATTCTACCGAAAGCAGGTTTTACACTTGTCGAGACAATGTTCGCTGTTTTCATATTGACTTCCACTATTGTGGGATTAATGACTGTTGTTTCAAATAGTTTATTTGCCGCTCGATATGCCAGAGATGAAATTACCGTAAATTATCTCTTACAAGAAGTGGTAGATTATATTCGAAATGACCGTGATACTACTGTTTTTCTCACAGATGGAGGAACTTGGGCTAATTTTCAAGCAAAGTACAGCAATTGCTCGGATCAGGGAACAGGATGTTACTTTAATGTATTGACAAGCAATGGTGTCGTAACTCCAACACAATGTCCTTACCTTGCGCTTGGATCGGGTTGTCCCTATTTATATTACGATAAAAATGCAGATACCACACCTTTTTATGTTACCGACAACGGTACAAATATGGGCAGTATGGTAAAAACTAATTTTCGAAGGAAAATAGTGGTTAAACAAAATGCAACAAATCCGGATGAGATTGATGTGATAGTTACAGTGGATTGGTTAAATGGCGGTTTGTCGATGACGAGGTCATTAAAGACCAGCTTTATGAAATGGCAATAATAAATATTATATGTGGAAGATTTTTTTAAAAAGTAAAAATCAAAAAGGATATGCCATCTTATTTACAATAGTAATTGTAAGTGCGATTGCGGTAATCACCGCTGGATTATCGAGTACAGCTTACAAACAATTAATTCTCTCTTCGTTGGCAAAAGATTCTCAAACGGCTTTTTACCAGTCGGATACCGCGTCGGATTGTGGTTTATATGCCGATAGGGTATTAGGAACAACAACTCCGCCAAATATCATAACCACAGGAGGTTCCTGGACTTGTGCTAACGATAATTTAACCATTACCCCGACAGGAGGCGGTAGTTATACTATATTACCGGTTGCTGCCGATGGAAATTCTTTGAATCCTTGTTTTAGAATTACTGTAACGAAAACTACTTCCGGCACGGGAACAATTCTCGATCCTATAATAGTGAAAACTAAAATACAAGCGAAAGGGTATAATATTTGTAATATGAGTAACCCGAGAACAGTTGAACGTGAGATTGAGATTAATTATCAGGAATAGATGTAATTTATTTTTTTATGGATAATTTAAAAGTTAAAAACCGAATACAAAAACTTCGGGAAGAAATTTCCCGACTAAGATTTCAATATCATGTGGAGAATGCACCAAATATTACAGACGATATGTATGATTCTCTTTCTCGTGAGCTTGCATCGCTTTTAAAGAAATATCCCGAATTCATCGACCCGAACGCTCCGGAAAATAGAGTAGGGGGTAAACCACTCGACAAATTTATAAAAGTTAAACACGATATCAGAATGGTATCGCTCAACGACGCTTTTTCTTTTCCTGAAGTCACGGAATGGGAAGAGAGAATCTCCAAACTGATAATTTCGCCACACTCGTACTTTTGTGAACTGAAGCTCGACGGTTTATCGGCTTCGCTTATTTACCGCGACGGAGTATTTGTTGAAGGGTCAACTCGTGGTGACGGATTTATCGGCGAGGATGTTACCGAAAATTTGAAAATGATTGCGACGATTCCTCTCAAGCTCAAACCACCATATCCATCGCTTGTTGAAGTCCGCGGGGAAGTGGTCATGCCCAAACGGGCTTGGGCAGCGCTCAATAAAATCCAAAGCGCGGAAGGCAAACAATTATTTGCCAATACCAGAAATGCCGCGGCCGGAAGCTTGCGTCAGCTTAACCCGAATATAGTCAAAGAACGCAATCTTGATTTTTTTGCTTGGGATATTGCACAATTACAAATTACTAATGACCAATTACAAATTAGGAATCACTCAGAAAAACACGATTTGTTACGTAAATTAGGATTTCAAATAGCTCCATATGAAAAAAAAGCTAAAAATCTAAAAGAATGCTTTTCTTTTATTGAAGAAATAGAAAAAATTCGTCCGAAACTTCCGTACGGTACCGACGGTATCGTTATTTCTGTTGATGAACTTGATTTACAGGAATCTCTCGGCATTGTCGGCAAAGCTCCACGCTTCATGGTGGCTTATAAATATCAAGCCGAACGAGCCACAACTATTGTTACCGATATCACTGTTAATGTCGGACGAACCGGAGTTTTGACTCCAGTAGCGCATTTTAATCCGACGCTTGTTGCCGGTTCGACTGTCTCTAAATCGACACTTCATAACATCGACCAAATAAATCGTCTTGATATCAGAATCGGGGATACGGTTGTAATTCAAAAAGCCGGAGATGTCATTCCGGAAGTTGTCGAAGTTCTCGCCAAAATGCGAACGGGCAAAGAGAAAAAATTCAAAATGCCTGAAAATTGTCCGGTGTGCGGGTTTAAGGTTGAGAGAAATGCTGGTGGAAAACAAAGCTCCTCAAGAGACGAAGCAGAAATATCGTCTGGAAAAGCCTTGCGCAGGCCGACTGGGCCGAGCAGAGAAATTTTTCAGCAGAAAAATATTCGTGCTTTTCAAGATGATGTTTCTGTGGAGTTGTCTGTTGCTTACTACTGCACAAACAAAAATTGTCCGGCCAAAAATAGGCGGGGGATGGAGCATTTTGTTAATATATTTGAAATTTACGAAATCGGCCCGAAAATTCTCGACCGTTTGAAAGAAGAAGGTTTGATAAGCGATTCGGCCGATTTGTTCACCCTTGATGTCGCCGATTTGTCCGGGCTTGAGCGCTTCGGAGAAAAATCGGCAGAAAATATTATCTCCTCCATTCAATCCCACAAAAAGGTTTTGCTGTGGCGTTTCATTTATGCGCTCGGTATTATCCATGTTGGCGAGCAGACGGCCCAAGATTTAGCTGACCATTTCGGTACTCTAGATAAATTAATGAAAGCCGGTATTGAAGAAATAAATAATATAGAAAATATCGGCCCTGTCGTTTCGCAAAGTATTGTGGAATTTTTCAAAGACAAATCGAATTTGCAGTTTATCGAAAAACTGAAGAAAAACGGAGTTTCCATTTATCACGAAAAAGCCAAGAGCCTGAAACTCTCCGGCAAGACTTTTGTTTTAACCGGCACACTGCCGACACTTTCACGCGAGGAAGCCAAAAAGAAAATTACGGGGAATGGCGGTAAGGTAGCTTCGTCTGTTTCCTCGGCTACGAGCTATGTGCTTGCTGGAGAAAATCCGGGCAGTAAATACGACGATGCCAAAAAACTTGGTGTCAAAATTATCTCGGAAGAAGAATTTTTTAAAATATTGACACAGTAGAGTTATTTGTGCTATAATGTGCAGTAAGAACGATGTTGTTCTTATAAAAACTGGTGAAAAATGATAAAAGAAAAAAACACCGCACGTAGCAACAAAAAGCGCGTTGACAAACTCATTAGGAGTATTCGTCAGAAAGTTGCAAATAATGATTTGCGTTTCAGTGCGCACAACAAGGTAAACCACATGGACGAAGCAGACCTTGCCAAGTTTGTTGGTAAGCTGGCAAAAGATTATCTTTTCCTTGAATTTTTGAGTTATGATGAAATTGACAAATGTGACGGCTCAGAAACATTGGAAGCTGATAAAAAACTTTTCGATTCTATGGTAACTAAGAAGGGAAAATTTATAAGTAAAGATACGGATAAAATTTCTACTCCTAAAACAAAAGTTCGTGCTTATAATATGAAAAAAGAACTTACATTACCTTTGATGTTTGAGATTCTGAATGAAGGAAACTCTGATCTTAGGAAATTATGTTTTACTCAGCATCAAATTAAAAAGTTCTGCAGAAAGAATTGTAAATGGTTGTCGGTTAATACCCAGATAACATTTTTTCTTTTCATGATGGAAAATCGTATTTTTGTCGCAGACATAAGAGGGGGAAGAAAAAACTATCATCTTGATGGACAAATCTATCCGTACAATCAAGAAGACAAATATTTTTGGGGCGCAACTAATGGTGTTCCTCATAGAATAGTAGTTCCTTTGTTCTAAAAATGTTTCATTCAAAACCTGCACTCCGGTGCAGGTTTTTTTTATTTATAAATGTATTAAAATATGCTATTCTAATGGTATGCAACTAGTAGATATCAAAAAATTAGCCAATTTGGCTCGGATTGATATGAGTGATGAGGAAATGCTCGAAATCGGAAAAAGTTTCGATGCTATTTTGGCCTATGTCGGACAAGTCCAAGAAGTATCTAAGGCTAAAAATATCGAGGCTGAATCAAAAAAATCGGATGATTATTTTTTGCATAATGTTATGCGTGATGATGTGGTGACGAACAAGCGCGGGGAATATAGTGATAAAATTATTGCCGAAATGCCAGATACTCAAGACGGTTTTCTGAAAGTTGAACAAATTCTATGATTGATTTGAAAAATCTAACAATTGAAAAAGCTCATCAATCGCTTTCAAAAGGCGAGTATACGGTGACCGAACTGGTAAATGCCTATTTGGAAGTTATCAAAGAAAAAAATAAAGAAATCAACGCCTATTTGGAAATATACAACGACATCGATAACCAAATAAAAAAAGCCGAAGAAATGTTCAAAAACGGCACGGCTACAATACTAACCGGTATACCGATGGCCGTCAAAGACAATATTCTCGTTAAAGGGCATATCGCCTCGGCATCGTCCAAAATATTGAGCAATTATAAGGCCACTTACGATTCATTTGTTATCAAGAAATTAAAAATACAATGTCCAATCTTCATCGGGCGAACAAATATGGATGAATTTGCCATGGGGTCTTCGACCGAAACTAGCGCTTATGGAGTGACCAGAAACCCAATCGACACGACTCGTGTTCCAGGTGGTTCTTCCGGTGGCTCGGCCGCAGCTGTTGCCTCCGATATGGCTCTTGTTGCTCTTGGAACGGAAACTTGCGGCTCAATCAGGCAGCCGGCCTCGTTCTGCGGTCTTGTCGGGTTGAAACCGACTTACGGCGCCGTTTCCCGTTCCGGAATTATCGCCATGGGCTCGTCGCTTGACCAAGTCGGAACTCTCGGAAAAACCGTCGATGATGTGGAGATACTTTTTAATGCGATAAATGGTTACGACCCGAAAGATAGCACCTCCGTTCCGGATATACAAAGAGAAAGCATCGGTAAAAAAATAAATAAGAAAATCGGAATACCGCGAGGATTCTTAAAAGGTGAAGGAATCGATAAGGAAGTTCTCGAAAATTTCGAAGAGAGTTGCAAAAAACTGAAAAAAGCCGGATACGAAGTTGTTGATGTCGAGCTACCATCTATCGGATACTCTTTAGCTGTCTATTATATAATTATGCCGGCGGAAGTTTCGAGCAATCTAGCTCGTTACGACGGTATGCGCTATGGATTATCCGATGATGCTTCGAAAATTTTCGATGTCTATGCCAAGAGTCGAGGCCTTGGTTTCGGCAAGGAAGTTCGCCGTCGTATCTTGCTCGGGACGTATATTCTCTCGCACGGTTATTATGACGCTTATTACAATACGGCCGTAAAAGTCCGGCAAATTATCAAGAACGAACTGCTTGCCTTCTTTAACGATTTCGATGCTTTCATTACTCCGACTGTTCCTTTTCCTCCGTTTAAACTCGGCGAAAAGTTGAATGACCCGATGGCGATGTATTTGAGCGATATTTTCTCGGCTCCGGCCAATTTGGCAGATTTATCTTCTCTCTCCGTTCCGGCTGGCAAGACCAAAGACGGCTTGCCACTCGGTCTGCAATTCACAGCGCCATATTTGCGGGAAGATATTCTTTTTACTATTGGGAAAGATTTCGAAAAACTAGTATAATACAATCATGGAGCAGACAGCCCTACAATCAGTTATAGACAAACCTCTTTTTACCCCGAATTATTTAAATATTGAATATGTCTTTGCTAAAATAGTCGCAATATTTGCTTTTTTGGTAAACCCCCACTTTTGGAGTACAGTAGGTATCATATCTATGCTCGCATCTATTGCCTGCATTGCTATTATTGTCTTTTCTCTTGTCCGACTGGTGGAAATTCAGATTTATGATAAAGAAGAAGTTGAACACGAAATTCATAATGCTCTTCTTAAGGAAAAAGAAAGAGAGCGTGAAGCAAACCCACGATGGCATTACATTCAGACTCTGATTGAGAGTCCAAACGACTCCGATTGGCGAGTGGCGATTATTGAAGCGGATTTAATGATGGAAGAAATTTTGAGGGAAAAAGGTATTACAGGGACGACTGTAAGCGAATTGCTTGAAGGCGCAAAGGATAGTGGTTATCAAAGCATTCAAGACGCTTGGGATGCGCACTTGGTCCGCAATGAGATTGCTCATGAAGGTTCCGATTTCCCATTAAGTCAAGTAGAAGGTCGCCGGGTCATCAAACTGTTCCAAAACTTTTTTGAAGAATTGAGAATCATATAAAAAAAGCTCAGGCGTTAGTCGAAGCTTTTTTTTAATGCGCGGTCGACCGGACTTGAACCGGCAACCTCTCGCGTGACAGGCGAGTGCTCTAACCAGTTGAGCTACAACCGCAAATTACTTCTACCTTTATAAACTATCACAAAGAAGATTGAAAATCTACTTTGTTGTGTCGGCGGGAAGAATCGAACTTCCGACCTTGGGCTTATGAGTCCCACGCTCTAACCGTCTGAGCTACGCCGACATGGTTCAGCTAGGGACATAGTTTTTGGCATGTCACTTGCCGAATGTTGCGGGAGGTCGAATCGAACGACCGTCTTAAGGTTATGAGCCTTACGAGATACCATTTCTCTATCCCGCTATATTTATAGACGCAGAAGCTATATTCTTCTTACTCCTATTGATTTGGTCATTATACTAAAAAACACAGATTTTGCAATGATTGAAAATATGCTTAATTTATAGTATTGTTAATTAAGTTTTGTTTCAGCCGTCGTAGCTTAGTGGCAAAGCACTCCCTTGGTAAGGGAGAGACCGTGAGTCCGATTCTCACCGGCGGCTCAGTTGAGACCAATTCGCGAAGCCGATGTAGCTCAGTTGGTAGAGCACGTCTTTCGTAAAGACGGGGTCGTCAGTTCAATCCTGACCATCGGCTCATAATATTATTTAATTATTTTATGAAGAAAAATACAAATAACGGTAAAAAAGTTTTTGAAGGAAATAAAGCGATAATGGATTTTTTGAAGCCGGGAGCACTTGGGATGACGCCGTTGGTTGAGTTGCCACCATCCCTCAATAAATTCGGGAAGGATGGGGTCAGAATTTTTGTAAAGCTCATGCAATTTGTCCCACTTTGCAATATCAAGTCCATGCCGTCTTGGCAAATGCTTTCGAATATGGACAAAAACGTTCTTTCTTCCACAAAACATTTAGTTGAATATTCTTCGGGTAATACTGTTTTATCTCTGGCAATTTTATCTCGGCATTTCGGTATTCCGAATTTGCATGCGATTATTACTCCCGATGTTCCCGAGCATAAAAAACGTTTACTAAAACTTGTTGGTGCCGATCTTTTGATTTCCCATGGTCCGAAAAGTCCAGATGTTCACAGTAACAAGGGTGGTGTCTATGAAGCCAAGCAATTCGGCAAAAAGAAAGGATGGTATAATCTCAATCAATACACAAACCCCGGAAATGCTGGAGCCTCGGAAGAATACGTGGCCAAAGAACTATGGGCACAACTTGGAGACAGGCTCACTATTTTCACTTCCACTATCGGAACAGCCGGGACTATCTACGGAGCAGGTTCTTATCTGAAAAGTAAAAATAAAAATATTTATATAATAGGCTCCTCGATTAAAAAAGGTTCTTCGATTCCCGGGCCACGAGTCGATGAGGCTATCCTTAAGCTCGGTATTCCTTGGTACGATATTGTCGACAAAGTAATACCGATAGATGCCTTGTCGGCCTACGAACGGAGTTTGGCCCTTATAAGACTTGGCCTTTTTGTCGGTCCATCGACCGGTATGCAACTGGCAATGATAGATACAATGCTGAAAGATATGAAAAAAAATAAAACTCTGAATAAATACAGGAATAAAAACAAAGAAGTCGTTATCGCTTTTGTTGCTTGTGATATGATGTATCCCTATATAGACGATTATTTTTCCATTTTGCCTAAAAAATATTTCAAAAAAGAACATAATTTAAAAAAATAGTAAAAATGCAAAAAGATACCGAAAATATAAAAAAAGAAATAGCAGTTCTTGAGGAAGAGATGAATCAAGGCAATTTCTGGGACGATAAGGTGAAAGCTCAAGCGACAATTAAGAAAATTGCTTCGCTTAAGGATGAACTACTGGGTTCGGAGAAGTATGACAAAGGCAATGCCATCCTCTCAATTTTGTCGGGTGCCGGCGGAGACGATGCTGAGGATTTTTCGGCTATGCTTTTCCGGATGTACATGAAGTATATCGAGAAAAAAGGTTGGAATGTGTCGCTTCTGCACGAGAACAAGAATGATTTGGGTGGTTACAGAAATATTTCCGTCGAAATCGTTGGCAAAGACGCCTATGGAACTCTCAAAAATGAATCAGGAGTTCACCGCCTTGTCCGCATTTCGCCTTTCAATGCCAAATCGCTTCGTCACACATCTTTTGCTTTGGTTGAAGTCGTGCCGAAATTGCAAAAAGACGATACGGCTATTGTTATTCCACCGGAAGATTTGAGAATAGAATTTTCCAAAGCCGGTGGTCCGGGCGGGCAGAACGTCAACAAGCGCGAAACGGCTGTTCGTCTCATTCACATCCCGACCAATATGTCCGTCCATGTCACGACCGAGCGCTCCCAAGAGCAAAATCGCGAGAAGGCCATCGAAATCCTGAAAGGCAAACTTTTCAAGAAAAGGGAAGACGATAAACTGAAAGAAAAAGCCGGATTGTCGTCGACCAAGACGACCGAAATCGAATGGGGGAGCCAAATCCGCTCTTATGTCCTTCACCCTTACAAAATGGTCAAGGACCATCGTACAAATGTTGAAGTTCGCGATGTTGACGCCGTCCTCTTAAATGGTCGGATTGATGAATTTATTGAAGCCGAGCGTGATTTGTGATATTCTTAGTAAAGGAATGATTTATTTCAATAACGTCACAAAAAAATACAAAGACAGTACCTCTTTGGAAGGTATTAATATTTCAATCACCCAGGGAGAATTTGTCGCCATTGTCGGGCACTCCGGGGCGGGCAAGACTACACTAACCAAATTAATTTTAGCTGAAGAAGCACCCACCGAGGGGACTGTTTACTTTGAGTCCACCAACATCCACAAGCTTTCAAACAAAGATTTGACCAATTTTCGCCGCAAAGTCGGGGTAGTTTTCCAAGATTATCGCCTGCTTTCGAACAAAACCGTCTATGAGAACATCGCTTTTGCCATGGAAGCCATAGAAAAGAGCGAGAAGGAGATTGCCCAGGACGTCCCGCATGTCCTTGAATTGGTGGATATGACCAACAGGGCTTCACATTTCCCGCACCAACTCTCCGGTGGCGAAAAACAGCGCCTAGCCATTGCTCGGGCCATAATTACCCAGCCGGATTTGATAATTGCCGATGAACCGACCGGCAATCTTGACCCGATAAATACCAACGAAGTTGTGAACCTTCTGAAAAAAATAAATGATTTAGGAACGACAGTCATTCTCACGACCCACAATCGCTCGGTCGTTGACCAAGTCAAAAAGCGCGTCATTACTCTCGAGAATGGTCGGGTCATCCGAGATGATAAGGATGGTAAATATATGTTATAATGCCACTATGTTTTTAACTAAAATAAAAAGAATTATAGTTTCCGGTTATCGTGATTTTATACGCAGCGGTTTCACATCTCTCGCCAGTATCCTGATTATGTCGATAACTCTTTTTGTTATAACCTCCCTGATATTTATTCAAGCGGCGCTCAATTCATCTTTAAACGATATAAAAGATAAAGTAGATGTAACTGTTTATTTTGTCCAAAATGCCGATGAACCCTCTATTTTGAATATTGAATCATCTTTGAAAAGTCTTCCGGAAGTTAGCGGAGTAACCTACACATCGGCAGACCAGGCGCTTTCCGATTTCAAAGAAAAACATTCCAATGATTATCTGACCCTTCAAGCTCTCGATGAGCTCGGGCAAAATCCACTTGGCGCATCTTTAAATATTAAGGCCAAAGATCCTTCGCAATATGAGAGCATTGCCAAATATTTCGATAGTGGCGGTTCACTTTCGCAAGACTCTTTAAGTATTATAGATAAAATTGATTATCATCAGAACAAAGTTGTTATCGACAGATTAACGACCATTATTAACGGAGCCAAGAAACTTGGTTTTGTCATCTCGTTTATTCTTGTTTTAATTTCCATTGTCATTACTTTCAGCACTATCCGGCTGATTATCTATATGTCACGTGAAGAAATAAACGTCATGAAGTTAGTCGGTGCCGATGGAGGGTACATCAGAGGGCCGTTTATCGTTTCCGGTGTTCTTGTCGGCGCCATATCGTCTCTTGTTACTATTTTATTGTTTATCCCGGTGACAATTTGGCTCGGGAACCAGATGACAGATTTTATTGGAATTAATCTTTTCACATACTATAAAGCCAATTTCCTGCAGTTATTTATTATTATGCTCGGGTCGGGTATAATCATTGGAGTTATTTCCAGTGTTTTTGCCATTCATAGGCATTTACAAAAATAATTAATTTATGGCGAAAAAGAAAAAAATTACAGAAAAAAATCTGCCGGATTGCAAATATATTTTTGTCGTTGGTGGAGTTATCTCCGGAGTCGGAAAAGGTGTCACGGCTTCTTCTATCGGACGAATTCTTTCCGACCGGGGGCAGAGAGTGACGGCGATAAAAATCGATCCATATATAAATATCGACGCCGGAACAATGAATCCGGTTGAGCACGGGGAAGTTTTCGTGTTGGACGACGGCGACGAGTGCGACCAGGACATGGGCAACTATGAACGTTTCTTGGGAATTGATTTATCCCGCACGAATTACATGACTACCGGGAGAGTTTATCAGAGTGTCATTGAAAGAGAAAGAAATCTTCAATACGGCGGGTCATGTGTGCAGGTTGTCCCGCATATTCCGCTTGAAGTTATTCGTCGGATAGAGGAAGCGAGAATCAAAACTAAAGCCAATGTTGTCATTATTGAAATCGGTGGAACCATTGGTGAATACGAGAATATCTTATTCTTGGAAGCCGCTCGTATGATGAAGCTCAAGAATCCAAGCAGTGTCTTTTTTGTTATGGTCTCTTATTTACCGATACCAAGCAATGTCGGGGAGATGAAGACAAAGCCAACCCAGCATGCAGCCAGAACCCTGAATTCATCAGGGATTCAGCCGGATATTATCGTCGCACGAAGCAAGATGCCTCTCGATGAAAAAAGAAAGGAAAAAATTTCAATGTTCTGCAATATTGCGCAAGATCGTGTTATTTCTGCCCCAGACGTGGAAAGTATTTACGATATTCCGATAAATTTTGAAAAGGAAGGATTGGGCGATATTATTTGTGAAGTTATGGGGATGACTTGTAGTATTGTTCCAAATGAAAATTCCAAAAAATGGGCTAAATTTGCCAAATCGGCCCATACCCCAAAAAAGGAATTAAAAATTGCCGTCGTTGGTAAATATTTCAATAACGGTGATTTTACTTTTTCCGATTCATATTTGAGTGTGATCGAAGCTATCAAATATTCGGCCTACACTTGCCACGTCAAACCGTCACTTACTTGGATATCGTCGCTTGATTTTGAGAAAGATCCGAAATCGGTCAAAAAACTTTCGCAATTCGACGGCATAATTGTTCCCGGAGGTTTCGGTTCGCGTGGAATCGAAGGGATATTGATGGCTGTCGAATATGCAAGAATTAATAAAATTCCTTATTTTGGTTTGTGTTATGGCATGCAGATGATGGTCATTGAATATGCCCGCAATGTTTTGAAATTGAAAGACGCCAATACCCGGGAAGTCAATCCCGATTCGAAGAATTTAGTGATTGATGTGATGGAAGATCAAAAAGAAAAAATAGAAAAGAAAAAGATGGGTGGTACCATGCGTTTGGGCGCTTATCCCGCCAAGTTAAAAAAGGGGAGTGTCGCCGGTGATGCTTATGGCTTAGATACGATATCGGAGCGTCACAGACATCGTTATGAAGTGAACAACAGTTATAAAGATGCGCTAGAAAAAGCCGGGCTTGTTTTCTCCGGGATGTCGCCCGACGGCATGCTTTGCGAAATCGCCGAATTGCCTACGAATGTCCATCCATTTTATCTGGGAACACAATTCCATCCGGAATTCAGTGGACGCCCACTTTCTCCGCAGCCACTCTTCACGGCTTTCATTAAAGCTTGTATCAAAAATAAGAAAAAATAGATAAAAATAAAATAGAAAATCAAAATAAATAACCCCCGCCGCAACTTCACAGATGTTGGCGGGGGTTTCTTTTATTCAAGGAGTGAATCTTCACCATTACGAATTTTACTGGTTTTGATTATCTCCAATATTTCATCCTCATCATCGGTTATGGTATATAGGTCCAAATCTTCCTTGCTGACGGTATGATACTTTTCAAGCAGGACTTCTTTTATTGTTTTATCAATTGAATTCCAGAAATCGGAACCGTAAAGAATTACCGGAATTTTGCCCATCTTTTTTGTTTGCTGAAGATTAAGAATTTCGAAAAGCTCGTCGAATGTTCCGAATCCACCCGGGCAGAAGATGCACACTTCAGTCGAGAAAAAAAGAGTTGATTTTCTGGTGAAAAAGAAATGGAACATTATTTCGTCGGTCAGATATGGGTTAGTTATTTGTTTATTCGGAAGTTTTATCGTCAATCCTACCGATTTTCCTCCGGCCTCAAATGCTCCACGGTTAGCCGCTTCCATAATCCCGGGACCGCCACCGGAGAGAATGGCATAACCCAGCTCGGTGGAAATCCGATAAGTCAAATCCCTAACCTTTTTATAGTATGGACTGTCCTCCGTCATTCGCGTTGACCCATAGAAAGTGACTGCCGGACTGAATTTGCTCACCGTCTCCAAACCCTGATGGAATTCATCCTGAATCTCTTTTAATTTTATATCTATAACATTTGCCCCATTATCGTTTTGATTTGTCATGGGAGCCATTATATCCTAATCCTTATTATTTTTCAACCTTTTTCGGTTGTTTTTCCGTCATTTTATGGTAATATGATGAAATCACATTGCCGAATGGTGTAAAGGTAGCACGTCTCCCTCTGGAGGAGAAAATTGGGGTTCGAATCCCTGTTCGGCAGCTATCACTTTTAACTAGAATTTTGGTATACTTGAAATTATGAAATTTATTCTTATAATAGGGCCACAAGCTGTTGGTAAGATGACAGTAGGGCAAGAACTAGAAAAAATAACTAATCTAAAGTTGTTTCATAATCATATGAGTATTGAATTAGTTTTGAATTTTTTTGACTACGGAACTTCTTCCTTCAAGAGACTCTCGAATCTTTTTCGTGAAGAAATCTTTAAAGAGGTTGCTTCGAGTGATTTGGAAGGATTAATTTTTACATACGTTTGGTATTTTGACGATAAACACGACTGGGATTATATTGAAAATCTTACAAAAATATTTAGGGATAAAGGAGCGGAAATATATTACGTAGAGCTTGAATCTGATATAGAAGAGCGGATAAAGCGGAATAAGACAGAAAATCGATTAAACCATAAACCATCAAAAAGAGGCGAGGCTGGCTCAGATGATAAATTAAGGGAAAGTATTTTAAATCATAGACCGAATTCATTAGAAGGAGAAATAATGGAGAAAAATTATTTGAGAATAAATAATACACACCTAGATCCGGTGATTGTTGCTCAGAAAATCAAAGAGACGTTTTCTTTGTGAAAAAGGTTCCAGCATCGACCTTCCCATCTCGTAATATTGCGAAGATAATCGCTTTTTAATATAAAATTAATTATTTTTTGGTACAATTGAATTATGAACAAAGTTACACATTTTGAGTTTCCTTGGGATGACAAGGAGAGAGCGAAGTCGTTTTATCAAAAAGTTTTTGGTTGGAAGCCTTTCGAGTGGGAGCAAATGGGATACACCAGTTGGCAAACGGGAGAGATAAACGAAAAAATGCAGCCAATTGAGCCGGGTTTTATAAATGGTGGTTCCAGCAAGCGCGACCCCAACATGCCGTACCCGATGTTTTATGTCGATGTCGATGATATCGACGCGGCAATCGCTAAAATTGTCGAAAATGGTGGCTCGGTCGTTCGCGGCAAAACGCCGCTCGGTAAAAATGGAGAGATGGGAAACCTTGCCTGGTTTAAAGATTCTGAGGGGAACATTCTCGGGCTTTCACAATACAAAAGACCGCAATAGTAGAATTCGCAAGGACAGTCCTTGCGAAAGACTTGCGAAAGACAAGGAATTGGAACTTCAAAGATAACTGCAGCAAAGGTACCACCTAACAATCCTAAAGAAGGAGATCTTTGGGTTGATTTAAATTAGTTTAATAACAAGTAGTTAAGCAAGAACCGTTTTTGCTAGTTATGCTCGGTATCTTATAAGAGTTAAATTATCTTTTATTTTGTAGCAAGACTGATATGAATATACTTAGGTCTTTTATATCAACCTTGCCATCTCCATTAAAATCAAACCGAGAATCATTCAAAACACCAAGATGAGATATTAGAATACTGATGTCAGACAAATCGACTTTGCTATCCCCATTAAGATCGTATTTATTTTTTTTAGAAGTAGGAGAAACAAGCGTTAAGCTTGCTGGGACTATGGTTGCTAAAATGTTGGTGCCTAGTCCATCATCTGCAAGCACTTGAGTGTTTTTTATATCAATCATTGCGGCACCTCCAGCTATTACCCTAAATGATACAGTTAGGATTTGGCCTGCTTGCCCTGCAAAACTATGTGAAGTCATTACACCAGAAAAATCAATCGCATCTCCACTATCATTTAAAGAAGGTTCATTTATCCAAAAGTTAACTATTGAATTGTCTTTAGATGAACTAATTATTTTCAACTTATCATTTGGAAAAGTAATAGAGCCTGCTACAGCGTTGATAGCCTGATCGAGGCTGTTTACTTGCAAAAAAACATCAATTTCATCTCCCACGTTAAAACTGCTTTTTGTGGGCAAAGTTAGCAAAACAACAGCGGCTTGGTTTGTATAATTTTCTTTTGTTTTATTTATCTTAAAAGACAATGACTGTCGTGGTATCAAAAATTTATTTTGATAATATACCACAAAAATAACGGTCATAATCGAAATTAAGAGTACAAATAAAATTATTTTTTTGTGTTTAGATATAAACATCATATCAATAAATTATTTGGATGAATACACTTATATTATCGCATGTGGGGTGTTTTATGCAAGCGGTTTTAACTTCAAAAATAAAACTAGCAAGGATTTCCTTGCTACTGTAGCCAGCTAGGATTTTAATTGTGAGTTTGATATACTAAAAACATGGAAAATATTTGCCCTGTCTGTCATCAGCCGATATTACCCCAATATTATTTTTGTCCCAATTGCGGCGTTAAATTGAATTCAGCTCCGCTTTCCACAACTGTTGCAACTCAAGTGTGGATATATGCATTCAGTATTATTCTTCCCATGCTTTGTTTTATTTTTGCGAAAAAATGGCCCGGAATAAAATATTTCAAATCAAACGACCCAAAAGCCAGAAAAATTGGTCAAATCGCATGGATAATACTAGTTCTTTCCACTATTATTACAATCTGGTTTGCCGTTGTAGTTACGCAAAGGGTAATTAAAACGTCGGTTGATAATATTAATTCCGATTTGGGCCAATATGGGCTTTAATTAAAATATTTTTTACAATAATTAATTTTATGAAAGCAATCAGAATATTTCTTTTTATACTTATCGTCATCGGGATAGGATTGTTGGCAACCCAAAAGATTTGGGTACCTCAATTAGTCGGCCGAATCATTATATCCGATGGAGTACCGGATATCGTCACTCTGCCGGCGAGCCAGCCCAAAATAGTTTTAAAGGATGGCCGACAATGCTACACATACAATCATGAGGCAACTGCGACCGAACCGTACACCGTCAATGAATTTATTGATATAAATATCAAAGGCTCAACTGTTACCGGGACAAAGACGGGGACACAGAAGGGTCCGGACATGACCAATGGCTATAGCGGAACGATTACCGGAACTTTGGCCAATAATACAATTACCGATGTCTTTTCATATGTTATTGAAGGCTCGCCCAATAAAGAGAAAGAAATATACAAAGCCGGGCTGACGGGAATCGAGAAGTTACGTTATCCGCTCGTTCCGAGTGGGAAAATGCTTATACCTGATTTGACCAAAGAATATACAACCATGTTATACGCCCAGGTTGGTTGTACGGCTTCCAATTAGATTTACTCAAAAATGAATAAATAGTATAATATAAAAAGTCGAAAGTGCGACGAGTCTGTTAGTTTTATTAAAAATTTTTATAAAAATATGGAAAATAAACCAACGTCAAAATATTATTTAATCGGTGCAATAGTTATAGTCGTGGTTATTGTGGCAATAGTGTTAGCAATGGGAAAATCAAAAATGGGTGGAGTTAAAAATGGACAGGAAAATTTGGTCGGGAATTGGATTTCAGCTGTTGAAGGTAAGGGCATGCAAGGTTCGGGCAATATAGCTATTTTCAACACGACTGCCAAAATCGATGTTAGTGGTGATATAAGTTTAACAATCGACAAAGTCGAAAACAATGTTGCTTATGGGACGGTCACGTTTAATAATCTTTGTTACACTTCTAGCAGATCTGCCGCCGGTGATCCACCCAAATGTGTAGAGAGTATCAGTAAGACAATACAATCGCAAATTAACGGGAATAAAATGACTTTCGAAAGTCAAACAGTTCTCGGCGTCAATCTGAACTATGAGGCAAGTTTCACCAACAATGCTATAACCGGAACTTTTACGAGAATCGGCTCCAATGAAAAAATTACCGAAAACTTCAGTGGCACATTTAGTCTGGTACGCGCCAAAAAATAAAAATATTTAAATTATGTTACAATAGCTCAATATGAAAAAACCATTTTTACATGCCTTAACGGCAGCATTATATATCGTTGTCATTGTTCTTATCATAAACATTGTAACCTTGATTTTACCGAAGGAAACCATACTTATTCCCATGAGCTTGTTGAGCCTGTTTGTCCTGTCGGCGGCAGTTATGGGATATTTATTTTTGTCCGAGCCGTTGCAACTTTACTTGGACAACCAAAAGAAAGAAGCCGTAGCGTTCTTTATCAAAACAGTCGGAATTTTCGCTTGTTTTGCGATTCTTTTTCTGATTTTACTTTTGATTGTTTAATATTTATTTTCTGATAAAAAGATCCCAACACTTGACTTTTTACGTCTTTTGTAATATAATATGGACTAGTAATCAGACTCTAGAATGATTATCTAGGGTTTTTTATTAGAGAATTTAACCATAAAAACATGCCCAATAAGTTTAACGAGGAAAAAACATCATTAATATTTAATTACTTACTACCGGCATATATCCTTGTTTGTATTTTTTATCTTCTCTGGCGTTTTGAAATAGCATCAACTTGGCATACTTGGTATGCGTGGCCGTTAGTCTTGTCTGAAGCCTATAGCGCCATAATATCCGTGTTATATCTGATAACGGCACGGCGCATAATGCACCCGATTTGGGTACCTCCTTTGCAGGATAGAACTGTAGATGTTTTCATCCCTACATTAAACGAACCGGAACATATTATTAAAATGACTGTTATAGGTGCACTCAATATTTGTGGTGTCCGTAATGTGTATGTTTTGGATGATGGCAAACGAGAAAATATCAAAGAAATGACACAAAAAATAGGCGCTAAATATTTAGCGCGACCGGATAATTTTCATGCAAAAGCAGGTAACATGAATTTTGGCTTGGAAAATTCTGATGCGGAATTTATAGTTTGCCTGGATTGCGACCATGTTCCTCAGAAAAATTTTATTGAAAGAACGCTGGGTTATTTTACCGATGAAAATCTGGCTTTTGTTCAGACACCTCAAACATTTTATAATACGGAAAGCATACAATTTCGCAAACTTTCTCATCGAAATTACTGGAATGAGGAAAGTATGTTTTATGAATCGATTCAACCGGCAAAAAATGCGTTCAATGCCGCTTTCTTTTGCGGTAGCGGAGCGATACTTCGTCGTTCGGCTATTGATTCTGTTGGCGGTTTTGCTACAGAAACTGCGACCGAGGATTTACATACTTCACTCAAGCTTCATGCTAAAGGCTGGAGGTCCTTATTTCTCAGTGAACAACTTGCGCATGGTTTGGCCCCGGAGGATTTGGCAGAATATCACAAACAAAGAACTCGATGGGGAGCAGGTTCGCTCGGTCTTCTTTTTAGATCATCGGATTCTCCTTTATGGGCTAAAGGGCTAACTCTTATGCAAAGAATTTGTTATTTCAATTCAGCAAGTTTCTTTTTAAATGGTATTCAAAAATTATTTTATTTGTTATTGCCAGTAATCATTTTATTTAGTTTGTTGCTGGTTAATCCTATGGCGCACGTTCCCAATCTTCGATATCTAATTGTTTTTATGTCATTTTTAGGCTTCTCTTACTTTGTCACTTATATCTATTCTCGTCGTACATTTCATCCTGTTTATACTGAACATTTTGGTATAGCCAGTATTTTTTCCAGTGTCATAGCGTTAAAAGCTCTTATTAGAGTACAAAAGAAATTCAGAGTTTCCCAAAAGGTAAAGGTTGAAAAACAAAATACGTTTATTTATTATCTACTTTTCATAATCTGGGTCACGATGTTTGCTGCCAACATATTTTGTATCTATTATTGGTTTATTTATTCCAATCGCAACATTAAAGACTTCTTGCATAGTCTTGTCGCAACTGCTTTATTTTGGAACAGTTTTAATCTTATATTTGTCGGCTCACTTATTAATTTTTTAAGAAATTACAATAATCAAAAAAGTCGGACCCACGTTTTTAAGCCCTCATCTGTGCATAGTCTAATATCATACAAATCAGCCGATGTAATTACCAGGGTGAGCGGTGTTATTGAGTCAATTAGTCTTGCTGGAGCTCATATATTTTGTGATGTCGCCATCCCAAAAGAAGAAATTGAATTTATTATACAGGGAGAACCCCAAAATATTATTTTACCCGCGAAAGTTCTCGGTTGCGTTAGATTAACCGGAAATACATACAAAATAGATATTGTTATTGATGATCTCTCAATCCAAGCCGAAAAGCAATTGACGCTCTTTTTGTTTCATAAAGTTGTGCCGGAGATGTTTTTGGTTGATTTTATAGAAAAAGAGTCTATCGTGTCACCATTCCGGTTTAAAAATATGTTTTCTAGATTAATTAACTCAACATCTAAATTTAGTTTTAGGATTTTCTTGTAGATTCAATTAATCCCCAAAAAAGTGCTATAATTGCATATGAGGAAAAAACAGCATATTTATCGAATTATTGGCATAATTAGCCTTTTTTTATTCGTTTTAATCACAATTTTACCATTAACGACGTTTGCTGCTCTCCGACCTTGGGAAGGAGTGGATTGGGGACAAGTAAGTGGGTGGAGCAGGGGCTCAAGTTCGCTTAACAATAAGATAAATAATTTGGATAGTGACAAAGTAGTAGACCTTCCTATCCCTATCCTCTTTGGTGTGACACCCGATAATCTTTATAGTAGTTTTGGCGACCCGAGGTCTGGTGGTCGTACTCACGAAGGTCTTGATATTATGGCTCCAAGAGGCGCGCCAGTTGTCTCACCAACGGATGCGGTAGTTATACGCATTGGCGTCGGCGATACTGCCGGTAATTATGTTTACACAGCGAATCCCGGCGGAGAAACTTTTGCCTACATGCATCTTAACGAAATTGCCGATATCACTGAAGGTGATGAACTTTCGAAAGGAGAATTAATTGGTTACGTTGGCAACACCGGTAATGCTGCGGGTGGAGCAACACATTTGCATTTTGAAGTTCGTGATAATGATGTAGCGACCGACCCTTTCCCTAGGTTGACAAGAATTTTTCCTCTTGCAGATAAAATAAAATATCTAAAGAATATTCTTGATAATGCCGATAATAAGACGAAGTTGGCGGAAAATATGGTAATAATGTATCGTAAAGAATTAGTTTCAGCTCAGACACTTAATATTGAGCTTCCGGATTCCATTATCAAAGCCTTGGCAAATAAAATATTAATATCCATTACAAGGACGCTACGAATCGGTTCAACAGGGGACGATGTCAAGCTACTTCAGACAACTCTGGGAATATCTGCCGATGGTAACTTTGGTCCGAAAACCAAAGCGGCAGTAATAGCTTTCCAAACCAGTAAAGGCTTAACTCCCGACGGAGTGTTTGGCTCTATGTCATATGCGGCCTTGGCAAGTGTGAATGGAACACTTCCAGCCGGGTGCACTCCATCCACGGCATTTAGCACTACAACCGGAATCAAATGCACAGCTATTCTTTAAATTTGATATAATAAAATAATAGTAATGTCGATTTAATTATAATAAGTTTTTTTATTTATGCAATATAATACATTGGCAAGTAAAGAGATTGTGGAAAAAGTTGTAGAGGCACTCGGCAAAAGAAATGTCGAAGCGTTGATAGTGGAAAATGGTTCTCTGGCGCTTGCAAAAATAAAAGAGCTTATCCCGAAGGGCGCGTCGGTTATGAATGGTTCATCGGTCACACTCGAACAAATTGGCTTTGTCGATTATCTAAAACTGGGAGAACACGGCTGGAATAATCTACATGAGGCGATAATCGCCGAAAAGGACCCATCTAAGCAATCACAATTACGCAAACAAGCTGTACTCTCCGATTACTATCTGGGAAGTGTCCACGCTCTTGTGGAGACTGGCGAGTTTGTTATTGCTTCCAATACCGGAAGCCAACTGCCGCATATAGTTTTCACCTCGCCGAATCTCATTTTTGTTGTTAGCACAAAGAAAATTGTTCCGACACTTGCCGATGCAATGAATCGCTTGATGGAATATGTCGTACCTCTCGAGGATAAACATATGAAAGAAAAATACGGCGTTGGAACAACACCAAACAAAATTGTGACGTTCAATGGAGAAAATCCGATGTTGGGAAGGAAGGTGAGAATGATTTTAGTCGATGAAGATTTAGGATTTTAAATTTAAAATTTCCGTTTGTTATTGAGTTCATATCATGAAAAAGATATTTGGCTTGCAGAAAAATATATTTCTACTCGGTGTTGTCAGTTTTTTGAATGACCTTTCTTCCGAGATGATTCTTTCCGTTCTACCGGCATTTTTCACTTCGGTGTTAAAAGCCGGAGCAGCATCACTTGGCCTGGTTGAAGGGGTGGCCGAAGCCGGAGCAAATTTTATAAAAATATACGCCGGGAGCCTTTCAGATAAAATACAGAAACGTAAACCATTTATCGTTTCGGGCTATCTACTTTCCGTCATCACCCGCCCGATATACCTTCTCGTTTCGTCGGTCGCTGGAGTTGTTGGCATCCGTCTGGCCGATAGAGTCGGCAAAGGATTACGTGAAGGACCCAGAGATGCCATTATTTCTCTCTCTTCGCCCCAAGAAGAGCTGGGTAAATCATTTGGCTATCATCGGGCTATGGATACAGCTGGGGCGATTGTAGGGCCTTTGATTGCCTATCTCATTTTAAGACGATTTCCAACGGGTTTTAATAAAGTATTTATTACGGCTTTTATTGCCGGTATACTGGCTGTCGGAGCGACATTGTTTATCACCGATGTCATTGGCAACTATAAAAAGAAAAAAATGACTTTGGCCTCGCTGGCTCTTTTCCCGAAGGGATTCAAAATTTATCTTCTTGCTCTATTTATTCTTTCTGTTGGAAGTTTGCCTGTGGCTGTTATGCTCCTTAAAACTCAAAGTATCGGGTTGACTCTGGCTTCTATACCTCTTTTTTATGTGCTTTATAATATCTCATATTCCGGATTTTCTATTAGCGGTGGAAAGTTGAGTGATAAATTAGGACCGAAGAAAATAATTTTTACCGGTTATCTGTTTCTTATTGCGAGTTATATAATTCTTCTATTTGATAAATCACTTCTGCTCCTCGTCGTCGGCTTTCTTGTCCTTGGAATTTTCCCGGCACTAACCGACGGAGTCCAGCGTTCATATGCTGCCATGCTGACCGAAGAAGAGAATCGTGGAGGAGCCTATGGGCTCGTCAATGCCGTTTCCGGTTTCGGAGCGCTTATCGCCGGCATCGGTGGAGGATTTATCTGGCAAAGATTTGGCTCGGGAACAGCTTTCTTTATCAGCATAATTTTCATCATCATTGGTTTGGTTGTTCTTTCTTTAACTAAATCAAAAAATGATTAGTTTGTATTTTTAATTAAAAATATTCGTGATAATATAAATGGCATGGATGTTACAGAAGGGATACTAGAATTCGGGATAAAAAGAGAGAATGAAGAGCGGCGCGACGGCGGATGCTCTGTTGTCTTTAATCCGGAAACACAAAAATATGCCGTATACAAAAATTTAAAAAATGGAATATTGGGTCTGTATGGTGGCGGTTTTAATGAAGGAGAGAGTGAGGAAGAGGGAGTATTGAGAGAATTAATTGAAGAGAGTGGCTTAAACGATTTTTTACATATTGAAAAAGTAGATAAAGTTTTAACGCATTATTTTAATAGGAATAAGGAAATAAACAGAGTGGCTCTTGCTACTTGTTTTTTGGTAATACTAAAAAGCGCAAATTTACAACCGACTAAATTGGAAGAACACGAAAAGTTTGAATTAGCCTGGGCGACAAGCGAGGAAATTTTTTCCGGATGGAAAGTGATAAATCAAAATAAAGATTATGACCATTGGTTTTATTTTTTTAAAAAAGCCATTTCCCGAGCCAAAGAATTGGGGTATGATACGACAAGTATTGTCTAGATTTTTCTCATTTTATATTATCTTTGAGCGCATAAATATCCTTCAGTATTTCGGCCCCGTGATGGGCCGGGTTGACGTTAGGGTAAACTTTTTCTATCAACCCACTTGGGCCAACCAAATAAGAAATCCGTTTGGTTCCTAGAGTGCTATTCGCGCCATAGATTTTGATTACTTCTTTTTTAGAGTCGGACAATAAAGTAAACGGCAACTTATATTTTTCGGCGAACTTTTTGTGGCTTTCAATCGAGTCGGAACTAATGCCGAAAACGACAACGCCATTGCTTTGGAAATCACCGTATACATCACGAATGCTACAGGCTTCTTTGGTACAGCCTGCCGTATCGTCCTTGGGGTAAAAATAAACAAGTACATAAGAACCTCGGTGGTCGCTAAGCGAACGCTCTACACCGCTTTGGTCTAGAAGTTTAAAGTTTGGAGCAATTGTTTTTATATTAAGCATATATTGGATTAAAAATGAATAATTATCGATTGCATCACCATATGCTTTGGAATTATATTATATTAGCATTAATTGAAGATGAACAAATAAAAATCATCTCCCGTTTAAAGCAGAGAGATGATTTTTATTTTGTCGATTATTTTAGTTTAGTTGTTTGTTATTATTAATTGTCATTTCCTTCGTTGTCGTTGTTGTTATTTTGATGGTTATTCTTCTCTCCAAAACCGAAACCAATTCTTTTGCCAAAGTGATGGTTCTTAAACCAATTCCTGAACCAATTTTTGAATTGACCCAAATGTTTCCCATTGTTATCGGTATTGATTGTTTTAATAGTTGTATCAACTACTTTAACAATCACAGTTCCTTTAACTTCTTTACTTCCATAAGTTGAAGTTGCGGTAATCGTGGCATTTCCGACGGCGACTCCTGTGACTTTGCCGGTTGAACTATCAACTGTGGCAATTCCTGTATCACTTGAGTGGAACGTTGTATCTGCTCCGGTAAAATTTCCGCCATTTTGATTCTTATCCTTGGCGGTTAATTGAACCGTTTTACCGATTTGAACCGAAGGGGAAGCCGGTGTGATTTTAACACTATCAAGCACCAATGTCGGCGCTACATCTGTAACTGTTACGATTGATGTCTTGGTGACAGTTATATTTCCACTAGTCGAGGATACTGTAATTGTTGCAGTTCCAATTGCGACCCCTGTAACTATTCCACTTGTATTACCAACCGTGGCAATAGCGGTGTTACTGGAGGAGAACGTAGTTGTTGCTCCTATAAATGCCCCCCCATTTTGATTTTTAGGAGTAGCATTTAAGTGAATTGTTCCACCAATTATTACCGTTGGAGCAGTCGGAATGACTGTCAAACTTGTAAGTATTGGGGACACTACTGTCAACGGTCCCAATAAGTAAGAACTTAAAGCACTCAATGCACTTGCCGAGTGTGGCCCGCTATTGAATGATGCCGTACCATTTTTCCCGCATTGAGCATCAATAACTGAAGCTCCGCCTGAATGAGATGTGATGAAATCCGTTAAATCGTAAACATTATTATTTATTATAACCCAACAATCCGTGGATGTGTTGTGTGCCGCGACATCGGCAACTGTATAAGTTGCGGCTTGAGCGATAGAGCTCCCAAACCCAATTAGAACAGTTGTGAAGATAAGCGACATTAGACCGATTGATTTTAATATTTTCATTATATTTTATAATTATTTTTTAAATTGCGACCTTACATTTAAGTAGACGCAGGATGTAGAGGTTTTCTTACATAGACATTAATATGTATTTGTTGTAGTTTAAATATATGCGTAAAGTAAGAAATCAGGCGCTTGTGCGTCTTAATATATGGAAGTAGACATGAATCATACATTTGAAACAATATATGAGAAGGAATCGGATGCTATATTTCGGTTTTGTTTGGTTCGGGTGTCTAGCCGAGAGCAATCTTTGGACATAACCCAAGAGACATTCCTACGATTATGGCAAAGTTTAAAGAAAGGTGAAGATATCCAAAATAGTCGGGCATTCCTCTTCACAATAGCTCACCGACTTGTCATTGATTGGTATCGGAAAAAGAAAAGTTTGTCCTGGGATAAAATTTTCTCCAAAGATGATAAGGAAATCGATGTCGTTGATGAGAAGACAACAGAAATTAATCTTTCCACTTCGGCCGAGGGCAGATATCTGATGGATAAAATAAATGAACTTTCTCCATCCTATCGTGATCCGGTTTATCTCCGCTATGGTGAAGATTTATCGCCACCGGAGATAGGGGAAATTTTGGGAATATCAACGAATGCCGCCTCGGTTCGAATTAATCGTGGGCTCGAAGAATTAAGAAAAAAATACTTGTCCCGTTAGAAAATCGACTTACGGGAAGAAAAGAAAAATATTATCATTTAAATTTTCTAATGGGATGAAAGACAATAATTTACAAAATTCAATTGAAGAAATCAAAAAAATTAAAATGACCGCCTTAGAAAAGAAGCGGGTGTTTGAATATGTAGTAAATTCTAAAATTTCTTCATCTCAAGAATCTATACGAAGTCCATGGTTTAATTACTCATTCATAGCGAGAATTAAGAAAACCCGTTTGGCATATTATGTTGTCGTACCTTTAATTATAATACTTGCAAGTGGAGGTATTGCTTTTGCCTCCGAGGACAGTTTACCAAACAGCATTTTATACCCAATCAAAGTCAGTATTGTTGAACCGATTCGCGGAGCTTTGACATTTTCACCTAAAGCTAAAGCCGTATATGAAAGTAACCTTGCTACAAAGCGTATGGTTGAGGCTGAGACCCTTGCAGGCGAAGGTAAACTTAACCAGCCAATCGAAAACCGCCTTAACAACCTCCTGGAAAGACACACGGCATCTTTAAACAACGCCCTTAACAAGGTTGATAAAATAGAATCAACAACAGGGTCAATTGGACAGAGCGAAGATCTCATCACCAATTTTCATGCGAATATGAACGCTCATGCCCAAGTGCTGGACATCCTAAGTGGGAAAAAAGAATATGACCAAAACGGACAATATAATGATATTCAGATTTCAAAGACAGCTAGAGATAATGCCGATTTAATTACAAACATCTCCAAAAATGATGAAATAAAAACCGAAAATAAAATACAAAACAAATTAGATAATTATAAAAGAAGGAAAGAAGCTATTCAATCTTTGATTGATAAAACAACGACCGAGCTCGATCGTGCTTCAGCTAAGCCATCAGCATCGAGCCAAGAAATTATTGAAAGCACGAACCAAACCCTAAATAGAGCCAAACAGTTTTTATATGACGCAAATGAACATGAGAATAAAGGCGACCAAGCTGGTGCTTATTCGACACTGCTTGATTCCGAGAGCTCGGTGAAAGAAGCCGGAATATTTCTCCAAACCGGATTAAAATTCGGCGGAAAATTCAAAGGGAAGTGGAATGATTAATTTCACCGAATTTGATATGATATAAAGTATGGAAAAGAAATGGTTTAGAAGAAAATTATACGGTTTCGGGTGGTACCCTGCATCCTGGGAAGGTTGGGTAGTTATACTTGTTTGGGTGGTGCTATTTGCTTTTGGAATGGTGAAGATGGATCATGAAGGGTTAAAAAATTTGTTTTTCATATTCATATTTACGGGTGTATTAATATATATTTGTTATAAAAAAGGTGAGAAACCGAAGTGGCAATGGGGAAAAAGAATTGAAGATTAATTATTATAAAAATGGTATTATAAATATATGAAAAAAAATATAAGAGAAAGAAATGTGAAAGCAATGATTCCGCTTCCGGTCAAAATTAAAACCGATGCGAAAAAGGAGTTGGTTATGAAAAACCCACCAATCCAGAGGTCAAAGAACAAGCATGGGAGATAAAAATTATCATTTTTAAAACATTGATTATTTCCCCTATTTTTTGTACAATAGGCTCATTATTAATAACAGAAAAATATAATATGGAAAATTTATCAACACAAGATACAACTACACAACAAGAAATTATTAATTTGAGTCAAGAAGAAAAAGAATTATACAAAGAATATCAAAAGATGAATCCTGGAGTTACAGTAATGAAATGGTATGAAGATCGTAAAAGAGCTTTAAATGTGGCAGGCTCAGGGGAAAAGGATTTTTACATCAAGAACAATATCCCAATGGAAAAGAAACCAGATCTAGAAACTTTGAAAGAAATGTCAGCAACAAATTTAAACTAAATTTATTAAAATAGCAAGATAAAAACTTGCTGTTTTAATTTTGCCTGATTTTTGTGGCTATGATATTCCCACAGTATTTTGTATAATATGTTCATGGATTTAAATATCAAAACAACAACAAAAGTAGAAGACCCGGCAAACTTTATTGCTGATTCTATTATCAAAGGGCTTTCGGAAGGGAAAAAGGTTTTATTTTTTGCGACTGGTGGTTCATCTATTGCTGTCGCATCAAAAGTTGCGGAGTTGCTTGCAGATAAATCTCTTAGTAATTTGACTGTAATGCTGACAGATGAGAGATATGGTCCACTTAAACATGAAAATTCAAATTGGTACAGACTAGTTAAAAATGGTTTCAACGTACCGGGAGCGATATTTGTTCCCATTTTGATAGGGGAAGGTATAATTTCGACAACTCAAAAGTTTAATATTGTTCTTGACCAACAATTTAAAATTGCTGATTATAAAATTGGTTTGTTCGGAATTGGCAAAGATGGGCACACTGCCGGAATATTACCAGGAAGTGTTGCAGTAGAGAGCCAAGATTTAGCTGCTAGTTATGATACACCAATATTTGTTCGCATCACTATAACTCCAAGGACGATAGAAAAACTTGATGAAGCAGTAGTTTGGATGCAAGGTGAGGAGAAATGGGGAGTGGTGAAAGATTTAGTAGAGAATGATATTGAGATAATAAAACAACCGGCCCAGATATTAAAAAAAGTTCCATTACTAACAATTTTTACCGATTATAACTGAAACTAAGCTACACAAATTATATCCTGAAAAAACTGGATGAGTGTAATGTCAGACATTTTTTCATGATATAATTTGTTTCGCTTAAAAAATATATGAAAATAGCAATTTATGGTCTAGGAAGAATGGGTTCGCAGATTGTCCGTAAACTCCACGAAGGGGGGCATATTGTTATTGCTTCAAACAGAAGTCCTGCCCCTATAGATGAAATGAAAAAGTTTGGAATGATTGGTGCTTATACGAAAAAAGAAGTCATTTCGGCTTTTGGAACTGACAAAGTAATTATTTGGCTCATGGTGCCAGCAGATATTGTTGACAGTGAACTTGAAACTTGGCTTAAACTTGTACCGAAGGGCAGTGTTCTTATTGATGGCGGGAATTCCAAATGGAGCGATACGAAAAGAAGAGCAGAGATTGTGAAAAATAGCGGTTCGGTCCTCATTGATATTGGCACGAGTGGAGGTATTTGGGGTTATCAAAACGGATTTTCGATGATGGTGGGAGGTGATAGCCAAGCAGTTGAAATTATCAAGACGGTGCTTGAGACTCTTAAGAATCCGGAAGGAATGTACGCACATTTCGGAGAAAGCGGTTCTGGACACTACGTCAAAATGGTTCACAATGCTATCGAGTATGGTATGATGGAAAGCCTGGCTGAAGGATACAGATTGCTCAAAGAAGGTCCATACAAAAATTTGGATTTATACAAAGTCGGAGAGGTTTGGCAACATCACAGTGTTATCACTTCATGGCTGAATGAACTTACAAAAGACATTATGAAAGAAAATCCCGGACAAAATAATGTGGAAGGAAGTGTCGCCGAGAGTGGCGAAGCGAAGTGGGCGCTTGAAGTGGCGAAAGATTTTAATATCGAGATGAAAGCCATCCAAACTTCATTTGACGTTCGACTTGATTCACAAAAAGGCAAAGTTAATTTTGCCACAAAATTATTGGCTTCAATGAGAAACGCTTTTGGTGGACATAAAATAAATAATCAAGAAAAATAAATGAATAATAAACCGACAATTCTTATAATCTTTGGAATCTCCGGCGATTTAGCCAGGCGGTATTTGTTGCCGGCCATTGGCGCTATCGCAAATGCCGGGATGATGCCTGAGCAATTTCACATTATCGGTCTTACTCGGCAACCAGATATAAAAATAGAAAATCTTTTGAAGAAAACCTCTAATGCAGAATATTTGCGCAATCACATGAGCTTGAAACAAATCGATGTCACAAATATTGATGACTATAAAAAATTAGGTGAACACCTAAAAAAGATATCCGAAAAGTTTGACGTACCTTGCCAATATATATTTTATCTATCGGTTCCACCACAAGTCTCAAAGTCAATTATAGAATTTCTGGGAATATCGGGGTTGTCTGTAATCGGGGAGACAAAATTATTACTTGAAAAACCATTTGGAGTTAACTTGGAAAATGCGACAAGTTTAGCCAAACACACCGACAAATATTTTTTGCCGAAACAAGTTTACCGAGTGGACCATTATATGGCCAAAGAAACAGCTCAGAATATTATTGTCTTTCGTGCCGGTAATTCGCTTTTCAAAAAGACCTGGAATAAAGATTTCATAGAAAAGATTGAAATTATTGCCTCGGAAGAAATAGGAATAGAGGGAAGAGCAAACTTTTATGAACAAGTGGGAGCACTTCGTGACTATGTTCAAAGTCACCTTTTGCAATTACTGGCCCTGACATTGATGAAATTGCCCGATGACGATAAATTGGACGAGGTTCCTCTTTTGCGTTTGGAAGCGCTTAAACATATAGTTCTTTTCGATATGGACAGAAATGCCAAACGTGGACAGTACGAAGGATATACTTCGGAGGTTAATAACCCGAATAGTCGGGTGGAAACTTTTGTCTCGATAACACTCGAGTCGAACGACGAAAGATGGCGCGGTGTGCCAATAACTCTGACAACAGGTAAAGCACTCAAGAACAAGTTTACCGAAATCAGAATTTTGTATAAAAAAGACAAGGACCGCGAATCGAACGAACTGCTATTACGACTTCAGCCGGAAGAGGGAATTCAGTTCAACATGTGGGCCAAGCAACCGGGCTATGAACGCAAGGTGAATCAACATAAGCTCAGTTTCAAATTCAGAGAACACTATGATATCTTGCCGGAAGCTTATGAGCAGGTATTGTTCAACGCTATGAATTCCGACCACAGTTTGTTCACTACCAGTGATGAAATTCTCGAGGCTTGGCGAATATTGGATGCTTTACAAAAAGTATGGGAGAAATCAGAAGAGGGTCTGATTATTTACAAAAAAGGAAGCACGATAGACGAGGTTCTCTCTAACGAATAGGTTCCCATTCCAAAACGGAAGAACGTTTATAAAGACGAAGATGAATAGCATTTTTTATACTAAAAAAGAACAACGATGACCAACCGATATTGTGTGCACGTCTTGATGTATGGAGTATGTATATGGATGGCTCTGTATGGACTTTTCCGATACGTGATAATCTCGAAAACATTTCAATGTCTTCACCGACGACTATTTTCTCGTTATATCCACCTAACTTTCTGAAAGTATCGGATCGAATCATCTGAAATTCGCCCAGAGCGCTACCACTATTTAAAATATTATTAAAAAAATAACTGCCCATATTAACAACCCCAAAAAATAATCTATCGCCGAATGTGCACATTTCCGGAAAAACTTTGACGAAAGCTGTCAGTCCAACCAACTTATTGTTTTTTTCGAATAAATCGACAGCTTTGGCAAAAAAATTATTTATATCGGGAATTGTCACATCGGCATCGACAAAAACAAGATATTTGCTCTTGGCGACTTTGGCTCCGAGATTTCTCCCCATCGCAATTGTTTGTCTAGGTTCATCCTTATATTCGACAATTTGGTCGGCGTATTGTCTGGCAATACTTAGTGTTTTATCTGTGCTTTTTCCATCGGAAACTATTATTTCGTAGCTACCCCTAAACTCCCTCAAAGACTTTAATGTCTTCTCAAGAATTTTTTCTTCGTTTAATGTGGGAATAATAATTGATATTATCGGGTCCATATTTCTTTTTTCATAATATATTTGTTGGCATATTTTATACCGACGATAAATATTGTTATTACAAATACAATAAAAACAATCTTAAACGACTTTGGAATTATAGCAAATACATTGCCAAAAAAGTAACCTACAACCAGGAGGAATGCTGTCCAAATAAAACCACCGACAAGATTCAAAACAACATAATTTTTGAAAGGAACTTTAAACATACCGGCAACCATCAAGACTACCACGGCAAACCCGAAACCCATCGTTAGTTTTGAAATGATTAAAATTTTCTGATGATAATGTCTAAAGCGGTCTTCCACTTTCTCGAGAATCTCCGGAGTTAAGCCAATAAAATGCCCGTATTTGAAAATGGCATTGCGGGTTCCAAATCTACCCAAAATATACCAGCCGATATCTGCAGTAAAATCGCCAGAGACTAGAGCCACATACATAGGGAGTAAATGAAATTGACCGAGACTGAAAAGAAAGCCACTAATCATCATGACGACCGGACCTTCAATAATACAACCTAAAAAAAGCAGAATATATTTTGAGGAATCAAGCCAAGTAGCAATATGCTGAAGGAAAATTTCCATATAAATGTTCAGTAATTATATCAGAAATTCAAAATAATTACACTCTTCTTGCTTTTTGAGGTCTAAAAGCATATTATCTATTCATAATCATAATAACTTGTCCAGCGTGGCAGGTAAAAATATACATAATTTTATGGCAAATTTTCAAGGTAATGGTGGTGGAAATAGAGGAGGAGGTTTCAGAGGTGGAAATAGCGGAGGAAGGTCAAATTATCGAAGTGATAGAGGTGAAGTTACAATGTATAAAGCAATTTGCGATGAATGTCACAAAAGTTGTGAAGTTCCTTTTCGTCCATCGGGCGATAAGCCTGTGTATTGCAATGAATGTTTTAGTAAAAAAAGAGGTAATGATGATCGCGGACCTCGTAGAGATTTCGGAGATCATGGACCAAAAAGAGAATTTAATGATAGACCTTTGCCACCGCCACCTTTTTCAAAGCCCATGGGAACTCAGAATGATATGACCAAGCAATTTGGAGAAATAAATGCCAGACTTGACCGCATCATGGCGGCGATAGAGAAACTTCCTCAGCCAAAAGAAACAAAACCTGTCATAAATACTGCCCCTATTGTTGTTAAACAGGAAGTTAAGAAAGTACCGGTTGCAAAAGTTTCAGCAAAAAAAATAGTAGCAAAGAAAAAGAAATAATTTTTTATGAAGAGAAATAAAAATTATCTGGAAAATAAAGATAAGGCACTTCAAATTGTCAAAGATAGAATTGAATATTTTAATATGTTTTATAATTATAAATGGAATCGAATCGTTATCCGCAACCAAAAAACCCGCTGGGGAAGCTGTTCCAAAAAAGGGAACTTGAATTTCAATTATAAAATTGCCCTGCTTCCTCAAAAATCATCCGATTATATTATCGTCCATGAATTGTGTCACCTCGGAGAATTTAATCACTCACGTAAATTTTGGGATTTGGTGGCGAAAACTGTTCCAGGCTATAAAGAAATTAGGAAAAATCTAAGGAAGAACCAACTGACTCTCCGCTAGGAAAGTCCTAGCGGAGAATTAGTTGTATAATAAACTGGTGGAACACTATGTTTATATTTTAAAATGTAAAGACAAAACTCTCTACACTGGATATACTAATAACCTTGCCAAAAGGGTTCTTGCTCACAATAAATTAAAATCCGGAGCGCGGTATACCAAAGCTCGTCGCCCTGTTAAGTTGGTTTATTTCGAAAAATATAGAACCAAGAGTAAATCGCTGAAGAGAGAAATTATTGTCAAGAAGATGAAAAGGAGCGAAAAACTCAAATTAATAAATGCATAAATTTAATCTTATATGGTATAATATAAAAACTTATTATTAATTTCTAATTATAATTTTTATGCAATTTACATTTAAAATTTGGGCTAAAATCAAAGAAGTGTGGCCAATTTACAAGCTACATTTTGGGACGTTCATATTATTACTTGTTATAACTCTGGTGGTCAAGGCTGTCGGTTCCGGTCATAATTTGATATTGGCGACACTTTCTTATGTCGTTAGTTTGATACTCGCATATATTTGGATACGTTTTGGTTTTAGTTTAGTCGATAAAAAAGATTTCAATCCTTTTTCCAAAGAAGCTTTACCTTCACTTCCACAATTTTGGAACTTGTTCAAAACAATAATTTTATACATGTTGTCGATTCTTGGCGGAATCATATTACTTGTAATTCCGGGATTGTATGTTTGCGGGCGTTTGATATTTGCAATATATCTTTCGGTAGAAAAAAATCAGGGAGCAAGAATAACAATAGAAGAAGCTTGGAATATGACAAAAGGTTACGGTTGGCAATTATTTTGGAAAAGCTTTCTTATTGGATTATTTATGGCGGTTGGTTTCATTGTTTTCTTTGTCGGAGGGTTTGTGACTTACCCGATTGGTTTTATTATTATGATAATGATGTATCGTGAATTTTCAAAAATGAAATCAGAAACTCCAACAAATCCTGTCCCAGCTGTAGATATGAAATAAGAAAAAAGAAAAGCACATACATATAATAAAATAATGTGTTTCTAAAAAGACTGATAATTAAGATATTATCAGTCTTTTTTCTCCAGAACGCGACAAAATTGCCCCAATATGCGTATAATGTATGTGTAATGACAAATCATGAAGACTGTAACGAAAAGTCGGATAGTGAACTGGTCAAATTGTCGCTCGACAACTCTGATCATTTTTTGTGTCTAACGAGGAGATATGAAGACAAACTCCTTCGCTATATCATGAGAATCTCAAGACTGGACAGAGAAGATGCCGAAGATATATTACAGGATGTTTTCATAAAAACATATTATAACTTAAATGAGTTTAACCCCGATTTGAAATTTTCTTCCTGGATATATCGCATTGCCCACAATCAAACTATCAGTGAAATCAGAAAGAAATCCATCAGACCAACGATATCGCTCGAGAAGGAAGACATAGACAGATTTGAAGATGCTTTTGATATAGTTAAAGATATAGATAATTCAATAGACCGACAAAAGATAGACGAAGCACTTTCAATGCTGGATGAAAAATATCGTGAAGTTCTTATCCTTAGGTTTCTTGATGAAAAGGATTATGTGGAAATAGCCGATATCTTGAAAAAACCAACAAGTACGGTCGGGAATTTAATAGCTAGAGGAAAAATACTTTTCAAGAAAGAGTACGAAAAATTAAAATAGTATGGAAAACAAAGATATAAGTCAAATAGCATTTGAAAAGATTAAAGAAAGTGGTATCAAGCCAATTTCCAAAAATGTCTTTAACCTAAAGAGAGTTCTTTTTTGGTCCCTTGTCGGATTCGCTGTTCTTGTCGGAGCGGTATCATTTTCTGTAACTCTTTCCATTTTATTTAATAATGATTGGTATTTGTATAATAAATTTGGATTCGGTTTTATTTTAAAATCGTTACCATACTTCTGGGTAATTTGTCTTTTGTTGTTTACTATTTTGGGTGAATTTTATTACCGAAAGACACTATTAGGCCACCGTCATCGCTTGATGACAATTATCGGTGCATATATTATTTTAACAGTCATTATCGGGTCCATTCTTTATTTATTTGGGTTGGGAGAAATTATAGAACAATCCATATCCGCGAATGTCCCGGTTTATAACGCCGTAATATTCGACAGGAACGGATTTTGGTCTCAACCGGAAGAAGGACTTCTTTTGGGGAAAATAATAATAGTTGATGGAAGTTTAATTAAGATAGTCGACGCCGATAGTGTCATTTGGGATATAAATATTGGAAGTGCCTCTATAGATAAACAGGCTAAAATTGGTGTAGGGAAAATAATAAAAATCATCGGAGACAAAAAAGACAATACAATCATCTTCAATGCGGAAGAGATATACCCAGCTGGGAACGGCATAAATCAGGATTGTTGCACAGTGAGATAAAACTCAAATCTCTCGCGTATTATGGGTGTAGATGACGACAATCATTTACACTTATAAACATTAACTAAATACTTTGTGAGATGTAAACAAAGTAAACAACAAAAAAATGAGAAATAAATTGATGATGAGTGGTTTGATGGCTCTAGTGTTAGGTTTAGGTGTTTCGGGAAGCGCTTTTGCATATCAAGGAGATTTTTCAAAAAATGGCCCAAATTATACTCCGGACTTTCAAGCAGAGATTACTGAAGTCTTGACTAATAAAGACTATAATGGTTGGAAGGATCTCATAGAAAATAAAGTAGGAGATGGTAGTGTAAGTGATGTTATTACGCAAGATAATTTTGATAAGTTTGTCGAAGCTTGGAAATTGGCAAATGAAGGGAAGATTAAAGAGGCGAATTCAATTAGAAGAGAATTGGAGCACCCAACTGTTTAGCATAATTTTTTTTAACATAATCTTTATATTAAACAAAGATAAAAAACTGGTTCGTAAACATATTTGATACGTTACGAGTCGGTTTTTCGTTTGGAATTACATTATTCTGTATAAGTTTCGCGTTTATTGTGGTATATTTTAAGGGTTGGAGGTTTTATTCTTTTTGTTATGAATATTATATTGCAGGCCCTAATCTCATATTTGTTACTTTATAGATATGCAACAATCTTTGCCATTGCTTTTGTGGCAGCGTTCATTATTCCAATTCCCTCCGGAAGTATACTGACAGCAGCATCGGCCTATGCGCGCATCGGATACTTTAATATTTATTGGGTAATTATTCTTTCGATTACCGGAAATATTTTAGGAGATAATCTGGGATACTGGATAGCGAGAAAATACGGTAGGGAAGTTCTTTCTCGTGTTGGTTTCCGAAGAGTTTTAGAGTCGGATGGTTATAAAAGTTTAGAAAATAAGTTTAATAAACGTCCGGGTTTAATTGTTTTTATCAGTCGTTTTGAAGTTTTGTCGACATTGTCGGTTAATCTTCTTTCCGGAATAAGCAAAACAAATTATAGGAAATATTTTGTCCATGAGTTTTTGGGAAGTATTACTCAGGTTTGTTTTTATTCTTTGATAGGTTATTTTTTTGCCGACAGCTGGCAGTCGATAAATACAACAGTTGGAAAAATTTCTTTAATTATAGGGCTGGTTCTGGTTTTACTCATTATTTCTTTCGGTAAAAAGTTTATAATGCGTAAATTAGAATAAAGATGGTATAATTGGCATATTAGAAAAATTAATATTAATACAAATATATGAAAAAAGGATACAAAGATAATATAGAAAAATTAACAACGGAGAATAATAATTTTCGCAAGGTTTTATATACGGGCGAGCATTGTCAGCTTGTTCTTATGAGTTTATTGCCAAACGAAGAAATTGGTATGGAAGTGCACACCGACAATGACCAATTTTTCCGTTTCGAAAAGGGCAGTGGTCAAGTCATAATTAATGACATGATTTATGAAGTTAAAGATGGCGATGCGGTTATCGTCCCTTCCGGGGCAAATCACAACGTCACGGCAGGCAGTGATGGTCTTAAGCTTTACACAATTTATTCTCCTGCTCATCATAAAGATGGCATAGTTCGTGCAACCAAGAGTGAGGCTGAAAAAGATGGACCGGAATTTGATGGAGTGACGACCGAACAGTAAAATATGTGCTATAATCGGTAATTGTTATGTTAAATACTAAAAAAATAAGGGCGGATTTTAATATTTTAAATGGTAAAAATGGGCCTGCTCCTATATATTTTGATAGTGCCTGTATGAGTCTAAAGCCAAATCAAGTGGTAGAGGCCATGAATGAATATTATTTCAACTATCCGGCATGCGCGCTTAGGAGTTTTCATAAACTGAGCAATAAAGCTACAGAGAAAGTGAAGGAGGCGAGACAAATTATCGCAAAATTCATAAATGCAAATAGCGACGATGAAATAATTTTTACCCGGAATACGACCGAGGGAATAAATTTATTCGCAAATTCTATTGGCTTGAAGAAAGATGATATCGTTTTAATTTCTGATAAAGAGCACAATTCGAATTTGGTTCCGTGGCTAGTCCTGCGGGACAAGATTGGTATAGTTGTAAAAATAATTCCCGGAAACGAAAATGGGAGTTTTAATTTGGATAATTTTTCCAAAATAATTGCCGGTGCAAAAATTGTTTCTATTGTTCACACTTCAAATCTGGACGGGGTGACAAATCCGATAAAAGAAATTACAGAAATTGCTCACAAAAATAATGCTCTTGTCTTTGTCGATGCCGCCCAAAGTATTGCTCATAGAAAAATAGACGTGCAAGATTTGAATGTTGATTTCTTGGCCTTCTCGGGACACAAAATGTTGGGCCCGACCGGCACTGGAGTTTTTTATGGCAAGCGCGAGTTGCTGGAGAAATTGCAGCCCTTCATGGTTGGTGGAGATACAGTTGAATTTACCACCTATGATAGCTATAAAATGCTCCCAATTCCTGAGAAATTTGAAGCTGGGCTCCAGAATTATGCTGGAATTATCGGGCTAGGGAGAGCGGTAAAATATTTAAGCCAGTTTGATTTTAAAGACATCGCTGAACATGAATTAAGATTAAATACTTATATCACGGAAGAATTAAAGAAAATTCCGCAGATAAAAATTATTGGCCCAGAAGATCAAAAACTTAAATCTGGTATTGTGAATTTTTACATTGAAGGAACAGATATGCATAAAATTGCAATAATGCTGGATGAAATGGCAAATATCGCAATACGTTCCGGAAGACATTGTGTGCATTCTTGGTTTGAAAATAAAAAGATTTACAATTCTGCGCGAGTCTCTTTATATTTATATAACACGATGGAAGAAGCGGAAATATTTATTAAAAACTTAAATCAGATTGTAAAAATACTATAAATTTATGCCTTGCCTAGTTGCCTTAATTGTATTTGGAATAATGGGAATATTCAGCGCAACACAGAGAGCACTGGCCAAAGAGGCTTTTGGTTGTGTTTTTAGGCGTATTACATTCCGACCATGCAATACCAGCTTTGCCGAGAAAGTTAAAGGAAAACTTCTGGCAAAAGTTTTGAAACGCTCGACATTTTTGGCCAAAGTTCTCAATAAATATTACGAAGTATTTTCTTGGATATTTTTTATTTTAATGGTGGGGAGTACTATTTGGGTCATTCGCGGAGGATTTAATTTTTATGTTTACGGAAGTTGTAATGGTTTAAATCAAAGCGGATTTTGTGCATTTGATCCAAGTGGTTCAAATAATAAAGTAACTGCAGTTGGTGACAGTACGGCTTGTGGTATTACTCCAAAAACAGAAGCAACAGTAACCCTTAAAGGAGTGGATCTTTCCGGTTTTCCAACCGAAAATGTAACCGGCAAAGATAAGGTAGTTTTCATTGGATGCTATGCTTGTGATTATAGTAGGAAAGCCTATCCGGATATCTTAAAACTAGTTAAAAATAAAAATGCAACACTTACTTTTGCCCATTATCCGGCAAAAGGTGATACAACATTTTTAGGAGAAGCAGGATACTGTGTAAATAAAATGTATCCCGATAAGTATTGGGATTTCAACACTTATCTATTTGAAGCTGACAAGAATTACATTTTAGATAAAACAAATTTAGATAGTATTCTTTCCAGTTTTAATTTTGATGTTAAGATAGTTGATGAATGTGCAAATAGTCCCGAGACAAAAAATGCATTTGATAACCAAGTAAAAGAACTTGATAAAACCGGCCTTTATGGCACGCCGACAATATTTATAAACGGCAAAGCTTTTGTCGGTCCGAAACCTTACCGAGTTTACCGAAGCGCGATAAATAAATATATATTCTTTTAGTTGTAATTTTATATCTCAAATAAAATAGTGTTATACTTTGAATTATGAAGAGAGCCAAAAAAAATACAAAAAAGAAGAAAAATATCCTATATACCGGTTTTGGAGACAATGGGACGACGACTTTGTTCGATTGCAAACAAGGGCGGATTTCCAAGAGTTCCATCCTTGTCGAAGCTCTTGGGTCGGTAGATGAACTTAATGCATATCTCGGTATAATAAAGGTTTATTCCGGTATTGATAAAATAATACTAAAAACTGGAAACAAGAAAATTTTATATGGAGATATTATCGAGGAAATCCAGCAAAATCTTTTTATTATTCAAGCAGAACTCGGTGGTTCGGTAATATATGTAAGTAAAAAAGAATTAATAAAGATAGAAAATATTATAAATCAAATAGGAAAAATCTTGCCACCGATTACATCTTTCACTATTTCCGGTGGAAGTATTCTAAGCTCTGGGCTTGATTTTGCTCGAACGCTCGCTCGTAAAACCGAACGACGCGTGATATCGGCCAGCGACGAGGGAAGTAGAATTATAAGCGGAGCTACCATTTCGTACCTCAACAGACTTTCAAGTGTTCTTTTTGCTATGTCACGGTATGCAAATTATATTCATTCTATTCCCGAAAGTCATCCGAAATACAATAAAAAATAGTTTATTCTCTAAAATCTAAATTAGTAGTATATTAGAGGGATGGAAAATAACGACGAGTATCTGATAAAAGAACATCTTGGTGGAAATCAAGATGCTTTTAGGTTGTTGATAGACAGATATGCTCCCTCCGTATATAATTTCTCGGTGCGATTCGTCGGTCTTGATTATGGTAAGGATATCGTTCAAGATGTCTTTGTAAAAGTTTGGAAAAATATAAAGAAGTTTGATATTAATCGTGCCAGCTTTAAAACCTGGATTTTGACAATTACTCGCAATACCGTTATCGATTATTTAAGAAAGAAAAAAAGTGTAACTTTCTCTTCGCTTGATAGTGATGAAGAACCTTTCACCGATAGTATTGAAGATGATGTTATTTTGCCCGATGAGGCTTTGATAAAACTTGAGGACAAAGAATTATTGAATAATCTTCTTAATAAACTGCCTGCTCATTATAAGGAAGTTCTTGTTCTTTATTATCAGGAAGATATGACTTTCAATGAAATAGGGCAACTGCTTAACAAGCCTCTAAATACAGTCAAAAGCTACCATCATCGAGCGCTGAAAAAACTGAAAGAAATGATTGCACCAAAACTGTAATTGATTCGTATATATAATCGTGGAACAGAATTTGCAAAAAGTATTCAAAAACGCAATGTACCTTCCGGGAGGTCGACTTTCCGGGGATGTCTTTAGCCTAATTGAATATAAAAGTTCTCACATAACCAAATGGAAAAGATTTGGCTATCTGAGCCTAAGCGTGTTGTCACTATCTGGAAGTGTTTTATCTATCAAGATTCTTATCGAACAAGCCACCAGGCTAGGATTCTTTAAGTATCTATCATTGGCGTTTTCGGATAGTGGTGTCATCGCTTTATACTGGAAAGAATACGTTCTTTCGCTTGCCGATTCATTACCGATTGCCAGTCTGGTTGTCTCGCTCTTTTTGTTATTTATCCTGTTTATTTCAATCAGGCGAGCATCCCGTCAATTTAAAAGTAAATTATCAATAATATAAAGTTATAATAGTTCTACGCAAATCTTATCAATAAAAAAGTCCTCGGATGAGGGAGGACGAGGAGCCAGACATTTTTTCTTGAAAAGATTTGCTTTGAACCTAAATATATGAAAGATGAATTAAAAAATGATATTAAAAAAGTTTTGGAATCCAAAAGTTTCCGAGTAATTATTTATATATTTGGGGGTTTGGCAGTTGCTTTTCTTATTTTTCAAATGGGGATGTTTGCCGGGTTCAGAAAAGCGACGTTTGGCCGTGACTGGGGAGATAATTATGCCATGAATTTCGGTTTGCCGAATAGGGGTCCGCAGATGATGGGTGGCGATTTTAGTAATTTACCGAATGCTCATGGAGCCATTGGTAAAATTATTAAGATAGAATTGCCAACAATTATAGTTTCGGACGAAAAAGACAAAACTGAAAAAGTTATTATAATAAACGACAAGACTGAAATCCGTATGGCAAGAGATGTCGTAACTACGAATGAATTAAAATTAGATGACCATATAGTCGTTATCGGGTCTCCTGATTCCTCCGGTCAAATTGAAGCTATGTTGATAAGATTATTACCGGCTCCACTTCCGGAACCAATTAAAACAAATTAATTAATTAAAATTATCATGCAAAAAACAAAAACATTTATATCGTCGCACAAAATCATTTCGGGAATTACCTTAATTATTATTGTACTAGGTGTCTATTTTGTCTTTTTTAAAGGTAAAACTAGCGGAGAAACCCAATATGTTACAGAAACTGTACAGAAAGGCAGTATTACAACCAATGTCACTGGGACCGGTCAAATAGAAGCATCTAATACAATAACTCTTAGTCCTAAAACTTCTGGGGTTATAAATTATGTTGGAGTTTCCGTTGGAGATAGTGTAAAAAAGGGAAAACTTATCGCCAGTGTTGATTCTAGTGATGCTAAAATGGCACTTATTAATGCTCAAATTAGTCTTGATAATTTAACCAAAGGTCCAGATACTTTGACTTTACTTCAAAAACAAAACGGGTTAGCGGATGCCTATGATAGTGGATGGAATACTGTCTCAACATTTCTCTCTGACATGATAGTTATGGATAATAACCTAGAGAGCCTTTACAATGGTAGTGGATATCTTGGCTATCAAAATATTGCCAAAACATCAAATTCTAGTAGAGAAAAAGTTTCTACTGGAGAGGATAGTTATTATAAAGCAAAAGACAGTATAGATAATTTAACTAAGTTATTTAAAACTTTATCCAGATCAAGTTCCCAAAATGATATTAGTAATTTAATGAATCAAAGTTATCAGTCTTCTTTACTAATATCGGCTGCAATAAAGGATACTCAAACTGCTTTTAATACTGTGGTTGCTGATTTAGATATAGCGACAAGTGATACAAACACTTCTACAACCAGAACAAATATTTCTTCATGGCTCTCCAGTGCGAACAGTTATGTAAATAGTTTATCGTCAGCAATAAATAACATAAAAGAAGATACTCAGTCTCTAGAAGATACAGCGACAAGTGTTACTTCACAAGATATTCAAGCTGCACAACTATCTGAACAGTCAAAACAGGACGCTTACGATGGTTGTTTTGTTTATGCTCCATTTGATGGTGTGATTGCGACCTTAACTGCTCAAGTTGGTCAATCATCGGGGTCAAGTATTGGAACTATTATCACAAAACAACAACTAGCTACTATATCGCTTAATGAAGTTGATATAGCTAAGATTAAACTTGGACAAAAAGCAACTCTTACCTTTGATGCTATAGATAGTCTTTCTGTCACTGGTGTTGTCTCAGAAATTGATTCTGTTGGAACGGTATCTCAAGGAGTAGTGTCATACAATGTCAAAATTAGTTTAGATGTGGGAGATGACAGGGTTAAACCAGGAATGAGTGTTTCGGTGACAGTTATCACAGATAGTGCTCAAGATGTCATTGTTATACCAAGTAGTGCGGTTAAAACTCAAAATGGGACAAGTTATGTAGAGACATTCAGTACTCCACTTGCACCAACTCTTATTGGGGCACAGGGTTCTCCTTCGGTTATACCCCCAACACAAACAGAAGTTACAACTGGGTTAGTCGGAGATACTGATACCGAAATTACTTCAGGGTTAAAAGAAGGAGATATTATTGTTACTAAAACTATTACTAATGCAACAACAACGACGACTAAGAAATCCTCAGCCCCTAGTATTCTAGGTGCTGTCAGTGGTGGTGGAAATAGAGGCGGCGGTGGTGGAGCGGCATTTAGACCTATAGATTAATTTATGATAGAAATAAAAAATATTATAAAAACATACCAGACAGGTGATGAGCCGTTTAATGCTCTTAATGGCGTTAGTTTCAAAATAAATGATGGAGAATTTGTGGCGATTATGGGTCCATCCGGTTCAGGTAAATCAACTCTGATGCATATATTAGGAGCATTGGACAATCCAACTTCCGGAACTTATTATCTTGATGGTAAAGATGTTTCAACTCTTTCCGACGACGAACTTGCCGATATTCGTAAGGATAAAGTTGGTTTCGTTTTCCAATCCTTCAATTTACTTCCGCGTACAACAGTTCTTCGTAATGTAATGTTGCCTCTGATTTACGATGGAGTGAGAGAAGAAGAAAGAGAGAAACGTGCCAGAGCATCTTTATTTGCGAGTGGACTGGATGAAGCTCACTTTGCGCATCTTTCCAATCAACTCTCCGGCGGACAAATTCAGCGCGTAGCGATTGCTCGCGCTCTGGTTAATAACCCAACACTAATCCTTGCTGATGAGCCGACTGGGAACCTTGATACAAAGACAGGAGAAATTGTGCTTGGTACGTTTCAAAAATTAAACAAAGAGCAGGGGAGAACAATTATTTTAATTACTCACGAGCCAGATGTTGCCGAGCATGCTGACAGAATTATTACTATCCGAGATGGTCTTATAATTAGTGACAATAATTTGCACGCTAAAAAGGTCATTAAAAATATTTAAAATGAAAACAAAAGATATATTACAAGAAACATTTATGGCATTGAGAGGGAATAAAGTTCGCTCTGGTTTAACTATGCTCGGAATTGTTATCGGTATTGCATCTGTCATCGCTATGACTGCTATTGGGACTGGTGCTCAAAATTCTATTTCCTCTTCAATTCAATCAATTGGAGCAAATTTGATAGTTGTTTCGCCGGGAGCTCCACGAGGCGTAGGACAGCAAGTAAACCAAGGACGTGGTTCAGCAAAAACTCTAACGATAGAAGACGCCAATGCTCTTACCTCGCTTAATTCTGTTGAAGCTGTTGCTCCAGAAGTATCTGGCCGTTATCAAGTAACTGCAAAAGGAACAAATACAAACACAACAATTGATGGAGTTACTTCAAGTTATCCAACGGTTCGAAATTTGCAAATAGACCAAGGGGATTTTATTTCAGATCAACAGAATTCAAGTGGAGCAAAAGTTGCTGTCATCGGTCCGACAGTTCAGGCTGACCTTTTTGGAGAAGGAGCCGATGTAATCGGGCAGATAATCAGAATAAAAGGGATACAATTTAAAATAATCGGTTTAACAAAAACTAAGGGCGGTTCAGGTTTTCAAAATCCTGATGATATGATTTATATCCCATTGACGACTGCACAGCGTTACTTCTCAGGTGATCAATATGTGACTTCAATTAGTGTATCAGCAGTAAGTGCGGAGGCTACAGCTACGGTTCAAGCCGATATAACTTCTACCCTTTTAACTAGACACAATTTAGACGGAGCATCAGCAGATTTTTCTACAATGAACCAAGCGGATATTATTTCTACTGCTTCTTCGGTAACGGGAACTTTTACAACACTGCTTGCTGCAGTGGCTGGGATTTCACTTGTTGTTGGAGGTATAGGGATTATGAATATGATGTTGACCACTGTTACAGAGCGAACTCGTGAAATTGGTTTACGTAAAGCAATCGGTGCTAAACGCAGAGATATCAATCGTCAGTTTTTGATTGAAGCTGTTGTGTTAACTTTCATTGGTGGAGTAATTGGTGTACTGCTGGGATGGGGAATATCCTTAGGAGTGACGGTTCTAGGAATATTACAAGCACAGGTGTCTTTGTCATCCGTATTTTTGGCATTTGGAGTGTCAGCTCTCATTGGAATTGTTTTTGGATATTATCCTGCCCAGCGTGCATCAAAACTTAACCCGATCGAGGCGTTAAGGTATGAGTAAAAATTATTAGTTAATAAAAGTATTTAAAATTATATGAAAAATCAAAAAATTATTGGAGCTATAGTTATCGTTTTAGTTATCGCAGGTCTTAGTTTTTTGGGGGGAATGAAATATGCTAATTCGAAAAGTTCTTCTAGTAGTTTTGCTGCTAACATTCCAAATGGTTTCAATCAAAATGGAACTTCAAGAACTGGCAATGGAATGATGCGTGGAGTAGCAAACAGTGGAGGTTTTGTCTCTGGACAAGTTATTTCTAAAGATGATAAAAGTTTAACCGTCCAGCTTGGCGGTAACAATGGTGGAGCGATGCAAACACAAAGCGGGTCAAAAATTGTATTCTATTCTCCGACGACCACAGTTGAAAAAACTGTCAGTGGTACAGCAACCGATGTTTCTACCGGTAATCAAGTTATAGTAGTTGGTACAGCCAATTCCGATGGTAGTGTCAATGCAACTTCGATTCAGATACGATCTGTCCCGGTAAATAATAATCCTATTAAATAATAAAAATTTAGTATAATGGCAAAGTGAAAAATACAAATATACACTTAATTATAAGGGTTTATAATTATTAGGTAATTTTTTTATAACAAGTTATAATAATGGTTATGAAAAAACAAACAAAAAAAATTACCCCAATTGCAAAACCAAGTGAGGTATCTTATGTGCGTCCATCTTGGGATGAATACTTTATTGGAATAATGCATGCCGTAGGAGCTCGAGCAACTTGTGATAGGGGACGAACAGGATGTGTTCTTGTTAAGGATAAACATATAATTTCAACCGGCTATGTTGGTGCTCCTGCTGGATGCAGGAGCTGTGATGATATAGGGCACGAAATGAACACTGTTACTTATGAAGATGGGACACAATCGAGACATTGCATTAGAACAAGTCACAATGAAGAGAATGCCATTGCTCAAGCGGCGAGGATGGGTATCAGCACTGAAGGAGCTACCCTGTATTGCATGATGACCCCGTGTTACACCTGTGCAAAACTGTTGATAAATGCCGGAATCAAGAGGGTGGTAGCAGAGAAAGATTATCATGCCGGAACTCGTAGTAAGGAAATATTTATGGAGGCTGGAGTCAAATACGAATTACTAAATAATGATATGATGACTTACGGAGATCAAAAATAATATGTCTAAAATAATTTTAGCGGTTGTTGGTTTGCCGGGAGCTGGGAAGACGGAAGTAATTGAATATTTACTTAAAAAAACAAATTGGCCAAGAGTTTATTTTGGTGATGTCACTTTCGATGAGATGAAAAGAGTAAACCTTCAAATAAATGAAGCCAATGAAAGAATGACAAGAGAAAGAATTCGAAAAGAATTAGGGATGGGCTCTTATGCAATTTTAAGTTTGCCAAAAATAAAAGAATTATATAAAAATTCCAGTGTCATAATTGAAAGTTTATATAGTTGGGAAGAATATTTGGAAATGAAAAAAGAGTATGGGGACTCATTTAAAACTCTTGCCGTCTATGCTTCGCCGGAAATACGGATAAAGAGAATGAGCAATCGTCCCATTCGTCCGCTATCGAAGGAGGATGTTGTATCGAGAGATTATGCCCAAATAGAGAATCTTCATCAAGCCGGACCGATTGCTCGCGCTGACTGGACGATAGTCAATGAAGGGGAGAAAGAAGAAATGTACAAAAAAATCGATAAGATAATCGAAAAATTAAATAAAAAATAAACCCCGATCAGGGTTTATTTTTTTTCATATACCGCAAATTCAAGATTGTATTTATTGAATGGATCAGTAAGATATTTTTCGCTTTTAGTTTTTTTCCATTTAGTCATATCTATAATGGGGAAAAATGTATCTGCATCGGGGAATTCCACGTCAACGTGAGTAATATAAAGTTTATCGGCTTTATCAATAAACAATTTATATATTTGTCCTCCGCCTATAATGAATGCCTCTTCGTTTTGGTTTTCAGATTTTTTTAATAATTCATTAAGTTCTTCCGGTGAATAGACGATTTCAATTCCCTCAGCTCGGAAATCTTTATTTAGGGTGATTACGATGTTTCGTCGATTTGGAAGAGGTCGGCCGATAGACTCAAAAGTTTTCTGTCCCATTATTACCGTGTGGTCACGGGTTGTTTCCCTGAAATGCTTCATGTCGCGAGGCAAATCCCAAAGAAGGGCATTTTTCCTGCCGATTTCGTTGTTTTTTCCGATGGCTGAAATGATTGATAATATCATATGTTTATACGGCGATAGTCGCTTTGATTGCATCGAGAGGATTATAATCTACGACTTCAAAATCCGAATATTTGAAATTAAATATATTTTTTACCTCAGGATTTATTTTCATTTTTGGCGACGGTCGGATATCGTTCTCTCTTGAAATTTGTAATTTGGCTTGTTCAAGATGATTCAAATATAAGTGTATATCTGCTCCAGTCCAGACAAATTCTCCCAATTTATATCCTGTGACTTGAGCGACCATCATTGTTAGAAGTGCGTAAGAAGCGATATTAAATGGCACACCAAGGAAAAAATCGGCGCTACGTTGATATAATTGACATGAAAGTTTTCCGTCTAATACATGAAACTGAAAAAGAGAATGACAAGGTGGCGGAGCATGATTATGGTCATGTATCAAGTCATAAATTTCTCCTACATTCCAACCGCTAACAATTATCCTTCTAGATGAAGGATCATTTTTTAGCATATCAATGACGTTCTGAATCTGGTCTATGGCTTGACCTTTAGGTGTCTCCCATTTTCTCCACTGCTTTCCATAAATAGGGCCAAGTTCTCCCCATTCTTTTGCAAACTCATCACTTGTTTTTATTTGTTCTATAAACCAATTCAGTTTTTCAGTCCACTCTGGAGAATATCGAGCAAGTGATTTTGTTAAATTGTTTTTTTCTAAATATACTTGAAAAGCCCATTCATTCCATATTTTTACATCATTACGCACTAAATATTTTATATTTGTATCTCCAGTTAAAAACCACAATAATTCATGGATAATACCACGAATAAAAACTTTTTTTGTAGTTAAAAGAGGAAATCCTTTTGATAAATCAAAACGCATCTGGTGTCCGAAAACACTTTTTGTGCCTATTCCAGTGCGATCATCTCTATTTATTCCATTGCTTAGAATATATTTCATGAGCGAAAGATATTCTTCATCTGGATTTTCATAATATTCATAACTTTTCATACTCCTATTATAATCTTTTCTTCTTTTTTGCCAAATATGCTAAAATCAAAATATTACAAATCTAATTTTTCAAAAATAATGAAAGATAAACAAATAGAAAAGCTTATAAAAGGGGAGGAAAAAAGACAGGCTGAAGGGTTGGAGCTCATTCCTTCCGAGAACTACGTATCGGAAGACGTTTTGACAGCCAACGGTTCGATTTTTACCAATAAATATTCCGAAGGTTATCCGGGCAAACGGTACTATGGTGGGCAGGAATGGACAGACCAAGTGGAAACTTTGGCTATCGAGCGTGTTTGCAAACTATTTAAATGCAAATTCGCCAACGTTCAGCCTCACTCCGGCGCTCCGGCCAATCTGGCTGTTTATGCTGCTCTGCTTTCCCCAGGAGACACAGTTATGGGGATGGATTTGTCTCATGGTGGGCATTTGACTCACGGGCATCCGATGACTCTACCTGCAAAGATTTATAAATTTGTCACTTATAAAATGAAAAATCCTGATACAGGAGAAATTGACTATGAAGATATGCGACGTGTAGCCCAAAAAGAAAAACCAAAATTAATCATTGCCGGATTCTCGGCTTACCCTCGTTCGCTTGATTATAAAAAGTTTGTGGATATTGCCCATGAAGTTGGAGCAATAACGATGGCTGATATGGCTCACATTGCCGGATTGATTGCTGCCGGAGTATTACGTAATCCATTTGATGATGGTTTCGATATTATTACCTCGACAACTCACAAGACACTTCGCGGTCCACGTGGTGGAATCATTCTTACCCGTGACAATGAAGAAATTGCCAAGAAAATCGACAAATCCATTTTCCCGGGAATTCAAGGCGGTCCACATATGCACACAATTGCCGCCAAGGCTGTGGCTTTCGGTGAAGCAATGACGCCGAAATTCAAAGTATACGCCCAACAGATTCTGAAAAACGCCAAAGCAATGGAAAAAGTCTTTCATAAGAATAAAATTCGAATGATCGGCGGAGGAACGGACAATCACCTGATTCTAGCTGACGTTTTCGGTTCATTGGGTGTCACCGGCAAGGAAGCTCAAACAGTTCTTGATGAAGTCGGAATCACTCTCAATATGAATTCGATTGCCAGTGATACCAGAAAGCCAATGGACCCGTCAGGAATAAGATTTGGAACTCCAGCTATTACAACCCGTGGATTTAAAGAAAAAGAATGCAAACGTGTTGCCGAGCTTATGATAATGACACTCAAAAATAAAGACGATAAAAAGATAAAAGAAAAAGTTCACAAAGAAATAAAATCACTTGCCAAGAAATTCCCAATTCCCAAAAAATTTGTTTAGGATTGACACAAAATTATAAACTTGCTAGGATATAACACGAAATAGCTTATGTGTTTTTTCCTGCTTATTAGAAAGCAAGACTGCCAAAATTGGCTCTGGCCAAAGTTACTACTCTTTAAAGCAGAAGTTATTAAATTCAATTTTTTGAGCAGCCGTTTTTAAAACGGTATCAACAGCCAAATGGCTATTCCTACACAGGGTGCGCACCCAAGCAAAAAGCTTTCCCCTCGTCTAACACATGACCAGGGGACTTTTTTTATATCTAAATTTGATGTTATACTGAAGGACATAATGGAAACAGATAAAAACATAAAGGTTGGTGTCGGAGTAATGATTTTCAAAGATGGAAAGATTTTAATGGGCAAAAGAAAAAACGCCCACGGAGCCGGTGAATATGCTTTTACCGGGGGGCACTTGGAATACATGGAATCGTTCAACAAATGTGCGGAAAGGGAAACACTCGAGGAGGCGGGAATAAAAATAAAAAACATAAAATTTTTGTGTCTCTCGAACGAAACAACTTATCCGCCTCGACACGCAATACTGATAGGATTAATTGCCGATTGGGAAAGCGGAGAACCGAAAGTTATGGAACCAAATAAACGCGAGAGTTGGGAATGGTACAGCCTGGATAATTTGCCGCAACCAATTTTTTTACCAGCCAACGTTATGCTTGAAGCATATAAATCAGGAACGAATTATTATGACAAAGAATAAAAAAGATAAAGGGAAATTGATTGTAATAGACGGAACGGACGGGAGCGGTAAAACGACGCAGGTGACGTATCTTGCCGAACACTTGAAAAAAGACAAATATAAAGTAAAAATTGTCGACTTTCCCGTTTACTATAAAAACTTCTTCGGCAAATTTATTGGGCATTGTTTGTCCGAGCAATACTATAATTTTCTCAATGTTCACCAGAAAATCGCATCGGTTTTATTTGCCGCCGACAGATGGGAATCAAGCGATGAAATGCGTGGATGGCTCAAGAGCGGTTATATAGTCATTGCCAACAGATATGTCTCGGCCAATCAGATTCATCAAGGAGGCAAGATAAAAAGCGCTAAAAAGCGCGCCGACTTTATGAAGTGGCTCGATGAAATGGAATACAAAGTTTTCAAAATTCCGCGACCGGATTTGACACTATATTTGAGCTTGCCGATAAATATTGTCCTTCAGCTTTTAAAAGACCGCGATGAAAGTAAAATGAAAAGGGAATATTTAAAGAAGAAAAAGGATGTTCATGAAAGTGATGTTAATTTCTTAATCAATTCTCGAAAAAGCGCGCTTAAATTAGAAAAAGAAATTCCCAATTTTATCAGAATCGAATGTTCTGAGAAAGGTAAGATACTGTCCCGCGAACAAGTTCATGATTTGGTTTATAAAGAAGTTAAAAAAATAATAAAATAGTTTATGAACATTCCAATTGTAAATGAAAAAGATGAAATAATAGGTTACAAAGAAAGAAAAGATAGAACTATTGAAGAGCTAGTTCGGGCAACAGGGCTTTGGATTACGGATAAGGATGGGAATGTTCTTTTGGCACAGAGAGCTCTTAATCGAAGACACGCGCCAGGATTATGGGGGCCTGCAGCCGGGGGTGTTGTTGAAGAAAGGGAAACATATGAATCGTGTATGATAAGAGAAGCAGAAGAAGAAATCGGGTTAAAAGGATTAACTTTCAAACCAGGTCCCAAGATTCGGCTAGATGATTGTTTCTCATATTTTTTTAGCGTAATTGTTGACCACGATTACAAATTTAAAAAACAAGACGAAGAAGTTGAACAGCTGAAGTGGTTTTCAGTAAACGAGTTAAATGAATTATTGAAGGAAAAACCGGAAATGTTTTTGAACGATTTTAAAAAATATATGCAGTTACTAAAAAATCATGAAAATCAAAGTTAAAAAATTGAAAGAAAATGCAAAATTGCCGAAATATCATCATCCGGGGGACGTCGGGATGGATTTGTACGCGATGGAGACGGTGACGATTCCGCCGATGGGGCACCAGCGTTTTTGGCATGGATTTGCAATGGAATTTCCCGAAGGATATGCCGCTGTCGTTAAAGATAAAAGTAGTATATCAAAAGCTGGGCTTCACCAGATTGGTGGAGTATTTGATGCCGGATACCGCGGTGAATACAATACCCTCCTTGTAAATCTGAGCTCTGAGCCATATACTGTAGAAGTTGGAGATAAGGTTGCTCAACTGATTATTTACCCGGTTGCGATTGCCGAACTCGAAGAAACGGACACATTAAGCGATTCGGCTCGAGGGGAAGGAATGTTCGGTTCGACCGGCAAAAAATAAAATGCAGGAGAAAATAAAAAATCAAATAACAGAAATTTTGAAAAATCTTAATATAGAAGATTCAAATTTTGCTGTTCTACATCCGGAAGATTTAAAAAATGGAGATTATTCAACAAACGTTGCCTTAATTTCTTTCCGAAGCGTTGCTCAAAGCGGAAAAGCAAGAATTTGGAAAACAACTCACGAGTTAGCTGAGGTAATAAAAAAAGAATTAGAAAAAGATTTACTGAAAGAAATAGAGAAAGTCGAAATTGCAGGTCCTGGGTTTATAAACTTTTATTTGTCACGAGAATTTTTTGAAGATAGTGTTGAAAATATTTTAAAACAAAAAGAAAATTGGGGGAAAAATAAATTGCTAAAAAGTAAAAAAATAATGGTGGAATATACCGACCCGAACCCGTTCAAACCATTTCATATCGGGCATTTAATGACGAATGCCATCGGTGAATCAATTTCCCGTATCGTCGAATTCTCCGGTGCCAAAACCGTTCGGGCCAACTATCAAGGGGATATTGGCCCGCATGTAGCCAAGGCTATCTGGGGAATTAATCATGTTGATAAATTAGGAAAACTAAATATATATTTTAATAATGATCCAAGTAAAACGATTGAAGTTAAAAGACCGTTAGAAAAAGAATCTGTTTCAGAAAATGCACAATATATTGGTTATTGTTATCATATTGGTTCTGAGGCGTACGATACTGACGAAAATATTAAAAAAGAAATAGAAAGTATTAATAAACAAATATATAATTATTTTAATAAAAATGGTGAGTGTGATGAAAAAATAAAAAAATATTATGATTGGGGCAGGAAAGTTACACTTGAAGCATTCGAAGAAATATATAAAATTTTGGGAACGAAATTCGATTACTATTTCTTTGAAAGCGATATGGCGGTAAAGGGGGAGAAAGTTGTTAGAGATAGTGTTGGTAAGGTTTTCGACGAATCCGACGGTGCTGTCATTTTTCACGGCGAGAATTACGACAAAAAACTTCATACCCGCGTATTTATAAATTCTCAAGGTTTGCCTACGTATGAGACGAAAGAAATCGGATTGACGATGACGAAGTTCGAAAAAGAAAATCCTGATTTGTCTATTGTTGTTACCGCTACCGAGCAAGCCGAATATATGAAGGTAGTTCAGAAAGCGATTTCTCTTATTCACCCCGATTACGAGAAAAGAATGAAGCACATAACCCACGGCATGATGAAATTCGCTTCCGGCAAGATGTCCTCACGAAAAGGCAATGTTGTGACCGGCGAATCGCTGCTTCGCGATTCCATGGATGTGGTGTATGAGAAATTGAAGGACCGTGATTTGGAAGAGAGTGAAAAAAAGAAAATTGCGGAAATTGTCGGGGTATCGGCGCTCAAGTATTCCATACTTAAATCATCTCTCGGTAGTGATATAGTTTATGATTTTGAGAAGTCTATATCTTTCGAAGGAGATTCCGGTCCATATCTGCAATACACGGCAGTCCGAGCCAATTCAATTTTGGAAAAATCAAAAGAATTTAAAATTGAGGGGAAAGGCGAGGCTCCGGAAGAAATTATCGGCTTGGAAAAATTGATTTACCAATTTCCGGAAGTAATAGAGCATTCATACGAAACACTCGAACCGCATCATCTAGCGACTTATCTGACCGAGCTGGCTAGTGCTTTCAATACTTTTTATGGGAATACAAAAATACTGGAGACAGGAAACAAATATATGAGCTATCAACTCGAGCTTGTGAAAGCCTTTTATCAAACCATGAAAAACGGTCTTTGGTTGCTCGGCATTAAAACTCCGGATAAAATGTAAAAAAATAGCCCTTCGATGCCTGGCGGCGAGGGAAGGGCTAAAACTTTGGGTCCTGACGGTTTGATTGTTGAGAAATATATACCACCCAAAGTAAATGAATTGCTCGATTTTAATGTATTTGAGCCGAATTGTTTGAATTGAAATTTAACAGAAAATTCTACGTATTATGATGTATTGGTGGCTCATATACAAGTGTGTCAGTCAAATCGAAGACGTCAATCCTTGGATTTGTAAAGAGCAATTCATTCGTATCCAATACTACCTGAATCTAGGAAAAATGCAAATATTCTGCTAAAATCATCCTTATATGGACAAAGAGGCAAAAAAATCGGTTTCGGCGCTTCGGGAAGAAGCGATTTTGCAATTTTGGAAGGAAAATAACACTTTCGAGAAAAGCCTGGAGAAGGATGCTCCAAAGGGTGAGTATGTTTTCTATGAGGGACCACCAACGGCCAACGGCAAACCTGGAATTCACCATCTTGAAGCTCGGGCTTTCAAAGATATAATACCTCGCTATAAAACAATGCAAGGTTTCCATGTCAGAAGGAAAGGCGGTTGGGATACCCACGGATTGCCAGTGGAACTCCAAGTGGAAAAGAAATTGGGACTTTCTTCGAAGAAAGCGATTGAAGAATACGGAATTGCAAAATTTAATCATGAATGCAAAGAAAGCGTTTGGGAATATACCGACCTTTGGGAGAAATTTACCGAGCGAATCGGCTACTGGCTGGACCAAAAGAATCCGTATGTCACATATCATAATGATTATATTGAATCGGTTTGGAATGTTATCAAGGAAGCCGACAAAAAGAAATTACTTTATAAAGATTACAAGGTTGTGCCTTGGTGCCCACGTTGCGGAACGGCGCTTTCTTCGCATGAGCTGGCTCAAGGATATGAGAATGTCAAAGATTTGTCGGTGTATGCGAAATTTAAAGTTTCAACGGCTTCACATTTTCAGATTTCTTCGCGCTTTACCCTAAAGGGCTCCGACGCGACGGAGAAATCAGAAAATGTTACGCCTACTTACATCTTAGCTTGGACGACGACGCCGTGGACACTACCAGGAAATGTGGCTCTGGCTATCGGGAAGAAAATCGACTACGTAAAAATAAAAAAAGAAAATGAATTTTATATTCTGGCCAAAGAAAGGTTGCAAGTTGTCGAGGGGGAATACGAAGTGGTGGGTGAAATGAAAGGTAAAGATTTAATCGGACTTGAATATGAACCTCTCTACCCATACCTTTCGAATACAATCTCGGATATCGAAAAACAAAAATTGAGCAAAGCTTACAAAGTTTACAGTGCCGGTTTCGTCAATACCGAAGATGGAACAGGTGTGGTTCACACGGCAGTGATGTACGGTATCGATGACTTTGTCTTGGGAAATGAAATAGGTTTGCCGAAACATCACCTGGTGGGGCTTGATGGAAAATTTTTAGGTGGAACAGATTTTCTTGAAGGAAGGTTTGTTCGTGATGAAGCGGTAGCTGTTGATATCATTAAAGATTTGGCACATCGTGGTCTTCTCTTCAAGAAAGAAAAATATGAGCACTCATACCCACACTGTTGGCGATGTAAAACGGCGCTGATTTATTATGCCCGCGATTCCTGGTATATCAGAATGTCGGAACTTCGGGACAAGATGGTCAAAGAAAATGAAGGAATAAATTGGGAACCGTCATACATTAAAGAAGGGCGTTTCGGCGAATGGCTCCGTGAAATAAAGGACTGGGCAATATCCCGCGAGCGATACTGGGGGACACCACTTCCGGTCTGGATTTGCGATAAGTGTAAAAAAGTTGATGTCATCGGAAGCATCGAAGATTTAAAATCAAAAACCAAAAAATCTGGGAATAAGTATTTTGTCATGAGGCATGGGCAGGCAAGTAATAATGTTGAAAAAAATTTTTATATGGATTCCCAACATAATGCAATATTGACAGAGTTAGGTAAAGAAGAAGTGATAAAATCCATGAATAATTTTAACGAAAAGATTGATGTGATAATTTCTTCTCCCTTTTTAAGGGCTAAACAAACAGCTGAAATAGCCAGTAAAATAATTAAATTTCCTCAAGAAAAAATTATTTACGATAAACGTATACGAGAGTGGGAGATAGGAAGTGGTTTTGAAGGAAAATCAAAAACAGAAGTTACCCAATATTATGAGCATGATTATATTCATATTCCAGATAATGAAGTTATGAATGGTGAAAGTTTTACTCAATTGGTAAAGAGATTAGGTGATTACATTTATGAAATTGATTCAGAATATAAAAATAAAAATATTTTAATTGTTTGTCATGGTGGTGTAACTGCGGGGTTACAGTTTATAGCTAATGGTTTTTCTTTTTCTGACCTGGAAAAGAAAGGTCCAATTAGAGAATTCGATAACGCCGAGATAGAAGAATTTGATTTTATTCCTCTTCCTCATAATGAGGATTACGAGCTCGATTTACACAAACCATATATAGATGAGGTTGAACTTGTCTGTGATTGCGGTGGAAAATTGGAGCGAGCAAAAGAAGTCATGGATGTCTGGCTTGATTCCGGTACAATGCCATTTTCACAGGACCATTATCCGTTTGAAAATAAAGATTTTGTGAACAAAAACTACCCGGCAGACTTTATATGTGAAGCCATCGACCAAACTCGGGGTTGGTTCTACACACTACATGCCGTCGGAGTGATTATGGGCAAAGGCAAAGCTTACAAGAATGTTATTTGTCTTGGCCATCTGCTCGATGCCAATGGAAAAAAAATGTCCAAATCTCTAGGAAATGTTGTCGACCCTTGGACAATGATTGATAAATATGGAGTTGATACAATTCGACTATGGATGTATGGAGTCAATCAACCGGGTGAATCGAAAAACTTTGATGAAAAGACGGTTTCGGAATTGCATAATAAAGTTTTCAATCTGCTTTACAATGTTCTGGCCTTTTACGAACTTTACCGAGACTCGGCATTGGAAGTTTCCGAATACAAAGGTTCCGAAAATATTTTGGACAAATGGATTATTGTCCGTCTGAACGAACTTATAGAAAATACAACAAAACAACTTGATGATTACAAACTCCTCGAACCAGTTCGCGCAATACGTCTATTTATCGATGACCTTTCAACTTGGTATCTGCGCCGTTCGCGCGAAAGAATCAAAGATGGCGAAGCGGAAGCCAAGACAACTTTATATTTTGTCTTGAAAACACTTTCCAAATTGATGGCGCCTTTTACCCCTTTTGCCTCCGAAGATATTTGGCAGAAACTAAAGAATAAAAATGATAAAGAAAGTGTGCATTTTGAAAATTGGCCAAAATCAAAAGGGAAAAATGAAGAAAAGATAATTGAAGAAATGAAAGAAGTGAGAGAAATTGTTACGCTTGGTTTGCAAGAGAGGCAAAAAGCCGGACTGCCGGTTCGACAACCGCTTGGAGAATTACGAATTACGAATTACGAATTACGAAATGAATATGCGGAAATTATAAGAGATGAATTAAACATAAAAAAAATCAAGACTGAAAAAGGAGAAGAATTTAAGGTTGAATTAGATACTCATATTACCGAAGAATTAAAAAAGGAAGGCCAGTATCGTGAACTTTTAAGAGCAGTACAAGATATAAGGAAAAAGAATGGATTAAATCCAAATGATATGGTGACTTTAATTATTAGTACTAATACTGATGGACAAGAATTGATAAATAAATTCAATAAAGAATTAATGAAAGCTGTCAGCGCTAAAGATATAGTGATTAAAGAAAACGACGGTACTGAAATAAAGATTGATGAGTTAGCATTTAAAATTGTTATAAAAAAATAATGAATAAAAAAGAAAAAAGTTATGGTGTCATTCTTGTACTTCGTAGAGACGGTGACGAAGACAGATTTTTGATATTAAATCAGACGGATGGACATTGGAGTTTCCCAAAAGGGCACGCACAGGAAAGAGAAACCCCGCGCGAATCCGCAATTCGTGAACTAAGAGAAGAAACCGGAATTAGTGATATTGAGTTTACAGGACTGCCTAATATAATAGATAGATATACTTTTGAGTTGGGCGGAGAGAAATACGATAAAACAGTTGAACTTTTCATTGCTTTTACAAAAGAAGATAAGGTAGTTATGCAGGAATCCGAAATTTGTGAATACAAATGGGCAACTTTTCAAGAAGCTCTTGATACTCTAAGTTTTGAAGAAACGAAAAATGTTTTAAGAAAAGCGCAAAAATATTTGCAAAATGAATCCGGAAAATAAAAAAATAGTTATATTTGATTTTGATGGGGTACTGGTTGACACTCTGATTGCCAGTTATGATGTATTTAAAGAAGTGAATGAAAATGTAAAATTAGATGAATTTAAGTCACTCTATGAGGAGAATTTACATGAAGCTCTCAAAAACAGAAAATTAATATCTCATCCAGATTATTTTTGTCAATACGATAAACATACTCGCGAAATAAAAGTTCCAAATATTCTTAAAAAAATTGTTCAAGAATTATCCTTGAAATATATTTTAGCTATAGTTTCCTCGACCCAAACTTCATCTATTGAAAAAATATTAAAACGTGAAGATCTCTTGGCGTATTTCGATGATGTCTTAGGTTATGATTTTACTTCAAACAAAGTCGAAAAAATAAATAATATTCTTAAAAAATATGAAATTTCATCGGAAAATACTGTTTACATTACGGATACTTTGGGAGATATAAGAGAAGCCCAAAAATGTGAAGTAAAATCGATAGCTGTTACTTGGGGTTTCCATGACAGAGAAACTCTTGGAAAGGGTAACCCAATCACAATAATTGACGACCCAAATGACATGTTAAACACTATAAATAATATGTTAAAATAAATATTATGCACCACATACACCACACACATGGATTTATACTTTCATCTCGCAATATGGGTGAGGCGAATAAGATGTTGACTATTTATACGAGGGAGATGGGGCTTGTTCGTGCTTTCGTTCAGGGAGTGAGGTTCCACAAATCAAAACTTCGTTTCACTTTACAGGACTTTTCCTATGTAAATGTCGACTTGGTTCGTGGCAGAGAATTATGGCGAGTGACTTCGGCAAAGCATATTTCGTCGTTTCCGCTTGCGAGATATAACGAACCCTCTTTAATTTTAATGACTAGAGTCGGCAAATTACTCGAGCGTCTTTGCACCGGGGAAAGCCCGAGCGAAACAATTTTCGACGACTTTATCCAAGCGCTTTATTTGCTCGATAATGAGTATATGTCGTCTTCAACTCGCGAAGCACTTGAATTACATCTGGTTTTGCGGGTTATGAACAGCCTTGGATATATTGGTGATTCCGATATGTTGTCGAAATATTTATGCTCCTCATTTGATTGCAATAAGACGGAAATGTTACTCAAAGAGAGGCAATCCATAATAGCTCATATAAATAAAGCTCTAAATGAGAGTCAGTTATAAGGCTATTTTGTGCTATAATAAAACGTATGCATGAAGAGAATAAAAACAAAATCGAAGATATAAAAAGAAACCTTTATGACCCCAATGATAAGACCATTGGGCACCAGAGAGAGGGAATATTACATCCGGTAAAACACAAGGTTCTTGGAAAATGGAGTGATGAGGCAACAAAAAAAGAAGGTGGTATAAATAGTATATTTATAAAACCACCAATGTCAGTATTCAAAAAGTTTTTTATCGCTTCGATTATCTTTTTTGTCGGAGCGCTTGGATTTGCTTATTATAAATTTTCTCAAAATGATGTTTCTGTTTCAAGTGATAAAATAAATATAGACGTAGTAGGTAATTCTTTCACCAAAGGTGGAGATGAACTACCCCTTCAAATTGAAATTACCAATAACAATGCCGCAAGTCTTGAATTGGCGGATTTGATTGTCGAATATCCTAAAGGAGCGGATGACAATACGACTGACGTTGTTCGCCTACCTCGAGATTCCATTGGAACAATCAAGCCAGGGGAAAGTGTCCTCCGCAATATTAAAGTTACACTTTTTGGAGAAGAGAAATCGGTTAGAAATGTAAAAATCAGTTTGGAATACCATCCGGAAGGGTCAAATGCAATTTTTTCCAAAGACAAATATTATCCTGTTACAATAAGTTTAGCGCCACTTTCTCTTAATGTAGATGCTCCTACGGATGCCATTTCCAATCAGCCGATATCTTTTAGTATCACAGCCACACTCAATACTTCTTTGACAGGAGAAAGTCCTATATTACAAGTCATATATCCCACTAATTTTGTCTTTGATAGTGCTACACCTACTCCACTCTTGGGAAATTCTATTTGGGATATTTCATCTCTTTCCCTTACCAATCCTATAACTGTTGAAATTAAGGGAAGACTTATCGGCCAAGATGGTGACGAACAAGTATTCCATGCCTATGCGGGAACGACAAACGGAACCGACCGATCGACAGTGAATGTTGTTTATAGTTCCATTTTACAGAAAATTCTTATCGCAAAACCATTCCTTGATGCTCATATTTTGGTTGATGGTCAAGATAAAACAGAATATGTTGTTTCAGGAGGCGAGACTATTAATGCCGAGATAGATTGGGCGAATAATTTGCCGACACGTATAACTGATGGACAAATAATTGTAAGTTTATCCGGAAATGTCTTTGACAAGAGTAGCGTCAATCCCAATAACGGTTTCTATGATTCAGCCAAAAATCAAATTATTTGGGACCGAAATTCAACCCCGCAACTGGCAGAAATAAATCCGGGCGGAAAAGGGTCAGTTACTTTCAGTTTGAAACCACTTTCTCTCATTAATTCATCATATATAGCAAAAAGTCCACAAATCTCCATTAAAGTCAGTATTAAAGGTAGGAAACCACTCCTAGGTTCTACTTATGATGACATAAATAATTTTTCCGAAAAAATAGTCAAAGTATCATCTGATTTTCAAATTGCCTCATCTGCTTATTATCTTTCCGGTAGTATGCCTCCAAAGGCGGAAACCGAAACGAAATACATAGTTACCTGGACTCTTTCAAATTCGGCAAATAGTATAACTCAAGCGCAAGCACGTTCAGCTTTACCGATATATATTAAATGGGTAGGACTCGCTTCGGGACAAAACGATAATTTAACTTATAATGATGTCACCAGAGAAGTGATTTGGAACATGGGTTCAGTTCTTCCCGGTACTGGAATAAATTCAAATCGTGAAATTTCCTTCATTATTTCTATTAGTCCTTCTTTGTCTCAGGTGGATAGTGTTCCCCAACTTATGAAGGAAGTTTTTCTGTCCGGTACGGATTCATTTACAAATACGGTAATCAAAGATAACTATGGGGCTATTACTACCTTATTATTGAATGATCCAAACTTTATTCAAACTAATGCAAGAGTGGTACAATAATAATTACGAATTACGAATTAAAAAAATGCAAGAAAAAAACGAAAACAATTTAATGGAAAAAATAATATCGCTTTGCAAAAGAAGAGGATTCATTTATCAGGGCTCAGAGATATATGGTGGACTTGCCGGAACTTACGACTATGGGCCACTCGGAGTGGCTCTAAAAAATAATATAAAAAATCTTTGGTGGAAAAAGTTTGTTGATTCTCGGGAAGATATATATGGTGTTGATGCGGCGATTATTATGAATTCGGCGGTTTGGAAAGCAAGCGGGCATGTCGATACATTTTCAGACCCTTTGGTTGAATGTACAAAATGCAAAAGGCGTTTTCGCGCCGACCAATTGAAAGTTGAAGGGATTTGCGATGATTGTGGGGGAAAGACCGGGGAAGTGCGTCTTTTCAATATGATGTTTAAAACTCATATTGGAGCCGTTGAAGATTCTTCGGCTATAGTTTATCTACGTCCGGAAACGGCTCAGGGAATGTTTGTAAATTTCAAAAATATTGTTGATTCATTTCATCCAAAACTTCCTTTCGGTATGGCGCAAATCGGAAAGGCTTTCAGGAATGAAATAACTCCCCGTGACTTTGTTTTCCGCGTCAGGGAATTTGAGCAAATGGAAATTGAATTTTTTTTGAAAGAAGAAGATTGGGAAAAATATTTTGAATATTGGAAAAATGAAACACTTGCTTGGGTTGAAATGGTGGGTGTAGACATGAATAAAGTTCATGAGCTTGAAGTCGAAAAGGAAGACTTGGCTCATTATTCCAAACGCACGATTGATTTTGAGTTTGATTTTCCATTCGGACAGAAGGAACTTTATGGATTGGCATATAGAACCGATTTTGATTTGAAGAATCATAATCTTTTCTATCAAGACGAGGAGACAAGTACAAAAATTATTCCGCATGTAGTAGAACCTACTTTTGGAGTAGATAGAATTATTCTTGCCATTTTATCGAGTGTCTATAAAGAGGACATGAGTGGGGAAGAAGTAAGACCGTATCTGGCTTTCAGTCCGACCGTCGCTCCGGTTATTTGTGCTGTTTCTCCACTTCTTAAAAACAAACAGGAACTTCGTGATTATGCTCACTTGGTTTATCGCGCACTCAAAGATGAATTCGGACGAGTTATGTGGGATGACAATGGTAATATCGGAAAACGTTACCGAAGACAAGATGAAATCGGTACACCGTGGTGCATCGTCATCGACTTTGATACTCTTACCGATAATTCAGTGACTATCCGTGACCGCGATACAGGCAATCAAGAAAGAATAAAAAAAGAAGATATAATTGACTATATAAAAGATAAAATGAATTAAGAAAATTGCCAGGCAAGACCTAGCAATTTTTTGTTTTTTATCTCCCTCAAAATATGGTAATATTGCCTTATGCAAAAAGCCATCAAAAAGACGTATAAAAACGGGCTTAGAGTCGTGACTGTGCCGATGAAGGATAATCCGACAGTGACAGTCCTTGTCCTTGTCGGAACAGGGAGCAATTATGAAACAAAAGAGATAAATGGTATTTCACACTTTCTTGAGCACATGTGCTTCAAGGGGACTTCAAAGCGGCAAAATGCTCAAGCCATATCGCACGAGCTTGATTCTCTGGGTTGCCAATATAATGCTTTTACCGACCACGAATTGACCGGCTATTATGCCAAAGGTGATGCCAAAAATTTTAAACAAATTTTCGATGTTGTTTCCGATATATATCTAAATTCGACTTTTCCGGAAAAAGAAATAGAAAAAGAAAAAGGAGTTATTACGGAGGAAATAAATATGTATGAAGATATTCCACAAGCGCACGTTCAGGATTTGTTCGATGAAGTTTTATACGGTGATCAACCAGCCGGGTGGAGCATTGCCGGAACAAAAGAAAATATTCACAAAATGGTTCGGGATAACTTTGTAAATTATAAGAGCAGTCATTATGTTGCCGCCAGTACTGTTATCATCGTCTCAGGGAATATTACAAATAAGGAAGTCTATAAAGAAGCAGAAAAATATTTTAAAAATATAAAATCTACAACAAAAATCAAAAAATCAAAAACAAAAGATGTTCAAACAAATCCCAAAGTATTGGTAAAATTTAAAGAAACGGACCAGACACATTTTGTTCTTGGAGTCCGCACTTTTTCACTCTTTGATAAAAGGAATATGATTCTTTCCTTGCTTTCCGGAGTTCTTGGTGCCGGAATGAGTTCTAGATTATTTATTAAACTTCGCGAAGAAATGGGTGTGGCTTATTATGTCAGAGCGTTTAATAATACATCACTTGACTACGGAAGTTTCGAAATATCGGCTGGAGTCAATAATAAACGAGTCGAAGAAGTCATAAAAGAAATATTGAAAGAGTGCGACAATTTGGTGAATCGAAAAGTAGAGGAGAAAGAATTAAATAAAGTTAAATCATTCTTGATAGGGAATATAAAAATGTCCCTTGAGGCGACTGATGATATTGCCAGTTTTTACGGTACTCAAGAACTTATGAAAAGAGAGATAAAAACTCTTGAGACGAAAATTAAAGAAATTCAGGAGGTAACCTCAAACGACATACAAAAAATGGCAAAGATTATATTCAAAATCAAAAACTTAAACCTTGCTATTATCGGGCCATTTAAAGATAGCGGTAAGTTCAAGAAAATCCTAAAATTCTAATTCGTGTAATAATGTGTTATTATAGGAGTATATGGATGGAAAAGTTAAAAACCTGCATATAAGTATCTCGACAAATACCCTGATAAAAATACTCCTTTTAGGAGTGCTGGTTTTTGCTCTTATTAAATTATTTAACGTCGTACTTATTATTCTTGTGGCCATAGTCATCGCTTCTTTTGTCGAATCGGCAGTTAAAAAACTTAGACGCCACATAAAAAGTAGATCAATTGCAGTTTTCCTAATCTATATATTAGTCATTGGCATAATAGTAGGATTGTCATCTGTTTTCATGCCTGTATTTGTAAATGAAATGTCCGCTCTTGTCGCATCTCTCAGCCAATATATTCCTCATGGTAGTATCTTTAATACTTTTCAGCCTGATACAATCTCAAGTGCAACAAACATAGTATCTACTGTTTCTCACAATGCTTCCTTGGGTGATATTATTAAAAGTGTCCAAGATTTGATTTCTAATCTATCGGGTGGGTTCCTGGATATTTTTGATAAAGCATTCGGGGGTGTCTTAAATTTTATATTGATTATAATAATATCTTTTTATTTTTCAATTACCGAAAAAGGTATTGAGAACTTCTTACGTATTGTTGTACCACGCCACAGCGAAGAATATATCATTGATCTTTGGCAACGCACAGAACACAAGATTGGCCTTTGGATCCAAGGGCAGATGCTTTTGGGACTTATCATTGGAGTTCTCGCTTACTTGGGACTGACAATTTTGGGAGTTAAATATTCACTTGTGCTTGCCATTTTGACAGCGTTCTGTGAACTTGTCCCATTCGGAATCTTTGTCGCGGTAATTCCTGTAGTTTTGTTTGGATTTTTGAATGGTGGAGCGACTATGGCATTCCTTTCTTTTGGTTTGTATTTTATTCTTCATCAATTTGAGAATTATTTGATATATCCTTTGATAATAAAAAAAGTTATAGGCATATCTCCACTTGTTGTTGTCCTCTCCATTATTATCGGGATAGAACTGGCTGGATTTTTGGGTGTGATTCTGGCTATACCATCGGCAGTTTGTCTATTGGAATTTTTGGATGACCTTGAAAAGAAGAAAATTCTCGCCAGGGAGACATAGTATGCAAAAAACATTTTATCTGACAACCACACTTCCTTACGTCAATGCCCCACTTCATATGGGTCACGCTCTTGAGTTTGTCCGAGCCGACACAATTGTGCGTTACAAGAAACTTCAGGGTTTCGATGTTTATTTTAATACCGGGACTGACGAACATGGAAAGAAAAATTATGAAAAGGCAATAGAGAAAGACCAAGACCCGAAAGAATTTGTCGATGCAGGGTTTGAAACTTTTAAAGAACAACTGAAAATGTTTGGAGTAAGTCCGGATATCCATTTTGTCAGAACAACAGACAAATATCACGAGATGGCAGCGCAGGAATTCTGGAAAAGGGTCAAAGATAACGGATATATCTATAAAAAAAGTTATCAAACCAAATATTGTGTCGGTTGCGAAAGCGAGAAAACCGATTCGGAATTGAACGAAAAAGGTGAATGTCTTCTCCATCCTGGAAAACAAGTTGAACTGATTGACGAAGAAAATTATTTTTTCAAATATTCGGCATTTGGTGAAAAACTTTTGGATTTATACGAAAAAAAACCTAATTTTGTCATCCCAGAGTTTAGATTCCATGAAATAAAAAATTTTGTTGAAGGTGGTTTACAAGATTTTTCTATTTCCCGCTTAAAAGAGAAAATGCCTTGGGGAATAGAAGTGCCGGATGATAAGGAGCATGTGATGTATGTTTGGTTCGATGCCCTGACAAATTACATCTCAACACTTGGTTGGCCGGATAAACAGGATGATTTCGAAAAATACTGGGTGCGAGGAACCCCAACACAATACTGCGGTAAAGATAATACCCGTTTTCAGGCGGCAACGTGGCAAGCAATGCTTATGGCGGCTGGATTGCCTAATTCACACCAAATCGTTGTGAATGGCTTTATAACGGCTGAGGGAGGCACCAGAATGTCCAAATCGCTCGGCAATGGCGTTGACCCAAGAGATATAGTCGCCGAATATGGCACAGACGCCCTCCGCTATTTCCTTCTCCGTGAAATCTCCTCGTTTGAGGACAGTCCATTCACCCTTGAGCGATTCAAAGATGCCTACAACTCGGGACTCGCCAACGGTCTAGGAAATTTGGTTTCGAGAATCATGACTATGTCAACAAATTATGGAGTAAAATTATCCGATGAAGATTTAAAAATGAAATATTATACAGATACAAATGAGGATTTGGAAAATTTTGATCTAAATAAATTTATAAATAATATTTGGTTTAATTTAAAAAACCTAGATGAATACATTCAAAAGAATGAACCATTTAAAAAAATTAAAATAAATAAAGAAGAGGCAGAAAAAGACGTATATTATTTACTATTCCATTTATACGGTGCAGCTTTAGCTCTAGAATCTGTTATTCCAGAAACTGCTAAAAAAATCCAAGAATTAATTAAAGAAAACAAAAAACCAGAGGCCCCCTTGTTTTTAAGAAAATAACTTACTTTGACTATTTGTTTGAGATGTTATATATTACGCTGTAGCGTAGTTCTTTTGTGTATTTGTTGTTAGGTTCTTTTAGTTTCTTCCAGGAAATTAAGAAAACCTAATAACAATAAAAAATGAAAAGAAAATTGCTTTTTTTGCTTATTTTTCCCACACTATTTTTTAGCGAAATGCCAATAACAGCGGGAATCTTACTTGGCTTTCTTTATGTGGTAGTTGCACATCTGCTATTAAATACAGCAATAGGTAAATTTGATCCAATACTGTTCTTTGCTGTAACGATATTTGCTACATGCATAGCGGCTTACCTGCTTCTCTTTTTATTTACTATATTAAATAAAAGAAGTAGAAAAGAGATGTTCAAATAAATTTAGTTTTAATAAGTTTAATAAAAAATGCCCACTACACAAGGTGGGTTTTCTTTTTATCAATAAGTGATATATTTAATTTATGCCCAAATACATAGATATACATGCTCATACAAACTTCAAAGCATTCGAGGAAGATAGGGATGCGGTAATTCGACGTGCTTTGGACAATGGTACTTGGGTAATAAATGTCGGAACGCAACTCGATACTTCAAGAAAGGCTGTGGAGATGACAAATGAATACAAGGAGGGAGTTTATGCGACAATCGGGCTTCATCCCATTCATACTGGAGCATCGTATCACGATGCGAACGAGCTTGGCGAAGAAAACAAAGAATTTTTTTCTCGTGGAGAAATTTTTGATAAAGAAAAATATAAAGAGCTGGCGAAGCTTGGCAAAGTTGTGGCGATAGGGGAATGTGGGCTTGATTATTATCATATGGAACCTGAAACAATTGAAAAACAGAAAAAAGCTTTCATTGAACAAATTGAACTTGCCAACGAACTTAATTTGCCACTTATGCTTCACATTCGTAATAATCCGACTGACAAAACTCACAATGCCTACTTTGATGTCTACGAATTAATTAAAAAATATTCCAAACGAGAGGAAATCAAAGGAGTATCCCATTTTTTTGCCGGTAATGTTGAGGATATGAAAAGATTTATTGAGCTCGGGGTGTATATTTCTTTTGCTGGACCAATCACCTACAAACCAAAACCGGAAATTTGTGATTATATTTCGGTCATAAAAGAAACCCCGCTTGATATGATTCTAGCTGATACCGATAGTCCATATGTTGCTCCTGTGCCTTATCGGGGGAAAAGAAATGAACCAGTTTATGTGAGAGAAATCATCAAAAAAATAGCCGAAATTAAAAGTCTTACCGAAGAAGAAACAGCCGAGGCTATTTTCGCTAATGCCAAGCGTCTCTTTGACTTATAACCGAATCTTTGTTAGTATGACTCTACATTTCGCTTGTCCCGGCCCTGAAGTCGGTACACATTGGTCCATAACGAAATTGTATTAAAATTAATAATTTATTGCGCGTTTTGCGCATTTATCGATGGCAAGAACAAAAAAGAATATTGAAGGTGTCGTTGAAGAAGATGTCTCAGAAGAAAAGGAGGTTCGTCTTGGTGTTTATGAAGTGGGTTACATTATGGTGCCGACAATTGCCGAGGAAAACCTTGGTGGTGAAGTCACGGCATTTAAGGATATGTTTTTGGAAAATGGAGCAGTTTTTATTTCCGATGAATATCCTAAACTGATAGAGCTGGCTTACGTCATGTCCCGCTCTATTAACAATAAGAGCCAGAAGTTCTCTTATGGCTATTTTGGTTGGGTGAAGTTTGAATGTAATACCGACCAGGCTAGAGTTATAAAAAATATTCTGGACAAGAATGAGAAACTTGTTCGATACCTCTTGATTAAAACAGTTCGCGAGAATACAATGTCGGTCAAACGTTCATACTCAAGACAAGATGGTAACAAGCGCCGTTATACTCCGAAGATTGAGGAAGTAGAAAAAATAAATGAAGAAACGATAGACAAAGAAATTGAGGCCCTAGTGGTATAATATTATTATTAATAATTTAACTATTTATTTTATGTATTTAAACAAAGTATTTATAATCGGTAACTTAACCCGAGACCCGGAACTCAAGGCCATCCCTTCAGGTATAAAAGTTTGTAGTTTCTCTGTTGCAACAAATCGCGTTTGGAAAGATAAAAATGGAGCCAAACAAGAAGCCGCAGATTACCACAATGTCGTTGTCTTCGGGAGGCAAGCCGAAACGACTGCTCAATATATGAAAAAGGGAAGTCAGGTTATGGTAGAAGGTCGGATGCAGACAAGAAGTTGGGATGATGCAGCGACAAATACCAAAAAATACCGAACCGAAGTTATTGCCGACAGAATTCAATTTGGTTCCAATAGCGGCGGAGCTAAAAGTGGAGTAACTAGTCAGGCATCTGCATCAAAGACTACACCCGCTGAAGATAAAGATGAGGGAGAGCTGGATACAATCGAATATCCGGAAGAACAGATTAATGCCGAAGATATACCGTTCTAATCAATTACGAATTAATAATTACGAATTACGAATTAAAAAAAATGAAACAAGATTATTTTTCATCGAACAATATCAAACATATTGACTACAAGGATATAGAAGTTCTGAAAAGATTTCTCTCTCCTTCGGCTCGCATGCTGGCCCGACATCGCACCGATGTCACAGCCAAGAATCAAAGAAAGCTGGCCATGGCCATCAAGCGCGCACGTTTTATGGGGTTACTTCCCTATATCGCCAAATAATTATAAATCCCTCCATATGGAGGGATTTATAATTATATGAGTTGAAGTAATTTAAGAAATTCTTTAAGTTTTTCGCCTTTTATTTCTCTAAATTCTCCAAGCGGGATTTTGTCCAGCACGACGTTCATAATACGTATACGCTTGAGGTCGATAACATTATGATGTAATGCTTCGCACATGCGTCTTATTTGGCGTTTTTTGCCCTCTCTCAGGACGATGTGGAAGGTATCCTTGGATTTACTCTTACCGGTGCTTTCGGGCCAAACCTTGCATTTCTTGCTGATAAATCCGTCGAAATGAACGCCATCGGACATTAGCTCAATGAATTTATCGGAGAACGGTTTATCGACTTTGACGACATATTCTTTCTCATGAGAGTAGAGTGGTGACAAAAGTCTGTCGGTTATTCGTCCGTCATTTGTCATAATTATCAATCCGTGTGAATCTTTGTCGAGCCGGCCGACAGGGAAAACTTTTTCAGGAAACCTTGTGACTTGCAATATGTCCTTGCTTCCAGTGTCCGGGTTAGTTGAAATCCCGACATCTTTATTATATGCGTAATAGACATATTCTTTTTGTGAACCTTTTGATTTGACAGTGACTTCATCACCCTCATTTACTTTGTCTCCCAAAATTGCCTTTCGTCCGTTGATAAAAACAAGACCCTTTTTTACAAGGTCATCTCCTCCAACCCTCGTTGAAAAGTTCTTGTGAGCTAAATATTTATTGATTCGGATTGGGTATGATATTTTCATTTGGATATGGGTGATTATGTTTCAGGTGAGGAATATAATAAAATCCCGATAATAATACGACACTTAAAATTACGAATAAATATTTGAACGGTAGGAAAAAGAAAACACCTGTGGCTATGAGCGGGGCAATAATATAGGCGACAGGGACCATATCCCGGAAGACACTGAGTAAATGCGCTTCTTCTTCTTTGACATGGTAGAAAAAATAAGTTTCCGAAGTTGTTTCGATGATAGTTGCTCCCACGCGACTGATAAATAAAATTATTGCCCAGACTGCCAAACTTTTTGTCGTGATGAAAGAAATCGTAAACGTTGAGCCGATAATGATAAAAAATCCGACATACAATAAAGTTCTCTTGCTGATATGATATTTATCGATAAGTGTTCCTACCGGTAACCCAAGGATGACGAATGGAAAAAGCATTATTGTAAATATTATTCCGATTTGAGTCCAGGTAAAGTTTAAATGATTAAAAAGATATATCGGGGTATAGACAATCATCCAAGCATAAAAGAATTGCAGAATAAAATTTATTATCATAATGGCAAGTATGTGCCGATTTGTTTTCAAAAATTTATATGTTTCGAGGAAAGGAGTTTTACTGTACACTTTGTCCTCAAAAGTTCTGACTGAAAACAGCAGTCCGACAGTCATTATAAATACCATCACGAAGGCGAGTGTAAATATCGCTCTGTATCCGCCTTCGCGGGTTATTAAGAGGACTGAAATAAAAGGAGACAGCATCCAGGCAAAGTTTAATATTGTTAAATATAAACCACGAGTTTTGCCAATCGTTTCCGGGTTTCCAAAATGCTCGATAAATATATCTATACAGAAATAAATTAATGTATTAGTCGTTGTAAATAAGATGAATGAAGCCCCGATTATAAAAGGATTACTGGAAGTTATTAATCCAACCAGTGAAATCATGTTTATTATCAGAAATATAAGAGTCAATCTTTTATTACCGAAATTTTTTAATATACCTGAACTTTTTGCAAGGAGAATAAGAGTTAGGAGCGAAGCAAGCGTATATAAAATTCCGACAAAGTTTTCCTTGATTATTTGGGTCAAAAAGACGGAACTGATATACGCCGAAATAGAAATATGCAAAGCAAAAATGAAAGCGAGCGTATACATTCTTTTTATTTTTGACGATTTCATTTTTGATTTATCAAATACTTAGTAATACGGGAATAACAATTGGTCTTTTGGCTGTTTTTTGGAAGAGGAACTTTGAGATATTATCTCCGAGTGAAGTTTTCAGAGTATCAAAATTAACAAGGTTCATTCCATGGACTTCATCTTCAACGGTTTTCTTAATGATTAAGCGGACTTGATGCAACAATTCCTGATTTTCTTTCAAATAAATAAAACCGCGAGAAATTATATCAGGTGATTTGCGTAATTTCCCGGTTGCGGAATCTATGGTTACAATTAAGACAAACATTCCGTCTTGGGCAAGCATCACACGGTCTCGAATAACAACATCTTGCTCGTCGCCAACAGAAAATCCATCAACAAGCATCGGACCTGATGGAGCTTTTTCTTTACGAAGAATGATTTTATTCCCATTATCGACGATTTCGATAATTGAACCATTGTCCGGAACTATAATATTATCGGCGGACATGCCGAGAGACATCGCCACTTCTTTGTGTTTGACGAGCATTGAATGCCAACCGTGAATTGGAATAAAGAATTTAGGATGAGTTTTACGATGGAGCCACTTAATATCCTCCTGGTCACCGTGACCGGTAGCGTGGACTGTCTCTTCGCTTGTTCTGTAACTTATAATTCGAACACCATGACGGGTTAGATTATCTTTTAAATGCTGGACGGCGATTTCGTTCCCCGGAACAATCGAAGAAGAAAGAATTATCGTATCACCCGGACGGATAGTAAACTTTTTGTGAGTTTTGTTTGCGGCACGGGAAAGAGCGGCGAATTCTTCGCCCTGGGCTCCGGTCATCATGACAAGAATTTTATTTGGAGGATATTTATCGACATCTTCAACAGGAATGATTGTGCCTTTCTTGGGTTTGAAAATTCCGGCTTGTTCACAAATCTCCATGTTGGTCTTGAGCGATCTGCCGTCAAGAATTACTTTTTTGCCGAATGATTCGGCTATCTCAACAATTTTCATCAAGCGAGTAATAGATGAGGCAAAAGCCGAAATAATAATGCGTCCTGTTCCTTGACCTATTAATTTCCTCAAGCCCTCATGAACGCGAACTTCAGGTATTGAAAATCCTTCATTTTCGATATTGGTCGAGTCGGTCATAAGCAAAAGAACTTTTTCTTTATCAAAAAAAGCATATTCTTTCTCTTCTTCCTCGCTTACTTTGCCATCTACCTGGTCGAGCTTATAGTCTCCAGGAGTCACAATCGAACCGTATGGAGTTTCGATGACAATACCCATGGAATCGGGCATCGTGTGAGTGACTCCAAAGAAACGAATACGTAAATCCCCGACATTGATGACGGAATCCGTCTCGACAATGTGAGCATCAAGAGGAGGCAAATGGGGAAATTCTTCCTGACGTTTTTTCATCACCAAAACCGTAAGATTTCGGGAATAAATTGGAGGATTGCCAATCCGACTCATAACCAAAGGAATGCCTCCGATGTGGTCCAAGTGACCGTGTGTAACGATCATGGCACGGATTTTATCTTTTCTTTCTTCAAGATAAGTAGTATTTGGGATAATGTAATCGATTCCCGGAGTGTCCTCGGTTTTGAATTGCATTCCGGCATCAATGACAATAATATCATTCCCGATTTCAACAGCGGTCATATTTTTCCCGATTTCCTCAACGCCACCGAGAGGAATTATTCTGATGACTCCTTTCTCGGGAGGCGGTATCGGGTTCGGATTATTTTTAGGATAAGTTTGCTTGTTGTCCACTCCACCAGTGCCGGCTCGTCCGCGTCGGCTACCTCGTGCATTATTGTACTGATAGCTTCCACGACTTATTTTTCTATTAGGCGTTTGCGTTTGGGTCTTGTCACTACTGTATGAGTTAAACTTTGGAGGATTGATTACTCTAGTCATCGGTTGCTCTGGTTTGTGCAGGACGCGGATATTGCCGTGTTTGCGGTAACTGAATCTCTGACCGCTTCTTTGTTTAGGGTTTTGTATTTTTTTAGGTATTTCGTTTATCATTTCTATATTATTAAATTATTTAGTAAAAATTTTCCAAACTTTATCCGTATCGATAGACCAAGTATAGACAGATGAAAATCGGTCGGAAGGAATGGTTATATAATCAAGAGAAACATTATTCAAATGAGGTGAAGTTGCATATAAATATTTGGGAGAATAAATTAAAATAGCCGGTATATTGTTATTGAATTCATCCATAAGGTCTTCGTATTTACTTAAACGATCAGTCACGCTTAATGTTTTTTGAATCGACTCAAGAAGGGTATCGACTTTCTTGTTATTATACATGGCGATATTTAATCCCGGGTCTGTCCTCTGGGAAGAGTGCCAGAAAGAATATAAATCGGATTCATGATTTATAATCTGTCCAAAAAACAACGCTTCATAATCACGAGCTCTAATAAGTTGGTTCAGTTGACCGGTTTCATATACTTTACTAATATCAACTTCGGCTCCAAGTTTTGCCAGTTGTTCTTTTATCAATTCCGTTGTCTGTCTAAGTTCCGGCGTATCTCCAGTCATCAACGAGAAAGAGAGCCTGATAGAAGGCGTGGTACTTTTCACAGGGACAGTTCCTGTAACGGTTTTTCCATTGACTTTTTTTGTCACAGTTTTTGTTGTTGCCCCTCCTTTTACCCTTATTCCATCTTCTCCTTTTATCCATCCGGCATTATCAAGAATAAGATTGGCTTCATCGATTGTAACGTTACTAAATATCACTTCCGGTGTATCATCCTTCAAGATTCTTCCCGGGATTGGATTATGAACTGTTGAGCCATAACCGCCCAATACTTGATTGACGATATCTTGTCTATCGATTGCAAGGTCAAAAGCTTTGATAACAGCCGAATCGGCAAAAATTTTATTATTATTAGCGTTAAAAAAGATTCCGAAAATTCTCGGCAAGGTTGATGTGCGGATTATATAATTTGCCTTAATTACGCTCTCGGTATTTTCCGGACTTATGCCTCCGGCTTGGTCGATAAAGTGGTCGGTAAGAGCTCCCACCAAATCTTTCCCATTAGCATAAGAAATAATATTTAAATATTTAATTCTTGGTTTTCCAAGTGCAAAATCATTAAAACGTTCAAGCGCAAATTTTCCGGAAGTCCCATCACTGTTTTTTACAACCGATTTAATTTCGTAAGGTCCCGACCCGATAGCTTTGGTATTAAGGGGGGACAAATTAAATTTACTTACGTCAACACTTTTCCATAAGACGGATGGTAGTATTCCGATAGTTGTATTATCCATAAAAGATATATAAGACTGCGAAAGAGTGAATGTGACGGTATAGTCATCCATTTTGGTAACAGTTACTCCATCCCAACTATTTTTACGCGGACTTTTTATTATCGGGTCTTTTATTTTCTCGATAGTAAAAATGACATCATCGGCTGTGACATTCGAACCGTCTTGGAATTTTGCATTTTTCTTGATTGTAAAAGTATAATTCAAACCATCGGGCGATTCGGAATATGATTCCGCCAAATCGGGAATGAATTCTCCTTCGGGAGTTTTTCTCATTAAACCCGAATAGACAAGGGAAGTTAAATCCTTGTCGGCATCCGATGTCGCAATGACGGGATTGACCAGTGTCGGGATACCGATGATGCCTTCCGTCAGTGTTCCTCCGCTTATTGGGACATCAACCAAAAACATTGAATTGACTTTGGCAATTAAAATTATCGAAGAAACAAGAGCGAGGGCAACAATTGTGGAAAAAATAAGAAATTGTTTCCTGGAAAAAGATGCGAATGCATCCAAAAGTTCTTTCTTCTTATAAATATGAAATTCTTTAATAAATAGGATAAAATTATGCATAATAGCCAGAAAAAACTACAGAGTTAAAGATATAAATCTTAAATTATTTAATGAATATAGCGGCGAATGATGACGCGACAAGAATTATGCCAACAACTATCGTTAAGAAAAAAAGGAACTTTTCAAAACCACGGCGTGTATTATAAAGCCCACCTCCATCTCCTCCCCCTAATGCCCCTCCCACTCCGGCACTTGATTGCTGAAGTAAAATTGCGGCTATTAAGATAATTGATAGGATAATCTGCAAATAAGGCAGTATTTTGGCGATAATCGTCATATATTACAAGTATACTATATTTTGCGAGGTTAAGCAAATGAAATTAAGGATCAAAACTTCAAAATAATCTATTCATTTGGCTCAACGTGTATCAAAATATTTGATAATTCGGGCATTTCTTTTAAGAGTACACCTTTGAGCCTGTGAGCAATGTCATGTCCTTCTCTAACTGTTATTTCTCCATTCACAATGATATGTAGGTCTATATGGAATTGCATACCTGCTTTTCTAACAAAACATTTTTCTGTATCTATGATTCCCTCGGTTTTTTTAGCTATTTCTCTAATTTGGCATATCATCTCATCGTGAGTATGTTCATCCATAATTTCTCCCAGTGCAGGTCTAAAAATTAGATAGCAATTGTAAAGTATAAACACGGCCGCAAAGAGTGCTGCCCAGTCGTCGGCTTGCTCAAAACCTTTTCCTAATATCAATGCAATCGATATTCCTACGAATGCCGCAATAGAGGTGATTGCGTCGCTTCGATGATGCCAAGCGTCGGCCCGAAGAGAAGTGCTATTCGTTTCCTTGCTTTTCTTGATAACCAATCGAAATGAGATTTCCTTCCAGGCGATTATTCCTGCTAAAATGATAAGAGTATAAGCGCGAGGCAATTGATGTGGCGTATTTATATTTTTTATTGCGTGGACGGCTATTATAATTGCCGAGACAATCAGAAATCCGACAACTAGGAAAGTGATTAATGGTTCGATTCTTCCGTGTCCGTACGGATGGTCGCTGTCAGCCGGTTTGCTCGAATATTTTATTCCAAATAAAACCAAAGTTGAAGAGACAACGTCGGTTGTTGATTCTATCGCATCGGCAATCAAAGCGTAAGAGTGTCCGAAAACTCCGGCTAGCCATTTGATGAGAGCCAGGACGGCACTACTTAGAATGCTGAAATATATTGTTTTGACGGCGGTTTTTTCGTGATGCATGATAAAGATAGTCTAACATGGAAAAGAGAAAATAAAAAAAGGGGAGAATTTATTTCTCCCCGCATTTATTACCGAATATAATTTATACCCTCATTTTTTAAATCATGCGTTATAATGTGCACAATAGAATTTGAAAGTTCTTTGACTGTCCAAAAATCCTCGTCGGTTTGAATTTCTGCACGAAATTCATTTTTGTCTTCAGATTGAGAGATATTAGTTAATTCTATTCCTCTTTGTTTGAGCGATTCCTCTAATTTTATTCGCACTTGATTCTTTTCGTTTGAGAGGTCATTTTCTTTGAACTCCTTCATAGAAATAATAATAGGCATCAGATAATTAGATTTTATATATACATTTGAGCCTGGAAACGGGTACTTGAAAAGAATTTTACAAGCTAAATCTTTTTTAATTGCGTTAAGCATTCCACTTTTTGCAATACTATTATAATTTCTAACTTTGAAGCCTCCTGGTATTGATAAGGTGGCCATCATCCTTGCATAATGACTGCCGTTATTTATATCCTTAACAATTAAAGGATCGGCAATTAATATATTTGGTTGATTGGTTCTCATATCAACAAGCCACTTTTCAAGGCGTTCATTGAGCCAGGCAACTTGCGCTTCAATCCACCTATCGTCCAGTATTATTTTTTCTGTTGTAATGTCAAAAGAAGTCATTACTGCTTCTCCTTCGTAAAGGCTTTCCATTTCAAGGAAATAATCCTTCAAACTATAAAATTCATTTTTCATTTTTTACGTCTCCTGTAATTTATTGATTTAAAAACTTTCTCCTGGTTTTTAAATCGTTTTTAAAAGAAATATAGCAGGTTTTGAGGGCCTACTTCACCTATGGGCAATATAACATCTAAAAATAAAATAGCAAGTTGAGTTACATGGTAGGACTTGACCCTTACAGGGTCGGTACACCTTTCGTATTTTTGAAAATAGAATTTTCAAAAATATACTCAAGGTTTTCTCGTCCTCTCACGCAAGCCAAGCAGTTGGCTTGCTCCCGGCACAATAAAAAAATAAGGCTTTCGCCTATTTTTTTATTGTGCCGGGGAGAGGACTTGAACCTCCATGAGTTACCTCGCTTGCTCCTAAGGCAAGTACGTCTACCAATTTCGCCACCCCGGCATATGTGATTTTTTGTCAGGCGGAATTTCGCCCTACGGTCGCGGGTACTTTTCCGCCTACGGCAAGGAAAAGTCTTTCAATTCTCGCACGTATGCAAAGAAGTTTGCATACTCCCTCGCTGAGGCGTGGGCGGGAATTGAACCCACGTATATTCCTTTTGCAGAGGAATGCCTTACCACTTGGCTACCACGCCTTATTTTTCACTATAACCTAGAAACTAGAACCTAGCAACTAACTTTTTAATAATTCGTCAATTTTTTGACGATGCTTCTCGCCTTCGTCTATTTGGACATCAAGAAAAGGAATCGGATTTATTTTCAGGGCTTTGGCAATATTTTTTCGAAGTTCACCCAAATTTCTTTTTATGAATCCATAAGCGGCGTTTTCTTTTTCTCTCGGCATGACACTTATCATAATTGTTGCCCTCTTTCCGTCGGGGGAGAGGAGAACCCGAGTAACGGTAATTAAAGATGTCGTTCCGGCTTCCCGTTCAATGTAAACTGCCGCAAGCTCTTTTATATTATTTTGTATTTTTTCATTTCTATATTCAGACATATATTACTATTTCCGCGGAAAGTAAATTTTTATTCGCGCTTTACCCTAAAGGGCTCCGACACGACTCATAAAACTTTACTGTCCGCTCCAATACTATTTTATCGTAACCTGAAACGCTTCGAGAACATCTCCGGGAGCGATATCGATTTTCGTTTCTACCTGGATTCCACAATCGGAGCCCTCAAAAACTTCTTTTGATTTTAATTTATTTACTTGTAATTCTACAATTTTTCCGTTCCCGATTTCGAAATCCCGACGAACAATGCGAACAGTACTTCCTTGGGCAATTCTGCCGGTTGTGACTTTTCCGCCGACAACATGTTTGCCCTTCGTTCCGCCAAATATTTTCAAGATTTTCATCGCCCCGATGACTTCAATGGTTTCCATTCGCGGACGACGCTCTTCCACCAAAATCTTTAACCAATCAATAAGTTTATAAATAATATCGAAAGTTTCGACTCTGACTTTAAGAGTTTCATTCAAATCTGTCGCCCCACTATCCATTTTTGTATTGAATCCGACGATAATGCTTTCTTTGTTGACGTTGCCCATTTTAAGGTCGGATTCATTTATGGCCCCGACACCCTTACCTATTATTTTAAAGGCAATATCTCCCGTATTTAATTTCATCATTTCTTTTTCGATGGCTTCAATCGAGCCGGAAACATCCGTCTTGATTATTATTGGTATAGTTTTACCGGCATAGGCAGTTTGGTTTTCTATCATATTCATATTCCGATTCTCTTCTTTGAAACCAGTTACATAATTCTCGGCTTCCTTCTTAATATTGAATGATTTAAAGATGTTACCAACTTCCGGCATAGATTCAAATCCGGAAAGTCTGATAGGGGATGAAAAAGTGGCTTCTTTTATAGGTTTTCCAAGGAAGTTTTCCAAAATGCGTGTGTTAACGATAGCCTCTCCGCAGGCGACGAACATCCCAGCCCTGAGTGTTCCATCTTTAATGACACATGTTGCCGAAATGCCCCGCCTTCCGTCACGTTTGGCTTCAATTATTACACCGCTCGCATTTAACTCGGGGTTGCCTTTTAATTCATGCAAATCGGAAACCAAAATAACCATATCCAAAAGATCTTTTACTCCGGTTCCGATTTTTGCCGAGATAAGAACAAACGGAATATCGCCGCCCATTCCTTCCAAATATATTTCCTTTTCCGACAAATCCATTTTCGTTTTTTCAATGTTGGCATTCGGCTTGTCGATTTTATTTATGGCGACGATATAAGGAATTTTATTTTCCATTATGGTCTTGTAAGCTTCAAGCGTTTGAGCCTTGACCGAATCCTCGGCCGAGACGACAAGAATAGCGATATCCGCCGCTTGGGCACCACGAGCGCGCATTTTTGAAAATGCTTCATGCCCGGGGGTATCCAAAAAAGTAATTAATCTGTCATCACCATTTTCGTCTTTGACGGCAACTTCATAGGCGCTAATATTCTGAGTAATTCCGCCGGCTTCATTTTCTACGATATTTGATTTTCTTATGTAGTCAAGAAGAGTTGATTTCCCATGGTCAACATGCCCCATGACAACAACGACAGGCGGGCGAACTTTTTGATTTTTTTTTGTTTCTTTTGGCATAAATAAAATAATTATTTCCACAGAAAATAAATTTTTATTCGCGCTTTACCCAGAGTACTGGGCTCCGACGCGACTCATAAAACTTTATTTTCTGCTCCAATAATTTTAATATTATTTGATTGCTTTACTTAAAACTTCTTTCTCTTCGCTTGAAAGTTCAAATTCTGATTTACCTCTGACTATCGGTTTGGCAAAGATACTCATTCGATCCCTGGCATACAAGCTCGACATCACTACTCCGTTACCCTCATCGTTTAGCATGGCAATGGCAAAACTTTGATTACTACCGGCATCAATGAATGGATTGAAGCGGACGGTTTCTATATTGCGCACGGATTTATCCAGTCGACTGTCGATTACGACTAAATGCTTGTCTATTTTTTCTTGCATCTCTTCTATCTGGTTTACTTTTTTACCAACCTCGACAATCATTTCCTCCAAATTGCGAGCCTTGGTTCCGGCAAAGATTCTTTTCAACCGAATCTCAATCATCAAAATCCACAATAAGATGAGGACAACAATTCCGGAAATTATATAAAATAAAATAGTATTCGTCATATATTAAAAGAGTATATACCAATAAGGTTTTTTTTACAATGCTGTGATATAGTATAAAAATGAAAGTCAGAGGAAACAAAAATATATACCTTGATCATGCTGGAGCAACTCCGATTGACAAAGAAGTTTTAAAAAAAATGGCTTTTTACGAAAAAGAGTTTTTCGCCAATCCAAGCGCGGTGCACGAGCAAGGGGTAAAAGTAAGGAATGTTATTGAGGAGGCAAGGGCGAAAATCGCCAAGCTAATGAATGCTCATAGTGATGAGATTATTTTCACCGGAAGCGGAACGGAGAGTGATGCCATGGCGATATTGGGAGTAATTAAAAATTACGAATTACGAATTACGAATGAAAAATTAAAATATCAGATTCCTCATATAGTTACAACCAAGATAGAACACCCGTCTGTGTTGGAAAATTGCCGAATGCTGGAGGCAAAGGGAGAAGCGGAAGTTACTTATGTCGGAGTTGATAAGAATGGAATTGTAAACCTTGAGGAATTAAAAGATTCTCTCAAAGATAATACCGTTTTGGTTTCGGTAATTTATGCCAATAATGAAATCGGAACTATCCAGCCGATAGAAGAGATTGCGAAAATAATCAGGCATTTTAGAAAAGAAAAACTCAAATCTTTCCAAGAATATTCCCCTAAAGTGCACGGATATTTTTCTGCTGAAAAATTCCTCGTGCTCGCGCCGTCGCGCTCCCAAGGCACTTTAGGAGAACATTCTTTACAAGATTTATATCCTGCCTTTCATACCGATGCCTGTCAGGCGATGAATTATTTATTTACCGAAAATATCGAAAAACTGGGAATGGATTTACTTTCTTTCAATAGCTCGAAAATTTATGGTCCGAAAGGAATTGGAGTTTTATATAAAAAAAGAAGCGTGGAACTTGCTCCGCTATATCAGGGCGGGGGACAAGAATCTGGTTTACATCCGGGCACCGAGAATGTTGTTTCAATCGTCGGACTGGCGGAAGCATTTGCCATCACAAATAAAATAAAACAAAAAGAATCCGAAAGATTAACTAAAATTAGAAATTACGGAATCAAAAAATTGTTGTCGCTTTCGGAAACTTCCGGCTATAAAATAATTTTAAATGGCGATAGGGAAAAAAGATTGCCGAACAATATAAACATTTCCATCACGCGAATTTCGAGTGAACTTCTGGTGATTGAATTGTCGACTCATGGAATTTTTGTCTCGGAAAAAAGCGCCTGCAAAAGCAACGACGAAAATAAATCATATGTCATCAACGCTATCAGAAAAACTTACCCTCGCGATGGGAAAGAAGAAGGTTCGCTTCGGATTTCTCTCGGGAGGTGCAACAAAATGGAAGATATGGACGTACTATATACGGAGTTGAAAAACATTTTGGAGAAATATAAAAAGTGGAAATAAGATTGACCTTTGTGCTATAATAGCACTATGGATATTAAAGAATTAGACAAAAAACAGCTTATTTTACTCACTTTACTCATTACTTTTGTGGTGTCTATTGCCACTGGGATTGTGACGGTTTCGCTTATGAATCAGATGCCAAAGAGTGTTCCTCAGACCATAAATAATGTTATTCAGCGAACAATAGAAAAAGTTACAACTGTCCAAGTTCCTACCCCAGCTCCAAATACGAATAATAATAAAACCGATAATACAGTTGCAGTGGCACCAAAAGAGGAAAATCCAGTATCGTTGTTTGGTGATAATGCGGATGCACTAGTGTCTATATATTTAAGTACCACAGATACAAGCGCAATTACTTCTCCCGCAAGTGATACAAGCGGGACTGCAACTCCCACTAGTTCTCCCGTAACAGATACAACTATAAGCGCAGACGAAAGTGGAGTCACAAGTAGCAACGAGCCGATAGCTGTTGGTCAAGGTATTATTGTTTCTGATATCGGTTTAGTTCTTGTTGATTCAAATATTATAAGAGAGAACGAATTATATAAAGTAATTTTGAATAAGATAGAGTTTAATATTTCAGTTTTGAAAAAGTTTGATAATGGATTCACGATTTTAAAAATTTCACCGATGACAGACACAACAGTGAGTACCGATACGACGACAAGTCCGACGCAGTAACTTGTTTTGAATTTAAATTCGTAATTATTAATTCGTAATTCTTAATTATTTTTTATGCCCCCATTCAATAATTTTACAACAAAAGCAAAAGAAGTAATCCGGAAGGCTCACGAGCTGGCTATTGAGCGTGGACAAAATCACGTGAATTCTTTGCATTTATTAACCTCTTTGTTGGTCCAGGAAGATTCCTTAGTTGTTTCTATCTTGGATAAAATGGAAGTTGATACGATGCTCTTGACGGATAACTTGATTGAAATGATTGAATCACCTGAGAGCCGTAATACTCTCTCGCCTTCATACCAGATTTATCTTACGCCGGACCTGGCTCAGATTATTGAGAATTCGACAAAAGTTGCCGTTGCTCTCAAAGATGAATTTGTTTCAACGGAACATTTGTTTGTGTCACTACTTGAAGTCCCCGGGGAAGCTCGCGAATTGCTTAGCCGCTTCAAAATTGAAAAAGAAAAAGTTATTGATGTCCTTAAATTGCTTCGTACCGAAAATGTCACAGAATCAAATTCTTCAAAGAGACCGAAGCTTCTAGTTAAGTTTACGCGAAACCTGACAACTCTAGCCAAAGAAGACAAGCTTGACCCGGTCATAGGGCGCGACTCGGAAATTATGCGAATGATGCAAATTCTTTCTCGCCGAACCAAAAATAACCCTATTTTAATAGGTGAAGCGGGCACTGGGAAAACGGCAGTAGCTGAAGCCTTGGCAATTCGTATCGCCAAAAACGATGTTCCCGAGAGTTTAAAAGATAAAGAAGTTGTATCGCTTGACCTTGGATTATTGTTATCCGGCACAAAATATCGCGGAGAGTTTGAGGAAAGATTGCGTGGCATAATGAAAGAGATAGAAAAATCTAACGGCAAAATAATTCTTTTTATAGACGAGATTCATACCATCGTCGGAGCGGGCAGTTCGGAAGGTTCTCTTGATGCTTCAAATATGTTAAAGCCGGCACTGGCTCGTGGAGAGCTCCGGGCAATTGGAGCAACAACTTTGAAAGAATATCAGAAACACATTGAGAAAGACCCAGCTTTGGCACGACGTTTTCAGCCGGTATATATCGATGAACCAAGTATCGATGATACGGTAGCAATACTGCGAGGGCTAAAAGAAAAATATGAACTTTTCCATGGCGTTCGAATTACCGATGATGCAATTATTTCGGCCGTGAACTTAAGCGCCAGATATATTACGAATAGATATTTGCCGGACAAAGCCGTTGACCTTATCGATGAGGCTTCATCGTCGCTACGTTTGGCTCTCGAAAATAAACCACAAATTTTGGAAGATGCCGACAGGAAAATAATGCGTTTTGAAGTCGAAAAAGAAGCCTTGACGAAAGAAATAGCCAGAGAGAAAAAAGATGAAGGCAAAGAAGCAAGAATCAGGTTGAAAGATATCGAGAAAGAAATAGCCAACCTGAAAGAGAAAACCCACGAACTTGAACTCAAATGGAAAAACGAAAAGGAAACAGTCCAAGAAATCCGCGGAATAAAAAAAGATTTGGAATCATTGCGACTTGAAGCTGAGAATGCTGAAATGCGGGCTGACTTAAGTCGTGCAGCCGAAATACGCTATGGGCAAATTCCCGATTTACAAAATAAGTTGGAAGTAAAACTTTCCCGCTTGAAGAAACTCCAAAAATCACGCAGAATATTGAAAGAAGAAATAACGACTGATGACATTGCGGCGGTTGTTTCGCGTTGGACCGGCATACCGCTCGAGAAAATGCTGGAAGAAGAATTAAAAAAGTTAGCTCTCATGGAAGACGAACTGCGTTTGCGTGTTGTCGGTCAGGATGTAGCCATCAAGAAAATCTCCGATGTTGTCAGACGCAGTCGTGCCGGAATCTCCGACCCAAACAGACCGATTGGCTCCTTCATTTTCCTTGGTCCGACTGGAGTCGGCAAGACCGAGCTGACAAAAGCACTTGCGCAATTTATTTTCAACGACGATAAAGCCCTTATTCGAGTGGATATGAGTGAATATACCGAGCGCCACAGTGTTTCCAAACTCATCGGTTCGCCGCCTGGATATGTCGGCTATGATGAATCGGGGAATTTGACGGAAGCAGTCCGCCACCGACCGTATTCGGTTGTTTTGTTTGATGAAATAGAAAAAGCTCACCCTGAAGTTTTCAACGTCTTACTCCAAGTTCTGGACGAGGGTCGTCTGACCGATGCCAAAGGCAGAGTTGTAAACTTTAAAAATACGATTATAATTCTCACCTCAAATTTGGGCTCGGACTTTATAGAAAAAATGGAATCACTCGGGTTCACGAATAATTCAAAGAAAGATGAATATGCTCATACCAAAGATAAAGTTCTTGATGCTCTCCGTGAACATTTCCGACCGGAATTCTTGAATCGTTTGGATGATATTATTGTCTTCGATATTTTGTCTCTCGAGGTCATTCGTCGTATTGTCGATATCAAAATTAAAATTATCCGCGAACGTTTGCTCGGCAAAGATATAGGTTTGGATATTTCCGACGATGCACTTACTTACCTGGCGCGCGAAGGCTACAACCCGCACTACGGAGCCCGACCGCTTGCCAGATTGATTCAAGAGAAGATTCTCAATCCGGTGGCTAACTTCATCATTTCTAAGGGGGTTAAGAAAGGCGATACGGTTTTCGTGACGATGAAAGATAATGATATGTTGATTGAGATGAAGAAACGGAAAATTAAATCTGAAATAGATTTTTCCAGAGCTCCAGCTCATAATCTCAAGTAAATAAAAACCTCCCACCTGGGAGGTTTTTTATTTCTATTTGTTTAAACTACCATTAACAATAAATTCTTTTACTCTGGCATAAGCTTCCTCCTTCTTTGGACTTGGATTTTTATTTATGGACTCTCTTAGCCCTGTTAAAGTCCACGTTAATTTTTCAAGTAATTCCGAACCGTTACTTTCTTTCAATTCTTTTATAACATTGCCGATTTTTTCCAAATCTTCGTCAACTCCTGCCATCGTACTTCCGTCATTCATGTTTTCTATTTCTCTTTTCAACATGCCGATTCTTAAATCAAACGCTGCTCCCAACTCTTCTTTTCCTTGTTCTGCTTCGGAAACAACTGGAGTTTCAGCTGGTGTTTCTGCTACGGGTTCCTCATTTTTCTTATTGAAAATATTGAATCCTTTGAATTCCATATATTTAAAAATATTTTATTATTAATTTTTTATCCACAAAATGACTAATTTCCGGGATAATATCTAAAACGATTACGACACTTAATTACATTGCTATTTTAGCACAAAACAGCCTGGATTAAAATTAGGCTTCCCAATGTAATTATAGGAGACGCATACATTGACAAAAACGTATAAAATGGTAGATTAAGCCTAAATTTGTCAAATGAATATTGTTAAACTTAATCAATTTAATATGCAAAAAGTACCGAAGAATTTACAAAATGACGGATTGTCGGATTATCTGAATAAAAAGAAAGACGATTATCCTCTCATGATTCAAGGAGAAGTTCACGACACCTATTTTATGGGTGACAGTCTTCTTCTTGTTGTTGCCAGTGACAGAACAAATATAAATGGTTTTGTTTTGAACACTCTGGTCCCACACAAAGGAGCAATCGACACTGCTTTAACTCACTTTTGGCTGACAAAAGTCTTAATAAGGACACTCAAAAACAACTTGATATCGTCAGAAATTTGTCCTGGTGCCAACGGCGCTTATGATTTGAAAAAAAATCTTCTACCGGAATTGTCTATCGACCGCTGTTTATTGGTTCGAAATTTAATGAATAAAGTTTATTCATTTGATATGGTTATTCGCCATCACATTGGGGACTCCATATTCGAAGAATACCAAAAAAAAGGAACAGCTTGCGGACGCACTATTCCTCCGGGCATGCCAAAATGGTCGAAATTAAACAAACCGATTTTTACTCCCTCGACAAAAAAAGGAGGCAATGGTCATGACGAGAACGTAAGTGTCGATAATTTTTTTCGATTAATGGAAACCGAACCAAACGACAACTGGGAAGAAGCTTTCGAAATTATGGGAAAACTAAAAGAAGCCTACTCCATCGCTTATGAATTCGCCGAGGAAAAAGGAATTCTGATTCTTGATACAAAAGCAAAAGTTGCCGGGTTGACAATTGTGGACGAATTTATGACACTAAATTCTTCTACTTTCGCTTTTAAGGAAAAGTGGGTAAAAGCAATGAAGGAAAAATGCAATCCGGAATTCATCGATGAGCCTATAAAAGAATGGGGAAGATCAATCAAAACTCCGTTCTATTATGAAGGGAGTGGCAAACAAATTATAGGGATAGAAAATCTTGATTCCGAAAATCCCGAACATGTGGAATTTGTGCACAGTGAATTGGTTCCGGTTGAGCGCATTCAGGCCGTCAGTACAAACAACCTGAAAATTTTTGAAATGATTACAGGTGTAAGCCTTAAGTATTATCAAAAAGAATCAATGGGAGTTTAACATTTTAAAACTATAAGAGACAAAAAGACGCGATAACATATCGCGTTTTATTTTTTGTTGAAAAATATGACAAAAACGTGTATACTCTCCTTGTGTAATATGCGTCGGTGGTGGAGTGGTCTATCACAACAGACTGTAAATCTGTCGCCTTCGGGCTTCGTTGGTTCGAATCCAACCCGGCGCACCTTATTAATAATCCTTCATATTTAACGAAGGATTTTTCTATTTTTTTATCCAAAAGTATGATAAAATATACTATATGTCACAGCTTTATAGTAATTCAATTTTTTGGGTAGATATAGAAAAAGTTAAACCGAATCCCTTTCAACCGCGTCGCGAGTTCGATGAGGACCGATTGCGTGATTTGGCAGATTCTATCCGCCAATACGGAGTCCTTCAGCCACTTGTGGTTTCTCGAGAAGAAATTCAAAAGGAAGATGGGGGAATTGCCGTAGAATATGAGCTGATTGCCGGAGAGCGCCGATTGCGTGCCTCAAAACTGGCGGGGCTGGAACAAGTTCCGGTTATAATCCGAGTCGGCGATGATAATATGTCCAAGCTTGAACTTTCTATTATTGAGAACTTGCAACGCGAAGATTTGAATGCCGTTGAGCGTGCTCGAGCTTTTATGCGACTTGCCGAAGAATTCAAATTTACTCACGGTCAAATAGGTGCCAAAGTCGGCAAGAGTCGTGAATACGTTTCGAACACTCTCAGGCTTTTGGCCCTACCGCAAGAAATGCTTGATGCTCTTTCGGCCAAAAAAATAAGTGAAGGCCACACTCGCCCGATTCTCATGCTCGCCGACCGACCGGAAGAACAGATGGTTTTGTTCAAGGAAATAGTTTTCAAAAAAATGACTGTCCGCGATGCCGAGAAAGCAGCGCGTAAAATCGCTTTTGACCGTGTCCGCAAAAAAGAATATCTGATGGACCCGGAGATTGCCGAGATGGAAGAAAAGTTGCAGGAATCACTTGGAACGCGCGTCCACATTGAAAAGAAAGAAAACGGCGGTTACATCACAATTGATTTCTTTACCAATGATGACTTGTACACAATTCTAAATTCAATCAAGCCAAACGAGGGTAACAATCCGAATAGCATGCTCAATAAATTTATCGCATCACAGGAGCCGCAGACGGAAACAATAATAATTGAAGACGATACTTTACCAAAAGATGCGGATGTAGATAATGAAGCTCATCTCATTGACGACAGAACAAAAGAAGAAGTAAAAAAAGCCGAAGAAGATATCGACTTATATAATATTAAAAATTTCTCGATTTAATTTTTGCCGAAGGAAAGGAATCTGGACAATAAACTATTTGATTTTAAATAGTTGGTTATTTGCTTGCGAGCAAGACTGGTCTTGACGTGGTCAAGCCATTTTGAAGATGGATTAGCGTTTTTATTCACCTGAATCTCCACAATGTCATTGTTTTTTAATACAGTATCAAGGGAGACAGTTTTGTCGTTCACTTTTGCTCCCTGGGTATGATTGCCGATATCGGTATGAATAGCATAAGCGAAATCGATTGGAGATGAATCTTCCGGTAAGTCGATAATATCTCCCTTAGGAGTAAAGATGAAAACTCGGTCTTTGAAGAAATCCATTTTTATTGTTTTCAGAAAATCTTCAGGATCATCCTCGTGTTGATTAAGGTCGTGAAGTTGATGGACCCATTCGAATTGTTTTGGTATATTTTTATCTCCGACCTTTTTTTCTTTATATAAATTATATATAAAATGTGCAGCGACACCGTTCTCGGCCTTTTCATGCATTTCATGTGTTCGTATTTGTATTTCGACGATTCCTCCCGTCCCGGTGAATATTGTCGTATGCAAACTTTGGTAACCATTGGCTTTTGGAGAGGCGATATAATCTTTTATACGATTTGGAACCGGAGTCCACTCTCCATGAATTAATCCAAGAACGTGGTAACAATCGGCAATCGAATCGACAATAATCCGAAGAGCGATGATGTCGTAGACTTTGCTTATATCCATATCGTATTTTTGGAGTTTTCTCCAGAGTGAATACAAATGTTTTTGTCTATAATCTATGACAGCGTCTTTTATTTTTGCTTCTTTTATTTTTTGGACAATTTTGTTCTTTACTTCAATCAGATATTTTTCGTCGGCATCCTTTTTTTCCAAAAATAATTTTTTAACTTCCTCATATTCTTTCGGATAGGCGAATTGGAATGCGGCATCTTCCAGTTTACCCTTAAGACGCCCCATCGATAAACGGTTGGCAAGAGGAGCGTAGATTTCCAAAGTTTCAAGAGCAATACGTTTCTGTTTGTCGGGTCGGACATGTTCCAGTGTTTCCATATTGTGGAGCCGGTCGGCCAGCTTGATAACAAGAACACGTAAATCTTCGGCGACAGAGATGAAAAATTTTCTTAAGTTTTCTACATTACGTTCCACTCCTTTATATTTGACAGTACCGAGTTTGGTCACTCCTTCCACCAATCCGACAATTTCTTCCCCGAATTCTTTTGTCAGTTCTTCCTTGGTTATCGATGTATCTTCCATGACATCATGAAGTAACCCGGCGGATATTGTTTTGGCTTTCATTCCGAGGTCGGCCAAATTTAAAGCGGTATTGGCGACATGAGTGAAATATGGGTCGCCACTTTTCCTTAATTGCCCTTCGTGAGCACGTTGTGCGAAATTATAAGCCTTTTCTATAAGGTTTTTGTCTTTGTCTTTGATATCTTTAACTAAAGATATTATTTTATCAACAGTTGGCGTCATACGCCATATTATAGCTTATTATTGAAATTTGAAAAGTTTATTTATTTTTTATTATTTTTTATATTTTCTCCGTGCTTGTGAGGATTGTGATTTCTGCACATTCTGTTTGAACATCTCTCCGGGATAGTTTTTGTGCCTTCCATCATTAGTGATCCGCATAGTTCACAAATATTGCCGGTTGGCTTGGCCTTGATGGCATTCTTGCAATCCGGATAATTAGAACATGAGTAGAATATTCCGAAGCGTCCACGACGTTCCATCATTTTACCTTTCTGGCAAACCGGACAGATAATATCCGTCATTTTTCTTTTCATTTCCTCCTCGTCTTTTTTTATGAATTTACATTTCGGATAGCGCGAGCAGGAAATGAAAGTTCCGAATCGTCCTTCGCGGACAACCAACTTGCCTCCGCCGTTTTTTCCAGTCTTAGCGCCACACAGCGGGCACATCTCGCCTGTTTCTTTCGGTCCTTCCAGAACATTACCCTCCATTGTCCGGGCGCCACTGCAATTCGGGTAATCGGAACAGGAATAAAATTTGCCGGCACGAGATAATTTTACAATCATACTTTTCCCGCAAACCGGACATAGCATATCGGTTGGAGCCTCTCCCATATTCGTGGCTTTAGCCAATTTATCCTTCTCTTTCACTTCCTTCTGGAATGGCGTGTAAAAATCACTCAAAGTTTTCACATACTCGCGCTTGCCATTTGAAATGTCATCCAGTTCATCTTCCATTTCGGCGGTGAAAGTATCGCTTATATAGTTCGCAAAATTATTTTCCAAAAAACTTGAGACGACGTCTCCAGTATCGGTGGGGAAGAGGGTTCGCCCTTCTTTTCTGACATAGCCTCTGTCTTCCAGAGTTTTCATAATTGAAGCATAAGTCGAAGGTCGGCCAATTCCACGCAATTCAAGTTCCTTTATAAGCCCAGCTTCGGAATAGCGATTTGGCGGTTCTGTTGCTTTCTCGGTACTTCCAAGTTCTATTAATTTTAATTCTTCTCCAATTTTTAAACTTGGCAACTCTACATCTTCTCCGCGAGCCGAAGTATCGCATTTAAGCCATCCAAGGAATAAAACTTGCGAGCCATTTACGGCAAAATCGGGAATTACACCATTTTTAATATTGGCGGTTATTTTTGTTTTCAATAATTTTGCATCGGACATTTGAGAAGACACGGCTCTTTCCCAAATGAGATTGTAAAGTCTTTTCTGGTCTTCATTTGTCCCTGCATTCATATCTTCTATATGTGTCGGGCGGATTGCCTCATGAGCTTCCTGGGCGTTTTTGGATTTAGTTTTGTAAAAATGCAATTCAGCGTATTCCTTGCCGTATTTTTTCTCAACCAGAGAAAGGATTTGATTCTGAGCGACAACCGACAAATTCGTACTGTCGGTACGCATGTACGTAATAAAGCCAGACTCATAAAGTTTCTGGGCTGTCTGCATAGTTCGAGCTGGGGAAAAGCCAAGCCGAGTACTGGCGGTTTGTTGAAGAGTGGAAGTCGTAAAAGGTGCTCTTGCGGAACGTTTCTGTTCATTTGTTTTAATGTCGGTGACAAACCATTTTTCTTTCCTTCCCAGTTCCAATATTTTTTCTACAACTTTTTCGTCCCGCGGTTCTTCGACACATGTCATTACCAGTCTAATCTTTTTCTCTGTATCAAAAATGCCTTCCAACGTCCAATATTTTTCTGGTATAAAGGCGCGAATTTCGCGTTCGCGTTCCATGATTATTCGAAGGGCGGGGGATTGAACACGGCCGGCGGAGAGTCCGTAACGGACTTTTTTCCAAATTATTCCCGAAAGGTCGTAGCCGACAAGGCGGTCAAGAACACGGCGGGCTTCTTGGGCTTTGACCAAGTTGGCATCAATATCACGCGGATTAAGAAGCGCTTCCTCCACGGCTTCCTTGGTAATCTCATGAAAGGTCACCCGCTTGATAGGAGCTTTAATTTTTTTATCATCATCCAATAATTCTTTTAAATGCCACGATATCGCTTCTCCTTCGCGGTCCGGGTCGGTGGCGAGCATTATCTCGTTTGCCTTCTCTCCGAGAGATTTCAAATCACTAACAATTTTTTCTTTTCCTTTTGAAATTTCATAACGTGGAACAAACCCGGCCGGGATGTCGATGGCATTTTTATTTGATTTCGGTAAATCTCTAATGTGGCCGACAGATGCTCGCACAGTAAAAGCGCCATTCAAATATTTCTCAATCGTCTTTGCTTTTGATGGTGATTCAACAATTAAAAGTTTCATACAGGTCTAAGTATTACACGAAACCCCATTTTTTAGCAAATATCAGTTTTAAATTTTCCTAATTTCCCCCAATTCTTCCTTAATCAATTCTTTTATTTCCATTGTCGAAAGGAGAGCGTTGATTTCTGCGGTATTTATGCCGGAGATTCGGATTAGTTCATCGCGTTCGATTGGCTCACGGAGAAGCTCAATGATTTTCATTTCCTCTTTTGAACAGTCGGCATATTTTTCTTTATCAGAAAGTTCTGGTTTTTCAACTTCAAAACCGAGAGCCATAAGGACATCTTCGCAGCTAGTCACCGGTATGGCTCCTTGTTTGATTAGTTTGTTTGTACCATCCGAATTTGACGAAAATGCCGAACCTGGAACCGCAAGAACATCACGATTGTAATCAAGAGCCATGCGAGCGGTAATTAAAGAGCCTGACTTTTCTTCGGCCTCTATTATTAGCACCGCCTTGGAAATGCCAGCCATTAAGCGATTCCTTTGAGGGAAAGAGTAAAGAGTAGCTTTCCATGATGGAGCCAGTTCGGAAATGAGACATCCTCCTTTGTCCACTATTTCTTGAGCCAGACGAATATTTGAGCGAGGATGAAGAACTGAATTATCGAGTCCCGATCCAGGGAATGAGACTGTGATCAGTCCGGCATCTAAAGCAGCTCGATGAGCAATACTATCCATGCCGATAGCCAAACCGGAGACGATAACAATAGGGTAACCTTTAAGTCCGTGAATTAACTTCTCGCAAATATCTTTCCCATAGGAAGTATATTTTCGTGAGCCGACAACGGCCAGATATATCATATCGGCACTCGGAAGTTTGCCTCTCGTGTATAGAGTCTTTGGTGGCTGGGGAATCTCAAGCAAGGGTTTCGGAAACTGTTCAGGTTTTAATTTATAGATATCATCCATAATAATTTGTATATTATAGCAAATTTTTATATACTATAACTACTATGTTGGATATTAAGTTTATACGCGAAAATAAAGATATTGTAAAGGAAGGAGCGAAGAAGAAACATATCGAGGTGGATATCGATGAACTTCTTTCTGTTGATGAGAAACGCTTGGCGCTCCTTTCGCGTGTTGAATTCCTGCGTGGCGAACAAAATAAAGTTAGCGTTTCCATGGGCAGCAAATTATCCGACGCGGCTCGCGGCCAACTTATAGAGGAAATGAAATTGGTTAAAGAAGAATTAAAAGAAAAAGAAGAAGAACTTCGTGAGACCATAAAAACATGGCAGAATTTAATGCTCCAAGTTCCGAATATTCCGGATATATCGGTTCCTGAAGGTGAAAGTGATTCTGACAATCAGGAAGTAAAAAAATGGGGTGATATCACCACCTTCAATTTTGAACCGAAGGACCACATCGAGATTATGACTAATCTAAAAATGGTGGATTTTGATCGTGGAGTAAAGGTTCATGGATTCCGAGGATACTTTCTTCTTGGGGATGGAGCCCGTTTGTCTATGGCTATTTGGAATTACGCTCTTGATTTCTTTTCTCAAAAAGGGTTTACACCGATAATTCCACCAATCATTGTTAATAAAGAAATTTTTTTCGGTACGGGATATTTGCCACAAGGAGAAGATGATTTATATAAAACACAGGATGGAGATTTCTTGGCCGGCACAGCTGAGGTACCGCTTATGGGGTTTCATTCCGGTGAAATTTTAAATAAAGATGAATTACCAAAAAAATATTTAGGTTTTTCGCCTTGTTACAGACGGGAAGCAGGAAGCCATAATAAAGATGTGAAAGGGCTGATTCGCGTTCAAGAGTTCTATAAATTTGAGCAAGTTATTTTATGTGAAGCTTCACATGCCGAAAGTGTTCGATATCACGAGGAACTGAATCGTAATATTGAAGAGTTTACCGAATCACTCGGCATTCCTTATCATACTGTTGCCAATTGTGGCGGAGACTTGGGTATGGGTCAAGTGAAAAAATATGATGTTGAGCTTTGGGTTCCAAAAGAGAATAAATACCGGGAGATAGGGTCAGCTTCGTATTTCCACGATTTTCAAACTCGCCGTTTAAACATACGTTATAAGGACCAAGATGGTAAATCAAGATATGTACATTCGCTAAATAGTACAGCAATCCCGACTCCTAGAATTCTAGTTTCTCTGGTTGAGAATTTTCAGCAAGCCGATGGCACCATCAGAGTTCCGGAAGTTTTGCAGAAATATTTAGGAAAAGAAATTATTTCGTAAATATACTTAAATTTTTAATAAATATGTAGATTAATAATTTGTAAAAATGGAATTAAATATTAATCGAAAAATCCAAGAAATATACACTGATTTCACTATTAAGATAGATAATCTTCTCAAAAAAAGAAAAGAATTACTTAAGTTATATCGCCAAAAACTTGAAGAAGCAAAGATTAAAGAAGTTAAGGATTCTATTTCCAAATAATAATTATGAACAAAGAAGGTTTGCCCACTAGTGATACTTCAAATACAGAAACCCTTGAAAAGCAAGAGCGACCACTTGTTGTTGAGAATAAAGAGGATGGAGTGGCTTTCGCTGAAAAAATACTCAATAAAATAAAAGATTATCTAAAATCTTTTTCCAACAAAGAAGAAGCAATTAAAAAAATAGAAAGCACTGTCTTTTTTGATGATCCAACAATTAAGGAACAGATAAAAAACGAAATTAATCTCGACAACCAATTGACTGAAATAGACACAGAGGTAGAAAAAGTACAAATTAAAGCCTCAGAAAATGTTAACTTAGTTGTTAGTAATTTCAGTAAGGCTTATCATCATCCGGATTACAGAGATAAGGTTGCAAATGAGATTAAAGAAGCCAGAAATACTGGTCAAGATGCGGAGGCAATTCGAAGTAGTTTCTATGACAAAACCGCAACGGAAAAAGAAAATTTCGAATCACAAGAGAAAGAGAGAAGCGTGGCCGAGATAATGAAAGAAAAAGATATGGTGATTGTGCATGCAATACCATTGAGCATAATGAATAGACAAAGTACTCCCGAAAACAATCCAATGTTAAAAACAGGTGGACATCAGGACTTTGAAACTAGCGTTGAGATACTTTCCGGTCTTTCTCCTACAATTGCAACTTCCATCGCCTCGTCCGAGAGAAATCATAATGGCTTATATTATCCTTCTGGTGTGATTTTAGGCGAAGGAAAGATTCTTATGGCTCGATCTGAAGATGCTGGATCTGTCGCTCATGGTTTATATAAGAGAATTTCAAAATTCAATAGTGACTCTGCTATTGATTCTGAAATAAATGTAAACAAAGCTAAGGAAAAGGGTTTCATTAGTGATTATAATGAATTAACAGTAGAAAAACCTCAAATTGCAGGTTTGTTTTATGATTTAACCGAAGAACCAGAATTACCACTAGAAAATCCAAATAAGAAAGAAATGATCGAACATGAGCTCCGATATAACGGTAAAGTACTAACCAAGGAAGAAATAGCTGAAATTGATGAGGATTGGAAAAGACGTAGAGAAGAGGACATAGAGGATAAAAGACAAACGGAACGAGTAAGAAAGCTTGACTTATATGAAATGAAAAAATTTTCAAAAAAGTTAAATGTTCCACTTTATACTTTTAAAAATGAGAACGGTGAATTGAAAAAATATAAGACAACATTTTTACCAAGTGAAGCAGAAAATTATTATCTGAATGTGGTAAAGCCCAAAGCAGATCAACTTTGGAAAGAATATAGTGAAAATAAAGAAAACAAAGAAAAAGAGAAGATATACCATAATTACATTTATGGAGATGAGTTTATGAAAGCAAAGTCAAAAGGAATAAAGATAGAAAAAAATGATTACATATTAGAAGAGGTTACTGCAAAAGACATTTATGAATCAAAAAGAGATATATCAGATGAGGAAAGAAAGAAAATGATTGAAGATATAAAAAATAAAGGAATTTTATCCGAAACAGCAGAAAAGGAAGTTGATAAAAAATTTAAAAATTTAAATCAGCAAATATGAAAGATATACCTACATCTCCACGTATCAAACAGATTCGTCGTAACCAACGTAGACGCAGATTGTGGTTATTCATTCTTTTCTTTATATTATTTCTTTCTGTCGTCATAGCCCTGGCTTATTTTTCGAGCGATGAACATTTAGTCATAGACAAAGTAGTTGTAAATGGCACTCATATCCTAGACCCGGATAAAATTGAGCGCGAAGTTCGTAAAGACATTTCCGGAAAATATATTTATCTGTTTTCAAAATCCAACGGTTTTATTTATCCCCACAAACAGATTTATAACGATTTAATTTTAAATTTTCCAAGGATCGAATTACTCTCCATTTCCCGCGAAAGTTTAAAAACTTTAAAAATAGATATAACCGAACGCGTGGGGTCATATCTTTATTGCGGGGTCAGTATTCCGGATAATANNGATAATAAAGACGAAGTCGGTGAGAATTGTTACTTTATAAATAATGACGGTTATATTTTCGACAAAGCCCCATATTTCTCCGGCAATGTGTACTTTAAATATTATATGGCTCTTCTTGATGGAGTTACCAATCCACTTGCCAAACAGATGGTCAGCGTGGACCGTTTCCATGAACTCGGGAGATTCATTGATGGGATTGCCTCTTTGGGTTTCAAACCGATTTATTTTGTCACGGATAAGGATGGAACAAATTCTTTATATTTAAATCATGGTCCAAGCGACACGGTCCCGAAAATTATTTTCAAAAATGACGCTGACTTGGAAAATATTCTTTATAATTTAACACTAGCCATGGGGAAAAAAGAATTTGCCGATGAGATAAATTCAAAGTATATCAAGCTCTTATACATCGATTTACGTTTCAAAAATAAAGTTTTGTATAAATTTCAATAGTGAAAAATTTTTGGGAAAAATTGCCGAAACCATTTTTTTGTTTAGCGCCAATGGCTGATGTCACCGACACGGCTTTCCGGCGGATAATTACAAAGTATGGAAAGCCAGATGTTTTCTGGACGGAGTTTACATCGGCCGATGGACTTGTGAGTGGAGGGAGAAAAGTTCTAAAAAGTAATTTATTTTTTAGAAAAATTGAAAAGCCGATAATTGCTCAATTATTTTCATCAAATCCAGAAAAGATGCGCCAAGCAGCAAAATATGTTGCCGGACTTGGTTTTGACGGTATTGACATAAATATGGGCTGCCCAGACAAGTCCATAGAGAAACAAGGGGCAGGAGCGGCGATGATGAAAGATATGAAGAAAGCTGGTCATATTATTCAGGCGGTCAAAGATGGAATAAAAGATTCGGGTAAAAAAGTTTCCATTTCCGTAAAAACTCGGGTAGGATACAATAAAAACCAGCTTGAAGAATGGATTCCGTTTTTACTTTCGCAAAAGATAGATGCGCTGACAATTCATGCCCGAACTCGGAAAGAAATGTCAAAAGTTCCGGCCAATTGGGATTATGTGAAAAGGGCAGTAGAAATTAGAAATAAAATGAAAATTAAAACAAAAATTATCGGCAATGGCGATGTGAAAGATATCAAGGATGGGAAAAGAAAGGCCAAAGAGACAGGCTGTGATGGCATCATGATCGGCCGAGCGATTTTCGGGAATCCATGGTTATTTGCTGGTAAAATTCCAACAACAAAAGAAAAATTAAAAGTTCTCATCGAACATACAAAACTTTTTGAAAAACTTCTGGGCAAATCAAGAAATTTTGCCGTCATGAAAAAGCATTTCAAGGCCTATGTAAATGGTTTTGATGGTGCCAAAGAATTACGTGTAAAGCTTATGCAAACAAATTCCGCTAAGGAAGTAGAAAAAGTAATATTAGGAAGTCCGACTTCCGAATATCCGAAATAACTTTAAAGTTGACACATCCTATGGTAGGAGTTAGAATATGGGTAGATAAAAAAGTTTTCATTATTAACATATCCGTTTTTGCCTTATCGATAGGCAAGTTTTGACGGATTAAATCATAAAATTTATGAGAATAGAAGATAGTGTATCAGCATCAACAGTGGGAAAAGATATCGTTCAGAAAGGAGAAGGTAATAAAAAGAGTCCAATAGAAGTACAAGGAGAAATAAAAAATCTAAACGAAGAAGCTAAAAAGGTATATAAAAATACAATAAAAGAGATATTAGATTTGGGAGATGAGAATTTTGATTCAGAATATGAAAAAATAGATCTAATACTTAAGAAATTCGATAGTTTTATGTATGAAGACTATCCCAATAAATTTAATAAATTACTGGAGGAAATTGGAACCACTTCAAGAGAAGAAATTACAAAAAATATGCCGGAGGCTGTTGAATATTCTTCAATTTTTGAGGAAATGGAAAAATTACGTTTCAATATAGCCACTCTTTCTTCCATAGGTCTTGATGCAAGTAAAAAACGAGAAAAAGAACAATGTTGGAATAATTTAAAAAGTTTGAATAAAAACTAAGAATTACAAGGAAGTTAAAGTCATTGTGGATAACTTTTTGGACCAAAATCAATCTATGCTATAATCTATCCCAATGTATCAATCACCGAAAGAAATTAAGAAAGAATTCAACAATATTTACGTATTTTTAACGTTTCCAATAATAGCCCCATAAAGGGGCTATTATTTTGTTAGGAGGAGATAATTAAATGAAAACCTATGCAAAATAAATTAATTCTAAAAGATGGAAGTGAAATAGAAGGGAAAAGTTTCGGAGCAGCGAAATCTGTTTCGGGCGAAGTTGTTTTTGCGACCGGTATGGTTGGCTACCCGGAAGCTTTGACCGACCCGTCATTCCGCGGGCAGATTTTAGTTTTAACTTTCCCACTCGTAGGCAACTATGGTGTTCCCAAAAAAGAAAAATGGGAATCAAGTAAAATCCAAGTCAAAGGATTAATCGTCTGTAATTATATTGACACACCTTCGCACCATGAATCGGAACGAACATTAGGAGAATGGTTGAAAGATGAAGGGATACCGGCACTAGAGTTTAAAGATACGAGAGAGTTGACGAAAAAATTAAGAACCGAAGGAGTCATGCTGGGTAAAATGCTCTGCGGTAAAAAAGAAATCCAATTTGACGACCCGAATGAAAGGAATTTAGTTGCCGAAGTTTCAACGAAAGAGATATGGCAAATGGGTGATGGCAAGAAAACAATTGTTGTTATCGATTGTGGTGTTAAGCTAAACATTGTTCGAAGGCTTAATGCTCACGGATTAAAAGTTGTCGTCGTCCCTTGGGACACCGATGTGATGAAACTATCATTTCCATTTTCGGCCGTGCTTATTTCAAATGGTCCGGGTGACCCGAAAAAAGTAAAAGAGACAATCAAAAATGTCAAAAAAATATTAGCCAAAAAAATACCGACATTGGGCATTTGTCTCGGCAATCAAATACTTGCTCTTGCCTGTGGCGGGACGACTTATAAACTCAAATTCGGTCATCGAAGCCAGAATCAGCCAGCTATAATATCTGGCACAAATAGAGGTTATCTGACAACCCAGAATCATGGTTTTGCAGTAAAAGATATACCCAAAGATTTCAAGGAGTGGTTTTCCAATGCCAACGATAATACAAACGAAGGAATTATCCACGAAACAGAGCCTTTCATGTCCGTACAATTCCATCCGGAAAGTTCTCCGGGACCGCTTGATACCGACTGGATATTCGATTTCTTTTTAAAGAGAGCGGGAATAGTTATAAAGAAATAATTCATGAAAACGAAAACATACAAAAAAATTTTGGTTCTCGGTTCTGGAGCGCTGAAAATCGGCGAAGCCGGGGAATTTGATTATAGCGGCAGCCAAGCTATCAAAGCGTTGAAAGAAGAAAAAATAAAAGTTATTCTTATCAATCCGAATATTGCCACTTTCCAGACTTCCAAGAATCTTGCCGATGAGGTGTATTTCTTGCCGGTCAATGATGACTTTACAGAGCGTGTTATTGAGAAAGAGCGACCGGATGGCATTATGCTTTCTTTCGGTGGTCAAACAGCTCTTAACTGTGGTTTGGAATTGGAAAAGAAAGGAATTCTGAAAAAATACGGAGTTGAAGTTCTTGGTTCGCCAGTCGAATCTATTGTTCTTACCGAGGACCGCCAGTTTTTTGCCGAACATTTGCGAGGAATCGGTATTCCGGTTCCACCGAGTGGGGCAGCGACATCAGTAGAAGAAGCAATAGCAATTGCCAAAAAGATTGGTTTCCCGCTAATGATACGCGCCGCTTTTGCTCTTGGTGGCCAGAAATCCGGTATTGCTAAAGACGAGGACGAATTGGAAAAAATTGTTGAAGGAGCATTGGCAATTTCCCCGCAAGTGCTGATAGAAAAATATTTGCACCACTATAAAGAGATAGAATACGAAGTTGTCAGGGATAAATTTAATAATACAGTCACAGTGTGCAACATGGAGAATCTTGACCCGCTTGGAATACATACCGGTGATTCGATAGTTATTGCGCCAAGCCAAACTCTGACAAACGAAGAATACCATCGCTTAAGACAAGTAAGTATCAAAATTGTCGAGAGCCTGAATGTTGTCGGCGAATGCAATGTCCAGTATGCGCTTAACCCAAACCCGAAGAATAATGAATTGGACTATTATGTCATTGAAGTTAATGCTCGGCTTTCCCGTTCAAGTGCCCTGGCTTCAAAAGCTACCGGTTATCCGCTTGCCTATGTGGCGGCGAAACTGGCCCTCGGAAAAAGTTTGCTTGAGATAAAAAATAAAATTACACAAGTAACCCAGAGTTTCTTCGAACCGGCGCTTGACTATGTCGTCGTGAAAATGCCACGCTGGGACCTTGAAAAATTCAAAGGGGCGGAAGAAGGCATCGGTAGCGCCATGAAGTCGGTAGGTGAAGTCATGGCTATCGGCCGAAGTTTTGAAGAAGCTCTCCAGAAAGCCGTGCGTATGCAGTCGGGCCAGATTGAAAGTGTGACGGATAATGGTTTTGAAAACGGAAAAGAATTGAAAATGTTTCTGAATATACCGACTCCCAAGAGATTATTTGCTATTGCGCTCGCGATGAAGAAAGGTGTATCTGTCGATAAAATACATGCCATAACCGGTATTGATAAATGGTTCTTGTATAGAATTCTTGCCATAGTTTCGGCTGAGAAAAATTTTGCCAAAACAAAAAATAAAAAGCTTACCAAAGAAATTTTGTTCCCACTTAAACAAATGGGTTTCTCCGATAAAAAAATTGGGCAACTCTCCGGTAAAACTGAATTTGAAATTCGTCGTGAGCGAAAAAGCCTGGGTATTTTACCTTCGGTATTTCAGATTGATACGCTTGCCGGAGAAGTTCCGGCAAAGACAAATTATCTGTATCTGACATATCACGGCAACCATAATGACGTCTTGCCTCTTGGCAAAAATTCAGTCGCAGTTTTAGGTAGTGGGCCGTATCACATCGGTTCAAGTGTCGAGTTTGACTGGTCTTGTGTTTACGCGGCGTTGGCGCTCAAGAAATACAAAAAAGAATCCATTATCGTGAATTGTAATCCGGAAACTGTCTCGACAGATTATGATATGTCCGACCGTCTTTATTTTGAGAATATTTCTTTTGAAACAGTCTCAGATATATATGAATTCGAACATGCCTATGGTGTCATTATTTCCGTCGGCGGTCAGCGTCCGAATAATCTTGCCAAGAAACTTGGGAAAGAAGGATTCAATATCCTTGGGACAACAGCCGAAAATATAGATCGCGCCGAGGACCGTAATTTATTTTCGGCTTTGCTCGATAAACTCGGAATTCTTCAGCCGAAATGGCAGAGTTTCTCGAATATGAAAGAGGCGACAAAATTTGTCGAAGCCGTTGGTTTCCCGGTATTGGTCCGTCCGTCATACGTTTTATCCGGGTCGGCGATGAGAGTCTGTTACAACAAAACGGAACTGTATGATTTTGTCGGTAAGGCAGCCAAACTTTCTCCGGAATATCCGGTGACAATTTCGAAGTTCATCGAGAATGCCAAAGAACTTGAATTTGACGCTGTCGCTCAAAACGGAGAGGTGATGGTCTATGGCATTTCGGAACACGTGGAGAATGCCGGGGTTCACTCAGGAGATGCGACGATTGTTTACCCGACACAGCGAGTATATGCTTCGACCGAATTCCAAATAAAAACTATTTCCAAAGAGATTGCCAAGGAACTTCATATCACCGGGCCATTTAATATTCAGTTCCTAGTGAAGAATAATCAGCCGTATGTGATTGAAGTCAACCTGCGAGCCAGCCGCACTTTGCCATTCCTTTCGAAAGCCATGGATGTTAATTTCCCGGAGATGGCCGTTGATAGTTTCTTGGGGAAGGCTGTGCCCCACACATTCATTTATCCGAGGAGTGTGGTTGTAAAGTCGTCACAATTTTCTTTCTCCCGTTTGTTGGGAGCTGACCCGATACTTCGAGTAGAAATGTCCTCGACCGGCGAAGTTGCATGCTTCGGCAAAGATTATGATGAAGCACTACTCAAATCAATATTGAGTGCCAATAAATTTGATTTCAAAACAAAGGCCGTTCTTCTGTCTCTCGGGGGACCGATTAATAAAGTGAAATTCCTGGAAAGTGCACATACATTATATGCTCTCGGATACACCATTTATGCCACCGATACTACGGCACTATTTTTGGAAAGTAACGATATTCGTTGCCAGACTGTCCGTAAAGCCTTTGAAAATTCCCCCAATGCCATCGATATTATTGATGGGAAGAAAGTGGCTTTTGTGGTAAATTTAAGTAAGGGGAAAACCGAATCAAAGCAAAGCAAACAAATACGCTTGATAACAGACGGCTTTAAAATTCGCCGGGCGACAGTTGATAATCAGATTCCGCTTTTCACCGACTTGAATCTGACGCGGGCTTTCATAAAAGCGTTATCACGATACAAAGTTTCCGATTTGGAAATAAAGTCGTATCGAGAATATATGAATAATTAAAAGCTTCACAAATTATATTCCAAAAAAAGTCCTCGGATGAGGGAGGACAAAGAGCCAGACATTTTTTTGTAAAATAATTTGTTCCGCATTAAATATTATGAAAAATATACTTACAACAAAACAATTTACAAAAGAAGAAATAGAAAAAATTCTTTCCCGCGCTCTTTTGATGGAGAGTGACTTGAAAGAGGGGAGAGTGGAAAAACTCCTTAGCGATAAAGTTATCGCTTGCATCTTTTTCGAACCGTCGACTCGCACGCGCTTATCGTTTGAGACTGCGGCCATTCGTCTCGGAGCAAACATTATCTCTGTCGAGAATGCCGAAGTCAGCTCGTCTTCTTTCAAGGGTGAGACAATCGAAGATACCGCTCGAATTCTCTCTTGCTATGCCGATGCTATCGTTATGCGTCATAACAAACCGGGAGCCGTGGAAATTGCCGCCGGTGTTTCGACAAAGCCGATAATAAATGCCGGTGATGGCGCCAATCAGCATCCGTCGCAAGCATTGCTTGACGTCTATACCATCAAGAAAGAACACGGACGTCTTGATAATTTATCCGTTGCCTTTGCCGGGGATTTGAAAAACAGCCGCCCGCTTCATTCTTTGATACCGATACTATTATTTTATCCGAATAATACTTTTTATTTTATTTCACCGCGCGAGCTTGCCATACCTGAAGACTTAAGGAAGGAATTGAAAGATAAAAAAATCAAATTTATTGAAACACAAAATTTGGAAGAGACATTGCCGAAAGTCAATGTGCTTTATATGACGCGTGTTCAAAAAGAAAGATTTAAAAATATTGAAGATTATGAAAAAGTCAAAGATTTATATTTGCTTAAAAAAGTGCATTTGGAATTACTCAAAAAAGAAGCCATCATTATGCATGCCCTGCCGAGAGTTAATGAAATTGACCACGCGATAGATAATGACAAAAGAGCCTGTTATTTTCGCCAAGCAGAGAACGGCCTCTACGTCCGCATGGCCCTACTCCTCTATATTTTTGGATTATAAATAAAAAACGTTTAAAAAAAAGATTTTCTCAAAAATCATTAATTTGCTATAATGCTGGCATGAAAGATTCCAACTTGGCATTATATCGCAAATACCGACCGGAGAGCTTTGATGAGGTCATTGGGCAGGACCATATTACAAAGGTTATTTCAGGTAGTTTAAAGGCTGGCAAGGTGGCTCATGCTTACCTTCTTTGCGGTCCGAGGGGAACAGGGAAGACGACGATTGCTCGGATTATTGCTCATGAATTAGGAACGTCAACAAATGATATTTATGAGATGGATGCGGCATCGAACCGCGGTATTGATGACATCAGAGAGATAAACGACAATGTTCGCACACTGCCTTTTGATTCAAAATATAAAATTTATATTTTGGACGAAGTTCATATGTTCACCAAAGAAGCCTGGAACGCCCTTTTGAAAACCATTGAAGAGCCACCCGAGCACGTCATTTTTATTCTGGCGACAACCGAACTTGAGAAAATTCCTGAGACAATTGTTTCCCGCTGTCAGAGTTTTATTTTCAAAAAGCCGAACGATGCCGTATTGAGTGAGCACATAAAAAATATTGCCAAAAAGGAAGGTTACAAGTTAGAAGAAGGCGGAGCCGAACTCATCGCCCTGCTTGCTGATGGAGCATTTCGCGATGCTCTCGGAACACTCCAGAAAGTAATTTCTTTCGGAAAAGACAAAGTTATAAATATCTCCGAGATAGAAGAGATTACCGGCGCTCCAAGTACGATACTGGTGGATGACTTTCTGGATTCCTTGGCGACCAATGATATTGAGAAAGGATTTCTGGCAATTGAAAAAGCGACAAAGCAAAATATCGATATTGGAGTTTATATCAAAATGATTCTTTACAAACTTCGTTATGCTCTTATGCTTCGCTATGTTCCATCATCAAAGAAATCAATTGAAAATACTATCAGTGAACGCGACTTGGCCTATTTGCTAAAACTTGTTTCAACAAAACCGGAGCACATTTCTTCGGGGACTCTTTCCATACTTCTTGAAGCATATCAATCTATTCGCACTTCCTTTATCAGCGAGTTGCCGCTTGAGCTTGCTATGGTAAAAATTCTCAATGCTGAAAAACAAAATAAACAAACATCAGAATAAAATTTGGGATGTCATAATTATCGGCGGAGGAGCTTCGGGATTAATGGCCGGAGCCATCGCTTCTTCCTTGGGCAAGTTAGTGCTCGTCATCGATAAGAATAAAAATCTTGGGGAGAAATTGAAAATGACCGGCGGAGGCAGATGCAACATCACCAACAATGAGCCGGACATCCACAAAATGCTTGCAGTTTACGGCGAAGGGGCGCCGTATCTCTATTCACCATTTTCAATTTTCGGAGTCAAAGATACATTTAACTATTTTGAGTCGCGAGGGTTGCCGTTAGTTATTCAAGCCAGGAACCGAGTTTTCCCGGCGACCGAGAAAGCCACAGATGTTCTTGAAGTTTTACACAAGGAGTCAAAGAAAAACAAGGCCGACATTAAATTAAACTGCACGGTCTCAAATATTATTCACAAGGGTAATAAAATCGTGAGTGTTGAGACGAATCAAGGTCAATTATCCGCCCGCTCATTTATTCTTGCGACTGGCGGCTTGTCGCATCCCGAGACTGGTTCGACTGGTGATGGATTACGTTTCTTGCGAGAATTAGGCCATACGATTGTTGAACCGTCTCCCGATATTGTGCCGATAATGGTTCGGGAAGACTGGGTCAAAGAACTTTCCGGAGTATCGCTTTCTTTTATGAAGATAACGTTCTACTTGGATGGGAAAAAACAATTTTCCAAAACCGGCAAAATTCTCTTTACTCACTTTGGTTTGTCTGGACCTCTTATATTAAACAGTGCGAAGAATATCAAAATACTCCTTGATAAAGGAATTGTTACGGCACATATCGATTTATATCCCGATACAAATATAGGTGATTTGGAAAAAAGAATCGTCAAAGTTTTCGATTTAAATAAAAATAAAATGTTGAAATCGGTAATCAAGGATATTGTTCCGGATGGTATGGCTCAAGCATTCGAGGAGATTATTGATTTTATTGATTTTGAAACGAAAGTTCATTCAGTTACAAAGGAAGACCGAAGAAAAATTGTCGATTTGCTCAAAGCTTTGCCGATGTCTATTGAAGATTTAATGGGTTATGATAGGTCTGTGGTTTCGGATGGGGGAGTAATTCTTTCTGAGATAGATATGAAAACAATGCGCTCAAAATTATTCCCAAATTTATATGTGACTGGAGATTTGCTGCATTTAAACCGCAACTCCGGAGGATATTCTCTCCAAATTTGCTGGACAACAGGTTATGTAGCGGGGATTTCGATTTAACCTCTCATTTCTTTTTTATAAATAGAAACCAAACTATACAACAAGCTCAAAACGAGCGGACCAATGAGGATTCCGAGCGGTCCGAGGAGGGCTACTCCGCCTAAAATTGCAAAAAGAATAAATAACGAGGGAATCTCCGTGTCTTTCGAAATAATATACGGAGCCAGTATATTATCGATTGTTCCGACAATCAAAAGTGACCAAAGAAGAAGTCCAAGAGCCTGTAAATGCATGCCGGTAAAGAATAAAAACAATATGGCAGGGATTGTAACAATTGAAGTTCCGATTGTCGGAATGAAAGAGGAAATCGCGCCAACGATTGCCCAGATGATGGCATTCGGTACGCCAAAAAACATAAAACCAACCCAGGCGAGAAAGCCTTGAGCGATAGCGATAATGAAAGAGCCCTTGAATATTCTGTTAATCGAACTTTTAAGATTTGTAATGATTTCGTTTACATTACTGTTCGAGAGAGGAAAAATATTTATTACTCCCTTTTCCCATTTCTCTCCGTTTTTCAATAAGTGGAACAGGGTAAAAACCATCAGGACAAACATTATGATGGAATTAACCATTGATGAGAAATATTTGGTCAAATTGCCGGAAAAAGATGCCACTAACTCTGTCACTTTGGCGTGAACATCGATATTAAATCCAGCCGGCATTATCTTATTGATGGAAGAATTAATAGATTCAATGAGGTGACTGGTTCCTCCCGAGCTAATCATATTCAAATAAATATTGTGTGTTTGAACAAAAATCGCTTTGCCGATGAAAAATAGCGGAACGCACAAACATACGAGGAATAAAACGACGGTTAAAAGGGAAGCCAACCAAGAAATGTTTCTAACCAGTTTCGTTTTAATCCATAAATAAACCGGGTCAAGGATGACGGCAAAGGCTATGGCGAGTATTAGCATTGCCAGAAATGGATAGAAAATTAAAAAAGTAAAAACAACGGTTATTAATAATAGGACAAATAAAAAATATTTTTCTGTTGATGTTATTTGCATAAAAGTATTATAACAAGATATTAAGAAAATGGCTAGACTTCAAAAATTAAACCGTCTGGTATAATAAAAGAGTAAATAAGGCAATGAAATTTTCAAATCTCCTTGTGGAGATTTTTATTTTTATAAAATGAATTTAAATCTGAGCGAAGATAATGATACTCATATGTTAATAGTCATCCTCTGGCCCATCTGGGTTCCGGCCGTTTTTGTTATTATTCATTTGATTTATATAAGTTGGTAAAAACTTAATGCTGGAGGGTGTGTGTTGATGTTGAAACCTATATGTCAGGGAAATAAAGACAAGCTGCATTATTGAGGGCGCATTTTTGATTTCTTAGCAAGGTTGTGGGTTACTGCAGAACGGATGAGGCTTTTTAGTGAACGACTATTGATTTTATCACCCTCATAGAGATCAATCGCTCGCCATGTACTACCTCCAAGGCCAGCGTTGAAGAGCTTGTCTGGATCCGGGAGGCTTGCACCCTCTGAAAAAGTCAGTTTTACCTTATCCTTGTGAGCATTGGCCACGCAGATTAGTCCATTGTGAGACCAACACGGAGAGCCCATCCATTTCCATTCCTCGATTATCTTGGGGTTAGCACTACGAATAATTTTGCGAAGATTGGCAAGCATTTTGCCACGCCAGTCGTTAAGTTCTGTAATTAGTTGGTCAATTTGCTCACTCGGTTTTATGATATTTTTTTTCATAAATTAATTATAACAGAAGCCCCAATTAAGGAGCCTTTGTTATAAACATAATATTTAACTTTTTGTACACTCACATGAATCACACTTTTTACCCTCATGTTTCTCATGATGACAATTTGGGCATTTTTCTTTATCCATACTTTTATAAATATATTATTATTTAATAATGCGACCTTTGGTCACACATAATATAACCTTACTTATCACAATAAGACTATAACTAGCAATTCTAAACTTCAATCATGAATATAAAATTAATATAAAGATATGATTCAAACACACCATGAGGTGGCTTGGAGGCTTGGACCGCGAGTACGCTTATCGGCTATTACATGGCCAGGTACTTTTCCGCCTGCGGCAAGGAAAAAGAAAACCCCTAGCCTAATGACTAGGGGGTGAAGTTGTTTATTTTGTACGGGAATATCACTGCTAGAAGTAAATGTACTCCTATAACAGTAACAGCTAATTTAAGCATAGTATACATAGTTAAATATATTTGTCAAGTAGTAGTGGCTTGGACCGCGAGTACGCTTATCGAACCTTACAGGTTCAGTACACCTTTTCCGTTCGTAAACTCATATGGAAAAGGTCTTCGCTTCCAAGGTGTGAGGAAAGCAGTTTACTCACTCCTCCACAGCAAATAAGCCGAAGCTTATTTGCTGGGAGGCTTGGAATCGAACCAAGATTCACGGCTTCAAAGGCCGCTGTCCTACCGTTAGACGATCTCCCAATGTAAAACAATATAAGAATACCTCAAAAATGGTTATTTTTCAACTATAATAAATATAGAATTTTATTCCCACTCGATTGTTGCCGGGGGTTTGGAGGAAATGTCGTAGACGACGCGGTTGACGCCTTTGACCTTGTTGATGATTTCGTTTGAAATCTTGGCTAGGAATTCGTAGGGGAGGTGGACCCAGTCGGCGGTCATGCCGTCGGTTGAGGTTACGGCTCGCAAGCAGATGGCGTTCTCGTAAGTCCTCTCATCGCCCATGACTCCGACTGACTGAATAGGCAGGAATATGGCGGCGGCTTGCCAGACACTGTCGTATAAATTATCTTTAATTAATCCTTCGATGAAAATATCATCAGCCTCCCGAAGGATACGGAGTTTTTCTTCTGTAATTTCTCCGAGAACTCTAATGCCAAGTCCCGGTCCGGGGAAGGGATGTCTCTTGATAAAAATGTCATCGATTTGTAACGCCTTTCCTACTTTTCTAACCTCATCTTTGAATAAAGTATTGAGCGGTTCGACGATTTTTAATTTCATATAGTCCGGCAAACCGCCGACGTTGTGGTGGGATTTGATTGTGGCCGACGGGCCTTTTACGGATTTAGATTCTATAACATCGGGATAGATTGTTCCTTGAGCAAGCCAGACGACTTTTTTTATCTTTCGTGATTCTTCGTCAAATACATCGATGAATGTTTTTCCTATTGATTTACGTTTTTTCTCAGGATTAATTATCCCTACGAGATTATTTAAAAATTTTGAAGAGGCATTAACTCCCTTTACATTTAAATTAAGTTTTTTATATGAAATTAAAACTTTCCCGAATTCGTCTTTCCTTAAAAGTCCATTGTTTATAAATATACAATAAAGGTTTTTGCCAATAGCTTTTTGTAGCATGACAGCCGCAACGGTAGAGTCGACACCACCAGATAGTCCGAGGATGACCTTATCATTTCCTAATTTTTCCTTTAATTCTTTTATTTTTGTTTCAATAAATAAATCTGGAGTCCAGCTTTGTGAGGTTTTACAAATTTTGACAATGAAGTTTTTCAACAGAATGCTACCTTCTGTCGTGTGGAAGACTTCAGGATGGAATTGGACACCATAAATTTCTTCATTTTTTATTTGAAATGCTGCAACTTCCACTTCATTTGTCGAAGCAATAATTTCAAAACTATCTGGAATCTTTTTTATTGTATCACCGTGCGACATCCACACCTGTGAATGTTTGCTTATCCCTTCTAGAAGGGGGTTATCCGTTACTATTTTAGATAAATTAGCTCGGCCGTACTCTCTTATTTTTGACGGTGTTACTTCTCCGCCACATTGCTCGGCGAGCAATTGAGCCCCATAACACACAGCTAAGACGGGCAAATTATGTCTTTCTTTAAATACATCGATAGACGGAGCATCCTTGTCTTTAACAGAGAAAGGACTTCCTGATAATATAATACCTTTAAAAGTCTCATCAATCTCGGGTATTTGATTGAATGGATGTATCTCGCAATAAACATTGAGCTCCCGGACGCGTCTGGCAATTAGTTGTGTATATTGAGAACCGAAATCAAGGATTAGAATTTTTTCTTGCATATTTTTCTATTGTTTATTTGCGATAATTATTAATTTCATCTCGAAGTTTTTTGGCTTCTTCGGCGGGATTTTCGCTAAATATAATTGCGCGAGATGAGTTTATGATTAGTCCTAATCCTTCCTTGTTTACACCTTTTTCGACTGTATTCTTAAGGTCTCCACCCTGGGCGCCAATTCCGGGAACTAGGAATGTCATCTCTCCGGTGATTTGGCGAGCGATAGCCACATCGTCGGGTACCGTTGCACCCATAACAATCATCAAATTATTATTTTTATTCCATTCACCCGCAACTTTTTTGGCAATATATTGCCAGAGAACTTCTTTGTTCTCAAGAATACAATCTTGGAATTCCCCGGCGCCGTTGTTTGAAGTTCTGGCCAGGATTATTGAGCATTTATCGGCCCGATCAAGGAATGGCTTAAGTGCAATACTACCTAGATATGGGTTTACTGTCATGGCATCAAAACCAAGCCAATTAAAAATGGAAGTAACGTAACCATTATTGGTATTTCCGATGTCGGCTCGCTTGGCATCCAAAATCGTGAGAATTCTCGGATACATTTTTCGGATATAATCCATAGTTTTTTTCAGAGCATCCATTCCTTCGGTTCCTCGAGCTTCATAAAAAGCAACATTCGGTTTGAAAGCCGAGACATATATATGAGTTGCATCAATAATATATTTATTAAATTGGAATTGAGCTTCGCTTCCTCCCAAGTTTTTGTATTTCTCCGGCAACTTATCATAGTCGGCATCAAGTCCGACGCATAGAAGCGAATTTATTTCTTTGGCTCTTTTGTTGTATTTTTCGATTGGATTCATATTATTCAAAACCATATTTACTTGCCCAGTTGTGCGGGTCGCTGAACCATTCTTTTATTTTTTCCGCCTGAGCACCGGAAATTTTTCCGGATGAAATCGCTTCGCCCAATATTATCGGGAATGATGTCGTCGGATGAAGTTTAACTTTAGCTTTTTCAAAGGCGTCTTTGGCTTCCTTGAAATCGTAGCTGACAATGACCAAGCAATCATCAACAATTCCTCCTTCGTTTCGGATGGATTCGATTCCGGCCAAACTGCTTCCACCGGTTGAAACCAAATCCTCAATGAGTAAAACTTTTTTCCCTTTGACATTTCCGCCCTCAATCATACTTTTTGTCCCATGTTCTTTAGCTTTCTTACGGACAAAAATAGAGGGTTTGTTGAGAAGAAATCCCAAAGCGGTGCTATGAGGTATGCCTCCGGATTCAACACCGGCAACAATATCAAAATCTATTTTATTTTTCTCAATCAGTTCCTTAAAACCGTTTAAAACTATTTTCCATTCACTTGGGAAGAATGGAAGCTTCCGATTATCCACATAGACAGGGGACTTGATGCCCGATTTAAAAGTTATCGGTTTATCTATATTGAAACCAACTGCTTCTATCTTTAACAATACTTGAGCAATTTCTTTTTCCATCTTTCTATATTATAGTTTTTTAATCTCTTCAGCAAGGTTTGGGTTCCACATGGCTCCGGTCGCCGACATCACAACATCAGCTCCGCATCTTCGGTATTCTTTAAAATCTTTTGCGGACATTACCCCACCAACTCCGATAATCGTATATTTGTAATTAAAATCTTTTCGTAATTTTTTTAACCTCTTTACCATATCAAGCCCAGCCCATTTAATAGAATGACCACAGACTCCACTTCGTAATCTTCCTTCACCAGGGAGTGCTTGTTTGCCGTTTTTATCTACAATAGTAGATGCTATTGTGTTGATGGCAGAAATACCATCAACAATTCGGCCGATTTCTTTAACGAAATTTTTCAAAAGAATATCATCCTTGAAATAGGCGATTTTAACAATGAGAGGAAGATTACCGATTTCCTTTTTTATGGCTTTGGCTACCTCTGCACTTCTTTTTGTATCAAAGCATAAAAGATTATTTGTTCCTTCATTCGGGCAACTTAGATTCACTTCAAAAACTTTTACCCCAGCTTTTTTTAATAGCCCGGCAGTCAGACAGAAATCTTTTATATATGATTCTATATTTCCATCTCCTTTTTTGGTTCCTTGGAATCCGCCGACAATAATTTGTCCTTTGCGAGTATCTTTTATAACTTTTGAAATATCACTTTGCCAGACGCGGGGCTCCAATGAAGGAACGCCGAATGAATTTGTGATCGAAAGTGGTTCATGAAAATTATGATCGGCGACAAGCTTACCGTCTGCTTTTTTAAGTGTTAAGTTTCCTTTGATATCAACCGACAAAATATTCGGCCACCTGTGGCAAGGGTATTTATGGCTACGGACTGTTTTGTAAACAACAATATCAAAACCTTTATCAAGTGCCGCTTGAACAAATTTACCATTTATTAGTGGGCCGGCCGGAATGCCGAAAGGTGAATAGACTTTGTGACCAAAGAAATTATATTGAGGTTCTCCTTTTTGCTTCAGCACTTTTTTATCGGCAAAACTTCCAAAAGGTCCATCTTTCAGATTTTCCTCGTAAGTTTTCTCTGGGTCGTAAAAAGGTTTTTGAAGCATAAATTTATTTATGATTTAATTATTACACCATTTTCTAAAATTATTTCGCCTCTTAACACTACTTTTTGAGGTTTCCCGTAAAGAGTTATCCCTTCGAAAGGTGACCATCCACACTTACTTTCGTATCCGTTTTCTCCCACAATGAATGGCACACTCGGATCAAGTTCTACATATGTATCTTCCTGCTCCTTGATGCTGAAAATTTTTTTAGGATTGGTATACAGAAATTTTATAACATCATCATTTGTAATCCGCCTGTCTACAGTCGCCTTATACATAAGCCCAAGAGCGGTTTCCAGTCCTGGCACACCGAAAGCCGTTTTGCCATTCTCGTCAACAATTTTTTCTTCTTTAGTATGTGGAGCATGGTCTGTCTCAATGATATCAATAGTGCCGTCATTTAGCCCTTTCCAGAGGGCTTCCTGGTCGTCCTTCGTACCCAAAGGTGGTTTCATCATGGCAAAACCCTTTAGTCTTTTGACATCTTTATTTGTCAGATACAAATGATGTGGAGTTACTCCAGCCGTAACTTTCTGTCCTTCTTTTTTTGCTTGTCGTATCATTTCGACTTCACTTTCTTGCGAAATATGGCAGACGTGAAGTTGTCGATTATATTTTTTTGAGAAAGCAAGAACTTTTTTTAGTTGTTCGTCCTCGGCGTGAACCAGTATTGGTTTCTCGGAATTCCAAGCGGAGAAAACATTTTCAAGCAAATTCTCATCTTCAATCAGCATTTCACCGGTTGTATGATTGCAATAAATTTTCAGTCCGAAAACATTCGGCGATTCAATGGCATATTTAAATTCGTCAATATTTTTGCCGTTTGTCCCAAAATGAAAACCAACATCACAAATAGCTTTTTGTTTTGATAAACTAATTTTTTCTTCCAGTCTTTCTTGTGTGATAGTTGGTAGGGGATTATTCGGCATATCAATAATAAAAGTAAAACCGCCGGCAACTGCCGCCCGGCTTCCTGTATAAAAATCTTCCTTCTGTGTCGCTCCCGGTTCACGCAAGTGCACATGGATATCAATTAATCCGGGAATTTTTATTCGTGACATAATGTAAATATATTAACATTTTTAATGAAAAAGTAAAAAATTAACCCATCCCTAAATATAAAGGATGGGTTTCTGATTAATGAATCTAAAAGGATCTTTTAGGCAACTACTTGTAACGATGGATAGTAAGCCGGAAATCCAAATTCATTGTCTATCTGCAAAAAGTGCGACTCTGGTTGTTTATGCGCATTGACGCGAAAATAGCGAATGTACAAATCTCCCTTTTCTTCATCCTGATATACGGTCCTAGGGAAAAATGTATAATAAGGACAATTGCCACAATAAGGCCAGTTGCCGAATAGTATTTCTGGAATATTCCATGGATATTTCAGAAACCAATCGAGAATATTGGCATTAAGAAGCCTTTCTGCTTTCGACAGATATTCAAGGTGTTTGGTTCCAGGAAACGTAGTTTCATGTTGCTTTTGAATTTCTGTAAAGAATAATTGAAAGTTTGCAGAATCGCAAGAAATAACTCCACAAGGTATATGCTGATAAATTTTATACCCCGGGAACATTTTGGCAGGTCCATCACCATTAATAAAGACCTTTGAACTCGTAATCTGATTTTTCATTTCTTATTATTTTTAAGATTAATAATTGCTAGTTATTTTAAAAATCTATCAAGATCCTTAAAATAACCAACAAAGATTAATCAAAATCACATTTTGAAGTATCATATTTGTCTTAAACACTACCACATTTTATGTTATAAATCAAAAAAGTGGGAGCGGTCCGGGCCGGTACCGACGGAGACGATTTTGACATTCAGGTCGCTTAATTTATCTTTCAAATAATTCAAATATTTCATAAGTGCCGGAGAGACTTTTTCTTTGTCGGAAACTCCATAATTGGAAGTTCCCCAACCGAGCATTTTTTCCGTTTTGACCCTGGTTATTTGATTCAAACGAAGAGGGAATTCCTCCAGAGTTTTACCGTCAACTTCATAACTCGAGATCACCTCTATTTCTTCGGTCGGACAAATGTCGGCTTTATTTATAAAAAGTTTGTTTACACCGGAAAGTTTTATGGCATATCGTAGAGCAAACAAATCAAGCCAGCCACACATTCGTGGTCTCCCGGTCGTTGCTCCGAATTCATTGCCGGCTTGCTGGAAAAGATTTTCAATTTCTTTGTCTTTGATTCGAGAAGGGAAATCGCCTCCGCCAACTTTTGTCGTATAAGTTTTCGTCACGCCATAAATATCTCGGATAGCCGTGTGTGGCACGCCGAGGCCGAGGCAGACATTTGCCGGCAAAACATTCGAGCTGGTAACATTCGGGTAATCACCGAAATCAAGGTCAAGCATTACACCTTGAGCTCCTTCGGCCAGAATATGTTTGCCCTCACTTAATCTTTTTTGAATCAAAAATGATAAATCACAAATTTGTAATTTTTTGACTTCCTCAATTGCTTTTTGCCATGCGACCTTTGCTTCGTTTATTTTATCCTCGATAATTTCAAAATTATATTTATCTTTATACATATTCAGGAAGTTCATATGAAGTTCGGAAAGCTCTTCTTCTTTTTGCTTGAAATCGGGGAAATTTATATCGCCAACCAAAAGTATCCGTCGGGCGCGAGAATCACTGTAAGCCGGGCCGATGCCACGGCAAGTGGTTCCGATTTTATTTCCACCTTTACTTCGGTAGCACTCCTCGGCTTGATCAATGAATGGATGTAGATATGAGACCAGTTTTGCTCTGTTTGAAATATATAGTCGGGAAGTTATATCAAAACCAAGTTTTTTTAACTCCTCGATTTCTTTGATTAAAGAAATAGCGTCGACAACAACTTCATTACCGACATAAAGCTCGACATTTTCCCTTAAGCATCCACTTGGCACAATATGTCCGATAAAAGTTTTATCACCGGATTTGAGTGTGTGTCCGGCATTGGCTCCGCCTTGAAATCGAGCGACTCCGAAATAATTTCCTGTTGACAAAAGTTGGTCGATATTTTTGCCTTTGCCCTCATCTCCCCATTGCAAACCGATAAGTAAATCTATAGCCATAATATTTTAAAAATTATTTTGAATAATTAGGTGCCTCCTTAGTAATAATAATATCGTGTGGATGATTTTCGGCTTTGCCCGAATCGGTAATCTTGATAAAAGTTTTATCCCATAAATCGGTAATTTTTTTTGCTCCTACGTAACCCATTCCAGAACGTAGTCCCCCGATATATTGATAAACGATTTCGGATAATTTACCGGTGAAAGACACAATTCCCACAATTCCTTCGGGAACAAGTTTGGAAGTTTCATTTTTGTGCTCCTGGAAATAACGGTCTTTTGAGCCCTTTTCCATGGCATCAATGGAACCCATGCCGCGATAATTCTTGAATTTACGGCCTTCAAAGATAACGACTTCTCCGGGGGATTCTTCCGTACCGGCAAAAATTGAACCAGCCATAATAAGAGATGCTCCTCCGACAAGAGCTTTAACCATGTCACCACTATAGCGAATTCCGCCGTCGGCAATCACTGGAATTTTATACCCAGCTTTTATCAATGCTTCTTTGGCATTCATTATAGCTGAGAGTTGAGGGACTCCAACACCGGAAATGATACGGGTTGTGCAAATTGAACCGGGCCCGACGCCGACTTTAACCGCATCAGCACCAGCTTTGGCAAGTGCTACGGCCCCACTACCCGTGGCGACATTACCGGCGACAAGTTCGACTTTTGGATATACTTTCTTAATTTTTTTGACAGTATCAATTATTCCTTTTGAGTGACCATGGGCGCTATCCAAAACCAGGACATCTACTCCGGCCGAAACAAGTTTCTCAACTTTGAGAATAACATCATCACCGACGCCGATAGCGGCTCCAACTCTGAGTCTTCCGTGCTCATCTTTGCAAGCATTCGGGTTGCTGGCTTCTTTTCGAATATCTTTGTATGTAATCAAGCCAACCAAAATTCCATCTTTATTGATAATCGGGAGTTTTTTGATTTTATTCTTCAACAAAATATTTCTAGCTTCAACCAAAGAACACCCTTCCCTGGTCGTGATTAATTTCTTGGTCATGACTTCCGAGACTTTTTTTGAAAGGTCTGATTCCGAGCGAATATCTCGGCCGGTAATTATGCCGACCAATTTATTATTTTTTTCGACAATCGGAACTCCACCGATAGTTTTTTCATCCATCAAGTGGACTACTTCCTTAAGTGTGGCAGTCGGAGGAAGGGTATATGGATTTTGAATGACGGCATTTTCGGAACGTTTAACTTTTTTCACTTCTTCCACTTGCTCGTCGATAGTCATGTTCCGGTGAATAATCCCGATGCCTCCCTCTTGAGCCATAGCAATAGCCAGGCGCGACTCGGTCACCATATCCATGGCTGCAGAAATAATGGGAATATTTATTTTAATATTCTTGGTAAGATACGTTCCGACATCTACCTCTTTGGGCAAGATTTCGGAATACTCCGGCACGACCAAAACATCGTCAAATGTTAATGATTCTTCAATAATTTTCTTTTTCATACAAAGAGTATAGCAAAAATCCGTGAATTATTAAACTTTGAAATGTGCTAGGTCTTGCCTCGCACAACATTAGGCAAGTTTGACGTACAAGATAAAACGTGATATTGTGGGGAAAATTGAAATTTTGTTGGTTTTCGCAGGAGATAAATTTTTGTCTTTTGTGAAAACCAATAAAATATGAAAAATGAAGATAAAAAAAGGAGGAACAAGAATAGTTTTGGTATTTTCAACTTTTGTTGTAAAGATACCAGAAATTAAAACCGTGAGACTTTTTAAAAGACTATTTCAACACTTGATTAAGGGTCAAGTGCAAGAAAAACTTAAAGCATTTGATGAACAAAGTATATTGAAAGCAAGTTTGAAATATGTTTTTTCAGGAATAATTGCTAATAAACTTGAGTTATCTTATTCAAAAAATCATAAAAATGATGGAAAAATAATTCATGTGTCCGGTATATTTTTTAACTTAATTCTGCTTCAAACGAAAGCAGAAATTATGGAAGAAAATGGTAAAAGATGGAAAGATTTTTATGAATTTTTAATAGATAACAGGGTTAATGAAAAAGATTTACTTATGGTAAAAAATTTTGGGATTTTAGACAACAAAATTAAACTTTTTGACTACGGAAACGAAAACACCATAAAAGCATTAGATCAACTCAATCAGTCAAATTTTAAATTCATTTGAAATAATAATAGTAGTATTCTACTAGACTAGATCGTCATTACTAAAAGGCGATCTTTTTTTTGTAAAATATATATTCCCAAATATTTAGTAACTAGCTAATTTTATACTTATGTATATAAGATAAGACCTTGCAAATTTCATTAATTCTCCTCCTGGGGTTTTTCGAGCGATAGAGTTTCTATCTCCATTGTCTCACCGGTAATACGCATGACATCTTTGTCGATTTTTCGAAACTCGTTGTTCGACTTGTTGAAGTGACTGACAACGGTCGAGATGGCGTTGCCGAGTTTCTGGTGAACTTCATCATACGATTGTAAATGCTTTCCCAGTTCTCCGACGCGTTTGACGATATCTTTAGCTCCTTCTTCTATTTGCATGGCTTTAAGACCCTGTAGAACTGTCTGGAGATATGCCAGGAAGGATGTCGGAGAAACAATAATGACTTTATACTTGCTGGCAGCTCGCTGAATCAGGTTGTCGGTGTCGTCGCTTGTTCCGCCGATTTTATTTACAAGTAAATCGTAGTAAATAGCCTCATGAGGAATAAACATAAAAGCGAAATCCATCGTGTTTTTATCCGGCTGGATATATTTTGAAGTTTCAATAATACGATTTTTCAAATCGTTGACGAAAACTTTCTCCAATCGCTCCTTCTCGGTCTTATCATTCGTCTCGGATATGCGATTGTAATTTTCAAGCGAGAACTTCGAATCAATCGGAATAATTTTATCTTTAATAAAAACAACAGCATCGACAATCGTGCCGTCGGGGAAGCCGTATTGCATTTGGTAAGAGCCTGGTGGCATAACATTCTTGAGCAGTGTCTCCAGATAGTATTCGCCAAGGACTCCACGCTGTTTCGGATTCTTCAAAATATCCTGCAAATTTTTCAATTGGTCGGCAAAAGATACGACTTGCTTGTTTGTCTCGTCCAGTCTAGTAATTTTCTCGGTGATGTCGGCAATGATTCTGGAAGTTTCAGTGGATTGGTACCTCATTGATTGATTCATCTCCTTTTGCGATTCCCCAAGCTTGCTATCAATAGTTCGTGATAATTCATTTATTTGAGTAAGCAATAATTGAACTGACTTGTCGTCTTGTTTTTCCGGTCCCTTTTTCAAAAAGAAAAATAACCCAATAACTAGGGCAATGAGTATTCCAAGAAAAATAATTATTATTGCATTCATGTCTTTATTCTACCAATTTTCTTCATTAAAACAAAAGGTAACAAACCATTATTGACATGTAGATATGTTTATGCTATACTCACGTTAAGAAATTTTGAATTATTTAATCATAAAAACTTAAATAAAATGAAAACTGTAGCTGTAGTTGCAATTATTTTTCTTGCCATTTTTTTTACTCTTATTATTTGGGGGGTACTCGATAAAGTATCTCCGCCCCACCTTCCGGAATTAGTGAAAGCTATAGGCTTTGCAGGAATTATTGCCGCTATATTATCTCTTCATAAAAAAGAGTAGAAACATTCCTAGTGAAAGTATTAAACGAGTCAGGATATGACTCGTTTTTTTATACTAATTTCCCTAAATGATATTTTAATGTGTATATCCAATCCTCTTCAGTTTCAGGATTAGTTTGCTCTTTCTGAGCGAGCATCCACTCCAAGTATCCTGGGTCAGCTCTGGCAACATCGGCGACTGTTTTGCCGTTATATTTGCCGAAGTTAAACGTATTCATTATCGATGGACGACTTGAGATATCTATCATTTTTTCGATAGCTTTTTCCTCGCTTAATCCGTCTTCATCCATTATTTTTTTCAGAAGCCTTTCGTATAATTTTTCAAGGACAAGAACATCGCCGAGAGCATCATGAGCTTCGGCTTCTATTTCAATATCCAAATAATATCTTAGAAATTGTAGGCGATATTGTGGTATGACATTATTTTTGTCGAGGGCTCGGGCTACCCGAAGAGTACAAATAGTATTGGCTGGAGTAATGTCTTCATTTTTTAATATCTCATAATCAAATTTATTATTATGAGCCACCATAATGGAGTCGGGAGATTCGAGCATTTTTTTAATTTTTGAATACTCAGGACTATCTTTGAAGGTGCTCTTGTCAGCAACCATTTTATTGGTTATGTGGTGGACGGCTGAAGCTTCCGGCGGAATCGGAATCGGCGGCTTGTAAAGTTCGCAGAAAGTCTCACCTTCCTGCGCAGGCAGGTCAGCAGTCTTATAAGCCAACTGGCAAAGGAAGTCTTTTTTCGGCTCGTTGCCGGTTGTTTCCGTGTCTAAAAATATAATTTTTCTCATATAGCTATTGTATCACCGGAGCGGATAATTCAAAAATCCATAAAATAATATATAATAGCGATATGCTTGAAATTTTTGGATATACATCGGGAATATTAATGATAATTTCGGTTGTTCCGTATACCAGAAGTATTTTAAGAGGGAATACAAAACCCCAAAGAATGACTTGGCTGATTTGGACCGTTCTCATTTTAATTGCTTTCTTTTCACAGTTGGCAAAAGGGGCTTCGTGGTCACTTTTACTTACTGCCGGAGACGGAATTGCCATATTATTTACATTTATTCTTTCGATAAAATACGGGGTAGAAGGATTTCGAAAAATAGATATTATATCTCTTGCGGGGGCGGGGCTAAGCCTTCTTCTCTGGTATTTCACGAAGGAACCGGCTGTCGCATTATTTCTAATTATTTTGATTGACATCATTGGATTAAATTTAACAATTCAAAAAGCTTGGAAAAATCCGGAGACCGAAAATTGGGTCGGTTGGGCCATGTGCGGAGTCGGTGGATTATTTGGAATTCTGGCTGTCGGAAGTTATAATTTTATTCTTCTTGCTTATCCGATATATATTTGTTTCATAAATTCTCTAATGGCGATAATAATATTAGCCAGAAGTAGAATTTTGAAAAAAAATAACGAAGAGGTATAATATAAATATGCTATTACAAGAAAAAATTAGAGAAAATATCAAAGAATCAATGAAGGCCGGGGATAAGGTTCGGCTTGAGGTTATGCGGGGGCTGGTCACAGCTTTTACCAATGAATTGGTCGCGACAAATAGAACTCCGCAGGATATGCTCTCCGACGAGGAAGCTATTAAAGTTATCACACGAGCGTCTAAGCAAAGGAAAGATTCCATCGAGCAGTTTGGCAAGGGCAACCGTCAAGACTTGGTTGATGCCGAGACGGCCCAACTTCAAATAATTGAGGAATTCCTTCCCAAATTGATGGAGAAAAGTGAAGTGGAAAAATTTGTTAAGATCAAGTATGATGAGCTCCCAATCAAAGACCCTACAAAAAAGGGAATGTTTATGTCGTCTGTGATGAAAGAATTGAAGGGCAAAGCCGATGGGAGTCTGGTGAAGGAAGTAGTCGATCAATTATTCAAATAATATATTAGTCATGAAAATTATCGTACATTGGATTACACTTTCGGTTGCGGTTTTTCTCACTTCGAGATTTATTTCGGGGATAACCATAGACCCGATATGGACGGCTCTAATTGTCGGGGCTTGTTTGACGCTGTTTAATATGATTATAAAACCAATTATAAATATATTGACCCTGCCGATTAATATCCTGACTCTCGGATTATTTTCACTCGTTATCAACGGTGCCCTTTTCTGGTATTTGGGAACTCTGATAAAAGGTTTTTCGGTTGCGACATTTACAGCTGCTTTTATCGGAGCATTAATTGTTTCTATTTTGAGTTGGCTAATTTCAAAAGTATTCAGAGTCGAATAATGACTATCTATGATGCACTCCTTTTCCATTGATATTATAAAGCATTTTGTGGAAGCCCATGCTGTTTGGGCTTATATTTTTATAATTATTGGAGTAATAGTTGAAGGTGAAATATCAGTAATCCTTGCTGGAATATTTTGTCACCTTGGGTCGCTTAATCCATTCATCGCATTTTTATGCGCGATTATAGGTGGCGCTTCCAAATCATTTATCGGATATACTCTCGGTCTGTATCTTCAGCGTCATCATTCTCATCAACCTTTTTTAAGGTTAATGGAGAAACGTATTTCATATTTTCTTCCACGCTTTAATAAAAAACCATTTTGGTCTATTTTTATTTCACGTTTTTTTATATTTGGAATCGGTTGGTTCACGACAATTTTTTCCGGATACAGAAAAATTTCCCTTAAAATTTTCGTCCGTGCCGAAGCCATGTCGCTAGTCATCTGGTCTGTCATAATGCTTGCGCTTGGGTCATTCTTTAGCTATACTGCATTGTCCATGAGTCGGGACGTTCGTAAGTTTTTCGGGATTATACTATTATTCTTCATTGGGTTCTTCTTGCTGGAAAAGATAATTGGATTTATTATAGAGGTAATTGAAGATATAAAAGACGGTTCATTGGATATATAAATATAATTAACATATGTCATTTTTTAATAAAAAGAAAATAATTATTACTCACAATGGTACATTCCATGCCGACGATCTTTTCGCCGTGGCGACTTTGGCAATTGTTTTTGATAATGATATTAAGATTATTCGCACTCGCGACCCGGAAATTATTGCTTCGGCTGACGTAGTTTGCGATGTTGGTGGAATCTATAATCCCGAGACCAATCGTTTTGACCATCATCAGAAAGGTGGAGCCGGACAAAGAGGGAACGGTATTCCTTATTCTTCTTTTGGTCTTGTTTGGAAAAAATACGGAGAGCAAATCTGTGGGGAAAAAGAAATTGCGAATAGAATTGAAAAAAAACTTGTTTGTCCCATTGATGCTATTGATAATGGAGTGGATTTCGCCAAACCGTTATATGAAGGAGTTATTTCTTTTGGGCCAGACCAAGTATTTTTAAATAATATTCCAACATGGAAAGAAAATAATGAAGACATTGATTTAGTTTTTTGTGGACAGGTAAAAAAAATTACTCAATTTTTACTGAGAGAAATTGAAGTCACAAAAACCGATGTGGAAGGGGCTAAAATTATAATGAAAGCGTACGAAAATTCTTCTGATAAAAGAGTTGTGGTTTTAGAAAATGATTTTCCTCGCTATCTTTATCAAGATGCTCTATCAAAATTAAAAGAACCCCTATATGCAGTCTTACCAAGTGGACATAATAGTATGTGGAAAGTAGAAGCCATTCGTAAATCACCAAATACAATGGAAAACCGAAAACGTTTTCCCGAATCATGGAGAGCATCTTTTAGTGAAGATTCCAAACTCAAGGAAATTACCGGTGTGACGGATGCTATTTTTTGTCACCAAAATGGTTTTCTGGCCATCACTCTTTCCAAGGAAGGAGCAATAAAACTTGCCGAAAAGGCATTATTAGCGTAAGTTATACTTAAGGCTTCGCGCAAAATAGTTTAATTTTCTTGCGCTTTACCCTAAAGGGCTCCGACGCGACTGCGAAAATCAAACTATTTCGCTCTCGATAGAACCTAATCATTAATTTATATGTTCATCGATGAAATAAAATTTTTCGCCAAAGCCGGCTGTGGAGGAGACGGGGTAGTTCGCTGGCGCCGTGAGAAATTTATCGACAAGGGTGGTCCTAACGGTGGAGATGGCGGGCGCGGCGGAGATATTTATGCCGTTGCAGTCCAAGATATTGATTTACTTTCAAAATACCAGCACAAAAAAACTTTTGAGGGTAATAATGGGGAAGATGGGGCCGGAGGAAGCCGGCATGGAAAAGACGCGAAAGATTTGATTATCGAGTTTCCGATAGGTTCGATTATTACAAATATTGAAAGTGGAGGTTCCGTATCTCTTGATGCCGTAGGTCAAAAGGAATTATTGCTAAAAGGAGGGCATGGTGGTTTTGGTAATGAACAATTCAAAACTTCCATTAATACGACTCCGACAAAAGCGACCAAAGGTAAAATCGGGGAACAGGGTAATTTTAAAATAGAGCTTGAACTTTTTGCCGATGTCGGTTTGATTGGGTTGCCGAATGCCGGGAAGTCATCACTATTAAATGCCATCACCCATGCTTCGGCTAAAGTTGGCAGTTATCAATTTACAACTCTCGACCCGAATCTCGGTGACTTTTATGGATATACTATTGCCGATATTCCCGGTTTGATAGAAGGGGCTTCGGAAGGCAAAGGGTTAGGAACAAAGTTTTTGAGACATATTAAAAGGACGAAAATGCTTGCGCATCTTGTTTCTTTGGAAAATGAGAAACCTATGGAGGTTTATAAACAAATCCGCAAAGAATTAAGCACTTACGATAAAATCCTTTTGGGAAAAGAAGAAGTAATTATCTTGACCAAAACCGACGTGATAGATGACCAGAAAAAAATCGAAAAGATAAAAAAAGAATTTTTGAAACTCAGGAATCCGGTTTTCACCTTGTCATTATATGACGATGCTTCGGTAAAGAACCTAACCGATGAGCTTGTAAAATTGTTAAGAAATTAGTAAAATTAATCAGTGGTTATTATCAATAATTAATTATATATTTATGTCAAAAATAGTGGAGGATCAAATGGCAATTGACCATTTAAAAAAGAAGATAACAGAAGCAGAAAATAAAATTCTCGAAAATGAAAATCAGATTCGTCATCTGGAATCGGAAAATGCGAGACTTAAAATGGATAAAGAGAGATATGAGAGAGAAACATCCCAAGACGAGAATTCATTACAAGAAGATCAAAGAAAAGCAAAAGAGTTAAAACAGCAATACGATAAATTAAATTAAAAAATCAAAAACACAGACAATTAGTCTGTGTTTTTGGTAAATTAGCTTGTAAAATTGTTTAGAAAATAATATAGTACTAGTAACTAACATGCCCTGTTAGCTCAGCTGGTAGAGCAGCTCCCTCTTAAGGAGATGGTCGGGGGTTCGATCCCCTCACGGGGCACAAAAGCGTGAATTCAAAAAGACTGGACTGCTTCAGTCCTTTTCGCTTTTGTGAGACTGAGTCATATTTTTTCAGCAGAAAAAATAGACGAGTCAGGGTCGTGGAATTTTTTCTTTGGCGAAAGAAAAAATATCCCTGACCAAATAAAAATACTTGTGAGATTTCCTCTAATTGCTAAGAGTGTTATAATATACAATATGGAAAACTTTGAACAACCAAAAATGAATATGGACGGGCAACTCAATATAGTTTTTGAAGAAAAGAAAAAAAGCTGGCGAGAAAAAGTTAGCGAAGAAGAATTTCGGGAAAAAATGCAAATGTATGAAATTGGTCCCGGCGCGTGGGATAAAGTTGTTACTGATGATAATGGTAATATATTAACTGTTGATGGTCGTTCATATGGAGAATGGCTGAGAATGACCCATCCTGAAGATAACCCGTCGGATATGTATAATGTAAAACTACAAGTAAAAGTGAAGACGGAAACCGAAACTAAAAAAGAAAAAAGACCACCCAAAAAATGGAAAAGGAATAAATATATTGAAGGTCCTCTAGGTCTTATTGACCCAAACTTATAGCTTTATTTATAAAGGTTTCTTATCTCTTGACTTCCTTTTTTATATGTATATAATAGAATCCACGGTCTGGTTATTCGGACTGTTTTAATTTCTTTGAAATTTAAATAGGTAAGTCTAAACATCCTAGGAGTAGGTGTTTAGATAAATTCATAAATCAAGCAAGTAAGAATCCCGCAGCGTGCGGGATATATTCCACCAGCGTGTGGAATGAATAACCAGTAAATGCCCGCCTGCAACGCATATGCGTAGCATTTCGGGCAGGGAACAAAAGTATTTTTTCTTTTGTTCCGTTCTATTTTTAAGTAGAGTTTGATCCTAGCTCAGGATGAACGCTGGCGGCGTGGATAAGGCATGCAAGTCGAACGGACTTTATTTTTCCCGAGATGCGATTATATCAAGTCAAAGGTCGTTTAAAGTTAGTGGCGAACGAGGTAGTAATACATAGGAACTTCCCCCTAAGTCGCGAATAATTCAGCGAAAGCTGGACTAATACGCGATAGTCTCTCCGGAGTAAAGTTTTTCGCTTAGGGAAAGGCCTGTGAAGTATCAGCTAGTTGGCAGTGTAATGGACTACCAAGGCTATGACGCTTAGGGGAGCTGAGAGGCTGACCCC
>PMDZ01000001.1 GCA_003155695.1 Candidatus Nomurabacteria bacterium | reverse complement strand
TATTGTCCGCTCGGGGGGAATCGAACCCTCGACCATCTCCTTAAAAGGGAGCTGCTCTACCGACTGAGCTACGAGCGGATATCCTAAAAAATACCATATTTAAGCCGTAAAATCAACTTCATGATACTTTTTAAAGAAGTTTCCGTTGTCCTTCTTGATAAAAATTAACTTATTGTATAGACTTTCTATATTATGACGAAAAAAAGAAACATTCCCATTTCGATATTCATAAGTTTTGTAGCGGTTGTTTCGGCTTTACTTGTCGAAGCCAATGTCTTATTCTATTGGGCAATTGTCGATATTTTTACTATCACCAATATTGATTACAGATTTATAATTGGGGTAATATTGGCGATAATGTCCAGTGGCTTTATAGTGATGCTTATTATCGAAAAATATTCAACCGGTATTTTTGTTCGTTTTTTTTATACCATTACATCCATCTGGACCGGTATGTTTGTATATTTTTTTATGGCCGCGGCTATTTATGATGTTTTGAATTTGTTTATGAAAAATCCGCAAATAATCGGCTTCCCGCTGTTTGCCGCCGCTCTTGTTATCGGTATCTATGGTTTGATTCACGGGAGAAAAATTGCGGTAAAAAAAATAAATGTTGCTATTCCCGGAATGCCGGAGAATTGGAAAGGAAGGACAGCCGTTTGGATGAGCGATCTACATCTGGGCTCGGTACGAGGAGAACAGTTTGCGGAAAAAGTCATGCAAATTTCGAATTCTCTGTCGCCTGATGTTGTTTTTATCGGAGGGGATTTGTACGACGGAACTCGGGCACCGAACCCGGTTGTAATTGCGGAGCCGCTCGAAAAACTTTCAACCCGATTCGGAGTATTTTATATTTCCGGTAACCACGAAGAATTTGGCGATGCCGAGCAATTCTTTGATGCTGTTAAACTACTCCGTATTAAAATTCTGGATGACGAAATGATTAACATCGAGGGCTTGCAAATAATTGGAGTCGATTATTCGAACAACGCAAAAAAAGAAAACTTCAAAAAAAATCTTGAAAGTATTATATTCGACCGCTCTAAAGCATCAATTCTTTTGAAACACGAACCGAAGGACCTCGACATTGCGGCCGGAGAGAGGATATCTTTCCAGATATCCGGGCATACGCACGATGGTCAGCAGTGGCCATTCAATTACCTGACGGATTTGATTACCAAGGGCTATAGTTATGGATTAAAGAATTATGGTTTGATGCAGATATATATATCAAGCGGAACAGGAGGCTGGGGTCCGCCGATTCGAGTCGGCTCCGATTGTGAAATTGTCCATATCACATTTATCTAATTATGATTATAAAAGATTCTATCCTTATTCTTCCCGATATCCGTTCGGCTATAAATGTCGGGGCGATGTTTCGTACGGCGGATGCGGTAGGAATTTCAAAAATATATTTGACTGGTTATACCCCAAGACCGACGGATAAATTCGGCCGAATTCAAAAAGATATTGGAAAAAGCGCATTAGGGGCGCAGGTTTTTGTTCCTTGGGAATATAAAAAAAATTTATTAGCAGTTATCCGAAAGTTAAAACTTGATGGTTACACTATTATTGCTATTGAACAGGATGAAAAAGCAGTCGATTATCGTAAAATAAAAATCAAAAATAAAGTTGCAATTATCATGGGTCCGGAAGTTCTGGGACTTTCAAAGAAAATCTTGGAAAAGTGCAATATTATCGCCGATATACCGATGCACGGGAAAAAAGAATCCCTCAACGTTTCGGTTGCTTGTGGAGTGGCACTTTTTCGGATACTTAGACCCTAATTTTTTACTTTTGTGGGACCATATGTCGCCCCGGGATTTACTTGGTCATTGAGGGGAGTAATAAAAGGTTTTTGCTGGTCTGCGGGTTTCTTGGCCCCACCGGCAAGAAGCCAGATAATAAAGACAGCAACAACAAATAAAATAACTTCAACTCCGAAATGCATTTCACCACCGCTATGATAACTATGTTTTTCTACACCATTTTTTGGTTTTTCCGCCATAATTTTTTTTAATTAAATAATTTTTGATGAACATTACAAAAATGCGCACTGCGACCATTTATAACTTTTCTCATTATAACACCTTTACAATTTTTTTTCATACACTCTTCGCCTTTTTTTTGGTAAACATTATGCTCTTTTTGGAAATTACCTCTTTCCCCGTGGATATTTCTGTAATCCGACATTGAATCACCCCCAAAATCAATACCTTTTTTAAGAACTTCAGTCATCGACTTATATAGTTTTAATAATTGTATGTTTAGGATATTTTTAGGATTTGATTCTGGGTGAATACCGGAGAGCCAAAGCATTTCGTCCGAATAAATGTTTCCAATGCCGGCGATTACCGACTGGTTCATCAAAACAGTTTTTATTTTCCAATTTGGCTTCAACAACAGGCAATTTTTGAATTTTAGAAATGTAAAAGATTTTTCCAGTGGTTCCGGCCCGATATCTTTCAAATGGGGAGTGTTTTCCAGGTCTTTTTTTTTAATAATTGTAACTTTTCCAAACTTTCTTGAATCACAAAAAGCCAAATGTTTACCATTTGAGAATGAAAAGACGACATGAATAAATCTATTATAAGGGTCGGATAATGCTTTTCCTTCTTTTTTATCCGGCAACCATTTATTTTCCTTTTTATTATAAATATACTTACCGAATAGAAGATGCCCCGTCATTTTTAAATGAATAAGAATGGTATATCTCCCCCTGCCTGAGGGGGAGTGGCTGGAAGCCGAGGGGGTGGGAGCGATATTTATTAAAATGTTTTTTGCTCTCCTTTTTACATTTAATACTTTCTTCCCGATAATTTTCTTCTTGAACGTCTTAAAAAAAGTTTTATTCTTAATTGTGTCTCTATATTGTTTAATTGTCTGATTTTTTTTAGCCAAGTCTGTCCAGACATCGACAAAAACAAGTCCCGGCAGGACTTTTTGCAATCCTTTGACTGTTGTTGTGACTTCCGGTAACTCTGGCATTTGAAAATAATTAAGAATTAATAATTACGAATTACGAATTAAAAAAATAAGTATGAATTAATTAACGCTTGCCGAGGACTTGAAGGGCTTCTTTGATCCTGGCATTTGTGCCAACCGTTGTCACAGGGACTTTTTTCAAGGCATCGCGAGCTTCATTCTGGGAATAGCCGAGAGATTTAAGGGCTTCGATAATATCACTCTCATCACGAAGAAGTCCCGGAGTATCGCCATCACTTTTAAAATCTTGTAATTTATCACGGAGTTCAACAATAATTTTCTCGGCAGTCTTTTTGCCAATACCGGAAACTTTATTGAGGTAGCCGGTGTCGCCGGTGGCAATGGCTCTCTTTAAAGTATCAATCGGAGCAATAGCAAGAATTGAAAGAGCCGAACGTGGTCCGATTCCCGAAACATCAAGAAGAAGTTCAAAAAAAGACATTTCATTTGTATTCTTGAAACCGTACAAGTCTATGGAATTTTCGCGGACAGAGGTATATACCCAGAAAAACGCATGGTCGCCAAGTTTTGTAGCCGAAAGAGTTTCGGTTGTGACATAAAGTTTATATCCCACCCCGGAAACGTCGATAATTAAAAACTTTTCGGCTGTATGAACTATAATTCCTTCCAATCTTGCAATCATAACTAAATAATAGCAAATATTGCTCTTTTCGGCTATTTCTGCTATTGTTTAGAAGTCTCAGTCAAAAACATTATTAAATATATACATATACTATGCCAATTACCCAATCAGCCAAAAAAGCCCTACGTGGATCGTTCACCAAGAAAGCGATGAATGACCGCAACAAAAAAGATATCAAAGAAGCCGTTAAGAAGATTGAAAAGTTAGTCAAAGAAAAGAAAAAAGCCGAAGCCAAGAAATTACTTCCGGAAGCTTACAGCGTTATAGACAAAGCGGCCAAAAGGGGAGTCATCAAGAAAAATACCGCTTCACGCAAAAAATCCAGACTTTCAAAAATAACAAAATAAACAAAATAAAAAATAGCTAGGTCTTTTCTCAAGTGCTCCCGAGATAAGTCCTAGCTATTTTTAGTTTAGGTCTACTGAGTGACCGGAGGGGTTGTCGTTGTTCCGTTTGTCGTTGTCGGAGGTAGAACTTTGACCGTAACGCTACCTGCATTACTGTTTAAATCTGTTCCTAGACTATAATTATAATTCATCATTGGTCTGTAATTACCCCTTTCTCCAAAACCCCAAAATCCATGAGTACCGATTGCAATACCTATATGAACAGCGACAGCGATCAGAATTATCAATAAGAGTATCCTAACCAAACCTCTTCGGTGACAATGATGATGGCAGCAAAAACCCTCTTTTTTATCCTTACAATTCTCACATGACCCATGTTCGCAACCCTTTTTATCTTTATTTTCCTCCATAATATTAAGTAATTAAAATTTTAAATCCCGACTACTACAGTATAGCATATTTAAAAAACTTGATTTTTTAAATAAAAGAGAGAAATGTCAGTAAACAAAACAAGCAAACTCCAGATGAAAAAACATGCCACAAGCTATGGTTGATATAATAGTCGTGCTTTGACCTTCTGAAATAGAAAAAGATGGCAATGAGGGCAAAGACAATAGCAATAAAACTGAAAGGCAGAACAAGATGTCCCATAAAAAGTAAAATGAAATTAGAAATCATTAGAATACTCGAAAAAATTACATCAAGGTAATATAATTCTTTAGCTTCTCGAAAGAAATGAAAATCATAAGAAACAATAAAAACCACCAATAGAATAATTACATACCAATATAAGCCATAGACGACTGCAACGATAAGAGGTATTAAGAAAAATAAATTGCTCCACCTTAAAGCCTCATATTGAAATATCTTTTTCATGGAATGATTATAGCAAAATCTGGTATGCTCCGCATGCAAAATTACTTGTGGTCACAGATAATTTTCTGCTGAAAATTTCCGCGACCCCGCCTCACACCGTCGCGCTCCGGCCGTCACATTTATAAAAAGCACTATTCAAAGTGCTTTTTATAAATGTGACCCCGGTAGGAATCGAACCTGCATCGCAACTTCCGCAAAGTTGCGTCCTATCCATTGAACGACGGGGCCATAATGCTTTAAATCTACACCAAATAACACGTTGTCGCAAGCAATTGTTTTGCCGAATACTCGCTTTGGGTTTATAATTGGTTGATTAACACCCATGAAAATCCCTTATACCAACGAAGACATAGTTAATCATCACTCAGTCGCCGGGGTTATTAAAAATGTGGCTGGGGGAATCTTGATGCAAGAACATGTGAAATATGGGTTTTGGACTTTTCCTGTTGGAAAAGTAAAAGACAATCAGGATATCATTGATGGTCTTAAAGAAGAAATGATGGAAGAATGTAATTTACAAATAGAAGAATACAGAGAAGTTATCACCAAGGACCTTTTTTACAAAAGGAATGGCAATGATGTGAAGGTTGTAAGCCATGTATTTGAGGTTTTGAAATACTCCGGTGAAATGAAAAATATGGAACCATTAAAGCACAAACAACAATTGTTCCTGTCTATCGAAGATATCAAAAATTTACCATATATTTCGGATGTCACACAGTTATATTTAGAAAGATTGGGCTTCAAAAGAGAAGTAAAAATCTAATTTGACTATAAAGTCATTAGGTGATATTTTGAAGAAAAGATTGTTAAACTAATATTCCCAAGATATGAAAACAAAGTTATTTATCAGTATCAGTAAAGGGCAAATTGATGCCTTAGAACACTTTATTTTTTGTTCAGTAGCAAAAGAGGAAACAAAAAAAGCGTGCATTGCTCTAATCAAGGAGAGCAAGGGATTGACCGAGCCAGTCTATCTAAAAGACGAGAAGGGGATTGTGTATCATCAGATGAACGAATTGGGGCCAACTCTTTTTAATCAATTGATGAAAATGATAGGAACGAATTTTCGTTTTCATCATTATGATGGAGACATTGTCTCTTTTTCGCCTAAGTTTTATGATAAAAGTGCTTTGAAAATCTCTAAAAAAGAAATCAGTAGTATAAAATTAATAACTACTGCTCCCCTGTTGGCCGGTTAAAATAAAAATCGGTCACTAAAAAACAAAAAAGAGGCTGAAATCCAGCCTCTTCATTTTGTAACAACTAAAACCCCAATTTCTCCATGAAAAGCATTGACCCTGACTCGTCTATTTCCGAACGAGGGATTAGTTTCAGAAGGGTTTCTTTCATTTCATCCATTTTTTCTTTCGGTAAGGGAATAGTATAGACCGGGAGGAAATGTTTGCTTGTTTCGATTAACAGCTTTGCATATGGGTCGGTCTCGGTATTCTTGATGTTGAAACTTTTAATACTTTTCCACCCGTATAAATCTTTACCCATGGAAAGACCTTTCGTCTCAACAATATAAGTTACTTCCGGGGGATGACGCAGAGTAAACATGATCAAACAAGCGCCGGAGATAGCAAGAAAAATAGCAAAAATAGTGTTATGCGTCCATAGGGCAATTCCGCAAGCAACGATTGTGATAAGACCGAGCGTCCAAAACCAGTCCGGTCCACGTTCTTTGTGATTGTATTCCGGCGCTGACCACTCTATTGTATTTATTTTAATCTCATCCATAAATATATTGTACCACGTTTATTTCTTTTTCTTGGTTGCTGAAGTCTTGCGGGCAGGTGTTGTTTTTTTACCACTGGCTTCCTTTTTAAGAGAATCCCAGTGTTTCCTTATTTCCTTAATTGTTTCAGTAAGCTCATCCTTGTCGACATTTTTTAGTTTGGCATACTTAGCTTCTGCCTCATCGATGATTTTATGATATATCGGCTCGGTAAGTTCTTTCGCCTCTTCGAATTTTTCTATTATCTCACCCTTCATTTTTACCGCCCAACTGCGTATTGCTTTCTGATTCTTTTTTCCTTCCGGGCCAAAAAGAACATAAGCGGCGGCTGTTAATGCGGCAACTCCTGCACCGATACCGATAGCTGTTTTTGCGCTCAAACCTTTTTTCCCTACTGTCTTCTTTTCCATATAATCTTTGAAGCGAAACAAATTATTTTATGAAAAAATGTCTGTCTTTTCTCCCTTGTCCAGTTTTTTCAGAATATAATTTGTGTAGCTTCTTGTTAGCTAATAATTTATATTTTTTTTGAATTTCTCTCAGGTTCTCTTTTATTTTTCTCTTTACCGAAAATAAAAGTGAATAGGGGACTTTGTCTGACATGGTGCCCTATATCTTTAAGTTCTGTTTCCGTATTTTCCGCGTAGTTTTTTACGATAGCCGATATTTTATAAAAATTTCTTATCATTTTTATAAAATAGAAACCTGCGATTAAGAAAACTACAGTAATAATAATTACAGAAATAGATGTAATAAAGAAAAATATATCCGACCTTAAAATTGATTCCATGGATACTATTTTACCACCAATTGACTTAAAATGGCTAATTGGGGTCATAGTGGAAAAGTATTGACATATACCCCTAGGGGGTATATACTCTTTTACATGTTAAAAGATAAACAAAAATTAATACGTCGGCTGAAGATTATTGAGGGGCAAGTCAGGGGATTGGAGATGATGATAGAAAACGATAAATACTGCATAGATGTCATCACTCAAACCTCTGCTGTCAAACAAGCTCTCTCTGGAGTAGAAGATACGCTGATGGAAGGGCATTTGGGAACTTGTCTGGTTCACCAGATCCAAAAAGGGCAGATGGAGAAGGCAACGAAAGAAATATTAAAAGTTTATGGATTAAAAAGAAAGTAAAGGGCTACGCAGGATTATTAAAATTATTCGCGCTTTACCCTAAAGGGCTCCGACGCGACTCATAATTTCAATAATCCTGCTCCGCTAAATCAGGTCAGAAACGAAATAGTCTTATAAAAGGGGCTTTTGAGCTCGACGGAGCGAAAACCGAGAAAATTTTTAGCAAAAAATTTTCGTACCCTTTGAGAAGAACTATTTCGTGAATGACCATGTTAAATAAATGATAAACCAAACATATAAAATTAAAGGCATGCACTGTGCGAGCTGCGCGGGCATCATAGAAAGAGTCTTCAAGAAAACCGAAGGTGTTTCTTCTGCCGAAGTTAATTATGCAACTGAAGCGACAAAAGTTTCATTTGATGAGACAAAGACCAGCCCTGAAAAATTATCAAAAAAGATAGAACACCTTGGGTATTCGCTTGTTGCTACAGGAGCAGAAGAAACTCAGCCAAAAAACCTGAAACTTTTGGAACTTTCCGATATGAAAAAGAAGTTGATAACGGCGATACCGCTTGCCGTTATCAGTATTCTTATTATGGCCTGGGATATTTTGTCTTTATATAAAGTAGTGCCAATGATGAGCGACACAATCAAAACATTTTTCAATCATTTATTGCCATTAATGGCGACTTATACTTTGTTTGTTGTTGGTAAACCATATCTGCTCGGCTTTTATCGATTCTTGCGTTATGGCAAAGCTAATATGGATACACTTATCGGACTGGGGACAATTTCGGCCTATCTTTATAGTTTTATTATTTTTGCTTTTACCGATTTACTTAAACCGTATTTGAATGTCGGGAGTACATATTTTGATGTGACGATTGTCGTCATTACTTTCATTACTCTCGGCAAATATTTGGAAGCTCGCTCTAAAATTAAAACAGGAGATGCAATTGAAAAACTTCTAAATCTTGGGGCAAAAACTGCTCTTGTTGTTCGAGAGGGGAAAGACCTGCCTACCGGACAGGCAGGAATTGAAATTTCCATAAATGAAGTTGTCCATGGCGATTTTATTATCGTAAAACCGGGAACAAAAATTCCTGTTGATGGAGTTATAACCGAAGGAACTTCGTACATAGACGAATCAATGATTACCGGAGAACCGATGCCAGCCCAAAAGAAAATCGGAGATACTGTTGTAGCCGGAACCATAAATACGAGCGGGTCATTTATTTTCAAAGCGACAAAAGTTGGGTCTGAAACAATGCTTGCTCAGATTATAAAAATGGTAGAAGAGGCGGAAGGTAGCCGGGCACCGATACAAGCTCTAGCTGATAAGATATCGGCTATATTTGTGCCTGTTGTCCTTGTTGTGGCCTTTGTGGCCCTTGGGGCATGGTTGCTATTCGGTTCTTCAACTTTAGGGTTTGCACAAGCGCTTTCTTATGGGCTTATGTCATTTGTCGGAGTCTTAGTCATTGCTTGTCCTTGTGCACTCGGCCTTGCGACACCGACAGCGATTATTGTCGGAGTTGGGAAAGGAGCTAAAGAGGGAATACTGATTAAAGATGCTGCCACACTTGAGAAACTTCACAAAGTTAATACGGTAATTGTCGACAAGACAGGAACAATCACTAAAGGTAAACCAACTCTTGTCGATATAAAAAACCTCTCGGATTTTTCCGAACAAGAATTTATCTCAATAATTGCAACACTCGAAAATAAATCGGAGCATCCGATTGCTCATGCAATAACAAACTATGCAAAAGACCTGTCTGCGCAGGCAGGAAATAATATTTCAACTCTCTCAGTTTCGGATTTCAGCAATATCGAAGGTAAAGGATTAAGAGGAAAAATAAATAATATTGAATACTTTGTCGGTAATGCAAAACTTATAAAAGATTTGAATATAAATTTCGATACTTCAACTCTTGAACAATACACCCGACAAGGCAAAACCCCAGTCATTCTTGCAACTGCAAAAGAAGTTCTTGGTTTTGTCATGGTTTCCGATGAAGTAAAAGAAGAATCAAAACTGGCCATTCTAGACCTTCATAAACTGGGGATAAAAGTAATTATGGTTACCGGTGATGATGCGAAAGCGGCAAACTATATAGCAACACTGGTTGGAATTGATGAAGTTGTCGCCCATGTTTTGCCGAAAGATAAACTAGAAAAAATAAAAGAGTTGCAGTTAAGTGGAAAAATTGTCGCTATGGCCGGAGATGGAGTCAATGATGCTCCAGCCCTTGCCCAAGCCGACGTCGGGATTGCCATGGGCACAGGAACAGATGTGGCGATAGAATCGGCAGGTATAACGTTACTTCATGGCGATATTTCAAAATTGGTCAAAGCCATCAAACTTTCCAAAATGACAATGCGGGGTATAAAACAAAATCTTTTCTGGGCATTCTTTTACAACATTATCGGAATTCCGCTGGCTGGAGGACTATTCTATCCAATATTTGGATGGCTCCTCAATCCGGTATTTGCCGGTTTTGCTATGGCTATGTCATCGGTATCAGTCGTGTCGAACTCATTAAGAATTAAAGCAAAAAAACTATAAATGAATAAATATATATTCCATGTTTCCGGCACGCACTGTGCCTCATGCAAAATCTTGATTGAAGATATTTTGGGCGAGCAGGATTTCATTAAAAATGCCCGGGTTAATTTAAAAAAGGAACTCGTCGAAATAGAAACGAACAATAATCAAAGTGCTGAAGAAGTAGCTCTTATTTTGAATGAAAAAATAAAACCAAACGGTTATACATTTTCAACAGAAAAAATAACGGAAAAAAAGAAAGAAAATTCTATCACCGGTCAAACAGGAGTTATTTGGAAGGCTATACCTATCGGTTTGGGCTTTCTTATTTTATTTTTTCTCTTGCAAAAATCGGGAATTTTAAATATCGGTATTGGTGGGGGAGCGACACCAGTGACAAGTTTTATTATCGGAATTATTGCTTCGCTTTCTTCGTGTTTGGCTATTGTCGGAGGATTAGTCCTTTCACTTTCGGCTAAAGTTTCACAAGACGGGGGAAGCAGTAGTGCCAAAAAACCGCTTGTCCTTTTCCATGTAGGAAGATTGGTTGGGTTTGCCGTCTTGGGCGGAATTCTCGGAATGATAGGGAAAGCCATCGGAATAAATTTTTTATTCTCGGCAATACTGGGCCTTATCGCTTCCTCAGTCATGATAATATTGGGACTTAACCTTGTCGGAATATTCAAAAACAAAAACATAACGTTGCCGAGTGGAATATTCAGCTTCTTCCGGAAAGCGGAAAATACATTTTGGGCTCCAGCCTTGATTGGACTCGGAACTTTCTTCCTGCCTTGCGGTTTTACCCAATCAATGCAAATAGCTGCGCTTTCAAGCGGCTCATTTACAAAAGGATTCCTGATTATGCTATCATTTGCTCTCGGAACACTTCCTGTACTTGGGCTACTTTCTTTCGGCTCTGTATCTTTTGCCCATTCAAAGCACGCGCCACTATTTTTCAAATCAGCCGGAGTGGTTGTCATTGGACTCGGAGTCTTTGCCCTTCTGTCAGGTCTCGCAGGAGTCGGTCTTATCAATCCACTTTTTAATATCTAAATATGAAAAATAAAATTCCATTAATTATAATTGCGATTGCTCTCGTCATAGGCATTGGCCTGATATTTATCGGCGGGACAAAAGGAAATAAGACAAATACTAATATTGCACCCGCTGGCTCGACTCAAAATATAGAAGTTAAAAATGGCATCCAATATATTACTATTAATGCCAAAGGAGGGTATTCTCCAAGAATCACAACAGCCAAAGCCGGAATTCCGACAAAATTAATTGTGAAAACAAACGGGACATTTGATTGCTCGGCTTCACTTCGAATCGGTTCAGTTGGTTTTCAGAAAGTTCTACAAAATACCGGAGAAGAAACTATCGACTTGGGGACTCCAAAAACCGGACCCCTCCAAGGTGTTTGTGGAATGGGAATGTACAACTTTGTGGTTAACTTTGAATAAAAAATAAATTATAAATTATTTTCAACAAAACATTTTATTGATCGTCCGTTTTTCATATTTTGCCCATTGCGCGATATTTCTTTTATTATTGATGTTTCTTTGGAATATGATACTACAAATGTTTTATTCGTCACCTCGATATTACCGATTTTAATCATAAATAAGGCAAGTATATAATCTTCGGCAATTCGGAATTTAGTAAAACCAAGTGACTTTGATATATCGATACTTTTTTCCAGCGACTTTAATACAAAATCTTTATCTTTACCCCAGAAAGCAAAACTTGCTCCCCACAACCACCTTGTCGCCCTTTTATTTTTTGAAACACAAAAATATTTATTCCAGACATTACCCAAAGTTGCAAAAATTGTTCCGTTAATTTTTACCAATGAACCGACAAGAACATTATTATTCTTTTTGAGAGTTTCCGTCATAATTTCTACCCAGTTATTTTTCGCAACCGAGTCTCCGTCAATACAAAGGACAATGTCTCCTGCAACATTTTTAATTCCTTCCAACCTCGCATATACAGGACCGATTTCTCCGTTAAAAGAGATTACTTTTATCGGATATTTTTGGGCAATTTCGAGAGTTTTATCTGTCGAATTATGGACTATCACAACAACCTCATTTGGTTTTTGGTTTTGATTAAGAATAGATAAAATACATTCCGAAATATATTTTTCTTCATTATGAGCGATAACAAGTACGGATGTTTTCATTTTATTTTCAAAGCGGAAGCGGTGAGAATGTGATTACACTTTTCAAATCTTACAGATTCTGTACACCTTTCGCGTATTTTTAAATTTCATTTTAAAACACAAGCTCAAGGTTTTCTCATCTCACACGCAAATGAAGCAGTTCATTTGCTCGCTTCCACAAAGTTTTTGCTTCGCGAAAAGGGCTTTGCGGAAGCGGTGAGATTCGAACTCACGACGCCTTGCGGCGTACTTGTTTTCAAGACAAGCGCACTAGACCAACTATGCGACGCTTCCGAGTTCTACATTACTTCATTTTGACCATTTTTTCAAGCTTGAGATAAGAAAAACAAAAACGGACCATGTGGTCCATTATTGATTAACAATTTAAATTTTTGATTTGAACAGACGAAATATATCCTCAGGTTTCTTCTTGACAACATAGAAGATATAGAAGATATCCAAAATTGCGAAAGTGTTCAAGATTAAGAGAGCGATAAACCACCTTTTACTACGAGTTTGAGATGCCATCCAAAGAGCATAACCTTTCCAAGGGAGAATCCAAAGCACACTTACGATAAAAAGCCATAAATTATTTTGTAAAAATGTATTCATAGGTTAAATGATAACAAAAATAACATTTTATGGCAATTATGGTAAAATTGAAAAATGAGATATCTTGGCATAGACTATGGGGCTAAAAGGGTAGGATTGTCGCTTTCCGACGATGAGGGGAAGATGGCTTTCCCTTATAAGATAATGAAAAACGACCTTGAATTGGTTGATAATATTCATAATATCTGTGGCGGTGAAGAAGTTTCGGCTATTGTCCTCGGCGAGTCAGACGACCTCTCGGGAAAACCGAATAAGATAATGGGTTGCATTGAAGAATTTAAAAGAAATCTCGAGGGTGAGCTTGATTTGCCTATTTATTTTGAAAAGGAATTTATGACATCGGTTTTTGCCCGAGGCAACGACGGGAAAAAGGGTAATGATGCCAAAAAAGTCAAAAAAGAAAAACAAGTAAAAATCGACGATTCCGCCGCCGCCCTCATCCTTCAGCGTTACTTGGATAGAAAAAATAATAAATAGATATTTATGAAATCGGAGAATAAAATATGCCAAAATTGCAAAAAGGATTTCATCATCGAACTGGACGATTTTTCATTCTATGAGAAAATTAAAGTTCCGCTACCGACTTTTTGTCCTGAATGCCGGAGACAAAGGCGACTTTCTTATAGAAATGATTTTGTTTTTTATAATCGTGTCTGCGATCTATGTAAAAGAAATATAATTTCACTTTATTCACCATCGAATCCGCAAATTATTTATTGTAATAAATGCTGGTGGAGTGATAACTGGGATTCAAAATCATATGCAAAAGATTTTGATTTTACCAGGCCCTTTTTTGAACAATTCAAAGAATTTCGCGAGAAGGTACCGGCCTTGGCTTTAACCAACGATAACGGGGTAGGAAGTATCAATAGTGAATATGTCCAAGATGTAGCATATAGTAAAGATTGTTATATGGTCATGGTTGCTTGGAAAATGGAAAATTGCATGTATTTTTCTTACGGTTCAGGAGTAAAAGATGCCGTTGACTCAATGGGAGTTTTCAGCCGAAATGGTGGAGGAATTTATGAAGCAATACAAAGTCAAGAATGTTTTGGTTCTAAATATATTCAAAATTCCAATCAACTCATCGATTGCTCATTTTGTTATGATTGCCGAGGTTGCAGCAATTGCTTTATGTGTGTTGGATTAAGGAATAAAAAATTTTTTTTCAAAAACGAAGAAAAGACAAAGAAAGAGTATGAAGAAATATTATCAAGCTATAAGTTAGACTGTTGGTCGGGAGTTGAAAAAGCAAGAGAAGAATTCGAGGAATTTAAGTTAACAAAGCCTCATAAATTTGCAAACCTGGTAAATTGTTTGAACTGTTTAGGGGAAAATCTTACCAATAGTAAAAATTCTAAGGATGTTTTTAATGTTCACAAGGCCGAGGATGTAAAATATTCGGAGAATGGCGATACGGAAAAAGACAGTTATGATTTATCCGTCGGCGGAGAATTAGAAAAGTGCTACGAAGGGTTAACCCCAGACAATTCTACCTTTGCATTATTCACAAACTATGTTTGGAAAAGTTTGGACATGACCTATTCCGACTTTTGCATGTCATGTCAAAATTGTTTTGGTTGTGTAGGGCTTAAGCATGCCAGATATTCAATATTTAATAAAGAATATGAAAAAGAAGAATATATGAAATTAAAGGAGAGAATTATTGAACATATGAAAAAAACAGGTGAATACGGAGAATTTTTCCAAATAAAAGATTCACCTTTTGGTTATAATGAAACCATGGCGATGATTTCCTTTCCTTTGACCAAAGAAGAAGCCTTGGGTCATGGATACAAATGGCAAGATAACGTTCAGCAGACAAAAGGAAAAACTACCTTATTTAAAATTCCAGATAGTATAAAAGAAGTGAATGATTCAATAACAGATGAAATTTTGGAATGCCAAATATGTAAAAGGAATTACAAAATTATAGATAATGAATTGAAATTTTACAAAAAATGGAGTATTCCTATCCCTCGATATTGTTTTTATTGTCGCCTAGAAAAAAGATTCAAACTTCGTGGTCCATCGAAACTCTGGCACAGAAAGTGTATGAAAAAAGGCTGTAATAACACCTTTGAAACATCATACGCACCAGAGCTTCCCGAAATAATTTACTGCGAAAGATGTTATCAGAAAGAAATATACTAATATGGAATACAAATCAGAAAAAAGAACATGCCAAAATTGCAAGAAAGATTTCACCATCGAGCCGGATGATTTTTCATTTTACGAGAAAATAAAAGTTCCACCACCAACTTTTTGTTGGAAATGCCGAGCCGTAAGAAGAATGGCTTTCCGAAACATGCGACATTTTTATATGCGGAATTGTGATGCAACCGGTGACAAAATATTTACTTTGATTCCGGAAGACAATAAAATGCCGGTTTACAGTATGAATTATTGGAACAGCGACAAATGGGACCCGCTTGATTATGGTCGTGACTACGATTTCTCTCGTCCATTTTTCGACCAAATTCGTGAACTTTATAATACAGTGCCGTGGAGCATAATGTGGAATATGGAAATGGTTAATTGTAGTTATTGTGTCTCCGCTTATTCTCGAAATTGTTACTTGTGTTTTGATTCCGGTTACAATGAAGATAGTGCCTACAATGTAACGCTACTGTATAGTAAACAGTGTTTTGATAACATAAATATTAAAGACGGAGAGCTTTGTTATTACTCGATTAATACCAACCAATCCTATAAAACTTATTTTTCAAGAGATTGTACTTCTTGTGTTGAAGTTTGGTTTTGCCAAGACTGTGTCGGATGTATAAATTGTTTCGGCTGCTCGGGTTTGCGAAATAAAAGCCATTATATTTTTAATAAGCCTTATGATAAAGAAACGTATAGTCGGAAACTTGCCGAAATGAAACTTGATTCTTGGTCTGGCCTTCAAGAAGCCAAAGAAAAATCTGAAAATTTGTGGAAAAAAACTCCGGTTAAATTCCAACATAGTATAAAAGTTGATCATAGTTCCGGAGATTATATTTATAATGGAACGGAGCTTTTTAATTGTTTTTTTGTCGGTAACGCCAAAAACATGAGAAATTGCCAGAGTGTTATATATCCTCCCAACAATGACAGCATGGACGTAACATCAAGTGAGGGGACGGAACTAGCATATGAGACGAGCTCTTGTGGTAACGGGGTGCATAAAACAGTTGGGGTTGTCGAAAGTGCCAATATTAGCGACGGTTACTATTCAATCAATTGTCGAAGTGTTACGAATATTATTGGTTGTGTGTCACTTAAAAGCAAAAACTATTGTATTTTAAATAAACAGTACAGTAAAGAAGAATATTTGAAACTGCTTCCGAAAATAATTAAACATATGAGTGACATGCCGTATGTAGACAAAAAAGGAAGAGTGTATGGATATGGAGAGTTTTTCCCTGTCGACATGGCTGCTCATGGTTATGGTCAATCACAAGCCTTTGAATATTTTCCACTTTCCGAAAGTGAAGCTAAAGAACAAGGATACCGTTGGAGAGAAACAGAAGAAAGAAAATATAATCTTACCAAGAAGGCAAGCGAACTTCCTGATAGTATAGATGAAGTAACAGATGAAATATTAGAAGAAGTCATCCAGTGTGAACATCATGAAACAGGTAATCATTCATTCGGTTGTGATGTTAACTGCGCCACGGCTTTTCGTATTACAAGACAAGAATTGGATTTTTACCGCCTTTCAAAGTTACCGTTACCGAGACTTTGTTTTAACTGCCGGCATGTTGATAGAGTTAAATGGCGTAATTTGCCGGTCCTTCATCATCGACAGTGTATGTGTAAAGAAAAGAATCATGAGCACAAAAGCAGGTGTGAAGTGGAGTTTGAAACAACATATCCTCCAGAGGGGTCAGAAATAATTTATTGTGAGAAGTGTTATCAGCAAGAAGTTTATTAAATAAAAATCCGCATCAATTTTATTAAATGATGCGGATAATGAAATACCATTTGATTATCTCGAACAGTTTTCCGATAAAGAGCCCTATAATCTTAAAAATTGGAGCTAGCAACAATACAATTTCATTCCAAAAAACGTTTGCAAATAATAAATAAATCGCAAAATGCAATTTAATGTTCTTGCCAGAAAAACCATTGTATCGGTAGGACCCTTTTCTAAGATATATAACCGTTAAACCAGGATTCTTAAGAGAAAATACCGAGCTGATTGCTAATCTGTTGAACCAACCTCTTCTCAGAATGAATCGATAGAAAAAGCTTCCATTTTTTATTTGGCTACGGGCATACTTTGCTTGAGCTCTTTTTAGAGATTCTAACCAGAAATAATCAACTTTATGAGTGTCATATATCTTTATAGATATTATTCCAATAAAAAGATAAATTAAAGTGGTTATTATAACACTTCTTATATAACCCAATTCAATCATCAATATTGGATTCAATCCTAAATCTATAGATAATTTAATACAAAAATTAAGAAGAATTACGGAACTGTTCCGTGCTACAATAGTTTTCTTGTCCATTATTTAGCTTTTAAGTTTCCGCCAGTATAGCACAAATTCTACATTTTGCATCAAAAGGTTTTTGACGTATAGTATAGGATATGGAATACGTATCATTTGAAGAATTTAAGAAGATGGATATAAGAGTAGGGAAGATTATGGAAATTGAACCAATACCGGAGACCGACAAGCTTTTGCGTTGTCAGATTGATTTCGGCGAAGTAAATGAAAGTGGTGAGAAAAAATTACGACAGATTATTTCCGGCATCCGCGAGTCTTATCCCGAATACGAAAAATTAATCGGCAAATTTGCTCTTTATATCGTCAATCTTGAACCGAGGACAATTAAAGGATTTGAATCGAATGGTATGTTGATGGCCGTCGATGGTCTCGATGGTAAACCGGTCTTTCTTATTCCCGATGGTGAAGTTAACCCCGGTGCCCGAATTCACTAATTATTTATGTTATTAGACCCAATTGTAATTATTAAAACTGTCGGAATCATTGGAATCATTCTTATTGTTTTTGCCGAGACAGGATTATTTTTTGGTTTCTTTTTTCCCGGAGATTCACTCTTATTTACCGCCGGAATTTTCGCCTCGCAAGGATTTTTTAGCATCGGTGTCCTTTTGATTTGTTGCATTATTGCCGCGATTCTAGGCGATAGTGTCGGATATTGGTCCGGGAAAAAGTATGGACGTAAACTTTTCGACCGCGAGGAAAGTTTTTTCTTCAAAAGAAAACGTTTGTACGATGCCGAACTTTTTTACGAGAAACACGGAAAATCAACCATTATTATTGCCCGTTTTGTCCCGATAATTCGGACTTTTGCGCCGATTGTCGCCGGTATCGGTCAAATGCGCTATTTAACCTTTATTTCATATAATATTTTTGGCGGAATCGGCTGGGTGACGGCATTATTACTTTCCGGATATTTCCTGGGAGGAATAATTCCGAACCCCGATACTTATATTATCCCGATTGCTTTTTTGATAATTATTCTGTCTTTCATCCCAATCATCATAAAAATGATTCGTATCAAGCTCGGTAAGTCTTAAGACCTCTTTTATATAATCTTATAGTGTCGTATAATAATGTGGTAATGAAGAAGTTGTACAATTACTACTTTCCGACACCATCATATTTGATGATGAGTGCTTGTGCTGTCGATATCTCCGACCAATCCATTAAATACGGAGAGCTCGTGGCGACTTCAATAGGTCCCCGTTTAAGTAGATACGGTAAAGAAAAAATTCCGGAGGGAGTAGTGGTTTCCGGGAAAATCGAAAAGGAAGACGAGATGATTCATATTTTGAAAAAAATCAAAGATAAGGAAAACCTTCATTTTATCCGAGTCTCTCTACCCGAAGAACAGATGTACTTATTCACCCTATCATTACCGAAGACAGAAAATGTAAATCTGCGAGATATGATACTTCTCCAAATAGAAGAATATATTCCTCTTAAGGCGCCTGATTCGATTTTCGATTACGATATAATCTCCGAAGACGAGCAAAATATTTTGGTTGAAGTTGTGGCTATTGCCAGTTCCACGATTACAAGTTATTTATCGGTTTTCAACAAAGCGGGTTTGGTGCCGGTTTCTTTCGAGATTGAGGCTCAAGCTATTGCTCGGGCAGTTATTCCAAGTAATGACGAGAGTCCAGTCATGATAGTCGATTTTGGAGATGCCAGAACAGTAGTTTCTATTTCCAAAAACGGGCGTGTATATCTGACGACGACCTTATCGATCGGTGGAATAGATTTGACGAATCTGATTGCCAAAAACTTCTCGTTATCATTTCCAGAAGCCGAAAAGATGAAAAACAAATATGGCCTTAATCAAGGGTCAGAAGCCGAGAATATTTTTCCGGTAATTATAAACGAAATTTCTGTTTTACGTGATGAAATAAACAAGCAGTACACATATTGGGAAACACATAATGATAATAATAAAGAGCATGAAAAGATAAACCGCATAATCCTTTGTGGAGGAGATGCTAACCTGGCTGGGTTGTCTGATTACTTGGAGTTAACCATGAAGATTAAAGTAGAAAACGCAAATGTTTGGGTTAATATATTAAACACCGAAGATTCAATTCCCAAGATGTCTTTTGAGCAATCACTTAGTTATGCGACAGTCCTAGGATTAGCCCTTGGTAATTATATGTATAAATCACAACCAGTGATAAATATTTTGCCATATGAGGAAAAGAAAATTCTTCGCAAAGAATATTGGATGAGATTGTTTACTATGGTGCTGAATCTTATTGCTTTAGCAGGAGTGGTAGCTACATTATTATTATTTCCGTCATATTTTCTTTCAAAATCAAAAGAAAATTTGGTCGAAAGTAGCCTTGAAGCATTTAATAATCAAAATCCCGATCTGACAAACAACAATATAAGTGAAATTACCGGTGATATTAATTCAAAACTGGAGACATTGGACAAAGCGGAAGCTTCTTACCAAGTTAACGACAAGGTTCTTAATAATATTTTATCCAGTCGTACGAGTGGTATAACTTTTTCCCAGATACTTTTTAATAAAAAGACGACAGAAGCAGGAAGTGCATCCATTTTGGAAGTTTATGGAACTGCAACCAGTAGAGATGCACTCCGCAATTTCAAAACGGCCTTAGATAGTAACCCAAGCTTTTCCAAAGTCGATTTACCAATTTCGGATTTCCTTGAAAAATCAAATCTTGATTTTACCATTTCAATAACAATGAAGTAATTATGGGAGACTAAATCAAATGAAAAAAAATCGCACAATCCTTATTCTAATATCTTCAGTTCTTACAACTATTTTAGCGATAGGTCTTTTCATTTTTTTCCTGGAAGTTATAAAAAACAAAAATGAGCACGCATCAGCTGTCTTAACAACCCTTGAAGATAAGATGAAAGAAAAAGAGGATGCAATGGCCTTCGCTGGGAAGATTACGGAAATTAAATCACTGCAAGATTACATTAATAGCCATTTTTTGGATTCCAATAAGGTAGATACATTTGTCGATTATTTGGAGGGAATTGGTTCAAACCTAGGATCTTTGGTTTCGGTTAAAAGTATCGAAATATCATCGAAAACCGAAAATATAATTTCAGTCAAACTATTAGTTTCAGGAACATTTCAAGAAGTTATGGAAACAATCGCTTATTTGGAAAATATTCCGTATCAAGTAAATATTACACAAGTATATTTGAACAAAAACTCAGACCAAACAGCACAAGGAAATGTTAAGGCAGTTGAGCAAAGTAAAATTTCGTCGGCGTCAACATGGCAGGCAGATGTTTCTTTTGATATTCTAAGTCTAAATTAATTTTATGAAAGAATCTTTAACAAAAATTGAAAATAAATTAAAAAAAATCTTCTCTTTTAAAAGAATGAACCCACATATTTACTGGAGAAACTTGTTATATGTTTTTTTTGTAATTATAATAATATTAATATCTTTCAGTGTTTATATTCTATTTGAAATAAAAAATCAGCAAATATTTCAAATTACACAAAAATCAACAGAAGCACCAAGCCTGATGAACGAAAAATTATTCGATAAAGTAACCAAATCTTTCGACAGCAAAGCGGCCATAGAAAAGGGAGTAGTGGACGGCATCACGATATACAAAGACCCGAGCCTAAAATAACCTTGAAATTTGGCTGCAATATGCTATTATTTAGTCCGTAACGATTAAAGACATGCAACAAAAGCGCGATTAGCTCAGTTGGTAGAGCAACCCGTTTACACCGGGAAGGTCGGGGGTTCGAGTCCCTCATCGCGCACCAGTTTTCTGCCCTTGTAGTTCAATGGATAGAACTGCGGACTTCTAAGCCGTCGATGTAGGTTCGATTCCTACCAGGGGCACAATGAATATAAAAATATT
>PMDZ01000006.1 GCA_003155695.1 Candidatus Nomurabacteria bacterium | reverse complement strand
ACTAATGACTATATTATATAAAATAAAGAAATGTTTGTATAGAGGAAGACAAAAATAAGTTGATAACTGCCAACTATTTTTATTTTGCTACTTTTTGGAAATATATGTGGATAACTGCCCATCATCAATAAGTTTTTCGTGTGGGAGGTCGATAATGTCACAAACCAGTTTATCATACATGTCTATACGATATTTGAATTCCTCAGTATCAAAGACCGCATAATCAAGCTCCTTGCCTATTTCAGCTTCCAAGCTTTTGACAACTTTCTGTAAGACATTCTTTTTCAATTTATCCCCAACAATAAGAACATCAGCACGACTTTTGCTATCCCCGATAAAAACTCCCGAGACTATCATCAACTTAATCTTCCCGACTTGTTTAAAGCGTTCCGGTAGATTCTCCTGAAGTAGTAAACTCGGTTCAACAAGTATCTCTCTTAGAGAATTCAGATATTTGAAAGATGTATTGAGTGACCATGCTACGACTTTCTTTTTTGCTCCACGATAACCATCTTTAGTTATAATTTTTTGTTTAATAAAATTCATCGCAGATAAGACATTAATCTCTTTGCGAGCATTATTTTTCATGACTCGACTGCGAGAAACCACGTCTTCAATCTCAAAATTCTTACTACTATTTAATAAAAAAAGTCGCATTATTCGGACGCGAGCCTGACCGCCAAAGAGTTTCGATAGAGTTTCCATGAGGCCTATTATACGCCAAGAAAAAACACCCCGCAAGGGGTGGTTTTTCTTGGCAAAACTTGATTACTTGAGGTCACTTTGTCACAGATAATTTCCTGCTGGAAATTTCCGCGACCCCGCCTCGGCCCGTCGGCCTCCGGCTCCAAAGTAACTCTATTTGAGAGTTACTTTGGCACCAGCTGCTTCCAATTTCTTCTTGAATTCTTCGGCTTCGACCTTCTTCATGCCTTCTTTAAGCATTGAAGGAGCGCCATCGACTAAATCTTTGGCTTCCTTGAGCCCAAGAGCAAGAACTTCTTTTACGACTTTCATAACGGCAATTTTCTGTTCACCTGAAGCTGTAAGTTCGACGTTGAAAGCACTCTTCTCTTCTGCTACTTCTGCATTTCCGGCGGCAGGTCCGGCAACTGCCACAGCGGCAGCTGATACTCCAAACTTTTCTTCCAAAATTTTTACGAGTTCGTGCAAATCCAAAACCGACATCTCTTCAATTTTTGAAACAATGTCTTTGAACTTTGCGGGAATACTTACTTTAAGGGTCGTTGGTGTATCTGTACTTGAACTTTCTGCATGGGTGTTCGCATGGGCACCTCCAACCTTATGAGTTGTTATACCCTCTCCCTCTGCTTTAATTTCTCCTTTTGTATTTTCTTCTGACATATATTTTTGTGAAGTAGAAAATAAGATTTTTATGAGTCGCGTCGGAGCCCAGTACTCTGGGTTAAGCGCGAATAAAAAATTATTTTCTACGTAACGTAAACTAATAATAATTAATAATTAATAATTTTTACGCTTGCTTTTCGGCAATAGCGTTCACTACCACGGCAAACCTTTGTATTGGCGAGTTGATAAGATTGACGAACATTGCGCGCAGAGTCTGAAGTGGTGGAATAGTGGCGATGGACATCATTTCCGTCGCGTTCATATACTTCCCTTCAAAAACTCCACCGACAATTGAGATATTCTCTTTGTGAGTCTTCTCAAAATTATAAATTTCGCGGGCACCCGCCAGCAAATCGGCACTATAAGCTATCGCTACTTGTCCCGCAACCTCGGGCATCTCTCCGGTGATTTTTGTAGATAATGCGCGCTTAAGCAGTGTTTTCTTGGCGACTTGATAACCGACTTTCTCGGCCTGTAAAGACCTGCGAAGAGCATTTACGTCGGCAACTTTCAACTTATCGAATTTCACGAAGACAACGGAATTTGCTCCTTTCAAAGCTTTCTCTAGTGTTGCTACTAACTCTTTCTTTTTGTCTAATGTTATTGACATATTGTTTTCTAACTAAAAAAGACCCTTTCGGGCCGTACGTGTAGTCCACTTTACTGTATATTACATATATAATAAAGTGTCTTCGACCTCGGCAGGGATATTTACTTGCTTTCGCAAAACCTGCTTTCTACGGCTACACACGTATACTAGCAAATATAATAAATTTGTCAAAAGATTAAATTCTATTTAAGTGCATCAAAAACAACCAGCAAAATAAGTCCAACCGCAATAACCGCACAGAAAGAAATGATTACTTTAAACAGATGCTTGTTGAACATAAGCATATTGTATCACTAAGCTGGTAAAAAAATAAGAGCAATTAATTTTACTTAATCACTCTTTTTTACCCAAACTCGGAATTTTACATTAAATCGTCCAACGGCCAACAATGAATCATTTATATCTTTATAAAAAAAATCTATATAATTCATTCCATAAAAATCGGGACCAAGAACATCATCTACACGATGGAGGTGACTTACATACGGGGTTTTTATATTAAGCCCTGAATCCGCAACCTCAACATATACAATGTATTTATGCTTGCACCTGTATTTCCGAACAAAAGCCCTATCCATAGCGACAGAACCCGATTCTATCTTTCTTCCGGAAGCACCTTTACCGTTGGGATGTTTTTTCCCAGTTTGGCTGGAACTCATCGGATCGTAATATGAAGCAGATGCTGTCATCCAATCGGAAAGGATGGTAAGGCTGTCCGCTAAATTATCTATTTTATCGATTTTTCTTGAAACAAATATATCATCTTTGATGATATACCCTATCAACGCAAAGAAAATAAAGATAAGAAAGGTAGTTACTTTCCGTAAAAATTTCAAAAACTTTTTCATTATTCATAATTATTGGTTATTTGAAAAAAGAAATTTATCCGTTCTCAAATAACCAATAATTTTTTAAACAACAATCTTTTTTAGAATATAACATATTTATACTTTTTTGTCAACAATATTATGTCCCCTAAAAATGACTCAATAGCCTTTACTGAAAACTTTTATTTGGGTAGTATAGTATGTATATATGAACAGGGTTTGGCTTATCATCTTTGGAGATTTTATAGCATTTTGGGTATCGTTCCTAATGATAATTTTGATGCGCTTTGAACCGGCTACTTACCACACAGCGGTATCTACACACCTTATCCCTTTTATTATCCTTTATATTTCATGGGTATTATCATTTTACCTTTTTGGTCTTTATGATTTGTTCAATATCAAGCCAATTATTCCCCACCTGAGGCGGTTCGGAATGGCAATATCCGTTTCTTTCATTATAGGAATATTTTTATTCTATTTCGTTTCTGCTTTCGGCATTACCCCAAAGACAAACCTCATCTTTCAAATTACTGGGTTTGGGTTAATTTCTTTTTTTATAAGAAGAGTAATATACATTCTTTTTTCCAAAACAATAACCAGGCCGGTAATTTTGGTTGGAACATCCTCAGATATAAATGAACTCAAAAATATTATTGTGAACCATCCTCAGCTCGGTCTTAAACTTATTTCTCATACAGAATATTCCGCAAAAGCTCTTCATGATTTTGCCGACACCCAAAACGCCGTATTTATATTTGAAAAAATTCCTGATGTTATACCAAAAGAAATTATTTTAAGTATTTATAAAAACAATTCCGAAATCATAAATGTCGCTCAAGCTTACGAAAGATATTTGGACAAAGTTTCCATCAGTCATGTCAGTCAATCGTGGATAGTTGAAAATATAAATATAAAAGAAAGTATCATGTACAAAATTACGAAAAAAGTTGTGGATATTTTCATCTCCTTATTGATACTTATTATTTCATCCCCATTTCTTATCATTGCCATTATTGCCCGACTCATTGAGGACGGCCGTCCGATTTTCTTTAAACAAAAAAGGGTCGGAAAGAACGGAGAAATATTTAATCTGTATAAATTAAGAAGTATGATTGTACTTGCTCCGGACGGTTCGGCCGAGACAAAAGAAGCCAAATGGTGTGTAGGACGTGATGATTCCCGTATTACGCCAGTCGGCAAGATAATAAGGAAATTGCATATTGACGAAATTCCTCAAATGATAAATATCATAAAGGGCGACATCTCACTTGTCGGGCCACGACCGGAACGGCCAGAGTTCGTCTCTCAACTTGAAGGCATTATCCCCCACTATGAACTTCGCCATATCATTCGCCCGGGGTTTACCGGCTGGGCTCAAATTAAATATAAGTACGCGCGCACAATAGATGACTCGAAAGAAAAGTTTGAATACGATTTGTATTATATAAAGAACAGAAATATTTTCATTGATTTTGGTATTATATTAAGGACAATTCAGATAATTTTTACACATTAAATAATTTTCCTTTTGTTATTTATAGATATCATGGTCTCCTATTGCCAGGAGGACAGCTTCTTTTTCATTCTCCCATCTAAAGATAATGCGAAATTTATAATTTACATAAAAACTTTGACTATCTTTAAATTTACCATGAAGTTTGTGAACTTTTAGTAAATCATGATTCTTTTTGTTTTTAAACAAATCTATCTTTTGTAAAACTTCTTCCTGAAGGCTTTTGTCTAATTTATCAAATTGTCTAACAAAAGTTGCCTTATATGATATTTCCATATAATACTATCGAAGTTTTTTGGCTAATTCTCTCAAATTTCCTCGTAAGGTCGGTTCTTCCATTGCCCTCAATACAATCTGAACTGCTTCTTCTTCTGCTAGACGAGTAATTGCACGACGAACGACATCGGCCTTATTTGAACCATAACCACTTTCTATTAAATTATTTATTGATTCTTCTAATTTAGAAGAAATCGGAACAGATATTGTACTCATAATCTTATAATTGTATTAAATAATAATATGATATTATCATACTATAACTAGTATTAAAAAGCAAGCAATCTAGATACCCCATAGGAAGACCTGTGGGGTTAGTTATTTTCCCTTCCCTTTTATGTTAAAATAGGCCTATATGAAAAAGAAAGGTAAAAAAATTATTGGTTTCACTTGCGGGGCTTTTGACTTGACCCATGCCGGTCATTATTTGATGTTCGAAGAAGCGAGAAAGCAATGTGACTATCTAGTTGTTGGATTACAAATTGACCCTTCAATAGATAGGAAGGATAAACATAAACCAATTCAATCCATGGAGGAAAGGTTTATCCAATTAAAGGCCTGCCGACATATTGATAAAATAGAAATTTACAATACCGAAAAAGGACTGCTTACATTATTGAAAAAAATTAATCCGGATGTACGCTTTATGGGAGAAGATTGGCGGAATAAACCAAATTACTCAAGAGACATGCTCCCTGATATGAAAGTCATTTATAACAGTCGCAACCATAATTATTCAACAAGTAATCTAAGAAAAAGGATCCTTGAGGAAGAATCTAAAATTTTGAAAAATAAAAATGGAGCAAATTAAGAATTTCTTTTTTGTAAATACTAATACCAAACAAACTGTTATTAAAAATACTGTATGGCTATTTTTCGGAGAAGTAATAGGAAGATTGTTTAAAATGATTCTGGTTATTTACGCCGCAAGAACCCTTGGGCTCACGGGTTGGGGACTATTTTCGTATATTCTTGCTTTTGCCTCATTGTTTATTTCATTTACCGACGTCGGGTTAAACACCTTGGCAACAAAAGAACTTTCAACTGATAATGATTATAAAACCTCATATTTTTCGACGGCATTTTATCTTAAATTCTCACTTCTTATTTTCGCTTCATTGTTAACTTTTGTCCTTATTCACCTAGGAAAGATAAAAGTTGATGGGTGGTTGGTTTTCTTCGTACTGCTTTTTCTCGTCTTTGATTCCTTGAGAGAATTTTTCATGTCTTTTCACCGCTCATTGGAAAAAATGGAGCGTGAGGCAGTATTGAAAATAATTGCGTATGCCTCCGTCGGGATCCTGGGTATTTTATTTCTTTTTTTATATAAAAATGTTTTTTTTCTTGCAGTGGGATACAGTATAGGGGCTTTCATAGGATTATTATTTTCAATATTTTCGCTTGCCGAGTATCGAAGAGAAATATTTTTCAATTTTTCCAAAAAACTCGCTTTAATAATTTTCGTAGCTGCTTTGCCGATCACCATTAATTTTGCAGTAAATACTACAGCTTTCAATGTTGATACTCTTATTTTAGGATATTTTAAAGGAGTGCAACAAGTCGGTCTGTATTCTTCAGCACAAAGAATCATATTGTTTTTATATGTTATACCCGCATTTCTTTCAATATCATTGTTACCAACTTTAGTCAGGAGCGCAAAAGAAGATATACAAAAATTCAAGAATCTATTAAAAAAATATGCTAAATTTTATTCTGGGTTGGCAATTGTTGTAGCTGTACTTGGAATGTTTTTTTCAAGGACGATAATAATTTTAATATACGGGAAAGATTATATTGGAAGCATCGACGCTCTCCGAATATTATTTATTTCTCTTATCCCAACTTTTCTGAATTTTTTGATTATATATGGTTCAATCGCTGCAAATAAGCAAAGAAAACTCCTCATCGCTAATATTTGCGCATTGGTTTTTAATTTGGTATTTAATATTATTTTTGTTCCTAAGTTTGGAATTATTGGTTCATCTGTAACAACAACATTGGCATTATGCCTTTTGGTAACACTTAGCTGGAAAAGGGTTCTTTCCTCAATATAATTTCATGGAACAAATTACGAAATTCCTGTTGACTTTTATATATAGAATAATTTTCATTTATGAATACTTTAGCATTTACCCCTATTTTGTTTCTTAATTCAGAGTTGAATAATATTTCTTTTAATGACAGGCACCAAGCATGTACATCGGTAATATTGCATAAAATTATATTTTCGTGATTTTTAAGATCAACGATACCATTAACCGCTTCTTTGGATGTCACCACGGGAATACCGTATGACATGGATTCTAAAATTTTTGAAGGAACTCCCCCGTTGAAGCGGATGGGTGCGATAAGTGCGCTACATTTTTCAATTACTGGAAGAGGATCATTAACAAACCCGGTAAATATCACACCAGGAAGGCTAAAGAATTTCTTCGGAATATTACCTCCTCCTATTATATATAAAGAAAGATCAGGAATTATTTTTTTTGCTTCCGGCAAAATTTGTTGTAACAAGAAATAAATACAATCACGATTAGGTTCATAATTCAAATTGCCGATAAAATAAATATTGTGGTCGGACGCCTTTTCTCGATAAAAATTTTCAGAGACTGCAAAACCGAGTCTAATACAGACAAAATGTATTAGTGAATTATTTTTATTAAATTTTAACAGATAATTTCTGTCATATTCCGACACCGTAACAAAATGTTTAAATGAATTAACAATTTTTTCCTCATAATCTCTAACTCTTTTAAATTCGAAAGAATAAAATAATTTTTTAAAATATCCGATATTAACCAAAGAAGAACTATAATTTAAAGATATTGCATCGTTCAGGTCGATTACTATTTTATTTTTATCGAAGTTAATATCTGTTAAATATTCGGTAAGACGTATTTCGTGAACATATAATGCATCAAATGAATTGATGTTTTTTCTTAGCCATTTCTTTGCATCTTCATATATGTACACACGCGCTTGAATCGGTAGTTTTGAGAATAGAGCACAAAATGCCCTTAATACCATTTCGAATTTCGAATGCTTAAATAAATGGATTTTGCCGTATTTGTTCTTAAAATATTCAACATTTTTGGGCTCAATTTTTTCAGTTGAAACAATAAAAAACTCAAGATCAAAATCAGTAGCAAGTCCTTCAATCACACTTTTTAGAATTTTATTTCGAGTACCATCACTTGCTGGATAAGGAAATCTGAACAATGAAATCAGTATTTTTTTTCTTTTTGTCATTTTTAATAATATAACCTATTATCAATTAATTTTAATTTTTTAATTGTCTTGTTCGAAATGACTTTTCTTCCCTTCTGAATCTCTTTCCTGTTTCTGAGAAGAGAACTATATGTTTCAATCAGCACCATTATGTTCTTGGATTCTTTCAGCACCTTCAGAGACCATATGATAAAATTAATCGCAAAATACCTCCATGGAAGATTCCGGATTCCAACCTTTAGTCTATTTTCCAAAATGTTTTTCCAGTAAGATTTTTTTTCAAGTCTTCCCGATATGGACGGGTTGTGCCATGCGATAACACAAGGGAAATACAATATTTTAAAACCCTTATCCAAAATTCTGAATGAAATATCCAATTCTTCCATTCCATATATAAAATCTTCCGGGTATCCTTCTACTAAACCAAAGACATTCCTACGTATTGCATGTGCTCCTCCCAAGAAGTATGAGGCTTCAGTTTCAGTATTTTTATCGATCTTTTTGTTCTTAAATGGGAATTCTTTGCGCTCAACATTTTTACTCGAATAATTTATTATTTTATAAGCTAAAACCCCCACATCTTTTTCTCTATTCATTTTTTCGGAAGTTAAGGTTAATGCATTATTTTTTTCAAAAAACGCGTCATCATCGATAAAAACACAAATATCTCCCGAGGCATGCAAAACACCCAGATTTCTCCCTCCTGTAACCGAAGAATTAAAATTATTTTTGATATATTTTAATCGAGGTACATCTTTTGCATGATTTAGAATATATTCGGAAAAATGTTCTTCCTTGTTATTATCGATAAGAATAATTTCATAATTATTATAGTCCTGTGATACGATTGATTCTAAACATTTCAGGATTTCCTCCTTTCTTCTGTATGTAATTATTATTACTGAAATCATCATCTTAAATCTAATTTTGGCAAGTTAACTGATTATTCTTGTTTTTTTAACAGAATAATTTGCGACCACATTATTCCGAGAGGAAAGAAAAAATATGGATTGAAAAACACTGAAAAACCCATCATAAAACCAACATAACAAAAAATTGAGAGGAATGGTGCCAGCAACAATCTACTGTATAAATATTTAAAGGATACAAATAGATTGGAAAAAAGGAAGAAGAGTAAGATCATCAAGCCAATTATGCCATAGGAACTCATCATTTCCAGATAATCATTATGAACATACATACCTCTTTTGAAGAGTATAGCTTTGCCACCGGAACCAGTAACCGGGTGTTCCAAATAAGTTTCATATCCTACCTTCCACAAACTCGAGCGAGTGTCAATTGCTTCTGGGTTATTTGTATAAGCTACTTCAGTGGATATTCTTGATGTATACATTTTATACACATTTACTTTCGGGAACATGATACCAATAATCAGCAGAACAACCGACGATATAATAACGATCGTTAAAAAGTTTCGTAGGATATCCAAAATATATTTTTGTTTTTTTATTATATAAATCGCCAACAAACCCATGAATGACCCAACAAGCAACACTAGAAAAATTTTTGAAATAGTAAGAACAAGCGCAATGAATATAATAAACGACATAATCTTCTGTAAATTATTCTTATTGAAAAGTAAGAGGGAAAAAATAAATCCCACGATGCTAACTGCGATAAAAAAATTGGGATCGCTTGCAAGTCCAGACAATCTCAAGAATTTTCCTTCGCTTAAATAATACCAAATACCAAGATGCCATAAAGAAGGCATCATTTGAATTTTAGCTAACGAGATAGAATAGATAAAATATGCAATTATACTAACAAATGAAACGGCAGTAGTTATGCATGTAACTAAACTCATGATTTGCTCTTGATTAATCTTAGTACGCAAAACCAGATTAATTATTATCCAAGAGAATACGAAATTTCGAATAGTTGCAATAAGAAGGGTCAAGACTGATAAATGTGCCGGTACTCTCAATATGTCCAATGACATCATTGTGGCGAATAAACAGAAAGAAATCAGTAATATCTTAGGAAATGAAATTATATTGTATTTCAAAGTTTTTTCTTTAAGCATTCTCAGAATTACAAAAATTGTTATTCCAACAATGGCAAAATCAAATGGTAAAATCTTTATCCCAATCAGATTTACTTGATATAAGGGCCCGGTAAAATACATGCATAAAAACAGAATTCCTATTAAACAGTAGTCGATTTCTTTTGATATTTTATTTAACATTGTTTTAATCATTTTTTTTATTAATATTATGAATAATTGAAAGATAACGGTGAACAGAATACTTTTGAGTATACGGGTCTAGATATTCTTCCGGTGGTTCATGAATAATATTTTTATTTTTCAAAAGATTCAAAACTCCTTGTGCGAGAGATTTCGGATCTTTAATAGGTACAAGAATCCCGTATTTTCCTTGCTGGAGTATTTCTGCCGGACCTGATGGACATTTTGTGCTGACAATGGGAAGTCGCAAAGCCAAGGCCTCAATAAGAACAGTTGGCAGACCTTCATATAGTGAAGAAAGGGCAAACACGCTAGATTTTTTGAAAAAAGGATAGGGATTTTTCAAATACCCAGCAAAATCCACCTGATTAAGAATTTTTAATTTTTTGCATTGTTCTATTAATTGTGTTTTTCCATTTCCTTCTCCAATTATAATAAGGCGGCTTTCAATTTCTTTCGTTACTATAGAAAACGCCTCGAGGAGTGTGCCAATATCTTTCTGCTTATCTAGCCTTCCTACATTAAGAAGAATTGGATGACCTAAGTTAAAAAAAGGGTGGTTTATTGGAGTATTTGATTTTTCGTATAAATCTTTAGAAATAACAGGGTTGTATATAGTAATAATTTTTTTTCGTGGTAAAAGGCAGAATCTACTTAGAATATCGCCGGATTCATCGGACACTGTTACGACCGAATAGGCAAGACGATAAAAAAAGAATATCAAGACGCGCATGATTAATTTTTTTAATAGACCCAAGTTTTTGAATTCAGACTTAACAGCAATATGTTCGATAACAATTACTTTGACTTTACGATGAGAGAGTAGTGACGATATTATAGCAATAATATTGGTATAGAATGTTGATGAAATTATCACTCTCGGTTTATCTTCATTAATCTTTTTTAATAGAAGAAAAAAAAGTTGGCGAGCCTTTTTTTTGTTAAAAGAAAAAATTTTAACTGAAGCAAACGATGGAGACAAATCTGTGTTCTCTTGTGTCCAAACTTCCGAAGAAACACCCTCGTTTAAAAAACCTTCAGCCAACTGCATGGTAACTCTGCCGACTCCCCCCTCTAGTGTATGAGTAAAAAAAACTACTTCAGACTTCATATAAATTCGTTCCTGATTTTTTAATTATTTCAATAATTTTTTCGACAGCTTGATATCCATCTGACGGGTGTAAAATTGGTTCGCTTTTTCCTGTGATTGCGTCCAAAAATTTTCTTGCGATTACATCGGCACCATATAAGTGCCGCTTAAATATGGCGTATCTTCTGAATATCCACTTTATATATTGTTTCCAAACCTGTCTGTCAAAGGATGCAACAACACTTATTGGATACATGCGAGTTCTTTTTAGCTCGGGGTTAAATGTAAAGTAAAAGTCCCTGAACATATCATAAACAAGTGTCTTTTTCTGACACATTATGACAATTAACCATTCGGACATTGGCGACCCGAAAAACATCGAAAAATCTCCAGTTGCCCTTTCTCCCTTTACCGAGACCACATAATTTTCAAACGGTCTTTTCATCCCAGCTTCTTTTTTGGTATATGTTGCGGAAGTTACGGAAAAATCTCCCACAAGATATTTCATCAAATACATAAAATGAGGACCTTCATCAAAGAATAAGCCGCCGGGTAATTCTGGAAACCAAGTCGGAAGATGACGCATCCAACTGCTCCACTGATATCCGGATACATGCAAAATATCACCTGTGTCCGGTTTTTTTAGTTCTTCTTTTATTTTTAACATTGCTCTAGAAAAAAGGAAATTATGTCCCGGAAAAAGTATTAAACCATTGCTTTTTGCAATATTTTCAATTTCTTTTCCATCAGCGATAGTGAGAGAAAATGGTTTTTCTACCAGCACGTGTTTATTTCGAAGAAGCGCTTCCTTGGCCACACTGGCATGACACATTGGCGGAGTACAGACCACAACAGCATCTATTTCCGAATTTAAAAACGAATTATAATCAGAAAATATATTTTTTATTTTGTACTTTTTTGCCGTTTTTTCCGCTTTTTCTAGTGTTGTATCGTATATTGCCACGATACTGCATCGTCGGTCGGACTTAAAAGCCGGAATATGTCGATTATTCGCCACCCAGCCGGCACCCACTATTCCTATTTTAATTTTTTTTTCTTGGTTATTCATTGATACACTTTTTGTTAATAATTGTAAATATGAACATTATTTTTTAAAAATGAAGTTTTCACAATTTCTTCCTTGTCCTATCGACAAAGATAGATCTCCTTTTATTCCTTCAAGCGTGCTCTTATCCGTTATTCTATATGAAGTATACCCCATTTCTCTCAGCAATTCTACCGCTTTCATCGAAATTGATCCTCCAAAAGAGGATGACCATACCTCTAAAGCAATAATCGGATTGTGTTTTGAAAAGATATCAATACCCCCTTTGATTACCATATATTCCGCTCCTTCCACATCCATCTTGATGATTGTCGGAAGATTTTTCCCCAGGACATATTCATCCAAAGTTGTTGTTTGAATAATAATTTTCCCCATGTTTTTTCCCCCATTCATCTCGACAGATTCTTTGTTAATCGTACTTCTTCCTGAACTTTCACTGATATAGATTTCAGAACTCCCTTTTTTGTCGGATATGGCAATGTTATTGAAAGTTACTTTTGCGTCACCGCTTAAATTTTTTTCCAAAAGTTTCGCTATATTTGGCAAAGGTTCGAAAACATGTACTTCATTGCAAAATATGACGGCAAGATAAGAATAGAAACCCCAGTTCGCGCCGATATCGTAAAATACGTCGTTTGACTTTAAATTCATTATAAAATATTTCGTGAGTGAGCATTCTTCGTCGGCCGGCAAAAGACCGAACAGCTTGAGGTCAAGGGCATCACGGTCTCTTATATCCAAAAGGATTTTTCTGCCAAAGAAAAACGTGACAGGGATTTCACTTTTGCATCCTGATATTTTCACTCGTAAGCGCCAGAAAATATTTTCAAAAAATATTCGTGGAGAGGAGATCATTCTCATTATTTTTTTTATAAAGCCAGCGCCTAAAAATCTTAAGTATTCAAACGCTCTTTTTGAAAGTCTGTCAAGTTGAGATATCAGTTCCTTTCTTTTTTCTTCACTTATTTCCATAATTATTTTGCTGACTCATCAGACAGTTAAATTTCTTTTTTTACCTTCAATGATTGTAATCCAACATAAGTAATCTAAGGGTAGTACAGATAATAATAACATGTCCAAGCCTGAAAGTGCTAATCGACTTATTTTATAAAGAAAATCAGATTTAATAATAGTTTTGAATCCAAAACTTAGGATTGTAAATAGATAAAACCCTTTTGTGCTTATTGAAAAATATTTTTTTATTGTCTTGAAGTCTTTGGAGCGAAGTGGGTGTTCAAATTCAGTTCTTGCTTCCGGTGTTCTTTTGCGATGCCAATTTAGCACTGGATTTATTCCCAGTGGTTCCATAAAAATTATTTCGCCGTTATCTTTTAATACTCTCCTCATTTCTTCTGAGGCCTTTTCAATGTTTAAATGATGCAAAATACCAGTTCCGAAGATTATATCGAATTCTTTATCACTAAACTCCAAATTATGGGCATCCATAACAAAACATTTTATTTTGTCGCCCAACCCTTTATTTTTTATGAATAAATTTATTTTTTTCACCGATTCGGGAGAAATATCGATTCCAACAATTTGGTTGAATTTGTATTTGGAAAGCAAGGTAATATCCACATCTCCACATCCCAAAACAAGAATTTTCCCGGAAACTCCATTTAAATGATTATTAATATGAGCTAATGTTTCTTTGTTATCTTTATAGAAAGCATAATACCCAGCACGAACACTGCTTGTGACTTTCGAATCTTGAAATTTTTTTTCTTCTTCTAAAATATTATCCATATAACAACTTTATATTTTAATTAATAAGGCCTAAAGCAAAGTATTTATCCCCTCCTCTAAACTCACACTCGGCTCCCAATCAAGAAGCTCTTTGGCTTTTGTAATGCCAGCTTCCGCGCAACGAGGTTCAATTCGCGGAGGAATGTGCTCTGTCGGACCACCGATGATTTCGGCAATTTGGTTAACAGAATATTGTTTGCCGGTACCAATATTTATAACTTCTCCTTTTCCAACCTTATCACCTTTCATCGCCAATATGTTTGCCCGGACAATATCTCGAACATTGACATAATCGCGAGTATTCTCACCGGTTCCGACTATCATAAGCGGCTTATTTTGTTTTTTCAGGTCTAAAAATTTGGCTATGACAAGTGGATATGAGCCATTCACAGATTGGCGTGGACCATAGACATTAAAATACCGAAGACAAACAGTCTCCAGATTATAAATTTCTGAATATAATTTCATATATATTTCCCCAATATGCTTATGGACAGCATAAGGAGAAAGTGGATAAACAGCCATATCCTCAACCATTGGCATTTTCTCTTGGTCACCATAGACAGCGCACGAAGAGGCAAAGATAACTCTTCTGACTTTATTTATTTTTGAAACCTCCAAGACATTCAACGTTCCATTCACATTGATATCATTTGTCTCTATTGGATTTTGGATAGAATACTCTACTTGGGGGAAAGCTGCTTCGTGGAAGACGTATTTGGCATCCTTAAAAATCGGAATGAGGGCATCTTTATCTCGGATATCCACTACATGTAGAGTTGCCTTTGGGTTCACATTTTCCTTTTTCCCAGCCGATAAGTTATCCACAACATGGACTTCGTATCCCCCGTTAATAAGAGTATCCACAATATGGCTCCCAATAAACCCCGCTCCGCCTGTGACTATTATTTTCATATCCTAATTATAACATTTATTTTAATAATTATTTTATAAGCCAGATTTTTTGCATATTATCTATGTATTTCTGGAAATCTTTATCGGAGCTCAAGGCTTGAATTTTTTTTGCTATTTCATATGAATCTTTGTAGTTTGGAATTAACGATATTGCTTTTTGGGTATATAAACGAGCTTGGACATAGTCATTTTTGAAAATATATAATTGTGCCTTTGCCAAGAAAGCTTCAGGGTTTTGGTAATTAACAATGCTGAGTGTTTTATCCAGATAAAAATTCGCTTTTCCCCAAACACTCTCATCGACCCTCCCCATAATATATATTTTTAGACTCAATAACTTCCCTATGACAAGATAAGCCCGAAAATCATCTGGTTGAGACAGTTGGTCTTTTTCTATTTGCCCGACAATAGAATCAATTTCATCAAGAAAAGACATTCTATTCGAATCATTTATTTTATCCACATTTGCTATATAAAAATTATATAATTTAATTGCTTCATAAGTACTATCTCCTACTCCTCCGAAAAGAGAGGTCTCCTGCAACCCTTGTCTCAATATGCTAAGCTCCTGAAGTCTTGTCTCCTGGTTAAAATGTCTCCATTTTAAAGATTCTTTCCATGGCAATACAACAAATAAAACAATAGAAACTAGGCTCCCAAGTATTATAATTACAGAAATTATTTTTTTTATTATTTCCGATTTGTCGGTAAATGCAATATCCCGGTTTTTGTAAGATAGTCCTATCGCAATCCCAACAACCAAGAAAAGCATCAGGTAAGAGGTAACTGTATCAAAACCAAATAAATTTTGAATAAAATATCCGAATAAAATACCAATTATAGAGATTCTAAACATTCTATATTCTCCGTCTTCATCTTCTCTATACTTAAACAATGCGAGAAAAGTAAAAAATAACAACGAGAGAAAAGAAACTAATCCTAAAATACCATTATTTGATGCATACTCAAAAACAACATTATGCGGTTGGAGGAAAAATTCAATATCTTCTTTATAAATATCCGCTCTAAAATATTTTTGATATGTGTAATAAAAGTTATTAAATCCGGAACCGAGTAGCGGTCTATCCATCAAACCTCTCTCAGCAATATCCCAAGCTATAAATCTATTATCACCTTTTACTTCAGAATATATATTATGAATCTTCGAGGTTGGATTCAAAAAAATATAACCAGTATAAACAGTTCCCAAAAGAAATCCTAAAAATAAAACAACTCCAATAATTTTAATTGGCTTCTTACAAGATAATAAGAGATAAAAACAAGCAATGATTATAATGGAAAAAATTACACCCAGAGCTGCCCCATTTGCAACACCTGCGAGCAAAAGCGGATTGTGTAAAATATCCGATAATGCAATTTTCCCGGAAAAAATATCTATATTGAAGAATAGCGGGCAAAAAATAATAAAAAGAGTTGAAATCGCTATTAATATCTTCTTCCAACATTTTTTATAATATGAGAATAAGCCAATTCCAAAGCAAATATTGAACAAGAGATAAGCCCCGGCATATGAACTATTCCCTATTGTCGAACTATAATCAGTAAATATTTTAAAAATTGAAGTCCCTGTATATGAGAAAAAAGCCACAATGATACTACTAAGAAAAGATGTTAAAATTATTTTTGGTAAAAATTGTTTATCTCTATGAATCAAAAATCCGATAAAAATAGCGAACAAAGATACTATATAAATAAAAATTAAGTTGGTCGGAAAACTAAAAGTCCCAAAAAATGAATTATGCGCATCCACTCCCAAAATAGAACTGATAGTAAGAATGACAAGAAAAACTCCTAATACAATGTGAAGTGGGGTAACTTTTATAGAAAATTTCTTTGAGACAATAACTCCCCAAGCATACAATATAGTCATAGACAAAACTCCAAAAGAAATAGCGAGCGTCTTCGGGGAATTAAACGAAAACCAATGATTTGTACTAAAATAAAGAGGGGTGATAAAAACAATAGCATAGGCCAAGTATTCTATCCACTTCCATTGCCAAAGTATTTGCTCTTTTACCTTCACCATATTAAAGAGTATAACCGAAAAAGAACAAAATATCTATACGAAATGGAGCTTTTCAAATAACAAAAAACCACTCATATAATGAGTGGTTTTTTGAATACATTTTAAGGCGTATCAACCAGATTTAGTTATACAATTATTGAGCAATAAATGTACCTGACAATTGCTTGTTATCAGGAACTGTTTGTCCTTTAATTGTTTTAATCTGAACTTCTGAACCAGAAACTGTTGTGGTATATCTAATTCTGAAGTTAGCAGTATCACCTGATGAGATTGTAAAGTTACCTGTTGAGTTTGTTGTTGCATCACCAGATATCTTTGTAAGAACTCCTGCTGCATCACCAGCTGCTTTACCACCAGCATTAGTTGTATTTTCTGATGTAACAACATCACTTATTGTAAGATTTTCAACATCATTATCACCAGCTTCTAATGAGAAGTAGAAGTCAAGTGTACCAGTAGATGAACCTGAAGTTGTTGTCCAACTCATACCAGACAAAGTAATTGAAGATGTACTTAGTGTAAGTGCAGCACCTGTTTGTGTACCAGATGTTGGACTGATAGTATCATCATTAGCACTTTCTGCTGTAATAGCAGTACCTGTTATATGAGCAGTAACAACTGTTGAGCCATCTGTATAGTTCTTACCAGAACCTGTTCCACCCTGTTCAACAAAAGTTATATAAACTTTTGCTTCAAGGGTATCATCTTGAGCAATAGTAATATCCTCATTTGAAAGGTCAGCTGTATATAGAGCTGTATCTGACCCTGCGTTATTAATTGATGTATTAGTAGCATCAGCTGTGATTTCCTTACCATCTAACTTAACAACTACAGAATCAATAACTTTTTCTGAAGAAGTAACCGATGCTCCAGCACCAGCTATTTCAAGAGTAATTGGAAGTTTATCAAGTGTGATATCTGAAGAATCAGAACCTGCCTTCAATTTGAATGCAAGAGCTAATACTTCATCTGTAGTATTGTTTTCATCAACTGTAACAGTTACATCATCAGGATTATTTGAAGATGACTTTAGAGTTAGAACATCTGATGAATCATCTAATGTAACTACATTAGAAACTGCTGGATCGGGTGTTGCTGTTGTAACAACTCCTGATCCATCTGTAAAGCGGAATGATTCTACACCTACTGTAAGACTTGCAGTAGAGTTTTCTGAATCAATACTATCTACAGCATTGAATACTACATAGAAAGGATCCTTGTCCCCATCTCTAACAACTGCATTTGAAACTGCAATTGATTTTGAGTAAGAATCATCTGATGCTTTTGTAAAGTCAGCAGCATCTGCCGATCCAACCTTTGTTGAACCTTGGTAGATATCCACTGAATCTAAGTATTTTGTGATTTTGTACGAAGAAGAAGGTGCATCAGTGTTTTCGATTTTAACTTTAACATTGTTTACAGCAATGTCAGAATCTGAAGCTTCAACTCTGAAGCCAAGAACTTTAACGTCTGAATCTCCTTCTTTTATTTTACTTTTCTCACTGGTTGAATAGTGAGTTAAAGTTGCATCCCCTGCACCACCGGATAGAGCTCCACCTGAGGAACCACCACCAGTTGTTGAACTATCACACTTTGCTCCGGTTGTAGGAGAGTATCCTACTTCTGAAGTACAGCCTGCCGGATAATTTCCTGCTGTTGTACATGGTAAACCGGTTGTTGTGCTGTAACCCAATGTTGACGAACAACCTGATGGATATGTTCCAACTGTTGCGTTAGCTTTAGCTTTTGACAATGGACCAAACACGCCATCAGCTGTTAAGCCGTTTGTTGCTTGCCATGCCATAACCTTTGCTTTCGTCATAGGACCGAAAGATCCGTCAGCTGTTGCTCCAACAAATTGCTGAAGTGTGCTTACGAATACTCCTGTACTACCTACTTTTAAAGTTGTAGGACCGAAATCAAGAGCGGCCATAGCTGTGTGCATAACAACACCAAAAGCTATTACTGCTATTGCTCCGATTAAAAATTTTTTTAACATAATCTTTATAATTTTATACACGTTTAGATTAGCTTCGACTAATTCCGGAAGACGACTGATAATGAATTGTGTGCTCCGGAAAAAAACTAATGTGTGTGTATTTGATTAATAATTAAGAATTGAAATTAATAATTAATAATCTTTTTTTACTGAATTTCCAAATTCTGAAACTTGAACCATAACTTCTCTCTATCAAAAAAGTTGCGATGGAAAAAGTAACAAAATTCAAAACCGTAAAATAACAAACATAAACCTTCCATCTCATAATTTATTTTATTCTCTTCCCTCCACAATTTCTCTATCAAAAAAATGATGACGGAATAAGTATCAAAAAATAAATTACTTGAATAACTAAACTAAAAAACACTGCCTGCCTTTACCCTTCTTAAGAATCTCTTTTCGAGAGAGTAAAGAAAAGACGAGACAAGCATATCTGCCTTGTCGACAGGGCCGATACCACATTTTGAAATCTTTATTTTTATTTTTCTTTTATCACCCGTCTCTATCAACGGGATAATCTCACCTCTATCAAAGTAAGACTCACCCAATCTCTATCAATCGGGCGATTGAGGAAAAATAAAATTGAAAAGAAACAAAACGGATCCGACCAGTGAAAACGAAACGGCCACTACCTTCTTGGTATTAGAATATAGAGGTATTTTATTTTCAATGATCTTCTCTTCCCAAATGCGCTTATTAGAAACAAGTACACAGGGATACTATATATTATCACATATGGTAAAAAAATACCAGCAACAATATACACAGATATTATATACTCCAGGTTTATAATATGCAATAGATACATAGGATTTGACCAAAAGGTGTGGATAACTGGGAATATAAGGGTTTCCTTGAAATAGCCTAAAACAGAAAAAGACGACAATATTATTGTTTTATTCCTCCTTAACCCCATTCCTCGGGTTACCTCGGAACGGCACGCCCCCACCCGTCGTCACAAAACAATAATATTGTCGTCTTTTTTAAATAACAATAGAGTATCGCGACCAGCGTTTAGCCCCGGTTTTCTTGAGTTGACCTTTCTGGACAAGTGAGTTCAGTTCGCGTTGAATTGTCTTTTCCGAGCAGTCTGTAAAAGAAAGAGAGATGTCTTTTATCGAAACTCCTACTTCTCCAGTAGGCAAGTCCTTCTTTTCTTTTATAAGAGCTAATATCTTATTCGTCCTCTCTTGCCTATCGGCAAAATTTGATTCGTGAGATATTGTCCTTTTAGGTTGGGATTTTTGTAAAGGACTTTTATTATCCATAAAGGACATACTATTAAAAGATGTCCTTTTGTCCTTTATAAATGATTGCCCTTTGTAATCTGAATCTTTCCCTGCGATTTGAAGTTCCGGTAAATCAAATATCTTCTCGTCTAAGGTAAATGTGAAATGCTTGTTTTCTTTTTGGTGAGATTCTAGCTCCTCTATTAAAATTGTGAACTCTTTCTTCAAAATGACGGTATTCATTTCCGAAATAAAACCAATTGTGTAAGTAATCTCAATGAAAGAAAGTATCTCATCAATACGGGCAAGAGAGGAAGAAATACGAGTATATTTGTCCATTGGGGATAAGGTTGAAAGCTTATACATATCGGACAGTAATTCTACACCTAACTGACGAAGTTTCCCTTTGAGAGCATCGTCGGTATCCATGCAGTCGGTAACCATATAGAGAGCAGTAACTAATTTTTCTGTCTTTTTGTTGATAAACTCATAAACAGGCCTGTCCACTAATGATTTACTGTCAGAGACATTTGGTTGTCCATAAGTATTTATGCTTGTCTGTTGTATGTCTTTTTTATTATCCATCTGTCTTTTTCCCCGCCTTGACGGGATAATATGTCTTTAATGTGTCCATTATATACCGAAAAATATTCTGCGCAAGATGTTTGGGAGCAGTTCCGAAATAGTCTTATCAGAGAGACTTGGGAGCGCGACGGCGCGAGCACGAGGAATTTTTCAGTAGAAAAATATCCGTGCTCTCTGAGAAGAGCTATCTCGGAACTGCTCTGTATTAAATATGAATAGCTCTTCTTGAAGGGTACGTTAATTTCTTGGTAGAAATTAGCTCAGTGTTCGCTCCGTCGAGTTCACAAGCCCCTTCAATAAGACTATTCAGAGATACGCCAAAGAGAAAAAGGTGTGGAGGCAAAAAAATTATGATATAATGTGTACATATATGGCTAAAAAAGATACTGATGAGGATATTGATGATGAAGTAACATCAAAGAAGGGAAAGAAAAAAAATGGTAAAAAAATAGAATTAAAAGAAGAGACTCGATACAGTATCTGGGGTATTGGTTTTATGGTCCTCGGACTTCTCGTTATACTTTCAATTTTCAGAATGGCGGGAGTTGTCGGAAATTTTATTTATACAATATTAAATTCATTCTTGGGAGTTGGATATTATCTATTGCCTATTTTGCTTGTGCTTATCGGTTTTTCTTTTATGAAAAAAGAGAAACCACAAATTGCAAAAGTTCACGCTATTTTCGGTTTTGTCGCTCTACTCTCTTCCCTCTCCATAATGGACATCGCAAGTAATGGAAAAGGGGAATCTATAAATATTACTTTTGGTGGATATCTCGGTAGCATAGTCTCGTGGCCGTTTATAAAACTTTTCGGAATATATGCTTCCATACTTTTACTTGGTGCCATACTTATCGCATCCCTTATTATTTTGTTTGATGAGAAACCAAACTTAATGGACCTATTCCGAAAGATTTGGGATTTCCTTAAATCGGATGTTCGTTCTCTAAAACTAAAGAAAGAAGAAGTTGAAGAAACTATTGAGGAGGATATTGTGGAAATTAAAAAAGAAGCCGAAAAAGATAAGAGTGTAGAACAAATGCCTCATGACGAAACAAAAGAAGAAGATGAGATAACAAAGGCAGTCGGCAAAGTAAAGAAGTTCAGTACGAACTACATCCCTCCCCCACTATCACTTCTCGAGAAGGATAAAGGTGTTGCAAACACCGGGGACATGAAAGGTAATATGAATACCATTCAAAGAACTTTATTTACCTTCGGAATTTCTGTCGAGATGGATGAAGTAACTGTCGGTCCGACCGTCACTCGTTATTCACTCAAGCCGGCTCAGGGAGTTAAACTTTCCCGAATCGTCGGACTTCAGAATGAACTCGCTCTTGCTTTGATGGCAAAAACTATCCGTATCGAAGCTCCTATCCCTGGGAAATCGCTTGTCGGAATTGAAATTCCGAATAAAGTAAAATCAACTGTCGGACTGGCGACCCTTCTTGCCGATGAAAAATTCCAAAATTCTCAAAAGCCACTCACTATCGCACTCGGGCGTGGACTTTCCGGTAAATCAATATTCGGCAATCTTGCCAAGATGCCACACTTACTTGTTGCCGGAACTACCGGCTCAGGTAAGTCTGTAACCATTCACTCCATTATCACATCACTACTCTATAGGAATGGACCACAGGATTTGCAATTTATAATGGTTGACCCAAAGCGCGTCGAACTTACTCTATATAATAAAATTCCTCATTTGCTTACACCGGTTATAACCGAAGCAAAGAAAACAATTCTTTCTCTCAAGTGGGCCGCGCGCGAAATGGACAGACGCTACGATATTTTACAGGCTGAATCGGTCCAGAATATCGAATCATATCATGCCAATGTTTATGAAAAAGCCAAGAAAAGTGGAGTAGAAGCTGAACGTCTTCCTTACATTGTTATCGTTGTGGATGAACTGGCTGATATTATGACCGCCTACCCAAGAGAATTGGAAAGTGCTATTATTCGCTTGGCCCAAATGTCCCGGGCTGTGGGTATACACCTCATCCTTTCCACCCAAAGACCATCGGTAAATATAATTACCGGGTTAATCAAGGCCAATATTCCTACGCGTATTGCACTTCAGGTTTCTTCACAGATAGATTCCCGAACAATACTGGACCAAGGCGGAGCCGAGAAGCTTCTTGGCGCCGGAGATATGCTTTATTCGTGTGCCGAGACTCCTCACCCGGAGAGATTGCAAAGTGCCTTTATCTCTGAAGAAGAAGTCAAAAAAGTGGTAGAATATTTAAGGAAAGCGTATATTGACGAAATACCGAATACAATTGATTTAAGTGGTAATATAGATAAAGGAAATGGTAGCCTTTTTACAGATAGCATTGATGACGGAGATGATGACCTTTACGAAGATGCAAGATTAACTGTCATGGAAGCCGGAAAAGCTTCGACTTCATACTTACAAAGAAAATTGGGAGTTGGATATGCTCGGGCAGCAAAATTGATAGATATGCTTGAAGAACGCGGAGTGATAGGAGCCGGTAATGGAGCAAAGCCAAGAGAGATACTCGAGAAGCCAATGGACCATACTGAGGAAGAAGAAATAAAAAATAACAATTAAAAAATCAGCGTCGCGTATCAATCGACTTACGCGACATGATTTGCAAAATCATAATGCGAAACATAAAAAACAAAAATATAAAATGGTGGATAGGAATAATTTCCTGTGTAGCATTGTTTTCTATCATCATGATTTTTGGTTATGAGAAAATGCACTTTATCTGGAAAGGTGTTGAAATAAAAGCAGCGATAAAACAAGAAAATAATTCACCGCTTGCTACAGTTAGCGGTAGCGCATCAAAAGCTATATACTTAACACTCAATGGTAGAGAAATATTTGTCGACACGGATGGAAATTTCTCCGAATCCATCGCTGTATTGCCGGGGTTCTCGGTTGTGACATTGGATGCCAAAGACAAATTCGGGAAAACCGCAGAGAAAAAATTCGAAGTAGTTTATGAAGAAAATGCGAAGGCGATCGCATTTAGAAGTGTGAACATTATAAATTAAAATACATTCGAAACAAAAATAGTATTCAAAAAAGGGTACGGAAATTTTCTACTAAAAATTTCCTCCGTGTTCACTCCGTCGAGTTCACAAGCCCCTTTTGGGAAAACTATTTTCATTTCGAGAAATTAATAGTCATGTTAAAAAAAGCAAAAAAGGCCCCAAAGGAAATGGGTGCAGCGATTGAAGATACGATTAAATCAATTCAGACAAAGTTCGGAGAAGGAGCCATTATGAAATTGGGAGATGCTCCAAAAGTAGATATCGATGTTATTCCGACTGGTTCAATCGGCTTGGATATGGCTCTCGGCGTCGGTGGAGTGCCTCGTGGCCGTATGATTGAGATATATGGACCGGAATCTTCCGGTAAGACAACACTGGCCCTACACATCGTTGCTGAAGCTCAGAAGAAAGGCGGAGTTTGCGCCTATATAGATGCCGAGCATGCCATGGACCCGGATTATGCCGGAAAGCTTGGAGTAAATATAAAAGAGCTTTTGATATCCCAACCGGATAATGGTGAGCAAGCCCTTGAAATCACAGAAAGTTTGGTTCGTTCTGGGAAAATAGATGTTATCGTCATTGACTCTGTCGCGGCACTGACTCCAAAAGACGAAATTGAGGGAGATATGGGCCAACAGCATATGGGAAAACAAGCTCGCCTGATGTCGCAAGCCCTTCGCAAATTAACAGCTATAGTTGCTCATTCAAAAACAGTATTAATATTCATCAATCAGATTCGTATGCAAATCGGTGTAATGTTCGGAAATCCGGAAACAACTCCGGGAGGTAAGGCTCTTAAATTCTACACAACTATTCGCTTGGATATCCGTCGTATTGCCCAAATCAAAAAAGGCGAGGAAGTTGTCGGAAGCCGTACTCGAGTGAAAGTCGTCAAGAATAAAGTCGCAAGTCCTTTCAAACAAACTGAATTCGATATCCTGTATGGGGAAGGAATTTCACGTGAAGGCGAAATAATGGCTCTCGGTGAAAAACTCGGAATCATCAGCAAAACAAGCGGAGCAATATTTAGTTACAACGGAACAGCTAAACAAAAAGAGAAAGGTCCTGTCGAAGAAATAAAACTTGGTCGCGGATATGACGCTGCTCGAACATTTCTGCGTGACAATAAAAAACTTTCCGACGAAATATTGAAAGAAATTAAATCCAGGTTCGGAGAAATCCAGGTTGCAAGTAGTGGAGAATAGTTTAAAGATAAAAACAAAAGATAGCTCTTCCCAGAGGGCACGGATATTTTTCTGCTGAAAAATTCCTCGTGCTCGCGCCGTCGCGCTCCCAAGTCCCTCTGATAAGACTATTTTTTGTTTTTTGTTATCCTAGCTTGAAAATAATGACTTATTCTGTTATACTCCTTTAGTTATTAAATAATTAGAAAATATATGCTCGAATACAGCGAAATCCGTGTTGGAAAAATAATAATTTATGAGGATGAACCGTGTGAAGTTCTGGATAATCACGTTGCCCGAACTCAGATGAGAAAGCCACAAAATCAGGTTAAACTCAAAAACTTGTTGAATGGTCGCGCTTTGAATGCAACATTCCATGCTGCCGATAAAGTGGATGAAGCAGACATCAATAAACGTGAAATTAAATTCCTTTATACTAATAAGGGAGAATATTGGTTCGCCGATCCAACTGACCCGAAAGACCGCTTCCAAATCTCCGAGAGTATCATCGGTAACTCCGCTAGATTTTTGAAAACTAACGAGAATGTAACTGCCCTTGTATGGAACAACAATGACGATGAAGACCAAATCATAAAAATATCCTTACCGATTAAAATGGAATTCACCATCAAGGAAGCTCCTCCATCAATCCGTGGCAACACAGCCAACGGTGGAGGCAAACTGGCCATACTTGAAAATGGCGTCAAGATTCAAGTTCCCTTCTTCGTTGAAGCCGGCGATAAAGTTGTCGTCAATACAGAAACTGGTGAATATGTCGAAAGAGTTGGAAAATAAAGTATCTCAAAAGAAACAAACGAGAGCCATGGCTCTCGTTTGTTTCTTTTGAGATGTTAAATAATTTTTATTTATTCTGTGGTGATTCCGGCTGAACGAGCAGAACCTTCCACTATCTTCATGGCTCCTTCTATATCTTTGGCATTCAGGTCGGGCATTTTCTTCATGGCAATTTCTTTGATTTGAGCTTTGGTTAATTTGCCAACCTTTGCCGTATTTGGTTTTCCCGAGCCACCTTCTACTCCGGCGGCCTTGAATATCAGACCTGAAACTGGTGGGGTTTTAACCTTAATATCGTAAGTTCTATCTTCATAAACGGTAATTGCAACACCGACAATATCTCCAGCCATTTTAGCCGTCATAGCGTTAAATTTTTGGCAGAATTCAGCGATATTAACGCCGGCCTGACCAAGTGCCGGACCAAGTGGTGGAGCAGGGGTAGCCTTTGCGGCTGGAATTTGTAATTTTACTTTTTTTATAATTTTTTTTGCCATATAAATGTATATTTTTTATTAATTTGAAGCTAGCGTAACAGACTTAATCTATCATAATTATCCTTACAAATCAAGAAGAATAAAGAAAATTTAGAATAGTCTTATCAAAGGGGCTTTTGAGCTCGACGGAGCGAAAACTGAGCAAATTTTTAGCAAAAAATTTGAGTACCCTTTGGGAAGAGCTATTTTAAATTTTCTTGATTTGTAGAAAGTCCAACTCGACTGGAGTCTCACGACCAAACATTGAAACCAGAACTTTTATTTTACCTCGCTCTCTGTCTATATCGCTCACCTTACCTTCCAAATCTTTGAATGGGCCATCGGCAATACGAACCATCTCCCCAATCTCAACATCAATTTGGTGTTTATTTTTCGTATCAACTTTATCCATTCGACTGAAAAGTTCATCGACTTCATTCTTGGCAAGCGGAACCGGGTTGACTCCGGCTCCGACAAAACCTGTGACTCTAGGAGTATTACGAACAACATACCAAGAATTATCGTCAACAATCATATCGACGAGGACATAACCCGGGTAAACTTTCTCTTCAACTTCGACACGCTTCCCAGCTTTTATCTTAATCTTTTTCTCGATTGGGACGACAACACTGAAAATTTTGTCATTCATTCCAAGCGAATCGATACGCTGTTTTAGATTACGCATGACGGCATTTTCATAACCAGCGTAAGTATGAATCGCGTACCAATTCCTTTCTCCTCTTAATTCTTGTTTTGCCATAATATTTTAAAATTATCTTGTAAGTAAAAATTTAAGACCACTACTAAATAGAAAATCCAGTAACCCGAGATAATAAGCGACAGCTACAGATATTATTAAAACCGTAACTGTGAAAAATATTGTCTGTCTGCGGGTCGGCCAAGTTACCTTTTTTGATTCTTCTATTACTTCTTTTATATAATTTATTACTTTATCCATAAAAATGTTTTAGTCTTAGTAAAAAACACCCCGGGGGTGTAATAGATATATAATACGCTTTCAGACCCATAAAGTCAACATGAAAAAAAACCCCTGATTTACAGGGGTTTAAATAAATAACTACATTATTTCTTTGAGGTCGGGTTTGACCGCTGACCGTTTCTTAGGTAAGCCTTTTTCATCCACTTCCTTTTCAGTTAAATAAAACATCATCTCAATTCTGTAGAAATACATCAATTGCTCAAATTTTTCTTTATAGAATATTTTTTCTCTTTCATCTGAGACTCTTTCTATTTTGTCTCTCCAAGCAGGAAGGAAAACACCACTTAAACACCGAGCAAAGGCTATTCTTTCGGACGGATTAAGAGCATTAAACAATAAAAGACAATCTTTAGTGCTTTCTTTCGTTAGACAAATTAGTTCATACTCATCTTTATGTCTATTAATTAATTTATTGTTTTCTGTTTGTATGGCTTCCAATCGTTTAGCGATGTCCATGAGAAGGGCAAAATTTTTCTCCCCATCATCTTCGTGAAATATTTTTCCCTTAATTTGCTCAATCTTTGGTTTTGCCTTTTCGTTTAACTCTTTAAGGCGGGCGTCTATTTGGACAAGTGTTTCTTTCCAAGTTTTTGTTGCGGTTATTTCCGTTGTTTCCATATTATTTAATTTTAGTTTATATTTTGATATTTAATTTTTTCAATCAAAGAGTACTCAAAAAAATAATCGGCAAATATTTACTAAAATATATGTCGATGAGCTATTGTCCATAGAAGAATATCATATTTACAATATTTTGCAAAGCAAAAAAAACCCTGCATTTGCAGGGTTTTTTCGTTATTTTTATCTTATCTCGTAAGTAATTGAGACGTTTGAAGTGATTTTGTTTTCCCCTTTTGGAAGAGTTGGTGGAACTGCACTGCTTGAGGTTCCGGCTCCCAGCATAGCTTTAGTGTCATACATCACTGGGTATGGGTTATTGCCACTTTCCGAGAAGCTTACAACTTTACCAAGTGTTACTCCCAGTTCTTTAGCCAAAATTTGAGCTTTGCCTTTTGCGTCGGTTATAGCTAGAGCGCGAGCTTGGTCATTAAACGCATCTTGATTATCAATCGTGAAGGTTGGACCACTGATATCGGTAATTCCCAAATCGGCCAAACCGGTACGAATAATACTTGCATTGTCGACAACACGAACTTTTATTGTAATTGACTGGGTGGCGGTGTAACCGATTATGACTGGGTCCTTGGTCGGACACGGATAAGTAATACAAATAGGTTGAGCATATGAATACTTGGGAGTTAACCCTCCGTATTCCGACTTGATATCTTTATCGTCAATCTTTTGGTCTTTAAGATATTTTAACGTTTTAGTAATTGATGTATTCAGCAAATCTTGGGCTTCTTTTGCCGTCGTTCCATCTTTGGTTAGATTGACAGTCAAAGATGCAATATCGGAAACGGCTGTGACATCGCCTTTTCCATCGACAGATATCACATTAGCCGGCTGATTCCCGCGACCGACATATGGACTTCCCTTAACCTCATTAATAAATTTAGCTACGACAAACAAAGACAAAACTATTAATAATATAAAAACCGAAATGCTTATTCTCTTGTTGTTTAATAATGTTTCCATGTGCCTATCATACCATAGAAGAGTTAAAACTTAAATTAATCTAAATATACAAAAATATCCTTATAATTAAGGACATTTTTGTATATTTAAAATCTTTATTTACCTTCTTATGCAGCGTCTCTGAGATTTTCTAAACTTTCCATATAAGCTTCATAAAGTTCACGATCTTTGGCTTTTATCCAATATCCAAGAAAATTCTCGAAATCAGCGGAATTATTAGCATTGTTACCTATTTTTTCTGCAAGATCTTTGAGCTTTTTAAGTTTTTCCCGTAGACCTATTTGGGTATTATCTAAAACATCAAGACCAAATTCTTTCTTCGCCTCACTATATTCTGGAGTTAAACTAAACGCTTCAGGTCCTTTTTCTTTTGGCATATATTTTATATTTTTAACTACTAATAATGTTCCGACTTGTCGATTATATAACTTTAATTGAGATTAGGCAATCATTATATTTTTTTCTATTCTTTATTAAGCGCGTCAATTGGATTTAGGTGGGCGGCGTTTTGGGCTGGAAAAACACCGAAAATGATGCCGATGATAGCTGAGACGGAAACGGAAATGGCTACTCCCCAAGGAGGCACAATAAAGGCCCAATCTAGCCCATAACCTTGAGCAATTTTTGAAACAATGAAAGCAAAGAAAGCACCGCCCATTATTCCTATCACTCCTCCTATAATTGTCAGGAGTATGGCCTCAATAAGAAATTCATAAAGAATATCGCGGTTGCGAGCACCGAGAGCTTTCTTTAATCCGATTTCACCGATACGTTCGGTAACGATGACATACATAATATTCATGACTCCCACTCCCCCAACGATAAGTGAGATAGAAGCAATGGCGATGAGCAGGAATGTTATGGCTTTCAGAATTGTCTCAAAAGTTGCCAGACTTTCTTGCTGAGTTTGAACTTTGAAATCATCTTTGACCGGGTCGGTAATGTAGTGATTACGGCGAAGAACGTCAATGATATCAAGAGCCGTGGCGTCGGCTTTAGAGTTATCCTGTAATTCAGCGACAATATATATAAGATAATCGATGCCTTGAATCTTTTTCTGCAAGGTTGTGACCGGAATGACAATTTCACTTCCGTCATTTGTCGGGTCCAGACTTCCCGTCGGTTCGTAAACACCGATTACCTGAAAATTATAATTACCGATTCTTACAAATTTATTGAGCGGATCTTCATTCCCGAATAAATCGGTGGCAATTTTATTCCCAAGGACTGCGACTTGGGCCAAAGCTTTATCTTCCTGGTCGACAAAACCGCGTCCATTTGCAATCACACCTTTATCTATATCGAAACGGGCGGCGCTTGCTCCAAAAATAAAAGAACTTTTTGAAACATTTTTATAGGTGACAGTTTGCTGACCAACAGACGCCCCATAGGAATTTTTGACATTTGAAACATTTTTTATATCTTCGACATCACGAACTTTAAGAGTCGTGATCGGAACAGCGTTGTTGGCCGAACTTTGTGGTTCATTTGAGCCGATTCCACTGCTTGACCTAGCCTTGGTAGAAGCTGGCACCGAAGTCTGGATAATAATTGAATTTGAACCGAAAGCTTCCACTTGAGCATTGATGTAACTCTTAAACCCTTCTCCAGCCGAAAGAACAAGGATAACCGTTCCGATGCCAATCATAATTCCCAGAGTCGTCAAAATTGTCCTCGAGGGGTTTGATTTAATACCACGTATAGCTTGCTTTAAATATAAATTATTCATAACGTAGTGCCACAATCGGGTCTAATTTGGCGGCCTTTATCGCCGGGTAAAGGCCAAAAACTACTCCAGTAAGAATAGAAACAGCAACAGCCAGAATAACGGCCATTGGTGAAATAACAAAAGCCCAATCATAGCCGGCAAAGCGGGCACCGAGGGCGATAAGGTAAGAAATTAAAATGCCGACAATAATACCGATGATTCCGCCAGAGAAAGTAAGAACAATCGATTCAAGAAGAAACTGGTTGCGAATATTTTTTCTAGTTGCGCCGATTGCTTTCCTAAGTCCAATCTCGCGAGTTCGCTCGGAGACAGTCACCAGCATGATATTCATAATTCCAATACCTCCAACGATAAGCGAAATGCCGGCCATTAAACTGAGAAAGATACTTAATGTTCCGGTAATATTTGTCAGAACTTTTATGGCATCAGCTAAATCTCGAACAGAAAAATCGTCATCAATCGGGTTTGTAATGTGATGTTGTTCTCGAAGAACACGAGTAATATCATCGATGGTTATTTTGACATTTACGGCATCGTCAACTTTTATCCGAATGAATTGAATATAATCAATGCCAAGCAGTTGACGTTGTCCGATAGAAAAAGGAATAAAGACTTGGTCGTCTTGATTTTGGAATCCAACTGTTCCCATTTTTTTCTGGATTCCAATAACTCGAAATGGAATACTTCCAACATCCGACGTGAGTGATGTCGGATTATTATTCGGTATTTGAATTTTGACTACTTGGCCAAGCTCGTTGCCGTTTGGGAATAAACCGGTAGCCACGTCATAACCCAAGACGATAACGTTACTCCCGGCATCGCTTTGTTCCTCGGTGAAAAAATCACCTTTTTCCATTTCAACATTTTGAACTTTCGTATAATCTCCGTCTGTAGCCGTAAAAGTTGTGTCGACACTTTCGCGTCCCGAGGTAATCGTAATATTACTACTGACAAAAGAAGCAACTGCGATAGCATAAGGAACTTTACTTTTATCTTTTATGGCCTCAACATCACGGTCAGATAAAGTCTTTATTTGAACGCCAAAAACAGCCGCCGGTGGACCATTCTCGTTGCTTTTGCCCGGAAGAATTCCAATCATATTTGTCCCCAATTTTGTGATTTGTCCAAGAACCAAAGATTGAGCTCCTGCTCCAAGAGAAATAATGATAATAACTCCAGCGACACCAATAATAATACCTAGAATTGTCAAAAAGGACCTGCCTTTTCGAGAGAGCAAGTTTTTAATAGTCGTTTTAATTTCGGATAAAAAATTCCGCATAAATTAATCCTCACTTCGTTTTGAGTGCATTCTTTCACTTTCCGCCACCTTTTCATCTTTGACGATTTCCCCGTCGCGAATAGCTACAATGCGCTTGGCATGACGAGCGACATTTATATCGTGAGTAACAAGAATTATAGTCCGCCCCTCTTTGTTTAGTTCATCAAGTATGTGCATAACCGTTCCACCACTTTTTGAATCAAGATTTCCTGTCGGTTCATCGGCAAAAATAACTTTCGGGTCACAGACAAGAGCTCGAGCAATGGCTACACGCTGTTTCTGCCCACCGGAAATTTGATTGCTCATGAAAGACATTCTCTCTCCCAAATCTACCGACTCCAGCGCGTCTTTCACTCGACGGTCATGCCCTTCTTTATTTTCACTATAAAGAAGTGGTAACATGACATTATCAAAAACCGTTGTCCGTGGTAATAAATTAAAAGATTGAAAAACGAAGCCAACTTGTTCGTTACGAATTTTAGCCAGTTCATCATCGGTAAAATCTTTTGTATTTTCTCCGTCAAAAAAATAATCTCCGGAAGTTGGTCTATCCAAAAATCCAATCGTATGCATCAGGGTTGATTTACCGGAACCGGATGGTCCCATAATAGCGATAAACTCTCCTTTATCAACTTCCAAATTAATATTTTGCAAAACACGAGTTATCACTCCCCCATTATCATAATTCTTAATAATGTTTTTAAGTTCTATTAACATTTTTATATTTTATTTTATTAAAATGACAAATTCGTTATTTTCATTTAACCCCGAAGTAACTTCAACCATACCGCCATCACCTTCGAGGCCGGTAGTAATTTTTACTTCTTTAAATTTTTTTGTTTTTGTATCTGTAACTATGCGAATAGTTTTATTACCTGAAGTATCGGTTAAAATTGCGCGAGACGGAACAACTAAAATATGATTTTTCTCTTTGACAAGAATCGTCATATTGGCTGTCATCCCTGGGCGAAGATTTTCTGTTTGCTCTACACTGGCTGTAACTTTGTAATTCACGACTCCGGAAATTATGGTAGAGGATGGGTCTATCTTTGTAATATTACCCTTAAAATGTGTATCCGAGCCAAAAGCGTCATAAGTGATATCAACAGGCATACCCAAACCAAGGCTCGCAATATTTGCTTCATTTATATTGGCTTCAAGGTAAATATTCGAAACATCTTGAAGAGTCATAGCCGGGCTCAAGGCCGAAGCTAGTTCTCCCTGTTTGATATCAATGCTTGTGATTGTCCCGTCAAGTGGTGCTGTAATTACAGTATTATTGTACACAGCCGTGGCCTGTTCCACTTGCCCTTCGGCCGAAATAATATTAGCTTCCGCTAAATCAATGTCCGATTGACGAGCGGTAGATTTTGTTAAAGCAAGTTCGGCAGCACTTTGGTCTATAGCCGATTTCGCTTGGGCAAGTGCAGTCTGGTATGCATTATAATTGATTAAATAATCGGCAGCTTTTTTATTGGGAATTTCTATAACCCAATCACTAACGTCTATATTTGTCTCCGAAGGAAATTTAATATATAAGCCTGAATCACCTATTGGCTGGGGAGTAATTGCATCAACCAGCCCTGTTCCTTCCGCAAGTCCAGTCACACTAAAACTTTCACCACCGGAACTATTATAAATACTTAAATATATTTCCCCTTCTTTCCCTAAATTATAAGTTCCACTAATTGTCGGTGCGGCATTGTCACTTGTTCCATCTTTGGGCACTGCTTCCGGAGTAGAATTCAAAAGATTTTTATAGGCGTTGTTAACAAGTGTCCCTTGGGTCAGTTTAGTTTGGTCAAGAGTGACTTGAGATAGAGCAATTTGTTCATTCGAAGCACCTTCCAAAATTTTCTTATATCCGGCATTTGCCGCCGCAAGTGCCCCACGAGCCGATGTCAGAGTAGCCAGAACCGATGCTTGGTCGAGAGTCGCAAGTTCTTGTCCTTGTTTGACAGTATCCCCAACTTTTACTTTTATGGTTTTGACAGTTCCACCTGAATTGAAAGACAAATTCAAATCCGTATTTGAGACAACTTGGCCAGTAGCAAGAACTGTTTCTTTTAAGTCTGTATACTTTGCAATATCGGTAACGGTATTTTTTGCATTATTGTTTGGCTTTAATAAAATAAAAAGACCAATTACCAAAATAATCAAGAGTGGTATCCAAACCCCCTTCTTTTTCAGAATTTTATCTTTAAAAAAATTTTTAACTTTTGCCATAATATTTTGGTTTATTCTATGCCAACCAATTCAACATCAAAAATAAGAGTTGAATTTGCCGGAATTGAACCGACTGCTTGCGCTCCATATCCCTTCTCTGGCGGAATTGTCAAAGTTTTCTTTTCACCAACCTTCATCCCAACTAGACCTTCATCCCAGCCCTTGATAACTTGGCCGGCTCCAAGAGTAAATTTAAAAGGTTCAACATGCCCAAATTTCGGTAGAACATTAGAATCGAAAACAGTTCCGTTGGTTAAACGTCCAGTGTAATTCATAACTAAAGTGTCACCTGCTTTTGCTATTTTTTCCATAGTATTTTTTTGTTGATTATTATTAATTGGCGCTTGTGTTGTCGTATCGTTGGTTGTTGGTGCCGTTTGTTCGGTCCCTACACTTTTTATCCCTTCCAATGGATTTGCTTTCTCTTTTTGGTTCAATAAAAGGTAGACAACAAGCCCGATGACACAGACAACGATAATAAAAGAAACAATAACACCTATATTTTCCTTTTGATTTTGCATGATTTTACGAAAATTATTAACTAATATGGGCATATTATAGCACAAATTACAATATAAAAAAGGAGGTGTTTGCTTTCGCCAACACCTCCTTTTTTTAATCATTTCAGCTTTTTTACTTTCTGTTTTCTATAATTGATGTCGCTACACTATTAGGCACGATATCGTAACGCAAGAATTCCATGGTGAATCCGGCGCGGCCTTCGGTCATCGAGCGGAGGGTCGTCATGTAGCCGAACATTTCCGAAAGCGGAACGACAGCTCGAACGGCTTGATTGAGTCCACGAGGTTCCATACCTTCGATAAGTCCACGCTTTGACGAAAGACTCCCGGTGACATCACCCATAAATTTCTCCGGCGTCACAACTTCAACTTTCATCATTGGTTCAAGAATTACCGGGCGAGCTATTCGACAAGCATCTTGCACAGCCATAGAAGCGGCAATCTTGAAAGCCATTTCATTAGAGTCCACATCGTGATATGTTCCATCCCAAAGTTCAACCGAAACATTTACAAGTTTGAATCCGGCCAGGACTCCTCGGTCAAGGCCTTCCTTAAATCCTTTTTCACAAGCCGGAATATATTCCTGTGGAATAGCTCCACCTTTAATAGTATTGATAAATTCAAATCCTTTCTCTCTCTTTGTATTCTTCGGCAAGTCGTCAGGGTCGACGGTCATATCCATCGGCTTAACTTTAATTTTGACGTGACCATAGTTACCACGTCCACCGGACTGTTTGATGTATTTTCCTTCAACTTCTGCTTTCCCGGTAATTGTTTCCCTGTATGCCACTTGAGGTTTGCCGACATTTGTTTCCACTGAAAATTCCCTTTTCATACGGTCAACAATAATTTCAAGGTGAAGTTCCCCCATTCCGGCAATGATTGTTTCGTTTGTTTCCATATCGGTTGAAACCCTAAACGTCGGGTCTTCTTGAGCCAATCTGTTGAGTGCCATACCCATCTTTTCTTGGTCGGCTTTTGTCTTCGGCTCAACTCGCAATTGAATAACCGGCTCAGGGAAAATGATACGATAAAGTTCTATTGGGTGGTCTTCATCACAAAGAGTATCGGAAGTAATCGTATCTTTCAATCCGACAGCTGCGGCAATTTCTCCGGCAAAAACTTTTTTCATTTCTTCACGGTCATTGGCGTGCATACGCAAAATTCTTCCGATACGTTCTTTGTTGCGTGTTCGAGGATTGTAAATATAACTTCCCGAAGATAAACTTCCGGAGTAAACACGAAAATAAATAATCTGGCCAACGAACGGATCAGTCGCAACTTTAAAAGCCAGAGCCGAAAACGGTTCGGAATCGGAAGCGTGACGAACCTCTTTTTCTTCGGTATCCGGATTAATTCCTTCAATAGATGGGATATCTATCGGGCTGGGCAAGTAATCAACGACAGCATCAAGAACCAATTGAACTCCTTTATTTTTAAGGGCACTACCGGCAAAAACCGGGAAAACCTTATTGGCAATTACCGCTTTTCGCAAAATTGATTTTAGAATTTCAATATCCGGAATTTTTCCTTCCAAATATTCAGTCATGACTTTATCATCTTGCTCAACAATTTTTTCAATTAATTCTTCGCGATATTTTTTAGCATCGTTGACAAGATTCTCCGGTATCTCTTTTTCAATAACCTTATTTCCCATTTCTCCTTCAAAGTAATAGGCTTTCATTGTGAGAAGATCAACAACTCCTTCGTGCTTCTCTTCAAGCCCGATTGGGATTTGCATCCGAACGGCATTTTTATTTAAACGGTCGAGTATTGTGGCATATGAATGCTCAAACGAGGCGCCAATACGATCAAGCTTGTTTATAAAACAAATTCGCGGAACCATAGCTTCGTCGGCATAGCGCCAGTTAGTTTCGGATTGCGGTTCAACTCCGGCAACTCCATCAAAGACTACTACTGCGCCATCAAGCACACGAAGTGAACGCTTAACCTCAACCGTAAAGTCAATGTGCCCGGGGGTATCGATAATATTAAAACGATGTTTTTTTGTTTTGTCGGTCCCAGCATAAGTCGGAGTCCAGAAACAGGTAACCGCCGCACTGGTAATCGTAATTCCCCGTTCCCGTTCTTGCTCCATCCAGTCGGTGGTCGTATCGCCGTCGTGAACCTCCCCTATTTTGTGCGACATTCCAGTATAAAAGAGCACACGTTCACTCGTCGTGGTTTTCCCGGCGTCAATGTGGGCTATAATTCCAAAATTTCTAACTTTTTCTAAAGGATAATCTCTTTCCATATAATATAATTTTTACCAAGCGAAGTGAGCGAAGGCTTTGTTTGATTCCGCCATTTTGTGGGTATCTTCACGCTTTTTGACAGCTGCTCCTTCGTTTTTTGAGGCCAGAATCAATTCTTCAGCTAGCTTTTCATGGATTGGGGCTCCTTTCTTTCCTCGAGCCGCCAAAATAATCCACCTCATGGCAAGAGCTGTGCGTCTTTCCGGTCGGACTTCTCGTGGAACTTGGTAGTTGGCTCCGCCAATACGGCGTGAGCGAACTTCCACCATTGGACCAGCATTCTTGATTGCTGTATCAAATATTTCTAAAGGGTTTGGATTGCCGGTTTTTTCTTTAATGATATCAAAAGCTTTATAAACGGACTTTCGAGCCGTTTCCTTTTTGCCGTTTAGCATTATATTGTTAATAAACTTCCCAAGTTTTTGAGAATTATAGACAATGTCCGGTTCTACTATATTTTTATTTTTTATTCTTCTTCTCATTTTTTGTAATTTTTAATTCTTAATTCTTAATTCTTAATTATTTCTTTATAGCTTTAGGTGTTTTCGTTCCATACTGACTTCTCGATTGGCGACGTTTTTCAACACCACTCGTATCAAGACGTCCGCGGACGATATGATAACGAACTCCAATAAGGTCTTTGACACGTCCGCCACGAATCATAACGACTGAGTGCTCCTGCAAGTTGTGCCCTTCTCCGGGAATATAGGCGGTAACTTCCATTCCGTTTGTCAGTCTGACACGAGCAATTTTTCGGAGGGCTGAGTTCGGCTTCTTTGGCGTTGTGGTTGAAACTTTCGTACAAACTCCACGCTTAAACGGCGCCGGGTAGTAAACCGGCTTGTTCTTAATCGAATTAAACCCGCGAGCAAGAGCTACGGCTTTAGATTTTCTTTTGGTTGTTTTGCGGCTCTTTCGAACCAATTGATTAATTGTAGGCATCCTTTTTAAAATTTAAACAAAAATAGCCATATCTGACTAGTTAGAATACTTTACTATAATATATGTAAAAATGCAACCCCCATTTACACCTCAAATTTCTTGTTTATATACCCCTTTTTAACTTCAATTGGATCTGATATATGAACTAAACTATAACTTTCATCAGGGTTTTTTACCTCAATCTTTGTATAGTACCTGCCGTTTGGAACAAGACAATAATACCTACCTGTTTGGTCTGTGACTTTGTGTGCTATTTCATGGTCACTTCCGGCAAAGAAAATTCTCATGATAGCAAAAGACAATGGATCTTTGTTTTCTTTTTGATTTACAAGACCATAAATTCTAGGTTTTAATATCGTCCCTCTTAATATGAGTAAAACTAGATAAACAACGAGAACGATGATATTGTATGTAACTGGCGTAATAATTGTCGCAATTGTAGAGATGATTAGACCAAGGAAAAACAGAATATCCGAAATAAGAGCAACCCAAAGACTGCGTCTCGAGTAGAACTTCATTAATTTGCGATCGCGCTTGGCAAATTCATTCCAATCAAACTTAATCGGATCCATTGGGATATTACGGGTTATGATTCCCCCTTCTTTAACCTCTATGATTTCATTGAAATACAAATCATCATATAATTCATCTTTCTGTCTATCAAGTAATTTCTTTGAAGGGAATTCATAATTTGTTTTTCTGGCGATAATTCTATACGCTCCAGGTGGAACAAGAAAACCATATCTACCATCAAGGTCGGTAATCGAAGTCGCAACTTCTTTGCCATCTAAATTCTGTAAAACGACATATGCCGGGTCAAGGGGCTGCTTTGTGACACTGTCATAAACTGTACCCCATGGAGTTTTCCTTTTTTTGATTCCAAACAGAGCAAGAAGAAGACTCCACAACCGAATTGGAATTAGAAAAGCATCAGCCAGAGCAATTGGTCCGGAGAAAACTAAGCCGGCAATGCCGATTGCACCAGTGACAGCTCCGGTTGTTTCAACTATTTTAGTGACAACTTTCCCGACTGGATTTGTAAAGATAATTTCAGTTGCCTCGGCAACATTTTTGGCTACATCGGTAATAGTATTATTAAGATTTCCATTTATTGTTTCTAAAATACCGGATGTTGTATCTTTAATTACACATAATATATTCGTCGGATGGAGAGAACAAAATGTCGGATTAATGCACGATGGGTCGGTCGGATGAAGTGCACAAAATATCTCCGGCGTTGAACATGATGGGTCAGTCGGGTGAAGAGCACAATATGCCGGAGTTATACAAGATGGGTCGGTGGGATGTAGAGCACAAAATGATGGGGTTGTGCATGACGGATCGTTAGGGTGAAGTGTGCAGAATGTTGGAGTTATACAAGATGGGTCTGTGGGATGAAGTGTACAGAAACTTGGCTCTACACATGTTGAGTCACTCGGGTGAAGTGAACAGAACGTTGGAGTTATACAAGATGGGTCGGTGGGATTTTGTTCACAAAATGTTAGAGCCGGAACACAATTACCACTTGAGTTCAAGGTATATCCATCCGGAATTGTACTTTGGGTACCTGAAATATTTGGGCAAACATCACATGATGGGTCATTGGGATTGTTTTCGCAGAATGTTGGATTACATGATGGGTCGGTGGGATTTTGTTCGCAGAATGTTGGGGTTGGAACGCAATTACCACTTGAGTTAATGGTAAATCCATTCGGAATTGTACTTTGGATACCTGAAATGTTTGGGCAAACATCACATGATGGGTCATTTGGATTAAGCGAACAAAATGGTTGGTTACCAGTAACTAAAAATTTGAGATCTGTGACATTAATACCTTGAACAACACTTATATCAAAACATCCATTTGAAACTGGTTTGGTTTGATACATCCCCGAAGGTGATGTATTGCAGACTGAATAGTTCCCTGGTGTTACAGCATCAAAAAGGAAACTCCCGTCGGCAAGCGTTGTCATCGTTCTTGTTTGTTGACTGCCATCACTACTTGTTAAGGAGATAATAGATCCAGCTAATCCCCTTTCATTGGTATCATATAATCCATTTCTATTTGCATCATAAATAACCGTATCGAAAACCTTTGAAGGGGCAGCGGTACATTCAATAGCGGCAATTTGCAGATAAATATTTGAAAGGTCGCTACCAGTCGGAGAATTATAAAAATAACTTGGCAAGGTTGCCATAGAAGAAAGAAGATCGGAATCTACATCTGTCCCCAGTCCGATAGAATAAACAATCATGCCTCGGAGTTTGGCCAGGTCCGATTGATTGATCGCGTATTGATTTGGGGTCAGAGTTCTAACATCCGAGACATTTGCTTGTCCATCGGTCAGAATAATGATGACATGCTTAACTCCCGCCCGACCATTGATCAACATTTCTTGATAAGCAATTCTTGCCGCTCCTCCGATATTCGTATTTCCATTTGATACAGTACTTGCTATCTTTGCTTTAATTGTATCAAAAGATGTTGTCAGCCCATTTTCGAGTGTTGCCGTCGTAGAATATGAGACGTATCCGACCCGGTCAGAACCGAGAACCAGATTATTGATGAAGGCTGTAGCGGCGGTTTTGGCTTGAGACAGTTTGGTGCCAGCCATACTGCCTGATTTGTCAATTATAATCATGACATCAAGTGGTTGCTTAAGTGCACCATCTAGGACATTACATTGTTCTGGGGAAACACATTGCCCAAGAGCATTGATAACAAGACCATCCGGTATTAATGTTTGATTCCCGGCAATATTTGGGCATATATCCACCACTGGTGGCCCTCCTCCACCACCCCCATCATTACTCGGGCGCCAATCAGTTTTGACACAAGCATTCGCAACAGTACAATCAAATTTAATCCATCCGTAATTTTGACTCCAAGCAAAGCCGACAAATTCACCCCTATTATTTATGACTACTCCACCATTATAGGGATCAAAATTTATCCAACCAGCATTTTCTCCCCAAGCATCGCCGGAAAGAATACCTCTCGTTGTATTGGCTACCCCGCTATTTGTCGGATTTAAATTTATCCAACCTACCTGTTCCGACCATATTTCACCGGTTAACGCACTATTTGTGACATGTACAGCTCTGCCGTTGGTCGTCAAAAAATTTATTCTGGTGGTGACGGAACAAATATCATTCATGCAAAGAAGCGCCGTGTGATTGCCCGCATCTATCGTTCCGTTGGTAGTCGAGGCAAAAACCCCAAAAGCTCCGCCAATTAAAATAATGAGGAGTATATATTTGAAAAATATTTTAATTACCGAGGTCATTATTTTGATTATCCGTTCCACTATTATTGTTATTAGTGTTGGTTGTATCCGTATTTGTCGTATCACCACTTGCATTACCGGTCGTATCATTACCAGCATTTATATTCGTCGTTCCAGTATCGGGAGTATTTGTGGTGGATGTATCTGTGGTTGTGTTATTTGTGTTTCCTCCGGTTGTATCGGTATTGTTACCGTCGTTCCCCCCTGTCGTACCGGTGGTGTCGGTCGTTGTTCCGGTATTGGATGCTCCTGTTCCCGAAGTATCCGATGTCCCAGCAGTTGAATTATCTGTCCCGGATGAGCCGGAGTTATCAACAGTCGGAAGCACGGCAGCTGTTCCGGCGTTTAGTCCGGCATTATTTTTCATTTGCAATAAGTCTTCCTTTGTTATACAAACTTCGTCACTTCCCTCTCCGATACAAAGTTTATCTTTGGCTCGAAGAATACTTGAGACAAATTCAGTAATTCCATTTGAGGTATTTTTAAACCAAGCAAGTATGCTATCCCTCCAACTATTTTCTAATTCCTGATTATTAATATCTGTAATTTTTAAATCCATCTCCTGTATGGCTTTGGCTAGGTATGGCGTCATGTTTGCGTAACTAAGAGACTTAAGACCTGTTACCGGGTCGGTGCTGACCAAATCAGGGAATATTTGTTCCATTTCTTGGGCGATGAACCCAATGTGTTTCTGGTCGGTATCACTTTCACTATTCCAGTTGTATGTGACCGGAGTGAGATTCAGAACTTTTTCCAATGTTGATTTACCTGTCATATCAGGGACAGTTGAGAGAGCAAATTCTGTATTATCGAGGGTAGTTATATTTTTCTTTAATCTTATGTCGGAAGAACAACCAACCGATGAGGTAGTAGGATTGATGTCACAAGTTCCGACACTATTTTCAAATCGGGCGACTACTCCGGAGATAGATGAGTTTCCGACTTGGAGAGTATATGATGGCGAAACGACGCCGATACCGACTTTGCCACCTGAGACTGCGGTGATAGATGGGTCGCCAGTCGTCGTTGCATATGTTCCTGTGGCAAAAAGAACTCCACCTAAGTTCATGGTATTTGCAGTCGCATTAGGTAAAGAAATATTTGTTCCGATGATTATGTTGTTGGAACCGATATTGTTAGTGGGAGTATCTACAGGGAAAGACCTTCCCGATTGGTAACCAAATAAATTTGAGTAAGAGGCAAGGGAAGCACCTTGACCAGCAGCATTTCCTAAGAAGTTTGAATCATGAGCAGAGGTGGCTTGATATCCGGCAGAATCACCTATGAAGTTTGACTCAGAAGCTCCTACAGCTCCTAAACCTGCGGATTGTCCTAAGAAGTTTGATAATGCGGCATTGATGGCACTAGCACCAGCATTATGACCTAAAAAATTTGAATTGCTGGCATCATTAGCCCCTGCCCCAGCTTGTAAACCAAAAAAGTTTGAGTAAAAAGCATCCGGGGCTGAAATTCCAGCAGATGGACCAAAAAAGTTTGAACCAAAAGCACCAGTAGCAGAATCACCTGCATCAGTACCAAAAAAGTTTGAATCAGTTGTAGAAGTTACCCCAGTTCCAGCACTAATTCCTGTTGAAAAAAGATTTGAGGTGTTAACAATAGTAATAGGAGAAGGAGTTCCACCTTGCTGGTCGAGTTGGTAACGGCTTCCGGAATTTGTGGCCGAAAAATATAAATGGGAACCGTCGTATTCAATCGCTCCGGCTTCGGTTGTCGAAAGATTTGTACCGGCAGTTAATTTAAGTGGGGCAGTACCGGCGGAAGCGGTTCCGGCAGCAAGTTGTAAGCGAGCTGACGGTGAGACGACTCCGATACCAACTTTGCCAGTAGCTTCAGCAATGATAGATATGCCATTTGTGTCAGAATGTGTCCCTGTTGCAAATATGACTCCTCCTAAATTAATAGCATTGGTTGCCGCATTAGGTAGAGAAATACTTGTTCCGAGGATTATGTTGTTGGAGCCAATGTTGTTGCCAGTAAAAGACATCCCCGTCTCATAGCCAAATAAATTTGAATAAGAAACATTGATAGCACCAGAACCAGCCCAAGGACCTAAGAAGTTTGAGTTGATAGCAGAGGTAGCACCATTACCTGCATTTATCCCTAAGAAGTTTGAGTAAGAAGCAGAAGTGGCTTGATATCCAGCACCATTACCTATAAAATTTGAATAGGAAGAGGAGGTGGCACTAAGACCAGCAACAGTACCTATAAAGTTCGAAAAGATGGCAGAGGTGGCACCATTACCAGCACTAGGACCTAAGAAGTTTGAGTTATGGGCACCAGTAGCATAAATACCGGCATTTAGGCCTAAGAAGTTTGAGCCGGAAGCTGAGGTTGCACCATAACCAGCAGATGTACCGATGAAGTTTGAATCATGAGCAGAGACAGCACCATTACCAGCAGATGTACCGATGAAGTTTGAATCATGAGCAGAGACAGCACCATTACCAGCATTAGTACCTAGGAAATTTGATTTATCGGCAACCGCATTAACAGTAAAGTAATTATTGCCCGTGTTATCACTTATTTTAATAATCGGATTAGAATCCGGACTGTTAATTTCATATGTCCAAGTATCTCCACTGTGATGCCCAGTTATATTTGTAAATGTAATAGAAATACCATCGCAAACTAATTGCGCCGAGCCGGTAATTGGAATTGAAAATCCATTAGGATAAGAACAATCTGAATGGTTATCGTAATATGTGAAAGTATCAGGTGTGCCTTCGCCATCTATTTGAACAATTACAGCGTTTGGAGGATTTGATCCAGAATATGTTCCTGAATATATGGCATCATTTAATCCACTACCGGAAAAACTTTGATTATAAGATACTGTCAAATCAAGTTTGATGTCAAGTTTTGATGTCGGTGAATCATTTCCAATGCCGACATTGCCACCATCATAATAAATATCAGAACCATTTGCTAACCATGGGGAACTTACTATTCCATCTGCTTGTTGGTCCAGTTGATATCTGTCTCCATTATTTGTGGCCGAAAAATATAAATGGGAACCGTCGTATTCAATCGCTCCAGCTTCGGTTGTTCCCAAGTTTGTCCCGGCAGTTAATTTAAGTGGAGCAGTACCGGCGGAAGCGGTTCCGGCAGCAAGTTGCAATCTTGCCGATGGCGAAACAACTCCGACTCCAACTTTACCCGTCGCAACGGCTGTGGTTGATGGATTACCTGTTGTAGTTGCATAAGTTCCGGTGGCAAACAAAACACCACCCAAGTTCATCGAATTAGCTGTTGCGGTTGGTAATGAAATGTTTGTCCCGATAATTATATTATTGGCACCGATACTGTTATTAATACTAATGGGAGATAGTCCGGCTCTGAAACCGATTAAATTTGAATAAGATGCATTAGTGGCGTTCGCTCCAGCGCCTGCACCAAAAAAATTTGAATTGCTGGCATTAGCAGCAGAAGAACCAGCGCTAGACCCAAAAAAGTTTGAATAGGAAGCGGAAGTTGCATCGCGGCCAGCAACAAAACCGATGAAATTTGAAAAAGTAGCGGAAGTAGACGCTCCAGCATCACTACCAATAAAATTTGAATAGTTAGCTGAGGTAGAATTTTCACCAGCAAAATGACCCAAAAAGTTTGAATATTGAGATGTAGTACCACTACCAGCGCCATGTCCTATAAAATTAGAGGACTCGGCATTGGCTTGAGCACCAGCTTCAAGGCCTAAAAAAATTGAATTATAACCGGAAATCATATTGAATCCTGCCCAGCGACCAATGATAATCGCATCTTGTGTTCCATAGGGAACGGGTCCAGCTGCCTGAAGTCCGGTCGAAACAAGATTGGTACTATCAACAATAGTGATAGGTGAACTATCTGAAATATCCGTGGTATAAGCAATTGTTTTTCTAGTTGGACCTGATGTTTGGGTTATAAAAAGATTTGTTCCATTCCATTCCATCGCTCCGGCTTCGGCATTAGTTAAATTTGTTCCGACAGTGAATTTAAGCGGAGCAGTTCCAGCAGTAGTAGTTCCAGCTTTAAATTGTAATTGTGCTGTCGGTGCAATCACCCCTACTCCAACATTCCCTGTGTTGTAATAAATACTAGACCCATTTGTCGTCCACTGTGAACTTCCAGTTGTAATATCAACCGTGCAATTTGTTTCTCCCGGAAAACAATCCGGGTTCAATATTTCTCCCGGATTATATTTTCGGTCAATAGCGAAAATATGGGCATAAGCTCCGAGAAGTAATATTAAAAAGAATACCGAAAGAAGTTTTGCCCAATGGAGTTTTAGGAACTTTAATTTTCTCATAATATACAACTATATTATACTATAGATTTCAATTAAAGTGGCATGTTTTTAGTGCAAAAACTCAAGATATTTTAAGGCAAACCAGTGAGCAATTTAAAGGCATAATAAATAAGAGGAGAAACGCTGCCCCATATAAAGATTATGAAGAAAAGGAGAATAAATATTCCCCATCTCTCAAGAAAATCCTCAATAAAATGGAGTCTCGCCGGAAGAAAAGAAAATAAAATTTTTGAGCCATCGAGTGGTGGAATAGGAATGATATTAAATAATGCTAAAACCAAATTCATTTCAACAATAATCGATGCGATACTATAAAAAGGACTGAGGAATAGTGGGTCGGGATTGTATGCTGGAATTCCAAGCATCGGGGCAAATCTTATCAGAAAACCAAAAATAATGGCAATAATAATATTCGCGGCTATTCCCGAAATTGCGACAATAAAGTTCCCCATTCTGCCATTTCGCAAGTTATTTGGATTGTAAGGAACAGGTCGTGCCCAACCGATAATAAAACCCGACCCGGTCAAAAGGAGCAAGAGCGGCAAAATAACCGAACCAAAAGGGTCGAGATGTTTAATCGGGTTCAGAGTAAGTCTTCCACTTAGGCGAGCGGTATTATCCCCGAGAAGATACGCCGAATAACCATGCGCAACTTCGTGGATGACGATGGACATAATCAAAACAATAATATAAAAAATTCCGGTAATAATTTGGGCTTGCATAGGTGTGTTTTATATGATAGCATAGCTTCACATACTTGTCCCGTTAGAAAATTCCGGGATTATAGAGTTAAGTATAAATATTATAATTAAATTTTTTAATGGGATGGCGAAAGTTTGCGACATAACAAAAAAGGGTTCGATAATGGCGGGAGGATATTCCAACGTTGTTCGTGCTACCAAATTCAATCCGACCGGTAATGTTCGTAAATATTCCAATCTGCAAAAGAAAAGGGTTTATGTCCCAGAACTCAAAAAATATTTCCCTCTCACTATTTCAACTAAGGCCATCAAAACAATCAACAAAAAAGGCGCCTATAAAGTTCTGAAAAAAGCCGGAATTATAAAGTAAAATCCTCACAGTCGTGAAGATTTTTAAATCGTAGCAAATCTTTTCAAGAAAAAATGTCTGGCTCCTCGTCCTCCCTCGTCCGAGGACTTTTTTATTGATAAGATTTGCGGAGATGTTTATTTAATAAACTAGTTTTGTTCCATCACTTTTGAAAATTATATTTCCTATTTCAGCCGTACTTAAAAATGGAATATATAATGACGAAAGCCTGTCGAGTGTTTCCTGGTGAGGATGACCATATTTGTTATCTTTTCCAGCAGAAACGATAGCAACTTTTGGATTAACTTTTTCTAGCCATAAGATACTCGACGATGTTCGCGAACCATGATGCCCCAATTTGAGGACATCGGATTTTAGTGTGTCCTCGTTCTCGTTCCATTCAATTTGATTTTCCGTATAAAGAGTTGCATCACCTGTCAACATAAAGGAACTATTCCCATAGACTAGCTTCCCGACTATCGAGCCGTCGTTTGAATCAAGATTTGAGACATCGCGATCGGGGAATAAAATATCAAAATAAATATTTTTCTCCGCATCCAAAACAATGCGCATTCCGCGACGAGCAATAATTTTATTTATTTTGTCCTCGGAAATTTTTTCTTCCAAAGCAGAAAATGTTTTGGAGTCTGAAGTCGCTCCATTTTCCAAAATATTTGTGACCTTATAATTGTCGAGCAGTTGTGGCAATCCTCCGATGTGGTCCGTATCCGGATGAGTCTCCACGACCATATCGATAGAGCGGTCGGCGAAAGGCATAACTTTGGCCAAACTTGAAAGAAGTTTCGCGTCGGGCCCGCCATCAACAAGCATTTGTTTGCCGTTCGGCGCTTCTATGTAAATGGAATCTCCTTGACCGACATCCAAAAAGACAACTTCCAAATAATTATGATGATTGTTATATAGAAAAGCGAAAAACCATATGATAATGGCGAAAATGATGAGGAAAATAAGGGGTATATATTGTTCATATTTTCTTAATCTTTCCATGTTATACTTCGTACATTATAACTAATTATTAATTGAAGCAAATTTAAAAATATGGAAACATTTACTGCAAAAAAATTTGATATTCCCAAGCTTGCGGGAATATCGGAAAAAAATATCGAGGAGCATTTGAAACTTTACGCCGGGTACGTGAAAAACACGAATCTTATTTTTAATAAAATAAGTGAGCTCAGGAGTGACCCGGAAAAAAATGCCTACATCTTGGGAGAATTACAACGTCGTCTTGGATTCGAGTTCGATGGGATGCGAAATCATGAATATTATTTTGCCCATCTATCCGGCGGGAAAAAAGAAATCAATACGAAAGGAGAATTATATAAAAAAATAGAAAAAGAATGGGGAACGTTTGAGAATTTCTTGAGTCATTTTAAATTCGTCGCCGCAACTCGCGGAATTGGCTGGACAATTCTCTATTTCGATAAAATTAGTGACAAACTGATTATCTCATGGGTAGACGAGCATCACTTGGGGCAACTGACTGGGCTCTCACCGCTACTTTGTCTTGATATGTGGGAACATGCCTACGTTTATGATTATCCGACGAGCGAAAAAAAGAAATATGTCGAAGCTTTTTTCGCAAATTTAAATTGGATGACTGTGGAAGAAAATTACAAGAAAGTAATTTAAGTAGCCGTTCCACAGGATTATTAAAATTATTCGCGCTTTACCCTAAAGGGCTCCGACGCGACTCATAATTTCAATAATCCTGCTTCACTTATAAGGGAGGAAATGAAATAGTCCTACCAGAGGGGCTTTTGAGCTCGACGGAGCGAAAACTGAGAAAATTTTTAGTAAAAAATTTTCGTACCCTCTGAGAGGAGCTATTTTATGGACGACCGTATCATCTATGGTCTTTTTTTTTAAACACCCACCAAAGCAAAAAGGCGTAAATCAAAATTACAAGCGGTAGTGGGAAAGATAATATAGAAACGCTGGCAAACGAAAGTGAACCGAGATAGTGGATAACGGAAAGAACATATAGGAGTATTAGGTAAGAAATATACCCGAATGGAATTGCAAGTATTGGTGAAATAAAACCGAGAATTCCTGTAACAAAAATAAAAAACATTACGGTAGGAATAAATAGAAGTATCAATGCGTTTGCCGGAAGAGAAACGAGAGATAATATACCCGTCAGATAAAGAAGTATCGGCAAAACGGCAATTGTCGCCGCAACGGTAGTTGCAATCATTTCCCTGAAACCAAAACGCATTGGCAGAAATTTAAACCAATTCAGAACTTTGGGTGTCAGATAAAGCACTCCGCCTGTAGCAAGAAAAGATAATTGAAAAGACATATCGGTAAGTACTCGAGGGTCATAAGCGACCATCAAAAGCCCAGCTATCACAAGTGCACGGCCGGCAATATAATTCCTGCCCGTCATCCGGCCGAGGAGCATAATCGTCGCCATAATTCCGGCGCGAATCGCCGTCGTACTTGCCCCAGTCATAATTATAAATAGAAAGATAACAATAATACCAAAAATAATTGAGATAGTTTGGGAGAAAATTAAACTGAAAAATTTCATGACGTTACTGGCGACAATAGAAACGTTATACCCCGATAGTGCGATGATGTGAATCGTCCCCGTCTCAATAAATTCCTGTTTGGTGTCTTGGTCAAAACCACCCCGAATTCCAAGAACCAGACCATTTGCCAAATCGCTTTCCGGCATCGGGATAACCTTATTGATACTTTTTATAAAAGCATTTTTTAATTTATAGAGTAACAATTTGATTTTACTACCATTATCACTCGAAAGAATTTCAATATCGGCATTTTTAATCATAAAATAAATATCTTGGTTTGCCAGATATCTTTTATAATTAAATTCTTTGCCCGATTGGGTGATAAAATTCTCCGGCTCAAGGAGCACACCGTGAACGCTGACTTCATCCCCATAAGAAACTTTTACATTTCTATCGACGATAACCAAGATATTTATATCTTTATCTTTTAATTTTATATCGAGTTGCTGATTTTTAATGCGGACATCCGGGTCGTCACTGACCATCCCCTCAAACGTCACTTCTTTGCCGACGACTTCACCATACGAAGGAGCAACCGATGTAAAAAAGAAAAATCGCACACCGGCGATGGCTAAAAGGATAGAAACTATCACAATTTCTTTCTTCGACATAAAAATTTATTTATTCCTGTTTCAACGCACAACTTTTCGCAATTTCATCGGCACGGTCGTTGTGGATATGCCCTGAATGACCTTTCACTTTCTCCCAATTTATTTTGTTTCTATAACTTCGGACAAGAGCAATTAATTCTTTCCATAAATCCTGATTTAAAACCTGCTTTTTGTTGGCTGTTCGCCAGCCGTTTTTTTCCCAGTTATGTATCCACGATTGTATCCCCGTTAGAACATAACTCGAATCGGCAAAAATTGCAACATTATCTTTTTTGTGGTGCTTGGTTATATATTTTAAAGTTTCCATAACAGCCGTCAGTTCCATCCGGTTGTTGGTCGTATTTTTATCGTATCCGCCTTGTTCATGGATTTTCTTTTCACCTTCAAGTACCACCATCCCCCATCCTCCTGGCCCCGGATTCCCCAGCGACGATCCATCGGTATAAATTTTTATATCTTTATTCATAATCATATTATTATATCAACAATTCTTAATCGAAGCTCGTCCCGACCGGCGAAATTATTCTTTTCGAATGTCGCCACCAGATTTATGCTGTTCCCCTCTAGAAGTATGGGTTCAAAACTGTTGCGTGTTTTAAAGAAGGCAATGGCTTTAATTTGCGACCCATGACTATTTTTGAAAGATAATTCCAAGTGGTTTTTCTCTTTGCCGAATTCTTTAATTCCCGATATCGTCAAATTTTTGAAAAGAAATTTCGGTTTTGGATTCCCTATTCCATAGGGCGCAAGCTTTTCTATGACACTGTAATTGCCGCTTGTAACGTCATCAATACTTATCGTTGCTTCGGCTTCATCCGGAAGGACTTCTTCACCAGTCCCCCAATCTTTGTCAAAAACTTTCAAAATTCTTTCTTCAAGAAAATGTATCTCTGTGTGTGAGACCGAGAACCCCCCTGCCCCGCTATGCCCGCCAAAGCCAGCCAAGCTGTTCTCCGGCAAGGCACTCATAACATCGACTAAATTTACATTCCCCCATGAACGGCATGAACCCTTCAATATGTCGCTACCATCCGACCCCCAAACGAAAACCGGTCTTTTATATTCTTCAACAATTTTCGAAGCGATAATTCCCAAGACACCGATTCGCCATAAAGGGTTCCCGATAACAATCACTTTCTTGTCTTCCCTCTTACTCAAAATCTTTTTCACTTCTTTCATCATATGAGCAACCATTATTTTCCTTTCATCGTTTATTTTCGACAAATTATCGGCACAAGTTCTGGCCAAGACCGCATCGATTGCCGACAAAGCTTCAAAAGCAATCATCGGGTCGGCCATTCGCGAGGCAGCATTTATGCGCGGAGCCAAAGTGAAAGTAATATCCTCTTCGTTTAGTTTTGTAATTTCTACTCCAGCCTTACGGAAAATTTCGACAAGTCCGGGTCGGCGTCCTTTCTGCAAAACTTTCAAACCATAATAGGCAAGCACGCGGTTTTCACCGAGAAGTGGAACTTGGTCAGCCAAAGTTGCCACCCCGACCATATCGAGCAACCATTTCTCCCAGCCATTATTTATTTTCCAATATTCACCATATTTTTTTATCAGTGCTTGAACTAACTTAAAAGCAATTCCGGCTCCGCATAGATTTTTATCCGGGTATCCACAATCTTCTTGCTTTGGATTTAAGATGGCATAAGCCCGAGGAAGTTCTTCTTGGGGTAAGCCTGCCTGCCGATGAGGCAGGTGATGGTCGGAAATTATAACATCTATTCCAGCCGCTTCTGCACGAGCCACTTCCTCTACCGCCGTAATTCCAAGGTCGAAAGTGATTAAAAGTTTTACCTCTTCGGCGATAAATTGGTCGATAGCATCAAGGTGGAGTCCATAGCCTTCATCATGCCGGTCAGGAATATATATAGAAAAATCCTTGTGACCAATCTTGTTAAAAAAATCGTAGATGATAACTGAAGCCGGTATACCGTCGCAATCGTAATCGCTATAAATAAGAATTTTTTCTTTGGCTTCCACCGCCTCGAAAATCCGCACACAAGCTCGCTCCATATCTTTCATCAGAAATGGGTCGTAAAGATGCTCTTCATAAGATGGATTGAGAAATCTTTCTTGCTCATCTTTCGGTATTCCGCGATTGGCGAGCAATAAGTCAAGTAGTTCAATGTGATTTGGCATACTTTTGATTTTACCATATAATGCTAACATGACCGAACAAACAAATAGCTGCATATTTTGCAAGCTGGCAAAGGGAGAGATCCCTTGTAGTAAAGTCTTCGAGGATAAAAATTTCTTGGTTTTTCTTGATATTAAACCGGTCAGCCATGGTCATCTTTTGATAATTCCCAAAAAACATATTGTTTGGATGCAGGAAGCAGACGATAAGACAATCGGAGATATCTTCAAACTAACAAAAAAAATGATGCTTGCTCTCAAAAAGAGTTTAAAATGTGATTATGTTCAGGAATCAGTTGTCGGTAACGAAGTCCCCCATTTCCACGTCCACGTGATACCTCGATATAATGGAGATTTTTTTAGAAACTTCCCGACAAAAGAATACAAAGAATCGGAAGCCAAAAAAACACTTGAAAAAATAAAGAAAGCGATTTAATAAACTTCCTGCTGATAACATTTCTCACAATAGATTATCTCTCCTCTCTCCGAACCGTAGCCGGTTTTGAATTTTTCTTCGCAAGAATTGTCACCGTGGACATGTTTGACGGTATTTTTGTATTTTCCAGTGGCATCTTTTTCTCCTGAACACATACAAGACCTATCGTAGAGTTGAAACTTTAATCTGTCTTCGATTCTTCTTCTGAAACGACACTCATCGCATAAATCCGGCAACGGTATTTTTTCTTTTTTATAAAAATTAAATTCGTCTTCCAGAATTTTGTAAGGATTTTTACAATTGTTGCATTCGATGACATCATCCAAAATGCTTTCATCCGCATCGTTAATTGAATAGGGTAATTCCAAGGCTTTTTTGGTGATATTATATTTACCACGCGGAACTTCAATCCATGGGTAGCCGTTTTCCTCGGCTTTAACTTTCGTCATCGGGAAATATTGGAAAGATGTCGTATTGTTGTAACCGAACGGTGAAAGTTCAATCGGGAAAAATTCACCGTATTTATAGACACTCCCCTTTTTGTCGACATACGGTATATCATCCATCTGTTTTTTTATTTTTTCCACCATTTCAAAATATTCGTCTTTTCCATATTGCTTGTTGAAAATACAATATTGTTTTTTCTTCAAACCGACGCAAGCAAAACAATCGGATGTACTGAAACAACTTATACAATACTCGAGATTTTTGCAGTTTGGCCAACTGTCGGTTGAAAATTTAAGATTGTATGAATTTTCGCCGCAAAGACAAGTTTCATAATGCATTTCCATATTATCCCCCCAGGCTGTGGTATCATAACAATCTTTGTTTTTTGGAACCTGCAAATACTGGCAATAACGCATATTTTCCCCTTCTCTGATAAGGAAACTGTCATTAACATTCTTGCAATTGGTAACGTACGAACCGGTTGAATTAATATTTTTCAGGCCGTGCTGGTATTTTGTCGGTTGAGTTTTCCAGAAATTTCTGGCAGCTTCTCTTGCCTTTTTAAGACCGGATATCGTATCCAATTTCATTTTTTCTATTTCCGAAAAATAGTCTTCTTTTGAATATTGTTTATTGAATATATAATATGAGGCTTTGCGTAAGTTGGTACAACCAAAACAATCGTTACAACCAAGGCAATTTCGACAGAACCACAAATTTCTCGATTCCGCCGACATAATCGTAAAATAACATTGATAACAATTCTGCATCCAGAAACATTCGTAACATCTTTCCATATGATTGACATGGGAGTTATCTACACAATCTTTACTGTAATCGACGGCATTACCGTACATACAGCTTTCCGAAGTATTGGAATTGAAACAAAGGTAAGTATTCCTCAAATATGAAGCATTGGCACAATAGGAGCTATTGATCATGCCTTCAACCCGAAGGGCGAAAATCGGCACTTCTTTTTCCAATTTGTAGAGCTGTTTGAAAAAATTTATGGAAAAATCATAATCACGGCCGTAATCAAGTTCGTTCCAGTTGTCCTTGTGCCATTCTTCTTCGGTTACTGATTTCTTCCCGCTTTCTGGTGGGTAAAGAGAAAAAATATCAAGACCTGTAAAAGCATCCTTGACTCTGAAAAATTTTCTCTCGTTTCGAAATGCCAGCCGTCTCTCTACTCTGCAAAGATAGCAAAAAGTTGGTGCCGGAACTTTCATTTTCTCGTAGAAAGAAAAATCATCGGGTTCGATGTTGAACTTATTTTTGCAGTTTTGGCATATTTTGGTCTGATCTTCCATTTTTTATTTTACTCTGGCAAATATTTCCATACCTTTCCTGTCATCCCAATAATTAAAATCCAAGATTTCAAAACCATTCTCCATAACCATACTCTTGAACGAATTTTCGGTTAATCCGCGAATAACCAGATTGTTTTTTATTATTTCACCTCGTTCCGTATCGGAAGCAACCGATGTTAAATATAAAACTCCTTTTTCTTTCAATAAATTTTTTGCTTGGCCGAAGAATTTTTCTGGTCCAATATTTACCATATGATGAAAAACTCTGGAGCACCAAATCGCGTCATATTTGACGCTCGGCTCCAACTTCATAAAATCTTGCAATTCGAATTTAACTTCGGGAGCGTAAACTTTCGCTCGGTTAATCATCTCTTTGGACGAATCCACTCCCAAAACATAGCAGCCGTTCTCTTTCAGAAATTTGGAGTCTTGACCTATTCCGCACCCGACGTTCAGAATCATTGGATTCGGGGGCAAATAAGTCAGAAATTTTTTAAGTGATGGAATCGACAGGTTTATTCCATAATCATTCTCATTTGGTCTCTTTTGAATTATCTTTTTAAAAATATTTATTATGGACATATATTTACATATTTATTTTAATACACGGATCCCCGGCAAGGTTCCTTTGGAAAGGAAATCGAGAGTAGCCCCACCGCCGGTTGAAACGAAACCGAGTTTATCTTCAATTTTGAGTTTTGAGATAAGTGCAACTGTGTCCCCTCCGCCGATGACATTCTTGGCTTTTGATTTGGAAACAATCTTAAGCACTTCTTCTGTTGCTTTACCGAAACCACTTTCAAATTTTCCAAGTGGTCCATTCCAGAGAATAAATTCGGCTTTAGCAATTAAATCTTTGAGCTGGAGAACCGATTGCGGTCCGATATCAACAATATTTTCATCCGGCATGACCTCGGTCGGCTTGGTTATATGATTTTTGGAATTTTTTGTAACTTCAACATCAGTCGGCAGAATTAGATTTTTAGCTTTTAAGAGCGGAGTAATTTGAAAATTCGCATCACTGACAAGCGATGTTCCGACTTCATAACCTCTTGCTTTGAAGAAGTCATTGGCAATCGCTCCGGCAATAAAAATGTGGTCGGCTTGGCGAAGAAACTTTTTAATCAAAGGAATTTTCGTTTCAAATTTCGCTCCGCCCAAGATAAATAAAAATGGGTGTGGCGGATTAAAGACTTTTGATAAATTTTCTACTTCGGCTTCCATCTGAAAACCGGCATAGCCGGGAAGATACTTGGTGATGCCAACAATCGAAGCATGTTCGCGGTGAGAAACCGAGAAAGCATCATTGACGTAAATATCGCCATACCGCGATAAAGCCCTTGCAAATGAAGGCGAATTTTTCTTTTCGCCGGTCTCGCGACGCAAGTTCTCAAGCAAGACTATATCTTTATTTTTTAGTGAATTTAATATTTTTTGTGTCTCGTTGGAAAAAATCGGCGTTTGAATAAAGTTCACGTCTTTAATATATTTTTTAAGTTTATTTGCCACCGGAAGCAAACTCTCTTTCCCGTCGTCTCCGATATGGGAAATAATAATAACTTTCGCGCCTTTCTTCTGCAAATATAAAATGCTCGGAATAACTTTTTTAATCCGGAAATCATCAAGGACAACGCCGTTTTTTATCGGCACATTGAAATCGGCTCGGAGAACAACTCTTTTGCCGGTTAAATTTTTTAATTCTTTTATTGATTTCATTTTATTTAATTTAAGGCGTTTAATATTGCTCCAAATTTTTTCGGGTCGAGACTGTCGCGACCAACGAGCAGTCCGTCGGCTTTTCCACCATCCACAAATTGCGAAGCATTAGCTGGATTCACCGAACCGCCGTAAAGAATCGGTATACTGTGAGCAATCTTCCCGTCATAAATATCGGAAATTACTTTTTTGATAAAAATTTTCATTTCCATAAATTCTTCTTTTGTTGCTTCACGAGTGGCATTCGCTCCTATTGCCCATATCGGTTCGTAAGCGATGATAATATTTTTCATTTGGGCTTTAGGTACAGCCAAAAGACAATCTTTCACTTGTCCTTCGACGAAAGAAAGATAATTTCCCTCTTTGTCTCTCTCACTTTCCCCGACACAAAGAATCGGTGAGAGTTTAAATTTAAGTAAATTTAATATTTTTGCATTTATAATTTCATTTGTCTCTCCAAGTAAGCGTTCTTCTCCGTGGCCGACTATTGCAAAATCCGCTCCCATATCGGAAAGCATTTTAGGCGAAACTTCCCCGGTATAAGACCCGCCCTCCTCTTTTCCGACATTCTGGGCACCAAGAAAAACTTTTTTATTTTTAAATTTTCCGGACAGATAGAGGTATGGAAATGGCGGGCAGATAATGATTCTGGTGTTTTCTCTGAATTTCGCCAAGAGAAATGTACCCTTAAAAAGAACTTCCGCCTCTTTTTGGGATTGCGGGTTTTCTTTCCAGTTGGCAACAACGATTTTAGCCATATGTTCTATTATACCACAAAATAACCATTTATGTAAGGTTATTATTACTCCATCTCATCCCACGAAATAGTTGAGTATTTATCGGAAGTTAGAGGAAAAGAAACCGGTGGCCCGTATAACAAATTGGCATCATAAATAATTGTACGGGTATCGTAACCAGTATTATCTGTGTAAGCAAATCCATATCGTTGATTACTGCCTATCATTCCATAAAGAGTAATGCTATTTCTTAAATGATACGGGCTACATTGATCACTGTAATAATGTCTTCCAACTCTGCCATTAACCGCCATGAGAGCGGCATCAATGCGAAGGTTGTCGTCACTTATCATTCCGACAGTCACGTCGTCTTGGGCAATTAGACCGATTACATCTTGCCCATTATAGTTTGTATACATAAGGTCGTTATTAATAAATATACTTTTTCTGGTACCTACATTATCCGGGAATTTTCCGGCAGCAATTGTAATTCTGGCGGTATTTATCTGACCGTCAACCCAAACATTATCTTCCACAAAGATAAGTCCATTTGCCGGATTATTGTAATTCCCTACCAGAGTTTGTCCGCCAGAAGCTATACTCCATGTTCCCCAGGTATCGTCCCCGTAATTTGAAGTGCTGGCACAATCGCTGTCGGAGGGAGTAGCCAAATTATTTACTTTATATAAATCATAAGTATCGTTTGTTTTAAGTACAATATGATAGCCAAGAGCTCCTGATGGAGCCAAATACTTACCCCCTGACGTAGCATTTGTTTTAATTACAGAAAGATCATTTGTAATTCCGGTGAAATCAGATTGCGGAACCGGGAATTGACGTCCTGCGAGAAAGACATCACTCCTTGTTGGAACCGGACTTGTCGGAGGCGCCTCTTGTGAGCGAAAAGAATCGTTAATTCCACCTCCGACATTCACGTGGGTATGAACACCAAACTCTGAACCACCCGAGTGATCGGGGTCATCATAGGAAGAAAGGGCACTTGTCACAATGTTGTGAGCTATTCCATCGAATCTGATACCACCGTTCGAATGAACTGGACCAAAAATTTCAGTTCCTTCTCCAAAACGCATATTATCGTTTGCAACAATAGCGTATTTTGCAAAAGATGGAATAGCGAGTTTTGTTTGAATTGTTCTTTTGATTGATGGGTAATTATTTACATGTCCCTCCGATTTGATTGTAACGATAGTTGAGCCTATTATAGGAGGAGTAATGGTTAAAATAAAACTACCGATAGCAACTCCATCTTTATCGTAAAAAATGTGGGTATAAGGTCCATTGTTTGTTGTTCCGTCTTTAAAATCACTAGGAGCATGAGCCAAATGCCAGCGATAATAATCTACCCCAGCTTCCGCAATCTGAAAAGCTTGTTCTTTGTGCAATGTTGATTCTACTATTTTGACACTGGAGGATGCCCAGGTAATAAAGAACGTCACAAGAGATATCGCTAAAGCAGAAAACACCAGAACATTCAAAAGAATTACTCCGCGACTATCTTTATTGTATTTTTCTATTTTATAAATCATAAATTATCTTTAAGGTTACGAATACTTACTTCCGTAGTAACTGTTATCGGGGCAGGTTGCCTATTGGGGTCTCCTTCAAGAATTAAAGTTATCATAACAAGACGGACGGATAAAATTGAAACCGGTTGCGACAAAGGAGATGTACTACCGTTATAACTGGAATCATAATAAGTAAATATGGGAGTTGAACCATTTCGAACATTGTGCACAATTTCTGTAAGAACTTCCGTATTCGACAAATACTGCAATGGGCTTCCTAACGGTACAATAACTCCTTTCATTAATGTAGTTCCGGATAAAAAATATCTAATTCTTTCTTTCAACCCATCACTATTAATATCGGAAAAAAAAGTAAAAGCTGTAATACCTGCTGTCTCAATAGGATAAGAACCCAAAGAAGATGGCGAAGCGGAACGAATCTCGGAAGAGATAGGCTGAAGAACTTTTCTTGCTTCATCATAAGAAGTTAAACCACTGGAAAACATACTGTTGTAATAAAACAAGTCTCTGGCAAACATGGTTACAACACCCATAATTGCGGTAAAAATCACCATCGTAATCAGAATTTCCAAAAGTGTAAAACCATTATTTTTTTTAAATGAATTCGTAAACATAATATTTATGGCGAAATCGTAATTTCTTGCTTGACCCAGCTATCTCCACTTGCAATTGTTATATTTTTTGACGTACTGTGATAACCGGTTTTTGTCACAGAAATACCGTAACTACCGGAAGCAAGACCAGAGAAAGATACTTGTCCGGGAGGGATACAAGCTGAAGTATAAGTGAAGGAAATATCCGATATAGTCGGAGTATATGATTGGTTTGAAGTAGAGAGATACAACCGATAGCGGATATATCTTTGTCCGTTATTGGTTGAACTTATATTTTGATTGGCGGAACTGTAATATGTGGATGAAGTTCCATCAGGCCCGGTAAAATTCCATGTGGCATTATCGTTGTTTGTAGCGATTTGGAATCTAACACTTGATGTTCCTGTTTGAGATGGTTCCGTTGCCGGACTCCAAATAATTTGTCTAAAATTACTTGCCGAACCTGTATCGAAAGTAGACGAAGTGAGATAGCCATTCGGAACATAATTACTTAGTTTTTTCAAGCTTAAATTCCCAGGCGAAGAACTATAATCAATGTTACCGTCCGAATCGAAGAACTTATTTGCGCTTCCAAAGGAGGTTTGTCCACTTCCCCCGGACCAATCTGTTTGAGTCAAAAATCCCTGGCTTGTAGTATAACTTTGCGAATAGCTACTTGGACCAGTGACAGCAACAGTAGCGTCGGAAATAGGCAACCCGGTAGATTGGTCTCTCACTACAACCAAAAGCCTTCTGCCATTTTTGGGAGCGGTAATAATCTGCATATTTTGTTCAACATTGGGATTGATACCGAGTGATAAAAGCGGATTGGTTCCGATAATATCATAAGCACTATCAATACCGGTAATGTTATATGTATCCCATTCAACATTAGGTAAAGTTAGCAGTCCTGAACTGTCTGTCACAAGCGAATTGGAGTATTTGAGAGTGTTAGGATTTGTTCCGATTAATTTACTTCCCGACAAAGTAAAATCAAAACCCGGAGTTGCCACACACTGACTATTTATACTGGAAAAATCAATAGTGCTGGTTTGATCTATTGTGAAGGACATTTGCGAAATTTGTTGAACAACGACAGTCAGGTTTGGTTTAGTTGGATGCGCCGGGTTACCGGTTCCTCCAGTTTGATAAGTGCGGTCAGTAGAATACCCGTCTTTAGTAACGATAATCTGATAACTACCAACCGACGGAGGAGCATCAACAATTGTATACATTCCATTTACATCGGTTTCATCGTTTATATTTACAGCGGGAGTAATACTATTATTTACAACATTAACACTAGCACCACCGACAGGCAATCCCGACGAGTCGAAAACTTTAACAACAATTGCCCCATCTACGGAAGTGGTTTCAAGATTTTTCGGCGCAACTTTTGTCGTAAAAGAGATCGGGGCTAAAGTATCGTCGCATGAAGTACATGCAATCGTCAATTCTATTATCTTCATATCTGCCGGAGATGTATCTTTGGGAGTCCCGTCAAAAGTGCCATCAAACGGGTCGTCAAAATTACGAACCACAGTATCCACATCGAAAACTTTATTATCACGATTAATTGTTTTACTTTGGGAAAGAATACCGGAAGGAATTCCACTAACTGTGCCCACGCTACTATATGGCAAATTTCGGACAATTTCAAACTGTTCATTGGCAATATCCGTCATTATATTTTTTGTCCGGATTATATTCATTATTTTTAAAATATTCATTAGCCCTACATATATTCCAACCGAGATAGAGACAAAAATAGCCGTCGCCACTAATGTTTCCACTAATGTAAATCCATTTTTTTTATTTTTTATTTTAAAATAATTTATCATCTAACTAGCTAATATTATTCATAACCGAATACATCGGTTTTATCATTGAGACAGCAAAAATTCCGACAACTGCACCGATTATAAGCATCAATACCGGTTCAATAATCGTCGATAAGTCTTTGGTTTTATTATCTACTTCATTTTCATAAAAATTGGCAATATCCAAAAGCATTTTTGACAGATTACCGGTTTCTTCTCCAACTTCAACCATCTCACCCATCATGATTGGATACAGAAAAATATTTTCTTTAAATGAAGCGGATAAAACCATTCCTTTTTCTATGGACCCGATTGATTTATGAATCAGTTCCTTGTAATGAACGTTCTGAAGAACTTCTTCCGTTATCGATAAAGAATTTGAAATGCTGACACCCGATAATAAAAGCGACGACATTGTCCTTGCTGTGCGAGCAGTATTAACTTCTTTAACTATATTCCCGATAACCGGAATATATAAAATGATACGGTCAAAATATCTTTGGACCAGTTTAAGTTTGGAAAGTAAAACAATACCTATGATAACAAAGACTATTATCGCGAAGAATAGGATTATGTGCTGACTAATAGTATCGGAAATCCAAATAATTATTTTTGTCGATGTCGGTAATTCAGTTCCTAAATCTTTAAATGTCTTGGTCAAAGTTGGAACAACATAAATCATCATAAATATACCGATTACTATCATGGCACAAAGAATAATTCCTGGGTATGTCATCGCTCCTTTTATTTTTTTATTCAAATCGTAGGATTTCTTAAGACTTATACCAACTTCGGTCAGTGTGCTTGGCAAATTACCGGATTCTTCTCCTGCATGAACCATTGGAACGAAAATTCCGGAAAAAATTTTGGGAAATTTTTTCATTCCCTCCGAAAGAGAGTTACCTTTGCTTATATCTTCTTCCAGTCCACGCAGTATATCGCAGAGAGCATGATTGGTCGATTGTTTTTCCAATATTGATAATGCTCGACTCAAAGAAAGTCCAGCCGTTAACATTCCGCTTAAATTATTGGTAAACATGATTTTTTCCGAGAGAGAAACTCTCGAAAAAAAACTTAACTTCACCGATAAAATTCCTTCTTTTTCTTTGACCTCTTCTATCGAAATCGGAGTATTTCCTTTTTCCCGCAATTCCCTGGCCAAAGTAAACTTATCGGGAGATTCAATAATTCCTTCCATTATTTCATTATTTTTATTTTGTATTTTATATTTAAATTTCATCCCGTACGAGATAGTCCCTCAAAGATGGGACGTTTCTTACTAATTTATTGTTTATAATATAAACCTTATAATTATTTTTAACTATTCTGTAAAAGATAACATGTGGATCTCGTACGGGATTCATCCATTATTCCGAAACAACACGAAGAACTTCTTCCGTCGAAGTCAAACCTTGGGCCGCCAAGAATATGCCATCTTCAAGCATTGTCATCATTCCTTCACTTTTTGCCATCTTTTCTGTTTCATCTACAGACGAGCCCTTTAAAATCATTTCTTTAATAGTCGTTGTCACTTTAAGAACTTCATGAATTCCGATACGCCCCTTAAAGCCATCTTTTGATTCCTCGCTTCCTTTTGGTTTATAAAATGGAATTTTGTCCCAAGTTGCATTCTCATCAACAATTTTTTCCAATTTTAAAAATCCAAGAACGCGGTCGAGGTCTACCACTTTTTCCAAGGCTTTCATTTCTATATCACTTAAAAAATATTTTTCTTTCCCCTCTGCAAGTAATCGGACCAATCTCTGGGCAATAACCGTCTTAACTGTTGAAACAATCAAGAATGGTTCAACCCCCATATCAATCATACGAGGGATGGCTCCAGCCGCGGAGTTAGTGTGAATAGTCGAGAGAACCAGATGTCCGGTGAGTGAAGCATTTATGGCAAGCGAAGCTGTTTCTCCGTCACGAATTTCTCCGACCATGATTATATCAGGGTCCTGACGTAGTAGTGTACGCAAACCATTGGCGAAAGTCAGCCCAATTTCCGCTTTCGTCTGAGTTTGATTAATTCTGGCCATTTGATATTCAATAGGGTCTTCAACGGTTGAAATATTCACATCAGGAGTATTCAAAATATCGAGCATCGTATAAAGGGTTGTCGTCTTTCCGGAACCGGTCGGCCCGGCGCAAAGGAGCATGCCCGTACGTTTTTTCATCCCGTCATGGATTCTCTCCAGGGCTTCACCGTGGAAACCAAGCCCTTCCAGAGAAAAACCTTTGGCGTTTTCCCGCAGAATTCTGATAACAGTTTTCTCGCCGTAATATGTCGGAAGAGTCGAGACACGGAAAGAAACATTGCCTTGGTCGTTTGTGATTTTGAAACGCCCATCTTGCGGAAGACGTTTCTCATCAAGTTTTAGATTGGATAGGACTTTAATACGGGCGACAATTCCTGACGATGTATCTTTGGGTAGTACCATGGCATCATGCAAAATACCGTCAATACGATAGCGAACAATGAGTGATTCTTCCTCCGGTTCAATATGAATATCCGAAGCTCCTTGAGTAATAGCGTGCGAGATAAGAGTGTCTACAATTTTAACAATCGGCAAATCCTCGGCCAATTCTTTCAATTCTTTTTCAGATTTTTCTTCGGAACCTGGGCCACTTTCTTTTACTGGCTTAATGGAGCTACTTTCTTTTTTAATAATATCCTCAAAATCCGCTTGCAGACTTTTCTTGTATTGATTAAGGGCTTCTTTTATGGAAGCCGAGCTCGTTATTCTGGGAAGAATGCGCGTGCCAACTTTCTTTTTAATAAAATCTATAACCGGAAGGTTCTCGACATCAAGCATAGCCACTTCCAAACCAATACTGGTTTTTTTGTAAGCAATAATATTATTATTTCGAGCAATCGGCTCGGGAATCAAAGTTAAAACGTTCGGGTCAATCTTCTCTCCTTCCAAACTGACGAACGGAATGCCAAGAGCTACCGCTTGAATTTTATTCCAGTCTTTCTCGGTCAATTTACCGTTACTGACCAAAACCGAACCGAGTGGCTGGTTGGTTTCCTTAGATTTTTTAAGAGCGACAGAAATATCTGTTTTGGTGACTAATCCGGAATCATTGAGAAGGTCTATAATTACTTTTTCATCAACATGCATATCTTTTATTATACCATATATAATTAGTAATTATTTAGTATACTTCGTTTTGATAACATTTTTTGCAATATATAATTTCAGGACGTTCCGGAGGATATGAGGTATTTATTTCTCTTTTACAAAAATCACATTTCCTTTTAAATATTTTTAAAGGTAATAATTTGGAAATTCTTTCTTTGTGGCGGGCAAGTGGAGATTTACGCGGTATTGGTAACCCAAGCTGACGATAGAAAGATAGCTCCATCTCGATTATTTTATAAGCTTTGCCAGTTTCTTCGCATTTAAGAATTTTATCTAATATATCATCACCAACATCTTTAATATCATCGGGAATCACATAATCCGAAAATTCATATTTCACATCCGAAGTATAATCACTCCAGTTATAACCTTGTTTGAGCACTTCTTCTTTTTCTAATTTTATATATTCTTCTGCTGTTGTTTCATTATAACCGAATGGAGAAAATTCACTTGGAAAAAATTCGCCATATTTATAGATTCTCCCCTTTTTATCGACATAGGGCATATCATTCATGTGTTGTTTAATTTTAGGCAATAACTCACTATATTCATCTTTGGAATATTTGCGGTTAAGTATCATATATTCTCCCCCATGAACGCCAACACAACCAAAACAATTGCTGGAGCTTAGAACTGCCGCAGAATATTCAATATTGTGAAGATTGATTTTTTTCAGAGGATCACCTGCCATACAATATAATAAAAATTTCGAATTGTAACATCCACCACCATGTGCACATTCATATGCTAATTCGGCTGCTCCATGAGAACTATTGTCATGAGTATCTTTCATCCAACCGCAAATAAATGAATTTTTACAGTTTTCCAGATTTGTTCCTTGAAAACAATTATGGGAATTTTTTACTTCAGATAAATCATTACCGGTAGAATTGGTAGCTTTAAATATCATATTTTCTCGATGAGGAGATTTTAGCCAAATCTTTTGACTTTCATTTATCCACCAAAGAACTCCAGTATTGGAAGAAAATGGATGTTCCTCTAAAAATTTTTCATATTCTTTTTTCTCGTATTGTTTATTAAATATATAATATTTTTTATTTCGGAGTCCTGCACAACCGATCATATGGTCACAATTGCGGCAATCGTAAGAAAAATTTGTATATAAACACTCGTGACATTCCTCGGAAAAATTTGAAAAATAACTTCTCTCGCAATGTATGCAATTGGAACAATGGTCGCAATTTAAAATCCAGTAACCATCGAAACAATTTTTTCCGTATATTTCATATGTATTGTAAGCTGAATCCTCGTTATAATGACCTCCAACATTCAAATAACAATTTTTATCATCTGTTTCTTGATTAACCCAGTCGCTGTTAACCGAGTTTGAATTAATCATCGGAATACTAGGAACCTTAAAAAATAAATCCTTCCATTGTTCGAAAAAGGTTTTTGAAAAGTCATATTCTTGACCGTAATCTGATGGGTTCCACTTGTCGCTCCACCAACATTTTTGGCAATACATTGGGTATTTTTTATCTGGAGAAATACGAGACACGACACTTTCTCCACACAAACCGCAATTCCTTTTATAAAACATCCTTTCGTTTCTGAAACTTAGTCTTCGCTGATGACGACACTCCCAGCAAAAAGTCGGTGGTGGAACTTTGATTTTTTCGTAAAAATTAAAATCCTCCGGCTCGATAGTGAAGTCTTTCTTGCAATTCTGGCATATTCTTTTTTCTGGTTTGTTTTCCAAAATTTTAATCCTGAATTCGTAATTATTAATTCGTAATTCGTAATTACTTCAGTTTATCATATTGATATCCTCCCTCTTCTTCTTTCTTTTTGTGTTCATATTCTTCTTCGGTAAGATATTTATCTTTGTTTGATAATGTATTATCTACCCAGAAAGAATAAGGCTGGTTGGTTATCTTCATATCTGAGCGTATGACCATTGGGACTTCATATGAATGTTCTGCCTCTATATGTTTCATTAATTTATCACTCAATATTTTTTGGGTCGAAAAAATGAGCATACATTGGTCTATCTCCTTAATAACATTTTGCCATGGATATATAGAATTAACTGGCCAATAATCCACAGAAATAGCCAGCTTCTCTTCGACGGCAGAGAGCCCTATTGACCTTGCCTCTTCAATACCAGAACATGTCGTATAAACGAAAACAATATTTTTTGATTCTTTGTCGACTGATTCAAAAAGCATACAATTAAATTTTATTAGTTAATAATCTTAAACTATCTCGGCTTGATAGTTACAATACCTCATTATGATAACCCCGGCAGTAGGGCAAAGCTCACTACGGGGGCAAGCATTTTTCAATAAACTTCCTGCTGATAACATCGTTCACAATAAACAATTTCCGGTCGCTCGGGAGCATAACTTGTTTCAAACTCAACTGTGCATTTACCTTTATGACTATGACTGGTTTTGTTGCACATACATTCCCTCTTCCAAAGTTTCATTGGATTCATTTCCAATAATCTTTCATAGTGCCGACAGTTTGAGCAAAGACGTGGTAAGAGTAAATTCATTCTTTTGTAAAATTGTAATTCTTCAGGGATAATTCTGAAAGCTTCAGTGCATTGTTGATTACATTCTCCCTTGTGAGCACACTCAATGACTTTGCCTAATATATTATCTTTTACATCTTTTATATCATAAGGAATATCTTTATTTTGTATATCAATACTATAGTTTCTGTCTTCTTTCTCTTTCCACTTATGTCCTTGTGATATAGCTTGTTCTTTTTTTAACGAGAAATACTCTTGGGCAATAGTTTCGTTGTAATAAAATGGGCTTAATTCGCTTGGAAAAAATTCTCCGTATTTATATACTATTCCCCTACTGTCTACATATGGCATATCATTCATGTGTTTAATGATCTTCGGAACAAGTTCTTCATATTCTTTTTTTGTATATTGTTTGTTCAAAATACAATATTGTTTATGTCTTATTTGAGTACATCCAAAACAATTTTTACAGTCTGGAAAAGCATTTATACAATAAACCAGATTGAGAGCTCCTTCCCAGGGTAAATATGAAAACAGATTACCGAAAGCATTTACACCTGCCCCGACTACTTCATAAGAAAATTCGGTTGTTGGATAAATGGCATAACCATCCATTACATCTTTAGCATTGTTGCAATATCCTAAGAATTTGCAGTCCTCAGAATCGGAAATATCGAAACAATTTTTGCAGTTCTTCGTATTTTTCAGATAATTACCCGAAGAAAAGATATTATTAACACCTTCGGAAGATTTTCTGATTGTATTCATTTTTAATATATTAAATTTATCAAGAAAATCAATAACGGTTTGATGATTTCCAGTCAGCAATTCTTTCATAAAATCTTGGTATTGTTCTTTCGTACATTGTTCATTATTAATACAATACGACTTATTTATCAAATTCGAACTTAAAAAGCAGTCCGTACAGCCTCGACAATTAAACAAAAACCAGCTGTCAACACAAGACTGCGACTGAATAGAATATTTTAAATTATAACCGTTGTCACAATCAACGCATTGGTAACAAAGTTCACTTTTTGAAACTCTATAGCAATCCATCAAATTTTTCGAATAATTAACATGTGTACAATACATACACTCTTCATTATTTCTAGAAGCGAATAAAAGATAACAATTTTTCAACGATTCTACGTGATTCGTATATTCACTATTAACAAGATTATTACTTGCTTGATTTGCCAATTTCGGTGTACTCAAAATTAAATCACTGAATTGTTTCAAAAATGATTTATCAAAATCATAATCCACACCATATTTGGAATAATCCCAGTTATCACCATAAAAACACTCATAACAATAAACAATAAAAGGGCTATCAGGGCGATAAATACTGACAATATCTTTATTGCAAAGGTTGCATTTTCTTTTATAAATAGTTCTTTCGTTACGAAAAGACATTCTGCGAATCATTCTGCATTCGGGGCAGAAAGTCGGCGGCGGAACTTTGATTTTTTCGTAGAACGAAAAGTCATCCGGCTCAATGATGAAGTCTTTTTTGCAATTCTGGCAGGTTTTGGTTTCGCTTTTCACACCATAATTATAACATTAAAAATAAGTGTGGTGAAGAGGCTAAATTTTATTCCATATGAGACATATACTTATAATTCAGAAGTAGTGAAATTATAAATAATGATATTGTAAGAGCCATAATCGGTATCGTGATGTAGCCAAATTCGTAAACATATCTAACGGCGCAAGAGACAACGCCGGGATTTAATGGATTGGTTACTGTACAAGCAAGATTGCTTGCGCCCCCATTTTCCACATAGACATGATATATGGAAGTAAGTGTTCCTAGAATTGCAAAGACAATACTAAAATCGACAATTGAACGGTCGCGTTTGTATAATTCCATACTAAAAAGAATTAACTGAGGGTATAAGAAAATTCTTTCTACCCAACAAAGCTCACAAGCCGGGAACCCAACAACTGCCGAATAAAATAAAGAAAGAAGAACTGCCAGAAGTGCAACAATAAATCCAAAATAAAATGTATATTTCTTAAAGAAAAGTAAAACTTTATTATTACGATGACGAATAAAAACCAGATTAACAATTAAAACAAGGATAAGCACCTGGAGGAAAATTGTTCCAAGTGAAAGGATTTTATTTACTGTTTCTAAATAAGCGGGCATATTATTATTGAGGTAAGGTACACCCCGTCTTCCCGGCTAGAGTCTCTAGCGATAATTTCCCGGTTTGAATTGAGCCATCTTTGAAAATCCAAGTTGGGTAACTTTCTATTTTTTTATCAATACAAATTTGTTTCTGAGAATTATCGGCATTAGAGCACTCTATATACGGTAGATATTGAGTAGATGTTCCAAATTCTGCTTTCTGTTCCTGACAGTGAGGGCACCAAAATGCTCCATAAAACTCTGCACCACTAGCCTTCAGACACTGGGCAAAACCATCCAATTTGCTTGGCGGTTGCGGTTTTAAAGCAGTATAGACGCCAAAACCTCCGATTATTACAATTATTAGGACTATAAATATAATGAATTTCGTTTTTGTTTGCATTGAACCAGTATACCCCGTAGTGAATTTTTTTCAAAATCTACTACGGGGATATCAAAATTTTTATTTAAAATTCTTTTTGTTCCCACAAAACATTGTCGCCGTTTTTAAGAATATATTTAGAAACGGAAATTGATGCTTTTTCGCCATTGACGGAGTAAACCCAATATTTACCCGCAACACCTTTAATTCCGTTTATCTCATCAATAAAAATACCAAGACCTGAATATTCTTTTGAAACAAAAGAAAAATTATTTTCCTTGTCATTTTGCAAGATATTCATTACATCGTACACTGTACCATCTTCTTTTATAGAAATTTTGTATGTTTTATCAAAGACAGTGAGTGTTACTGTATTTTCTTTATTTATTTCACTTTTATTATTTTCTCCCGTTACTGCATTTCTAATCTTTAATAAATTTAAACAAAAAGATAATCCTATTAAAAATGAAATGAGAATAAATAAAACTACTAGAATATTATTTTGTCTTTTTGTCATAATGAATTTGGATTATAAAAAAATACTAATTACTAGCTTTTAACTGGACTTAACTTCTTGAAAGCAAAACTTTTCTCGTTTCTTTTTGCCCACATCTCAATCACCGGTGAAAGAATAATAGCAAATGAAACATTACTTAGCAAATGTAAAACCGTGAACGGAATCTGGCCTGTTAATGAAACCATAAACGATTGGTGAAAAAATAACGGACCGATAGTAAGCCCGGTTATGGCATCATAAAAAATTGTCGCGATAATTGCGTATGTCGCATAACTTTTCCAACCCGAACGATTCCTGAAAAAACTCTGGGCGCCATAACCGATAGCTCCATAGCAAAGCGCTGTTACAAGAGTCCAGATACCAAGGCCTGAAGTGAAAGAGTCATATAACACAATGCTTAGCGCCCCAAAAACAAACGACATTATGCCACCATAAACCTTACTAAACGGCATAATAATCGTCATAATTGGCTCAACATTGGGTGCACGAAACGGCATAATTCGCAGGGCGAAGACCGATATAAAAGCAATAATGTATTTTAGCCAATTTTTCTTCATAAATTATAACTTGTAAACGAAGCAGAAATGTAAGAATTTTTGTCAGCGTAGGGCCCCTCTGGGGTAAAGCTGCGAAAATTCTTATATTTCTGCGAAGTTTTAATTTTTTAGACTATATCGCAAACTCCAGAAACACAAGCGAGCTCTCTTTTGACTTCAGTCTCATCGGCTTTCTCATAAGTGACAATTTTTGAATAATCAATATCTGGGAACTTTTTCATTAGAGTTTCATATTGTTCTTTGGTAATCTCTTCATAAGGTGCGAGCTGGTAAACGTGATTGGAGCGGGGCAAGAATGATAATCCCCCGACAATATCCCAATTCTCATAAACCCAGTGGGCAACTTTCAACCATTCATCTTCGCCGACAGAAATCGTGACCGATGGATTGTGTTCTGTATAATTCTCTTTAACCAATTTCCAGTGTTCCAATTGATCGAGAGCCGTAATGTCGTCCTTGAAAATCGAACCTTCGGGAGATTTCATCGGGAATTCAAGAACGAAAGTATTGGCTTCATCTTTCGTTTGTCCAACTTCTGGATTATAAGGAACCCCCTGGTCTTTCAACATTTTGAAAAGCGAATCAGTGGCCGAAATACGAATGCGTTGAATATAATATGGAGCATGTCGAGGATGCATACCGCTTCCCGTATCAAACGTCTTTGAAACTGTTCCCGATGGCTTAACGCAAGTGATAGCATTGGACGGTGTAATTCCGAAACGCTTGGCATAAATTTTATTGACTCGGAGAGCTTCATTCTTTAAGGCTTTCAAAACTTCGGCGTCGCGAACAATTTTATTATCCCACTGACCGGTGAGAGATACTCCGAGTAATCTTTCATCGTTGCAATTATCCGCCCAGGCTTTTGAAAGATACGGGAAGTGAGTAAGAGTTGATTGGTATGTTCCTAGGATTGTGGCAACTCTAACTTTCTCCATTAAACTTTCTTTTGTATCATATTCACGACAAATGACTTCCGTTAAATTACAAAATTGCTTCGAGCGTAGAATTATTTCTCCGCATGGATTAGTTCCAAGAATTCCGATAATATTCTCCCCGGAGGCATCAAAATATCCTTCTTGTTTCAAGTAGTCTATTCGGCGTTTCGGCAAAGTCTTGGCTAGTGATCCACGATTAAATATTCCTCTTTCTCCGGAACCAGACTTCATTAGTGAAATCCATTCGTCCAAGAATTGAGTGACTGGTGGTTTATGCATATAGACAGCCGAATTGTTTGCGAGCGATCGGTGAGGATCCGTCAAGTAAAATTGGCCTTTTTTGGAGTCGCGGATGTCATTATCGTCCAAATCGGAAAGCGAAATCATAGCACTACGCCTGACTCCTCCCGAGACAACACAGTCGCCAACCATACAAATAATATCGTGAACATCGAGATTCGAAAGTCGGCGTCCCTGTTTGGTTAACATTTTTTTGCGGGTAAAAGCAAGAAGTCTTTTTAATGGATCGGGACCTGAGCTTTTTCCACCCATTGTCATCAATCTTGCCCCAGCCGGACGCAATTTCGAAAAATCAAAATCAATATCTTTTCCATTGGCCCAAGTAGTCATGCCAAGAGAAAATGCATCTGCCCAACCTTCCTTGCTATCGTCGATAACATGGGTCGGAAGTTTCTGCCCTGTTTGAACTTTTATTTGCGGAAGCTTCTGAACATTTTCGCTTTCGACAGACCAACCAGCACCAGTGCCACACATTGAGATGTACATTATCTCGGCAATATCTTGAAAACTTTCCGGAGCGATGAATGAACAATTGTAAGCGCAGACATTTGTCGTCTCAGCTGCCTTGCCGGCAAATTGCAACAACCTCATCGAAGGCATGGCTTTGTTTTTCAAAATGTAATCCCTTATCTCATCATACTCGTGTGTTTTTAATTTATTGCCAAGATTTTTTTTCATGAAGTCAACATATCGATTGACTGTCTCTACCCAAGTCTCACGTCTGCCTTCTTCTGTCATCCACTTCGAATAACTTCGATAATAAACAAATTCACCGAGAGATGTTCGGAAATATTTTTTACTTTCTTCCGTTAATTTTTTTAATTGCGGTGGAACGGTGATACTGTGGGAGCGGAGCCTTGCTCGTTCCTCGCGATAGAGGATGTAGTGTTTGGAAGTTTTGACATAATCTGAGAGCATCAATTCTTGCTCAACCGTGTCTTGAATTCCTTCAACCGATGGAATAAAATTCTTGTGTTTCTTGGCTATTTTAACCAATTCCATCAGCACGCCATTGGCCACAAGCTCGGCTTCTTTGGGGGAACCCTCGTCGCTCGAAAGCATAGCTTTATTAATAGCGCCAATAACTTTTTCCAAATCAAATGGGACTATCGTGCCATCTCTTTTTTGAACGCTTTTAATAAAAATATTCTTATTCGGTTTTTTTATTTCGACAACAGGAGAATTTTTTATGGCGACATGCCTGCCGGTAGGCATGGCCTTTTCATCATTTTTTTTCACATTTAGTACTTTCTTTTTTGAAGGCATATTTTTAAAAATTAGTTGATAATTTTGTCCCCTTTTATTTTGGACTTACATTATACTCTCATTCAAAGTCCGGTCGCAAGGGTATAACTTACAAAAACCATACTATGAAAAAAAGTGGAAGAGACGTCAATCACGGAAATAGTTGACGTCCGAAAGACGTTCTACCTGAACGTATTTTCGAAGATTTTTTTTACCAAAAAATAATAATCAAAATTATACAAAAAATCAAAATTTTTCATTAACTTTAACTATTTCGGAATCCAAAACTTGATGATTTTTGTCAAAAATCAGTCGCCCCTCGAAAAAGTCCCGATTGAAAAAGTAGGGATACCACAATTTATCGCTTGACCACATCTTATCGTAGGGTAAATCGTCCTTATGAAACCATTTTGGAGCCATTTCCTCACTTTCAACCGCCTCGCCAATCCAAGAAATACCCTCAAAAATATGGACTTCTTTGACGGAGTCGACGAGTTCGAAGGTCATGACCCCTCTTTTCTCGAATTCAAGCAAATCGAGGCCCGACTCCTCTTTAATTTCCCTGACTAGGCACTCTTCCATTGATTCTCCTGGTCCCACTTTGCCTCCGTAGCCATTATAGTTCCCTTTCCCGAATCTAACCTTCTTGAGACCCATCAGTAAGTTGTCACCTCTCCGAAGGATACATAAAGTCATGACAGTTTTTGGTTTTGAATAATCTATTTCCATTTAAAAATTTTTTATCCCGTTTTCGGCCATGATTTTCTCCGTTTTTTTCACACCATTTCGGTAAAGTTTCATTTCTTCGTCCTTATCAATACAAAATTCTGAGACATCGAAATCCGGGTCGATAATTTTTACATTGGGGAGTTTGCAGTATTTTTCCAATCTTCTTTTCTCCCTGAAAATATTAAGCTTTCGGAGAATGTATGTTTGCTTGACGAAAATAAGGAGCAGGATTGTCCACAAAATATCTTCTACAAGGGATAACATGGAAAATCTGTTTTCTTTGGAAGTATTCAAAACGATGAATATTTTTTTGTCGGGATTGTCGTTTATGACTTTTTCGAGAACCGGGTCTATTATTTCCGATAGCGTGTCTCCGTCGAAATAGGCGACTCCGTTTATTTCCACCCTACTCGGATAAAACGGAATTACCGCCGCCGCGGCTTGTAATTTTTTGAATATATCGGTTTTGCCGTCTACCCACTCCTCTCTTCTCGTCTGACAATTAAATAATCTGATGGAAAATGGTATTTTTGATTCGGAAATTTTTTCTATATTCAATATCTTTTTGTTTTTTTCAATATCCATCAAATAATCGATATCCATCAACTTTTCGAATTTGTCTTCTTTTTTTATCGAATTCAATATAAATGATTTATAAAACTTGGATCTATTGTTATTTATAAATTTACCTCCATCCAAAAGGTCTTCATAGTAAATAGTCGAACCGATTTGCGTTTCTTTGGCCAAGAAAAAAGCCGCATCGTGCGCTCCAGCCGAAACTGCATAGATACTGTGCACTCTATCATATAGATTAAGATTCTCCATTGTAGTAACAACACCAGCACTAAAGACACCTTTCATTCCTCCCCCGAAGAAAATAAAAATTAAATCCTTCCCGTCAGAATTTCTCTTTTCTCCGATATTTTTTATATTGTTCATATTGTATATATTAATCTACCACAAAACGGATAAAATATGTATAATATTGGAATATGACAATTGGAACAATGATAGTCACGGTTTTGGGTTTATGTCTTTTCGAAATAATTTCAAGTATCGATAACGCCGTTATTAATGCCGAGGTTCTCGGGACGATGAACGAACGCTCCCGAAAGTGGTTCCTGCTTTGGGGTTTTCTTTTTGCCGTCTTCATCATTCGCGGACTTCTGCCTTGGATCATCGTCTGGGCTACCATGCCTTCACTCGGCCCAATCGGAGCTTTTACTGCCGCATTCTCCAATAATCCAGCTGTTCACGGCGCCATTGAGGCGGCTTCGCCGATTCTGCTCTTGGGTGGCGGAATGTTTCTGATATTTTTGTTTTTTCATTGGTTGTTCCTCGAAAGAAAAAATTTCGGACTTATTCACGAAAGATTCTTCTTCCAAAACGGCGTTTGGTTCTTTTCTTCGGTTTCAGTAATTCTGGCCTTTGTTGTCTGGTTTTCCCTGAAAATAAATCCTATGATGGCTTTCGCGGCCATTATCGGCTCGACGGCTTTTTTCATCACCCACGGTTTCAAAGAGCACGCCGAAAAGGGCGAAAAAACTCTTCTTTCAAAGGATAATAAGATGACCGACTTCAGTAAAATTCTTTATTTGGAAATAATCGACGCAACTTTTTCCATAGATGGAGTTCTTGGGGCTTTTGCCTTCACCCTATCTGTTCCACTCATAATAATCGGAAACGGATTAGGGGCATATATTCTACGCAGATTAACGGTAAGCAATATAGACACAATTAAAAAATATGTATATCTGAAAAATGGAGCAATGTATTCTATTTTTATTTTAGGAATAATAATGTTTGCCGATGCTTTCGGGATGACAATCCCATCGTATGTTTCCCCTCTTGTGACATTCGTAGTAATCGGTTTCTTTTTATATAAATCAATAAAGTTAAACAAGCAAAAAATACCCGAAAGGATCAAATTGTAATTTCAATTTTATTCCAATTTTGACCCACGAACTAAAGCCGATAATAGGATTGAGAGTTTCATTGTCGCCACACCTACCACCTTATCGGCACCACCATAGTAAATATAAAGTAAATCCCCTTTCACAATCATTCCACAAGGGAAAACGACATTATTTACAATTCCAATTTTTTCATATTCTTTTTCCGGTTCAAAAATAGCATCCGATGAACGGGCAAGGACAATGGCTGGATCTTTCAAATCGAGAAGTACAACTCCAACTCTATAAGTGTTATGTCTTCTTGAAACTCCATGATAAAGCATCAACCAGCCGTATTTCGTTTTAATTGGTGGCGCAGCAATACCAACTTTGGAACTATCCCAGGCATTCATTCTCGGACCGATAATGCGAATACATTTTTTAATGGTGTAACTGTTAAAATCAAGCGACCTCAAGTAATCACCACAAATTTCGTTACCTATTCTATGAACAATAAAATACCCATCTTTTAATTTCTCGGGGAAAATACAAGTATCTTTATCATCAAAGCCCGAAGGGGTAATGATGGAAGGTTTCCCCCAATTCCATTTTCGAGCCAGAAAATCGGCGACGGTTATTGAAGACACTCCGACTCTCGGTGGTCCTATTCCATCGTATGCTGTGTAACAGATATAAAGAGAATCCTCTATTTTAATTATACGCGGGTCTTCACAGCCGGAGTTCCCTGGTACTTTTTTCTTTTCGAAATCTTCTCTAGGAACATAAATTGGTTCGGATAATCTTTCTGAAATAGAGAAACCATCAAGGCTTGTAGCATAACCGATAAAAGAAGTATCATCTTTTGAAAGTGTCCGGTATAAAATATGTATTTTCCCGTCAAGATATATCGCTGCCGGATTAAAAGTAGCCTTGGCTTCCCAATCATTGTCTTTGTTGGGAGTTATTATCGGATTTATTAATCCACGTTTGAATCTCCAGCCATCAGTTGTCGCAACATACATACTTGATATTAAATCTTTCAAACTGACATGGGCTACACATGTGGTAGTGTCAGCCGACCCATAATAAATACTCAATTTATCCTTCTCAATCAAAGTACCCGTCGGGAAAATGACATTGGGAACATATCCGGAAAGTTCGTAGGATTCTTCCGGAACCAAAATTGGACCTCTTGTTCTGCCGAGAATTTTCTTTGGATCATTGTTGTCGAGCAAAAGTGCCTCAATACCGAAAATGCGATCTGGATTATCGGGATTAGAAAAATAATTTTGGATATGGGAATATATAAGCAACCACCCGTATTTGGTTTTAATCGGTGGCGCTCCGACTTCCAAATGGTCATATTGGTTGCGACGAAAATCTACAGTATGAGTATCTATGTTCAAGAGCCATTCTTCCCAAAATGACTCGTCCCATAATTGTTCAATTCTGTCGAACTGGGCAATTGAAGTTCTGGCTGGGGGCGTATCGGTATGGGCAGAAAAAATAACTGTGATTTTCCCGTTTATCCGCTGCGGGAAAAGTGTCATTGCTTTGGCATTAAAAGGAGTCACCAGATGACGCTCATCTTCTTTCTTTAAATCTTTTGATATCACCACTCCAACTTTAATATTATCTTTATCAAAAGGATAACCCGAAAGAGCCGTGTAAAAAATATAATATTTCCCTTCAAAGTAAGTTACTCTGGGGTCTTCACAACCGTGAACATCCCATGGTTCTTCCGGAACGATAAAAGGAACTCTATTTTCAAAATGAACGCCATCTTTGCTTTTGCCGATACCGATAATGGAAGTTTGCTGTTGTGTGGCTATTTTGTCGACAGCCGATATCGCGCGGTAAAGCCCATAAATAATCTTGCCTTTTTTTACCGGGCACATATTAAAAGTCGCAAACTCTTCCCAGTAATGGTCTTTATTCGGAATAAGGATTGGATTATCTTCTGATCTTTTTAAGACATACATAGAGTTTTACTCCAATTTTAATTTTTTATTTTTTTCTAATTTTACTTTGCCGTCCGTCTTCATGCTGTTTATTAAATCGGAAAGTATGACCGAGGCAACTCCGATATATTTATCTCCCCCGCCATAGTAGACAAAAAGTTTGCCGTCTTTAACCACCGCTCCGCTGGCATAGATAATCCCCGGTTTCCAATTGTTTTCATACCATTCATCGGGTTCCAAAATTGGATGTTGCGACCGATAAAGAACGCGACTTGGGTCTTTCAAATCAAGTAACATTGCTCCTAATTTATAACGATTTCCATCGTCCTTGTCCATAGCATGATAAAGAAGAAGCCAGCCATCTTTGGTTTTGATAGGGGGCGAAGCGGCACTACGTGTTCGTTTATGCCAAGCCACAATATGGTCTGGCAGTGTCTGTGGGTCTGGAGCATCTTTTATTGATGGCGTCTCCGATGTATCAAGTTTATTTACATATGAGACGAAAACTCTTGTCGGATCACCTTTATCTAGATTATGAAAAATTACAAATTTACCGTTAATCTTTTCTGGAAACAAAACCCAGTTTTTTTGTCTGTCTCCGGGATGTGAAAGATAAGAGAAATTCTGCCAAAACCATTTTTTATTCAACAAATTCTCCTCTTTAATCGAAACTACGGCCACGCGCATGGATTCCCAGCCATTAAAAATATTTAAAGTCACATATATATAACCATCTATAAGGACAGCCCGTGGGTCTTCGCATCCACCCCACCCTCCACCTGAAGCATACAATACCGTATCGTAACGTGCCGGAGAAGTAAATGGCCAGTGTCTTTTTGTTTCTTCGGCATTTTCCAAAGAATATACCGGATAATATAGTCTGTCGTCAAAATTAATACCATCCTCACTTGAAGCATATCCAAGACGAGAAATTCCATCTTCTCCTAACGCTCGATAAAAAAGATGAACTCTTCCGCCGGAAGAAACAACTGCGGGGTTGAAAACTGCTTGAGATTCCCAAGAATATGCTCTCGGTTCAATAATCGGATTACGTATTGACCTGACGAGTTTTACTTTTTTTTCTTTCTTCTTTACTATCTTTTTTCTTATTATTTTTTTATTCACACGAAGAACTTTAATATTCTTTTTAAGACTTACTTTTTTCCCACCTCTGTGGACAAGTATTGTTTTCTTTTTTGTTTTCTTTGTTATCACCATAAAAATTAAACCCTTCCATATTTATCCTCATAATGGATTATATCACTTTCGTCAAAATCACCATATGCAATTTCCAAAACCTGTATGCCTTCCGAACCAGCCTCAAGACGATGTTTTTCTCCAACTTTGATTTCGTGTTCGTCTCCTGCGACAGTATCCTTTTTTATTTCCCCGATTTGAACTGTTCCACTACCGGAAATTATATGCCAAAACTCCGAGCGATGTTTGTGACTCTGCAGACTAAGAATTTCGTTCGGTTTAACCGTAACAATTTTTACAGTCGAAGATTCGTTGTGTGTGAACTGCCTAAAATTCCCCCACGGACGCTCAACCTGGAAAACATCAGACTTGGTCATATTTTATTATTATATCACAATAAATTTTGCAAGCCACTTTTATTGATTTTGCCTTATATTTGAATACTTCCAGGACTTATAAGATAAAACCAAAAAGAGAAAGAAAAGCAGAGTATAGAGGTACGCTTCTATACGACCAGAAGGTTCCGAGAAAATTTTCCAGATATTCTTAATCACAGAAAGGTGATTAATAAAAATATCCCAACTATTGAAGCGTAAAAATCTTCCGAGATACATACCAAAACTTATCATAAGTAAAATTAAACTCATTATTATGGAAGTTATTCTCGGAGAATTTTTTGCTCTGATAATTTGTTCAATATTGAATAATGAATAAAATCCGAGGATTAAACCGGCTGTGGCAGAACTAAAAAGAAGAAAAACGTCGAAAATCAAAGGGACGGCGCGTACTTCGCCAAGATGAATAAAATCAGTGATTATATATGGGGCATTTGGGATAAATAAAATCCAAATAAAAATACCGATAACGAATATTATTTTGTTGAATTTTTCCGCTTTGGAAAAAGATAAAAGGAGAGAACTTATAATAAATGGGATAAAAGCCAAAAGTATATTCCATAAAATATAAACAAAAGAAAATTTCCCCCAAATAATTACGCGCAGAATACTAAGCACTACCGCAATAATAATGAGAGGAATGATAGACTTTGGAATATTAATTCTATAATTATTCATTTTATTTTAACGTGTTTTGAATATTCTTTTAGCAAATCCGATGAGCTTCTGACTTTACCACCATGACCAACATTAAAGACCATTTTAACTCCCAATTTTTTACACATATTTATGTCTTTATACAGAGAAGAATTCGGGTCTTCCGCGTTTTTTTCGTCTCTATCTCCGCCATTTGCAAAAATATCCGGTTTTATTTTCATTAATTCATTACAGACACTCATGTCATTTGTATTTATAATATGACTTGAAATAATAACTTCATCAACCCCCGAGATTGCTTCAATAATTTCTTTTCTTTCAATTTCCGGCATAAACTCTTTTCCTTTCTTCTTTCGAAGCCAATTATCATTATTAATAACGACAATCAGTCTGCCACCCAATTTTTTCGCTTCCTGCATATACCTTATATGTCCAATATGAATTGGGTCGAAACCCCCACTAACCATAACTATTTTTCCCTTCTTTTTTGCTTTCATTTTTTTATTATTTCCTCTTTGTCTTTAGATACTAATAGTTAGATTATATAGAATATAGACGGATTTGTATAGACAATTAGTAATATTATCGTTTTTTGTGTTAAAATGACTTTATGCATCCCGGTATACAATCTTGGAAAAATCTCGTAATATATGCTTACAATGCTTTTTCTGTTCCATTGCTTTTAAGGACACTTCTCTCTCCGTGGGAAAACGATAAGGCCGAGGGACCTGCATATAGTTTTGTGGAAAAACTTGCCTTCGGAATTTTTTCTCGATTTCTCGGTTTTATCGCAAGAATTATTTTTATCGCTATTGGTTTGATATTTACACTTATTGTCATCGCAACTTTCCCAATTTTCTTTCTTATACCAATAAAAATTAATCGTGAGTATCTGGAAAATCTTGACAGTTTCGGAGCTTATTTATCTTACGGCAATACTTATTCTCTGAATAAACATAGCCACGATTTATATTCCTCATCTTCTCTCAAACTTTACGGTAAGGACAAGGCACTACGCATGATAGAAAGAGGTCTTTCAAAAGATAAAGTCAGAAATGTTCTTCTGGTTGGTGATACGGGGGTTGGTAAATCGGTCATTGTCGCCCACTTGGGCAGACTTGGCCGATCTGGACTTTCTTTCTCAGGAATTCGTAATCACCGAGTTGTGGAACTTACGGTTGAAGGCATTGCTCTCGACGATTTTGATAAATCAATGAATGAAGCCGCTCAAGCAGGTAACGTTATTGTTGTTATTGAGAACATCCATGAATATGAGTCTATTTATGAAAGAATAACGTCGTATCTTTCAATGTCTCATTTGGGAATAATCGTTACAACGGATTTTTCAAATTACGACCAAGTTCTTAAGGCTCATCCGCAATTTCTCTCAATGTTTGAAAAAGTTGATGTTGACCCGACTAATCCCGATGATACACTCTCCGTTTTAAAAAACACCATTGGGCTCGAAGGAATATCAATCAAAGAAGACGCTGTTATTGAAATAGTCAATCTTTCAGACCGATATATCGGCAACCAGCCCCAACCGCTCAAATCTATTCTTATTCTTGAAGAATTAAGAGCGTTAAAAAGAAAAATTCTTACCATTGACGATGTCCGCCAGATTATTTCGGATAAAACAAATATACCGATGGGCGCTCTTGGTGTCGATGAAAGAAATGTCCTTATGGGACTTGAAGACAAGATGAAAAGCAAAATCATCGGACAAGAAGAAGCCGTTCGGGATGTGTCCGAAGCATTGCGTCGTCTCCGAACCGGAATTGCCGACCCGTCAAAACCAGCCGGTTCATTTCTCTTCTTGGGTCCAACCGGAGTCGGTAAAACCTATACCGCCAAGATTTTGGCCGAGAGTTATTTCGGCCACAAGAACGCAATGATTCGCTTCGATATGAGTGAATTCTCATTATCCGACTCGGTCACTACGTTTTCGGACCGGCTGGCCAGTGTTATTGAAGAAAATCCCCTATCTCTTGTCTTTTTGGATGAGTTAGAAAAATCAAACGTAGCGATTCACCATCTTCTTCTTCAAGTTCTCGATGAAGGACGGTTAACGCGAGAGAGCGGACGCGAAGCCAATTTCAAAAATTCCATCATCATCGCCACTTCAAATGCCGGTAGCGCCGACATTATGGCCAATCCAACAATTGATAAAAAAGTTTTTGTAGATAAATTAATTAGTGCTGGGTTATTTGCTCCAGAATTTTTAAACAGATGGAGTGCTGTCATTCTTTTCAAGCCGCTTGATAAGGATAGTATTAAGAAAGTCACATCTCTTATGCTTCAGGAAGTCGCCGATAGGTTACTCGCAGAAAAACAAATCAAACTGGTAATTACCGATGCTCTTATCGACAAAATTGCTCAAGCCGGATTTGACCCCGAGTTTGGCGCAAGACCGATAAATCGCGCCATCGAAGAAATTGTTGAAAATAAAGTTGCCGACTACATCGTCGCCGGCAACCCCGCAGGTGAAATAAAAATTTTGTAAAAATTCTTGCTTGGCACCCAAACAAAAATCCCTTTTTAGGGATTTTTTCGTTTGGGTGCCTACTGGGATTCGAACCCAGACTGAAAGTTCCACAAACTCTAGTGCTAACCATTACACCATAGGCACCATAATTACTCTACTTGAAATTTTAGAGTGATTACACATTTATACCAGAAAAAAGCCCATAAATCCAGGGCTGACTTAAAATAGCTTGTTACTGTATTAACTTACTGTTCTTCTGGTACGGTTTTGGGAGCACAAACAACACTTGTAGGCGGAGTTGTTAGGTCGGCAGTAAAACCAGTATTATCTATACAAAAATAAGATTTATATCCTGGTAGAGATGTTGTCGAATCATAATTATCGGAGATTGGGACTGTGAAGGACCAGGCTTTTGTCGTCGAGTAACAGTAACCGACATTATTTGTCGTTTTTAAAATATCGTCCAAAAAGAGGGAAATAGAACCTATGGCAGATGTGGCACTTTTGACGTGACCGATTGGTGAAAATAGCGACCCCGAAATTGGCTTCATACAACTGCCGCTTCCGTTTGATTTATTTCCGTAAGATTTTTCAATATTGAATAAATTCGTCGATAGTTGCTTAAAAGAGGAAACATCATTTTTAATCTTTGTTTCTTTAATATTATTAACAAAATCTGTTGCATCAACCGATACATCCGGCATAACTATATTATTGGAAACATTAAAATCATAATAAGTCGTTTTCCAATTAACACTTACCAGATTATCTCCGATGCTTTTATCTTCAAAACCTATTATTTTCGATAACGGGACATCGAGGACTACATCATATTGATAAATATTATTATCTCCCTTTCCAATCCAGACATCAAGCGATTCCACTGTAACCGAGCCGAGAATTTGGTCCAACCCATTCATATCACTCTCCGAAAGATTAGAAACAAAGTTTTTGGAGATTTTACTCAAAAGTTTTTTGGCAAGTTGTCTGTTGGTATTTACAGAATAGTGGTAAGTATCTGTTCCTTTAATGGTTTCCTCGCCTTTTTCTGTTATCTCTGTATTATTTATAAATTCATCATAAACATCAAGAGTCCCATTATCGATATAAGACGACATTCCACTTGATAGAATTTTATAAAGATTTATTTTTGTAAGAGTTGTCTCGGCTGGAAGTGAGAATAAAGGTGGAATAAGATTAAATTGTTGCTCGTTTATTTTAACCATTGAAGGTTCCGGTGCATTTTCATCGAAAATTTCTTTGAGGTCAGGAACTGAAACAAATAATTCCGAATCATCATTCTTTATATCTGTCGTAATATAATCCTGCAATAAGGAACTTTTAATCGTCACAAAATTATCGGACAGCAGACCATTCCCATTCTGATTGATTATACCCAAGGTATTAATTGAAATAGAATCTTTATCGGAAGAAATTACGGCTTCGCCACTCACTAGCCCGGAAGCGATATTGGCGAATGAAGGCGAAGAAATTTCCACGTTTGTTTCTGTCTTGTATGACTTTAAAGAAGATAAAACTTTCGAATTATTTAACAATAAAACTTTCGGGTCTTTTCTGACGAAAGGGATATTCAGATTCCCGATATTGATATGACCACTTGCGAATACCAATATCCCCAACGCCAATATAACAATCATCAATGCAAAAACTATCCACTTCATTATTTTATGACTTCTTTTTTTGATATGCTCTTCCTCTGTTTTGTTAAGAGATGATAGGTCATTCTGATACGTGGAAAGCATCGCTATTTTGGGCAAATTTTTTATTAAAGAATATTTGAGCTTTTCATCGGGCACGATAGGAATATCTTCCTTTTTGGGCAAATTTTCCTTTTTTCCTTTATTGATAGAGCCGAAAGAATTTACCACCACTTTGGGAATGAGAGTCGGTATTAGCTCACCTCCGCTTGGGGAAGCTTTTTTTTCAGCATTGGGAATAGGTTCTTCGGTTTGTAGTTCTTTGTTTTGAACTATTATTTCGGTTTCCGGTATTTTTATATCAGGGTTTACATTTTCTACCGGAATATTTTCTTTTATCGGTACACGGATTGGAGTCCATGCTTTTGGTCCTTCTACTATTGGAGTTATTACTATGGGGGCTTCTGCTACAGGAGCTTTTATTTCTTTAGTTTCTACTTTTTGTTTTTCAATATTTGGAACTTCTATTTTGGGCAACTCTTTTTTTTCTGTTTGGGCAGTATTATCCATCCTTCCAATCGGTTCGCGATATTGGTCGGCAGTTATCTGTAATTTTTTTATGGGATTAATACTGTCTATTCCCTTTTTTGCGTCTAACGAAGAAGCTATCGGTTTTGATTCTAATTCGACATTTGAAAAACCTTCTTCAATGTCTTCCTTTCGCCAACCGGCTTGTGTTAATTTAGATATGATTATATCTTTCGATATATCATTATTGATTTGTTTTTTTATATAAGAAATCAATTCAGAAGTTGTCATATATCTGTAGTATACCACTTCAAACTAAAATTGGTAAACGTATAATTTGCGCCCAAGCTTATATTTGCTCCTTTTAAGGTCAATTTCTTCGATTGGATTTTTACTTGCAAATTTAAACGACAATGAGACAAGCCGTGTTCCCGGTTTAAATTCTTTTTCAAACTTTGGAAGCAACTTATCCATGATATTAGGATATAAATAAGTGAAAATATGAGTTGCATTCGATAAATCTTGTTTAAAAAAGTCGTTATTGATTATTTCTATTTTATTCCCGATTTTTTTATAATTCAAGAAAGATTCGGCTCTAGCCAAAAGAAGTGGAAAGATATTATTCTCAACTCCGATATACTTTGCCTTCGGATAAAGACGAGATAGATACATCAAAATTCTTCCGTCTCCGCAACCCAAGTCATAAACAATACTATTATCCTTGACTTCCAACGCTTTACTTATGTCTTTCAAAACTGCATTCGAAGCGGTAACAAACGGCACTCTATTTTTAAAATTTCCTATTGACCAGAATGCAAGCAGTACTATCATCATGGAAAAAACAATCATCAAAAAAATCTGTACAATAAAAAATAAGATATGAATCATAATATTATTATACTACACATTAGATTTGTTCGTCTTTTATTTTGAGTCTTTCACCCCAATTTTGGTTTTCATTCCTAGAAATGTCCCGGTTGCAATACCGACAGAATAAATAACAATCGCAACCAAACTACGCTCTTGGTCGAGTTTTGTTAAAATGTTATATAAAACCACAAAGGAAATTATTGTCGTCAGAAAAGAGTAGAGAGAAGCCAAAAAAACTTTCTCTTTAGCCATATAACGCCAGTTGAGAGTCAGAAGAAAATCCTGAACCACTCCAGCGATAAAATATATTATGAATTGCATGAGTATATTATATCACGTTTTTTATTGGTCACGAATAATTTCTCGCCTTCGCTCAAAATTTTCGCGACCCGGCTCATGGTTTTGCCTGGTGGCAAAACATCATTCCGCCTCACAAAAGCGAAAAGCGCAACGTAGGTTGCTCTTTTAGATTCTCACTTTTGTGCACGGGAGAAGAGTTGACCACAAGTATTTTTCTGTTGAAAAATCTTGCGACCCCTCTTTCGCAAGGACTGTCCTTGCGAGTCCACTTGCGAGTCCAAAAAAGTGTTAAATTAGTTATATTACTTCCGTAGCAACTATAAACTAAGTGTTTGTAAAGCCGCTTGTACAACTCCTCTTACAATATCAAAACCAACATCGTTCGGATGTATATGATCCGCACTATAATATGTTAAATTCGTATTATCCTGAAGTTCTGCACGTGCCCCCAAATCTGCAAGCACATCATAAAAAGAATTATCAGCTTTTATAAGTACATTTAATGCCTGATATTTTGCAGTCCATCCGGTAGTAACAGCATCTATCTCTGTACAAAGAACAATTTTACTCCATCCTGCTGCTTTTGCTGCAATACAATATGCTTTAATAGCGTCGAATATTTGTTGTGTAGTACTAACTGCAGCATTATTATACCCGATCCAAACACATAGATAATTTGTATATCCACTTATAATTTTTGCATTAACTACTGCTGCCCTTGCTGCCATTGCTGATACTACTGATCCTCCAATAGCACTTATATCATAACCTCTTTTATTAAAAGCAAACCCGTTAGTTGGCTGTAATGCAAAACAGGCGTTTTCCAATGCTTGGCCTGTCCACGGTCTTGCCTGAGTTCTACTGTCTCCCTCAAAACATACAATCCCGTTAGGATTAACTGACAATAAAATTTTAGCATCAGTGGGAGCATAATTCAGTAATAATACATCTGAAGCAAGTGCTGGAAAACACATGTATGTCCCTGACTGATTCGCCATCACTTTAGAATAATTATTAGTCAATGCTCCTGCCCATGTGCCAGTTACGGTAGTATTTTTTCCATTCTTTACTCCGTTTATAAACAATTCTAATAAATTAGTTGTCTTGCTCCATCTCAAACCTATATTAACCATTCTTGTACCGTACGGTTCACCTGTTGATGTAGTGTTTGCTGTACCACCAGCCGTATATTTAAAATTAAAACCATTAGTTGTATAAGTTGAAGCCCTAATGTAATTATTAGCATCAACTCCTAAGTTAAATACACTTTTTAAACTACTCCCCCATCCATTAGAATTATCCTTTGCTTTTATCCATAAAGATAAATATCCTTCCTGTGAATTAAACGCTGCTGCAAGTCCTGCTGAATATAAACTAATATAACCCGACTCATTAAAATCAACAGATCGTTCTCCAAAAACACCTGCCTGATTTAAAGTAAATGTTCCAGCATACGATCCGTTATTACCATTAACAACATCAGTAACGGTAGTACCAGTTGTTTCCTGTAGTGTCCAAAACCCAATAATATTACCTAAAAATAAAGTTTTAATTGTAGTTGAATAAGTAACATTATTCGTAACTGGGTAAGATTTCCCTTTATAAACAATTGAAAAAACATCACCATAATTGGCATTAACATTCAAAGTAGCAGTTATAATTTTATTCGTCCCATTTCGTGAAATAGAATTTACTGTCGCTGTAATTCCTGTTACTGTGAAATCACCTGCAACGGCTGTTGTATTCGCTACAAGTCCTGTCATCAAAACATGAGTCGGAGCTGCATCTTCAACGGTTAATGTTGAGGGAGTCCAGTGTCCACTTGCATTAAATGTGTTTTGTATTTTTACAAATCCGGGTTTCATTACGGTTATTTAAGGTTTAAAAAATTAATACCAATAAGTGTATTGTAATATATATATATATAAGCAAAACAATAGTGGGGATAAGTTTCAATACCTGCAAGGTCAGACCTAGTGGGTAAATTATAAACAGCATGACAATATCATGTATTTTCTATTTGTGCACGAGAGAGGATTTGAACCTCCAAGGATTGCTCCATACGAACCTCAATCGTACGCGTATACCAAGTTCCGCCACTCGTGCATATATATTATTTTAAATACCTCTTTTGTTGTTTCTTTTCTATTTTTAAGGCTTTTTGAATTTTTAACTTTTTTCTAGATAAACAAACAACATTCGGATTGTAATACATTTTTTTAATAATTGCTAGAGCTTCTTTTTTCGCATATTTCAACTGAAAAGCAGAGTTTCTTTTATTTTTAGTAATATGTCCTAAAACATAAATTTTATTTTTTAATTCTTCTCTCAACCAATCAATGTGTTTTTTACTTGCTGAGACAAATTCAACATAAAACATATGACTTGAGCGCCACCTTGGGTCCCAATATGAATAAAAGCATCCATCGCCATCAAAACAACCTCTTAAAAAATCAAAGAAATATTTACTAGGTATTGCTAATTTTCCCATTGTTAAAGATTTTCTGGGAGTTAGACCAATGGATAAAAGAAAATTATAAAAAATTCTATTTTTAAATTGAATCCTTAAGTATTTCTCTCCTTTATGACTCCATTTGTTGCCTATATTAAAACTAACTCCGACACATTTAGAAAAATTCGATAATTGTTCTTTATCTTTTGAAGTTAGATCAATTAATATCCCATCTTTTGATAAACAGCCATCTGTAGCTATTAAACCAATAGCATAGGCTAAATTTGCATTCCATGTTTCATTTATAATTCTTTTTGGTTTTGGTCCCCTTCTTCCCATATCCATATTATATCACCTCAAGGTAGTAGCGTCTACTAATTAATTTATCAAAAAAATCCACTTTTGTGAAATGGATTTTTTATTCTTCCGGTTTGACCTCTTCTTCCTCTTGAGAAAGAGTCACACTCTTTAATCTCTTTTTGACTTCTTTCACCGCTTTGGTTCTTATATAATATAATTTGCTTCTGCGGGTTTTTGATTTTCTAATAATTTCGATTCTGTCGACATTCGGGGAGTAGAGAGGAAAAATACGTTCAACTCCGACACCTGAGGCAACTTTTCTGATTGTAAATGTTGCTCCAGATTCTGTGCCGTGTTTGCGGGACAAAACCAATCCTTCAAAAGCTTGAAGACGAATTTTGCCTTTTTCCAAAATTTTGCTCCAGACGGTAACTGTATCTCCGGCCTTAAAATCCAGATTCTTGCGTTCGTCTTGGGCAACGGGAGTGAATTGTTTCTTCGTTAATTCCATGGGCTCTACTTTATCATATATGGTTATTTTAAGCAAGAATTTATTTTTCGATGTATGTTTTTACAACTTTTTTGAAATCGGACGGTAGTGAAGACTCGGCAGTTTTCTGTTCGCCACTTGGGAGTCGGAAAGTTATAGAACAGGAGTGAAGAGCCAAACGTTTCATTCCGAGAGCCAATTCCTTGGCACCGCGATAAAGCGGGTCGGAAACTATCGGGTGATTGATATAGCGCATATGGACTCTAATTTGGTGTGTACGGCCGGTTTTAGGATAGGCTTCAATATAAGTGTATTGATGTGCTACATCTTTTTTTAAAATTTCGTCATCCGTGTCGGTGAATTTGTCGAGAATAACATATTCTGTCACCGCTTCCTTCAGCGGCTCGCGGGCGCCACGGCCAGCCGTATACGAGCGAATATCTTTCTGTGAGCGGCCAATTGGCGCGTCAATAACTCCCCTTTTGCCGGTTAGAAGCGATGCTTTCGGGTCAGTGACATTGCCATAGACAAAAGCCCTGTATATTTTTTTAACTTTGTGATTCTGAAATTGTTCTTTCAAAAAAAGAAAAGTTTTTTGATTTTTAGCCACCAAAAGTACTCCTGAAGTTTCCTTGTCCAGACGATGAACAATTCCCGGACGTAATATTTTTTCCGTTTTACCGCCTTCCCTTTCTATCAGCATCGGTTCTCCGACATTTTTAATCGACGGATAATTCAAAATAAGCCAATCGGAGATTGTCTTTTCTTTTGTCCGACCGTCGGGGTGAACGGAAATTCCGGCAGGCTTGTCTATAACTAAAACATTTTTGTCCTCAAATAATATTTTTATATTCATTGTGCCCC
>PMDZ01000009.1 GCA_003155695.1 Candidatus Nomurabacteria bacterium | reverse complement strand
TAAGTGGAGCCTACGATTCAGCCAACGATTCCGAAATAAATGCACCGGTATCGGCAAACATATGTCTTGATATTGAACAGAATCCGTTAACTTTTACAGCTGATGAGAAAGCAAAATTGGCGGTATTGCTTCGCAGATTTTATCTTATTTCCTCAACTCTTAGAACAGCTGATGATATATCAACAATATATGATGAAATAGACCAAAGGAAAGCTTTCATAGCTCAAATTGAAGAATTAACAAATCAATGTTATGACCAAGCTGATCCATTAATGGCTTCTCATCCAGAGTGGGATAGGCACGGAAATCCTTGGTATACACCTTGGGCTCCAGCCAAATCTACTGGTACTTTCCCTTACACAAATACAAACAAAATTAGTACAGTAGTCCCAGGTCTACAAGAAGGCTATCTCAAATACGACCAATTGGAAGGAGATACACTTCCAGACAAGTGCAAGGTTGTGTCAGGATATTATTACGGAACAATGGATAGCGGTGCCGATTGTTCTACACAAAATAATTTCGCTTTGTACGGCAATTGTACAATAGTGGATACAAGAATATATGCAGATTTCACAAATCAATTAATGCAGTCCATGAAGGCGTACCAGCCGGATGATGCGATTCTGAAACAAGGTTGTAAATGGAAAGCAGGGGTAATATTGAATAATACTGAAAGAATTTTGAATATTTGGTAGGAAAGTAATTACTAATTACCAATTACTGATTACTAATTGAAGAAAGGGGAAAGATAATAACGAATCAAGAATTACGAATTGAGGAAGAGGAAAGTGAGAGGAAAAAACATGAGGAAGATATTACCATTCATTCTAATAGCTATCATTTTCGCGCAAATGCTCTTGCCGTTTAGTATTGGAAGTGGAGTGAAAAATAATTTGGAGGTGAGAGTTAGTAAAGCGGAAGCAGCCATAGAATACTATTATGTAAAAACAGCTACCACAACTCAAGTTGGATATCCGTCTGGAAAATTTACGGGGGGAACAGACACAGAGAATAAGACTAAATGTGAAAACGATAGACTCATTGTCTACCCGGGCTTTATTAATGGACCGTGCTTAGAAGTTACAGCCACCCAAGCAAGTACATTGAAAGTAGACCCTAATAATAATCCAACTGACAGCAATCTTGCATGCGTCACTGGTTTTCTTAATATACATGTTGGCGCATGTATAGCCCAAGGTTTATATTGGATATTTTTTAAACCAACTTCTGTTCTTTTCGCACTTGCGGGGAAAATAATGGACGTTACTCTCAAATATACTCTTTCCGATACCTCATATCGTTCAGCGTTTGTGGTAGAAGGATGGGGAACCATACGAGATTTCGTTAATATGTTTTTTATCTTTGTTTTACTTTATATAGCCATCGGAACTATTTTAAATCTAAATGGTGTTAAGACAAAAGAGATGATAATAAATGTCGTGATTATAGGGCTTCTGATAAACTTCAGTTTATTCGCGACCCAAGTTATCATTGATGCTTCAAATATACTGGCCAGGGTTTTTTATAATCCCCAAACTATTGTCATTACTCAAAAAGATGCCAGTGGTAATCCTGTTGCTACAGCTATTAGTGGAACTGGTAAGTTCGACGAGATAAGACTCTCCGAAGCTATTGTTTCAAAAGTTGACCCCCACGATATTGTACTTCAGTCTGACAATATAGGTAAAATAGATACAAAAAGCATTCCCGGAGGGGGTGCAGATACACCGTCAACCACAACAGGTGAAATGTCGGTTGGTACTTTTATACTAATTGTTTTTCTCTCAACAGCAGTTAATATCGTGGGCATGCTTGTTTTCTTATCTTGTGCTTTTGTTTTCGTCGGAAGGGTTGTAATGCTCTGGGTAGCGATGATTCTTGCTCCACTTGCCTTTTTTAGTTATACCGTTCCTCAACTTCAGGCAGTAAAAATGATTGGTTGGAAAAATTGGTGGTCAAGTACTCTTTCTATGGCTTTCGTCGCCCCAGTTTTCGCTTTCTTTATGTATATAATTGTTGGGTTTATGGATAAGGGGCTTAATATCGTCAATGCCGCCTTTAAACTTAGCGCAACTGGATTAAATTCTGTTGTAGCAATTGTTGTCCCGTTTATTTTTATAATGGTTCTCCTCCTTCAAGCTAAGAAATTAGCCGTCAGTATGTCGGGAGATGTTGGAGCAGCTTTATCAAAAGCTGGTTCTGCTGTTGGCGGAGCAGTTGTTGGAGCCGGTATCGGAGCACTGGCTATGGCAGGAAGAAAGACTGTTGGGTGGGCAGGAAACAAGCTTGATAAATCTGGGGGAGTAAATGATTGGGCCGGTAGTAATAATAAATTTAAGAGCTTCATTGGTAATAAATTAAAAGATACTGGACAATCTGTTGGTAAAAGAAGCTTTGATGTACGGGCAACAGGTCTTGGCGCTGCTGCTGGAGCAGCTATTGGTGCAAATATAGGTAAAGCGAAAGAGGGCGGCTACATAAAAGACCGCGAGGATAAAGTTAAGAGGAAGCAAAAGAGAGCACAAGATCTTGAAGTCAACGAGGACGAAGGTCTAAAGCGAAATCTAAATAGGGAAGAAATTAATTTGCAAGTAATATTAAATGCAGTTGCCCCAGACCTTGGTAGAATTGACAGAGAGATAGAAGTGAAGAAAAAAGGAAGAAAGGACCTCGTACAAGGATCAGAAGAAGACAAGAAGGTTGCGGGTGAGATTGCCGATCTTAAAAAACAACGAAATGCTATCACTACTGCAAAGGGTTCTGATGCTGTAACAGCAAGGACCAAGGTGTCAACAATACAGACTAACTTAGACACAGCAAGAACAACAGCAACTACAGATATCGCTACAGCAAAATCTAACAAAGTTACAGAAGAAGCGAAAGCATCAGCTAATACAGCAAACGCAAAAGCAGAGGCTCCAAAAAATATCCTCGCCGCAGAAACTGAGGAAAAGGCAGCAAAAGATAAACATTCTACTGTAAAAATGGAAGCAGATACGGCTAGAACGACTGCTTCGAATGCAACAGCAAGTGCTAATGCTAACCCAGCGAACCAATCACTTCAAGTCGCAGCCGAGAATGCTAGAACGAAATCTGCAGAAGCAGAAGCAAAACTTCTGGCCGCAGCAACCAAACTTGAGGAAGCTGGAGCAAAGGTTGTTTCTGCAAAGAATGCTGTTAGTGAAGCCGAAAAGAATGAAGAGACTGTTAAGGCTACACATGAAAGTATTGTAAGCGATGCAGAAGGAAAAGTAGTGAATTTGGAGAAAAACCTTGCAAATGCCAAAGCAGTAGCAACCGCCGCTGAGACATCTGCAAAAAGTGGTGGAAGGTCTATACACCAAAGAGAAGTTGAGGATATCCCTGAAGCAAGGAATAAAATGGAAACAAAAAGTAGGGCAAGGACAACAGGCTTTGCTAATAGTAATGCTTGGTTGGGAACTAGCACAGGTCTAGAAGTACAACACAAAATAATAATGGGGAATAAAATAGATAGTGGTGAGAAAACACATTAAAAATTATGACTGATAAACTAAAACAAATAATTGAAGAGGGTTCGAAAAATTTACCAAGAGAAATAGTAGAAGTGATAAATTCTTTTGATTGGGTAAAAATGGGAGAAGAAATTGGAAAAAAATATTTAATTGATGAGAATGAGGTAAATATTTTGCTAAATGAAATAGGGTTTGTTTTGGTTATGGCTAAAGGTCAAGATACCCTTGCAAAAAACATAGAATATGACGTCGGCACAACTCAAAATGATGCCATGCAGATAGTTGCGGAAATAAATGAAAAAATATTCAATCCTATGCTTAAAAAATTGGAATTATCTGTAAGAAATAGTTTCAAATATAAAAATGCGAACTGGAAACAGACGGTTAATTTCATTGTTTCGGGAGGAAATTATTCAGCTTTTTTGGAAAAGGATGTGGAACCAAATGTTATGACGAATACACCTAATGCGAATATAAAAAATAATTTTACAATATAAAATATGATTGATTTACTGGAAATAAAAATAGCCGAAGCATCAAGCGCCTTGTCGAAAGAGACCAGGGAGGCTATTAATGATATCGACTGGAAGTTGATTATCCTCGGGATGAATAAAAAATATAATCCCGAGCAACTGGAAAATCTGGAAACTGAGACCGAGCTACTTCTTTGTGGAATTTCAAGTCCGGGAGAATATCAGGAAGAATTGGAAAAGAGAATGGTCCTACCGAAAGAAGAGATTTTATCATTGTTAAGTGAGATGGACAAACTTATCTTCAAAAAAATCCAAGAAAAATTGGAAGAAAGGCTTTTGGTTAAAGGGAAAATATCGCCCTTGAATGCATCTTCCTCTAATTCACCTTCCGTAAATAAACCGGAAGAAAAAACGCTTGCCCTAGACCCACATTTTGCAGGTATGCCGAAAAATGTTCAGGAAGCAATCGCCAAATCGGGTTGGAAAGAAAAACTTTATGAAATATTCAAAAAATACCAGCTTAACATTGAACAAATGGGCTTGCTGGAAGATATTACGATAAAACTGATATTGGACGAAATACATCCGGATAAATATGAGGAAACATTGGGTTCCAAAATGACAATTCCGAAGGAGGATATTTCCAATATTGTAAAAGAAGTAAATGAAAATATTTTAATGAAAATAAGAGAGGAGGAAAGGGCAGTTACGAATGACGAACCTGCCTCGCCGGTAGGCAGGTTAGGAATTACGAATGAGAAAATCGAGCCTGAAGCAATTTCATATAGGGAAGAAGTTCCTCTTCCACCATACGATAAAACAATTACGAATTACGAATTACGAATTACGAATGAAAAAGAAACACCGAAGATAATTACAAATGTGGAAGTGACACAAAAACAACCGGAAATTATCCGAGTTCCAGAACAACCGAAATCTTTTGTCGTACCGAAACCTATTATAGAAAGTGCACCTGTGGAAAATAATATGCCGAAAAGTATTATAGAGGAGAAATTACAAGGCTCAACTGTCAGCGACCACACTGTTTCGGATTATTCGGTTCCTAAAATGAGTAGCCCAACTTCCGACACAGGTGGAAATAGCGGAGACCCCGTACCAAAAGCCCACGACCCGTATCACGAACCGATAGAATAATTACAAATTAATAATTAAGAATTAAGAATTAAGAATTAAGAATGAAAACAGATAATGTTGTTCAAGATAAAAGCTATAATTTTAGTCTTAAAATAATAAAAATATATCAGGAATTAACTAAAGAGAAAAAAGAGTTTATAATTTCTAAACAGCTTATCCGTTCAGGAACATCAGTTGGGGCTAATATTGAAGAAGCAATAGGAGCTCAGTCTAGGAATGATTTTATCGCAAAAATCAGTATTTCTTACAAGGAGGCAAGGGAAACACTTTACTGGCTACATATTCTAACAGATAGTAATTTTCTAAACAAACAACAATCTGATACACTTATATATGATTGCGAAGAATTATTAAAAATACTCAGTTCAATTTTAAGAACTTCTAAGTCGTGAGTATAATTATTAATTCTTAATTATTAATTCTTAATTATTATCACTTGCAATTCAAAGTCCCACAATTTATAGATGTAGAAGACAAACTTTTTGGCCCTTTTACTTTCCGTCAATTCGCCTACATGGCCGGAGGGGCTGGGCTAGTTTTCGTTTTGTATAAGCTTCTTCCGATATGGATCAGCATTTTTCTTATTATTCCGGTTGCTTTACTGGCTGGTCTTCTCGTCTTTTATAAAATAAACGAAAAGCCATTTATTTTTTATCTCCAAGCTGGAATCAGCTATCTTATTTCAAGTAAGCTATACATTTGGAAGCAGAGATTGGTCAAACCGGAGGTTAAAGATAAAGAACAGGAAGCACCCCCTCTGGTTTCCATTATTCCGATGACAACAGAGAGGAAATTGAAAGATCTTTCGTGGAGTTTGGATGTTAAGGACCAAAACAATCTATAGATTGTTTTGGTCAATTAAGAATTAATAATTAAGAATGGAGAATAAGTATGGTATAATGTTGTTAGTTATGAATTCTTAATTCCTAATTATTAATTCTTAATTATTTATATATGGCTATCAGCGCAAAAAGTTCCCAGGACTTTGTTCCAATTAAAGAAGTCAAAAATGGCATCATTATCCTCAAGGATGGCGGACTTCGAGCCATTTTAATCGCTTCATCCCTAAATCTTTCTTTGAAATCTTCCGAGGAGCAATCCGCTATCATAAACGAATTCCAAAATTTTCTGAATGGGTTGGATTTCCCAATCCAAATATCAATGCAGTCCCGTAGACTGGATATCCGACCATATCTTCTTATGTTGGAGGGTCGGCTCAAAGAGCAAGTGGAACCGCTTTTGAAGATACAGACAAAAGAATATATGGATTTTATAAGGTCTTTCACCGATGAAGTAAATATTATGACCAAGACTTTCTTTATTGTTGTCTCTTATACTCCGGCTATTATAAAATCTAATAATAAAATGATGGACAGCTTGCTTGGTGGAGGCGCTCCGAAGAAACAGATTGAGGATACAAAGAAGGCTATGGACCTAGCTTCGTTTGAAGAGAAGAGAACACAGCTTGACCAGCGCGTCGGAGTTATCATCAGCGGGCTTGGGCGAGTTGGGATAAGAACAACACAACTAAAGACCGACCAAGTCGTCGAACTTTTCTATAAGACATTCAATCCGGGTGATATTAGTCAAGGAATTAAATTGGAATAATATTATGGGAATATTTTCATCATTATTTAAAAAAGGGAATGACACCGAGAGAAAAAAGACCCCGGTTATGCCGATTTTACCAAGCGAAATTTATAAAGCGGCAACTCTTGAACTTCAAGATATCATCGCCCCTTCGGCTCTTCAGATAACTCCAAGGTCATTAAATCTCGGTGATAGAATTGCCAGAACTTTTTTTGTCATATCATATCCACGATATCTTACCGACAATTGGTTTTCTCCAATTATAAATTTGGATAAAGTTTATGATATCTCTATTTTTGTACACCCTATCGAAACAGCCGAAATATTACGGTCTTTCCAGAAAAAAGTAGCCGAAGTCCAAAGTCAGATTTCTATTCGGGAGTCAAAAGGTTTGGTCCGCGACCCGGTACTCGATACGGCCTATAAGGACCTTGAGGATTTGCGGGACAATTTGATGCAAGCTCAAGAGAAGATGTTCGATGTCGGACTTTATATAACCATTTATGCCGAGAATGATAATGATTTATTTAAAATTGAGAATGAAATTAAATCTCTTCTTGAATCAAAGCTTATTTATTTAAAGCCCGCTCTCTTCCAACAAAATGAAGGATTCAAAAGTGTTATTCCGCTCGGAACAGATATTCTGAGTATTCACCAAAAATTGAATACTGAGCCGCTTTCGAGTATTTTCCCTTTTGTCTCTTTTGACTTAACCGAAGACAAGGGAATACTTTATGGTGTTAATCGTCATAATTCCAGTCTAATACTTTTTGATAGATTCTCACTGCCAAACTATAACTCCATAATGTTTGCGACGTCCGGCGCCGGTAAATCTTATGCGACTAAATTGGAAATTATTCGATCTCTAATGTTTGACACGGAGGTCATTGTTATAGACCCAGAACGTGAATATGAATACTTGGCTGAAGCAGTCGGGGGAAGATGTTTCAATATAGCTTTATCTTCGGAGCACCATATAAATCCATTTGATTTGCCGATTCCAACAGGGGAAGAAACCGGAGCCGATGTACTCCGGGCAAACACCATAAGTCTTGTCGGGTTGTTTCGTATTATGCTTGGAGGTCTTACTCCGGAAGAAGATTCTATTATTGATAGTGCTATTACCGAGACATATGCCCTGAAAGATATTACAGCCGATTCGGATTTTACAAATGTAGAGCCTCCGATGTTGTCGGACTTTGAAGTTATTCTTTCCGGAATGCAAGGGAGTGAATCTTTGATGCAACGTTTAATCAAATACACTCATGGTTCCTGGGCATCATTCTTAAATCAACCCTCAAATGTCGATATTAACAGGAAATTCATTGTTTTCTCGGTCCGAGATATGGAGGATGAACTTAAACCTATTGCTATGTATATAATTACTCATTACATTTGGAATATCGTCCGAAAAAATATCAAGAAGAGGTTGCTGGTGGTGGATGAAGCGTGGTGGATGATGAAATCGGAAGATACGGCCTCGTTCCTTTATTCTATTGCGAAACGTGGACGAAAATACTATCTGGGCCTTGCTACTATTACCCAGGATGTCGGCGACTTTATGAAAAGTGCCTATGGAATACCTATTGTGACAAACTCTTCTCTTCAATTACTTCTCAAACAATCTCCGTCAACGATAGATATTTTGCAGAAAACATTTAATCTAACCGAGGAAGAAAAATACTTGTTGCTGGAGGCAAATGTCGGGGAGGGAATATTTTTTGCCGGGTTAAAACATGTTGCTATTAAGACTATCGCTTCATACACCGAGGACCAAATCATCACCTCCGACCCTTCACAAATTCTTGCTATCAAAAAGGCAAAAAGTGAACTGTTGGCCTCGAACAGTAGTAACTAGGGTTAGAGATTTTGGTAGTTGTTTGGCGGATAAAGTTATTATATAATGTATAAAGTGAAACTCGCAAAAATAAAAATTTTTCTCATTGGGTTTTTTATTATAGGAATAATAAATATACCTTATTTCTGTTTTGCCGACGATACACAGATAGAAGTGCAGGAAGGAGACATCAATGTGGATGTAACTCCGAATAATCCGCAACCATACGACGATGTAACGATTAATCTTTCAAGTTATGTAACCGATTTAAGCAAAGCCATAATAACATGGAGTGGGAAAACTGGGACGGTTCTTTCCGGTATAGGTAAAACAAGTTATTCTTTCAAAGCGGATGGGCCCGGCTCCACCAGTACCTTTGATATTACTATTACCCCGGTGGAAGGGATGAATATTGTTGATAAAAGAGTCACTATTAGTCCTTCCGAGGTTGAAATTATGTGGGAATCTGCCGATGGATATACTCCACCATTCTACAAAGGTAAATCTTTGCCGGTTAGTGGCAGTTTAATAAGAGCCGTGGCAATTCCAAATACAGACACTATAAAATCCGGTATCGGAAGTATTTCTTATACGTGGAAAAATAATGGTGATGCTGTTCCCGATGCTTCCGGTTACAACAAGAATTCGTATGTATTTAAAAATAGTATGTTTGACAGTACAAACGAGGTGACGGTCACAGCTTCATCCGTCAATAGTAATTACGCGGCAGAAAATACAATCCAAATACCGGATTATGCTCCAAAAGTAATTTTCTACAAGAAATCTCCAACCGAGGGAGTACTGTATAATAATGCTCTCAATAAAGAAATCTCTATGCCGGAGGATGAGATGACTATTGTGGCAGAGCCATATTTCATGTCGGTAAAAGGCAATGAAAATAATTTTACATATAATTGGCAGATAAATGGGGAAGATATAACGACACCTACCAAGAAATCCGAGCTAACGGTCAGGCCGACGTCTCATGGCGGTTTCGCTACCATAAATATAGCAATTGAAAATCTAAAAGAATTATTCCAAAAAGCAAGTAACCAACTTAAAATAAACTTATAAAATGAAAAAAAACAAAAAAATTTATGGGAAAGTATTGGGATTGTTTTTGTTTATCTTTATTTGTTTTTCTTTTTTCTCAAGCTCCCTCATAGCAATAGCCTATTGGGAGTATCAAAACCCTGATAAAACCAAAACAGAAATTTGTGAATTCGCTGATAATAATGAAGCTGGTTGTAATGCAAGGGTTAAAACTGCATGTGGCCAAACTACTACAGGAGTTTGCGTGCCATCGACCGACGGTTGTAATAGCAGTATGGTAGCGATTGATTGTCCTACAGTTGTTAACATCACTGGGAATAAAAATACAAATTCAAACGGCACATATACACTTCTGGCCCCAATTGGTGAGATGAAAACAGCACCTACAAATTTCGGAGACTATGTTGATAAGATATTTTTAATTGCTATTGGTCTTTGTGGAGTTCTGGCAGTTATTATGCTTATTATCGGTGGCATTCAATATATGGGGGATGAATCAATTTTCGGTAAAACGGAAGCAAAAAAGCAAATGATTAATGCTGTCCTTGGTTTGTTGATTGCTCTTGGTGCTTGGGTACTACTAAATACTATTAATCCAAAACTATTGAATAGCAGTGTAACAATTAATGCCGTTAGCGCGGAGATAACACCTTTATACGATCGAGGAGCTACTGATCCAAAGCAAGCAAATGGAGAGAGTGTTCGTTGCACTCCAGTAACATCTGGTTCTTGTAGTGTCGCAAATTTAACTACTGCTCTTGGAGTTAATGCAACAACTGCAACAGCTATGTCAAAAATTTGTAATATGGAAAGCGGTGGAACAAGTATAGCAAGCGGAACAGATGTTTGTAAACCTAGCAATGTTGCTTTTTCTTTTGGTTTATTTCAGATTAATTTAGCAGCAAACGGTATCTACGCTGGAACAGATTGTGTCGGTTTGTTCGATAGAGCAGTATCATCGAGTGATGCAATATCACCTAAATATACTAGCGGTTTTACTTGTAGTCTTCTACCAGGCAAACAATCACAATACGATACTTGCAAAGCTAGATTATTAGACCCTGCGACAAACTTAGCAATAGCAAAAAATTTGCTTGCCTCAAATCCAAATAAAAGTCCTTGGATAGGTGATAAAAAGTATTGTGCTTCAGCATTTAATTAAATTCTATGTCAAAGAAAAAAATCATCATTTTTATATCAGTGTTTGTCATCATCCTAATTATCCTCGGTGTTTATTTATTGTCAGGCAAGAAAAGTAATACTCCTACAACGGGTAGCTCGACACCTTGGTATCAGAATTTTAATCCTTTTGGCACAGGGAAAAACACAACAAACAACAATACAAATACAAACCCAAACACAGGGAATAATCAAAATCAAACCCCAGTAACCCCTGGAACAAAAACTTCAAAGTTTTCCCAAATAACGGATTTTGCCATCGCTGGTGCAACATTTCTGGAAGATACAAGACCTGTAGCCGGGGCAGTTACTTCAAAACAAGAACCAATCAAAACAATAATTTCGGCCGATACAATAGATGGGAGAAAAGCAATTCAAACAATTCTGAATCAAACACTTTCACTTAAACCACCACTTGTGGTCGATGGAAGTTTCGGTAAGTTAGCAATACAAGCGATAAAGGATTTCCAGAAATTAAATAATTTACCTGTTACCGGTAGTATTGATTCTCTCACGGCTCCATACTTCGCAAAAACAACCAACCAAATGCAACAAAATTTAACTGAGCAAGTACCTTCTTTAAGATATGTTGAAAGAATGAATGGTCATATTTATAAAATGTTCTTGGACACAAAAGCCAAGGAAGAAATTTCAAATTCAACAATCCCCAGCATTTATGAAGCCTTTTTTGACAATACGGCTAACTCCGTCATTTACCGATATTTATCCAATGATGGAACAATAAATACTTTTATGGCGACACTTGGAGCACCTAAAGGAGAATTTCTTCCCATGGGTATTTCCGATTTGAGCGTCTCGCAAGATAAAACTAAATTCTTTTATTTAACGGAAAACGACAACGGGGCAACCGGAACAGTTGGAACCTTTGGACAAACAAAACGAGATATTGTTTTCAATTATTCTTTTACGGAGTGGTTATCAACGTGGAGTATCAATGGGAAAGTTTATTTAACTACAAAACCATCTTATGGTGTAAATGGTAGCGTATTCCTCTTGGACACAACAAATAAAACTATTTCAAAAATATTCGGCGGAGTGCCGGGTCTTACTACTTTAATCAGTCCAAATGGTTCTCTTGTTTTATACGGCACGTCGGGAAACACTGGCCCGGAACTTGGAGTTTTCGATATTGCCAAACATTCCACAAAAGATTTTGGATATGGTTTACCGGAAAAATGTGTTTGGGGTAATGATAATGTTAATATATATTGTGCTATGCCAAACGTTATCACCGGTAATCAATATCCTGATTCCTGGTATCAAGGTTTGGTATCTTTTGATGACTATTTTGTAAAAATAAATACTGTGACTGGAGACAAGACAACCATAGCAAATTCAGTCGGGGAAACTCCGGTTGATGGCACACATTTGTTTTTAAGCGACACCGAAAATTTATTATTCTTCACGAACAAAAAAGACTCCACACTGTGGAGCTTGAATTTAAAGTAATTACTAATTACGAATTAATAATTAATAATAAAACACAAAAATACGCAAGATTTGCTTATGTATTTTAATTAGTAATCAGTAATTGTTAATTAGTCTTTATTTATGTATTTGATAACTACCCGACGATTTGGGCCATATCCTTCCGATTCGGTTTTTACATCTTTAGCATTCTCCAGGAACATGTGGATGATTCTTCTTTCATAGGCTGGCATTGGGTCAATCTCAATATTGCTTTTGAAATATCTGGCGCGTTCGGCCATCATATGAGCGATAGTTTTTAAGTTTTCAAAACGCTTTTTCTGATAACCATTAATATCAATAAAAATACTAGGGCCCCTTTCTGGCGGTATTTCATTATTATCAGAACGAGCCGGTGGTAGACTTTTTTCTACAATTTTTTGGATGAGATGATTTAGAGAACGAAGTGTTTCTCCGTCTCGCCCAATCATAAAATTTGAATCTGGTGTCTCAATCTCGCACCAAAGCATTCCACTGTCCTCGGAAAATTCACATTTCGAAATAGTGCAGGCAGTGTGCTTAAATATTTGTTCTATAGCTTCTTTTATTTTATCTTGATACATATATGTTTAAATTGAATTTCGGGCCAATTGTCGACGGATATACCACTCTTGGACAATGGTAAATATATTACTCACAATCCAATATAAAGCAACTGCAGCCGAAATTTTCCAAGCAATAAAAGCGATAAACACCGGTAGGATATATCTAACGTTCATTTGCATACTATCAGAAAGTTGTTCTTGAAATGGCTTCGGCACAGCCGCATCTTCTTTTACAATTTCAACCTTGCCGGGTTTTACCGGTGCCGATAAATATCCTTGGACAAACTGGGTTACCCCGGCAAATATACCGAGAAAAATACTATGACTACTCATTTCCAACAAACCCAAGAAGTTTGTATGTAGACTTGTCGGTATTTGGATGAACGAATAGATTATACTTGTGTTAATAGACAGACCTTTATAGAAAACATAATATAAAGCGAAAATAACCGGCAGTTGTAAAATCACAACCAAGCAACCAGAGAATGGGTTTGTGCCGTATTTTTTGTAAAGTTCAAAAGTTTTTTTGGCTTGTTCCTCTTTGTTCGGAAAATCTTTTTTAATTTGTTTGAGTTCCGGTTCCATCCGCTTCATCAATATTTGGCTCTTGATGGATTTCCGCGTTAAAGGGGAGAGAATAAGTTTAACAATGACGGTAACGATAATAATAGCAAAGCCAACATCGTGAAATGTGATGTTGTTGATGATAAAGATAAGGATATTATATATCGGTTGGTAAAATACCGTATTCCATAATGCTGACATTGTTCTATTGTATCTTAAAAAAAGAAAAAATCAAATCGGGTCGTAGCGGTTTTTTTGCCAGGGATGGCAACGACAAATCCTTATAAAACCTCGTCCCAGTCCTCCGAAGACTCCATATTTTAAGACTGCTTGTTTGGTGTACTCCGAACAAGTTGGCAAAAAAACACAAGAAGAATGTGCTCTTCCGGGAATTTTCTGATAAATATTTATAAACCAAATAATTATTTTAGTCATAATATGTTGATTTTAAAGGGTTTTTATTGAAGAAAACCGGTCTTTTTTAGGATAAAAAAAATGTTGTCTTTAATCTCAGGCTGGGTTGCTGTTATCGCTTTCTTTTTAAAAACAAAAATTCCTGAACCGGATTTTAATGGAAGAAAACGCAGGATGTTATAGCCAATTCTTCTATATTTGTTTCTATTAACCGCACTTTTAAAAATGTTTTTGGGAGAAACAAAGGCATATTGTGGAGATTCGTTCTTAATGGAATAAAACAAAAAGAGCTCGGTGGAAAAAGTTTTTCCTTCCTTCATAAGGTCGTGGAAAACCGCCTTTTTAACCCGCTTTTTCTTTGGAAGCATTTTATTTCTTTATAGACACGTTAGCCCGGCCCTTTCGGCGACGAGCAGTATTTACCCTTCTTCCGTTTTGTGTTTTGGTACGAACAAGAAAGCCATGTGTCTTTGCTCTTTTCCTTCTGTTTGGTTGATATGTTTGTGACATATTGGGTAATATATACTAAATTGGATGACATTGCAAATATATCTCAAAACATATCCACACGATATCAACATGTTAATCAAGGTTTTTTATTGTTGCCATATTTAAAAACAGAGTATAATGGAGTCCATGAATACAAAAGAGCTTTGGAATAAATGCTTATCGGAAATTGAATTAAATATTTCAAGGGCTAATTTCACTACTTGGTTTAAAAACACTTCTATTATAAAAGAAGAGGTTGGAATTATTTCTGTTGGGGTGCCGAATGAATTCGTTAAAGATTGGCTTTATAATAAGTTTCATAAGCTTATTATGAAAACCTTGATTGGGAACGAAGAGGGTGTTCGTGGAGTTGAATATATAATTCAGAAACAAGAGTTGCGACGCGACCAGGATTTTAAAAATAATGATAAGGTAATCACAAAAGTGCCGGAAAATATCAATAAAGAGTTGCCACTTGGTGATCTTTATATAAATAAAGATGATAATTTAAATCCAAAATATAATTTTAATTCTTTTATCGTCGGTCCTTTTAATGAGCTGGCCTATGCTGTTGCTCAAGCTATCATCACAAATCCGGGGCAAAATTACAATCCATTTTTTATTTATGGCGGTACCGGTTTGGGTAAAACACACATGATAGAAGCAATCGGTAATACCATAAAAATAAAACACCCGCTGAAAAAAGTTTATTATGTCAGTTTGGAGAGATTCGCGATTGATTATATCAACTCAATCCAAAATAAAAATCCAAATTCTTTTAAAGAAAAATATCGTAAATATGATGTTATAATTATGGATGATGTCCAGTTTATTTCCGGGAAAGATAAAACCCAAGAGGAATTATTTCATCTTTTTAATACGCTTTATGAGAGCAATAAGCAGATAATTTTTTCCTCGGACAAACATCCAAACTTTATTCCTGGCCTTGAAGAAAGGCTACAGTCTAGGTTTGCCTCCGGAATGATAGTTCAGATTGTGGAACCGGATTATGAATCTCGGATAGCTATTATAAAAGCTAAATTCGAATCGACAAACTGTATTATTGAACCGGAAATTGTTTCTTATCTTGCCGAAGCGCTCGAAGGAAACATCCGAGAGCTGGAGGGGAGTTTGAATACGATTATTTGCCAATCTCAACTGAAGAATAGATCTTTGACGCTTGTGGAAGTTAAAACCCTTATTAAAAATAATATCAGGCCAAAAAAGAACGTCGCCATCAAAGATATTGTCAAAATTGTTGCCGACCAATATGGTCTTTCTGAAGAGGTTATTTATGAAAAAACAAGGAGAAAAGAAATTGTTAGGGCCCGCCAAGTAGCTATGTATTTACTTCGGGAAGATTTTAATATTTCGTATCCTTTGATTGGGCAGAAACTTGGAGATAGAGACCACACAACTGTAATTCACTCTCATTTGAAAATTAAGAGTGATTTGAAGACCGACCCGTCGTTGTTGCAAGAAATAGAAAAGATTAGAATTATGTTCAAATAGAAATGATAAGTGTGTGGAAAAGAAGTGTTTATAAATTTTTAAAATGTGGAAAAATGGTTGTTTATTAAAAAATTAAAAGTAATCAACAAGTTAAAAATAAATCAAAAAAAATAAATCAAAAAAAGTCTTGTGTTTATAGGGTTTTTAAAGAATTCACATATCCACAGTGTTAGTAGTAGTAATAAATTTTATAATATAAATTAGTAACATATATGAAAATAGAATGTTCAATAGATAAAATTAAAAAAGCTTTGGTTTCTGTCGAAAGAATTACCGGTAAAAACTTAACCCTCCCGGTTCTTGGTTCGGTTCTTTGGGTTGCGACAGGTAAAACCCTAAAACTTAGAGCGACTAATTTGAATATAGGAGTCGAAATAGAAATTCCGGCCAGAATTGAGAAAGAGGGGGTTGTGGCTGTTCGAGGCGATATTTTATCCTCACTATTTTCCATACTACAAGGAGATCTTCTGGTTAAGTTTGAGTTGATAAATGGAAACTTGTTGGTTAAAACAAATACCAGCACAATTCTACTCAAAAGTATTTCTCATGAAGATTTTCCAACCATTCCAATTGTTGAAGGGGAGAGTCTTTTGATGCCGAGTAAGAAATTTATTGATGGCATTAAGTCCGTTTACTACAGCGCCTCCATTTCGGAAATAAAACCGGAAATCGGAAGTGTTTATATTTACCCGGAAGACGATATGTTGGTCTTTGTTTCCACCGACTCTTTCCGTTTGGCCGAAAAGAAAATAAAAGTAAAACAAAAACTGTCTTTCGGTGGGATATTGATACCATTTAAAAATGTCGTTGAAATAATCAAGGTTTTTGACGGTTTGGATGATGATTTAAAAATGACTCTTCAGAAAAACCAAATATCTTTTTCGACCGATAATATATATCTGACTTCGCGGGTGGTTGACGGCAGTTTCCCCGATTATAAACAAATTGTTCCCAAAAATCCGACGACCAAAGCTATTGTATTAAAGCAAGATTTTATCTCATCACTCAAAATTTCCAATATTTTTTCGGATAAATTCAATCAAATTGTTTTGACCATTAAACCCGAAGATAAAATTTTTGAAATTGAGTCCAAGAACGCGGATATCGGAGAGAATACAACCTTAATTTCGGGAGCATTATCGGGGGAAGAAGTTTCAGCCAACTTCAACTACAAATATGTTTTGGATTGTTTCCAGTCGATTCCGGGCGACAGCTTGAGTATTGAACTGACTGGGAACAACAAGGCGATGATTATTCGCGGTGTTGGCGACCCATCTTTCATGTATTTGGTTATGCCGATGAATAGATAATATGGACTACAACCACATAACAACCTTTTTAGACAAGTTCAAAAAATTAATTTTTCAAAAAGAAGAATTAAAGAGCGTTGTCATCGAAACAATTTCAAAAGAAATTTCTCACCCGGTTGAAGAGCACGCAGTCAAAATAAAGGACGGGTGTATTTATATGAACGGCTCCCCGGTGCTTTGCAGTGAAATTTTCATGCACAAAAAACAAATTTTAGACAAACTAAAAAATATTTTGCCCAACAACAATTTTTCAGATATTAAATAATTTTAATTATCCCTAATTTTTAGAGGAATTATTGTTTCCCCGATGTTCCCCAAAGTATCAACGCCGATAATATGAATGGTGTTGGTGTTTGATATATCACCAATATCGCTCGGAACAAATGAGGCCGTAAATGGAGATGATTTTAATGATGTTATGTACGTATTATTTACGAAGACGTCAACTTTTTTAATCGGGTTTATGTTTGTTGGATTAATTGAGATAGTAATTTTTTCGTTCTTTCCATAAGTTTTATTACTATCGATTCCGGTTATCTGAAAAACAGGTTTCGCTTCCTGTGTATGTATATTGTCGTAGGTGGTTGGCTTATCGGCTTCGGTTATTATCGGGTAGTTGTATTTATTAGCATTCCACCATTTTTGGACACCATAATCCCAACTATTGAATTGAGAATCGTTTGTTTGCCCTGATGTTTGCTCCAGTGGGTTATCTTTATTCAACCAATATAATATTGAATGAACGTTTGTGATGCCTATTTCTTTTTTTGTTTCTTCTGGTGTAAATTCAGTGGCCAATTTACCTGAAATAGAATCTATAGTGAAAGTGTCACCACCCTGCCAGAAACCACGAAGAATTGGCGGAATGGTCGGATCAATCGGGTCGGGTTTATCAAACGTTTCAACCGGCAAATTTTTAAGAGCTTCAGTCATAACCGCGTTCCATATAGGGCCTGCAAGAGCCGCACCACCCTTTTTCATTGGTTTGTTGTCATTATTACCAACCCAGACGCCGACTGCGAGAGAAGGCGTGTAGCCAAGAGTCCAAGCATCTTTGTTGTCATTTGTCGTACCGGTTTTTACTGCGACTTCTCTGCCCGGTATATGCAATACCGAATTAGCCCCAAAAGTCGGGGTTCTGGCGACATCATCCGAAAGAATACTTGAAAGAATGTGTGTTGTATTTGGTTTAATAATTTGTTGTGGAGAACTCTGGTATTTTTCGAGAATATTTCCACTACCATCTTCGACTGACAAGATACCTGTGGTCGGATTTTTTATTCCATTATTGGCGAAAACTCCATAAGCGGAAGTCATATCAAGAAGAGTCGTTTCTCCCCCACCAATGACGAGAGACAACCCGTATCTATTTGGGTCATTTACTAAAGTACTAATGCCCAAATTCTGGGCCATTTTAATTGCGTCTGGAACACCAACCAGATACAAAAGTTTTACCGCGATGATGTTTATAGATTGTGCCAAGCCGTTACGAAGGGTCATTGGTCCGCGATAATTGGTGTCGAAATCACTCGGAGTATAACAAGTATCCTTAGTGTCAGTTCCGTCTGGACTACACGAGGCATTGAATTCTGTTTTAACATCAAACAATGTTGTTTTTTCCGTATAACCTTTTTCAAAAGCCAGGGCATAAACAATTGGTTTGAAAGAGGACCCAGGTTGTCTGCCGGCTGTAGCGACATTGAAATTACCATCGATAGTTTTATCGAAATAATCGCGCGAACCAACCATTGAAAGAATTTGCCCGGTCTTTGGGTCGGTCACGACTATCGCCGTATTGTTCCCATCCCAGTTTTTTTCGTTTTCTTTGGCTTTCGTAAGGGCTATCGCCTCGGCTTTTTTTTGTAAATCATAATCAAGAGTAGTTATTATTTTTAAACCACCATTTTCAAGCACATCAGCACCATATTTTTTCTCCAGATAATCTTTAATATAAAAAACAAAGTGAGGTGCGGCAATGTGTACCGGTTGTTGTGGCAAGAAAGTCACAACCTCGGCCTTGGCTTTGTCATAATCTTCCTGGGTTATGAATTTTAATTCAAGCATCCTGTTTAATACCAAATTTTTTCTTTCATCGAGTTTGTCTTTATTCTTACCGTAAGGAGAATAATATGTCGGGCCATTAGGTAATGCCGCCATATAAGCAGCTTCCGCCAAAGTTAAGTCCTTAGTGTTTTTACCGAAGAAAGCTTTTGAAGCTTCCTCGATACCATAAATGTTTCCTCCATATGGAGCTTCATTCATATAAAGAGTCAAGATATTATCTTTACTCATAATTTTTTCAAGCTTGATGGATAATATCCACTCTTTCATTTTGCGAGTAATAGAAACCTCCGGGGTCAGAAGAGTATTTTTAATCAACTGTTGGGTTATGGTAGAACCACCTTGGACTTTTTTACCGGTCAATTTTGCCCAAATAGTTGCTCGAACGATGGAAGAAATACGAATACCTTTATGTTGGTAAAACTCCGAGTCTTCAATAGCAACAGTCGCATTCAAAATGTTAATTCCCATATCTTCATAAGGGATGACAGTTCTTTTTATTCCTTGATTTACATCATAAAGGAGGATTGCACCCGTTCGATCGTATATCTTGGACGAGCTTTGAATCTTGCGGTCGGCAAAAGTTGTGAAGTCTGGAATCTTTAAGGTGCTAATCCATATCATTAAAATACCGACAGCCAACAAACCAAGCCCTATAACAGCGAAAATGATATTTTTAATCAAACGTTTTTTCTTTTTTGTCATACTTCCTGTATAATAGCACATTATATTCTTAAAATTATATAAATGTGGTAAAGTATAGGTATATGATAAAAAATGATACGAAAGAACTGCTTTCCAGAGGAATCCAAAACATATATCCGACTAAGGATTTTTTGGAGAATAAAATAAAAAAAGGCGAAAAGCTGACTATTTATCTTGGGATTGATCCAACAGGACCAACTTTACACTTAGGGCACGCAATCCCGATTAAAAAATTGTCAGAATTTCAAAAACTAGGACATAAAATTATCCTTTTAATGGGCGATTTTACAGCAATGATTGGCGACCCAACCGATAAAATGGCCACCCGCAAACAACTTACCCACGAAGAAGTGATGACTAACTTAAAAAATTATAAAAAACAGGCCAGTAATCTGATTTCTTTCAGTGGTAAAAACAAAGCAGAGATTAAATTTAATTCCAAGTGGCTCGGTAAAATGAATTTCAAGGAAGTTGTAACACTCGCATCTCAAATGACTGTTCAACAAATGCTTGAACGCGACATGTTTAGGGAGAGAGAAAAAGAGGGGAAGCCGATATTCCTTCACGAATTTTTATATCCATTAATGCAAGGATACGACAGTATCGCCATGAATGTTGATGGAGAAATTGGAGGAAACGACCAGACATTCAATATGCTTTGCGGACGTAATTTAATGAAAACGCTGAAAGGGAAAGAAAAGTTTGTAATTACAATGAAACTTTTGGAAGACAACAGTGGCAAAAAAATGGGCAAAACAGAAAACAATATGCTAACTCTCGATGATTCGGGAGAAGAGATGTACGGAAAGATAATGAGTTGGGCAGACGAATTAATTTTGCCAGGATTTGAACTTTGCACCAATGTTTCTTTTTTTGAACTTGAAGAAATAACTCGTGATCTACCCAAAGAAGCTAATCCGAAAGATTTAAAAATGAGATTGGCCAGAGAAATTGTTACTATTTATCATGGAAATAAAAAAGCCAAAAAAGCAGAAATAAATTGGGAAAAAACTTTTTCAAAAAAAGAAATTCCGGAGAATGTAGAGGAGATAAAAATACGTGAAGGAGAATTATTTGTCGATGTATTGTTGAACAATAAAATTATTTCATCCAAAACAGAATTTCGCCGCCTTTTGGATGATGGGGCAGTGACAAATTTGGAAACAAAAGAAAAAATAAAAGATTATAACGCTCCTATAAAACCCGGGACGTACCGCATTGGCAAAAAAAGATTTATCAAAATAAATAGATAAAACTAAAATAAAATTCCCTGATTTCATCCAGGGAATTTTATTTTTAATATTCGGAACCGTCTAACCCGGCAAATCCACTACCATAAGAACCCTCATCCGTTCCGACCAAATCGTCGTCTTCTATTAAAGGATCGTCAATCGGGTCGATTGGTTCCGTCTCAAGGTCAGGATCTTCTTCTTCACCTATTTTTATTTCTTTATCATCATCACTATCACTCATATTTATTAAAATAAATTATAATACATAAGTTGTATCAAAATATTATTTTCTTTGCAATAGATTCGAGCTGTGGATAACCTTTTCGCAAGCTAAACACGTAAGTCCGATGGCGATCGCGTCCAATTCGTCGTCGGAATTTATACTCTCGTCGATATCAATGAGTTTCCGAACCATCGACATTATCATTTCTTTACTGGCTTTTCCGTAGCCAGTAACGGCCACCTTGATTTGTGGAGGAGTATATTCATATATAGCAAGGTTGTTTTTCGAAGCGACATAAATAATCGTTCCACGAGCCTCCGAGACTCCCATAGCCGTCTTTTGATTGGTGGTAAAATAGAGTTTTTCGATGGCCAGAGCGTCCGGTTTATACTTTTTGATTATCTTTTCAACTTCAAGCCCAATATTTTTAAGTCTTTCCGGAAATGGTATTTTGGCCGATGTCTTGAAACATGAGGAATAAACCAAAACATCTTTTCGTAAAGAAGTTTTTTCTATAATTGCCATTCCAACTCTTTCAAAACCAGGGTCAATTGCTAAAATTCTCATAATAATTTTCCGTATTCGTACCCCAAATGCTCATAGCCCTTTTTTGTCACAACCCTTCCTCTATTTGTTCGGTCAAGAAGCCCAAGTTGAATTAAATATGGTTCCACAACTTCCTCAATTGTCGCTTCTTCTTCACTGGTTGCGGCACTAATAGTTTTTAATCCAATAGGACCACCACCGAATTTCGAAATAATGATTTCAAGGATTCGCCTGTCCGAAGACGATAATCCAAGCTCGTCTATTTCAAGCAAAGCCAGTGCTTTTTTAATTGTTTCTTTGGTTAATGGGGTTTTGTGGACCTGGGCATAGTCGCGACAGCGTTTAAGTAGATAGTTTGCCGTTCGAGGGGTAAAACGAGCCCGTTTGGCAATTTCATCCAGCGCTTCATCATCTAGTTTTACTCCCAATATTTTTGCCGAGCGTGAAAGAATTTTTTTAATCTCGTCATGAGTGTAAAATTCGAGACGGAAAACACCACCGGAGAAGCGAGAACGAAGAGGGGAGGAAAGTAAGGCGATACGAGTGGTGGCGGCGATAAGAGTAAATGGCGGGAGTTCGAGTTGAATGGTTCGGGCCGACGGACCTTTACCGATAATAATATCGAGGACTCCGGATTCCATCGCGGGATATAAAATTTCTTCAACCATTTTATTCAAGCGATGGATTTCATCGATGAAGACAATATCACCGGGTGCAAGATTGGTAAGAATTGAAGCCAAGTCGCCAACTTTTTCAATCGCTGGACCTGAGGTAATTTTTATTTGTCTGCCTGTTTCTTTGGCTATCAAATGTGCCAAAGTTGTTTTGCCAAGTCCTGGTGGACCATAGAAAAGAATATGTTCAGCCGGGTGAGAACGTTCTTCGGCGGCGGTCAAAAGAATTTTCAAGTTAGCCTTGATATTTTCCTGCCCAATATACTCGTTCCACGTCAAAGGACGGAGCGTCTGGTCTAAAAAGTTCTCATCTTTGTTTGTTTTTGCTGGACTTGACATTATGTTTTAAACATGATATACTCTCAACAATTGAATTTTATATCTGCATTATAGCATTTTAACTAAGAGGACATAAATCTCTAAGCAATCGGCCCCGTGCTCTATATCTGGGCATAGGACGCCCTGGTTCATTTTTAATTTACTGGGGCTATCCTGTAATCTTATATTACTTTGTAAGTGTATGCTCGCAAAGGATTGTTTAGAGATTTATATCTTCTTAAAATAAAATCTTCCGACCTCGGTCGGGATATTTTATTTTATGGTTCAAGGAGGTCTACAACACTAGCCACTTCTTCCATAGAGGTAATACCTTTTATAACTTTTATTATTCCGTCTTCTCTCATACTTAACGACCTTTGTTTAGCCGCAATCAATTTTATTTCCCGCTCACTCGGGTTTTCAATTATCACTTTTTCAATCTCGGCATCTTTTTGGATTGCCTCAAATATTCCCATTCTTCCTTTGTATCCGGTACGATTACATTTTTCACAACCAACGGCATCATATAATCTAAACGTGGTATTCATATCAACCCCGAAATTTATAAAATCTTTACCGTTTGATTTGGAAGTATCGGCAATGTTTTTAATAATTGTTATTTCTTTCTCGGTTAAAGTCTTTTCTTTTTTGCAATCTACACAAAGCTTTCGGATTAAACGCTGAGCAATTGATAATGATAATGCCGAAACCAAAATTTTCGGATTGACATCAAGGTCGATAAGACGGGGAATAACTCCGGCAGCATTATTGGTATGGAGGGTAGAGAAAACCAAGTGACCGGTAAGAGCAGATTCGACGGCGGTTTTTGCTGTTTCACTATCACGGATTTCTCCAACCATGATGACATCGGGGTCCTGGCGCAAAGCCGAACGCAATCCTTCCAAGAATGTATAACCTTTCTCATCATCCGTTTGTGTTTGGGAAATACCGTTTAGATGATATTCGATAGGATCTTCGATTGTGATTATTTTTATTTCCTCGGAATAAATTTTTCGCAAAAAAGAATAAAGAGTCGTAGTTTTACCGGAACCAGTCGGACCGGTAAGAAGAATAAGACCATTTGGTTTTCGTATTTCATCCATAAAAATTTGATACAACCCCGGTTCAATTCCGATATCTTCCAGTTTTACCCGAATTGTTTTTGGATTGAGGATTCTGAGAACGATTGATTCACCATAAGCCCCGGGCATAATAGAGACACGAAGGTTTATCTCATTTTGATCGAGGAAAATGCTGAAGCGACCGTCTTGAGCAACAGCCGAGGTTGTAATTTTAAGGCCGGAGATAAGCTTGATTCGAGAGTTTATAAACTTATGAACAAAAAGAGGGATTTCCATTAGCTCGTGAAGAACTCCATCCAGGCGGAGACGCAACCTGACAGTATTTTCTTCAGGCTCGAAGTGGACATCGGAAGCGTCTATAGCGATAGCCCCAGCCAAAACAATTTCGAGAATGTGAGAAGTTGTATGTGTTTTATCTTTCTCGGCTTCCAATATGGCATTTTTAATGTCATCCATATTTTTGATATTTAACATTATTTTCTTCAAAGCCTCTCCGGAAATTGTGACAGCCCCTATTTTTGTCTCGGAAGCATAAGAAATTTCTTTATACCTTTCCCAAGCTTTTTGCAAACTGGCAAGCGAAGCCATATAAAAATGCGGAGTAAGATTATGTTCTCCGAAATAAGTATTCAGACTTTCTAATTTTTCCGGCTGAGGAGACCTGACAGCAACGTGAATATTTCTACCTACTATTTTGAACGGAGCTATCTCCAAAGAAACGGCATCTTTTTCCGGGATAGCACGCAGAGCTTCATTATCGATAATAACCCCCGATAGATTTATGGGCGGTATACCGTATTTAGCTTCCGATAAAACTTGTATCAAATCTTCTTCTTCTTGTTTTCTTAAGTCATCAAGATTTTTTTTCTGTTTGTCATCATCAAATTGAACTGTCATTCTCTTATTATATCGTATAGATTAGTTTAAGACGAGGGGTTGACAATATCCAATAAAAATGCTACCATATAGCCTGTGAAAAATTATATAAAAATAACGCTTGGAATACTCGGTTTTGTCATCCTTTTCATTGGGCAAAATGTTTTTGCTGTATCTCTGGACCAGGTCTCTGATTCAACCCCGCCTGTTTATGCTTGTTCAATAACAAGCTTTACCGTGAATAACTCATCGATATCGGCAAATATTATTTCGGGTGGCTCGGCAATGCTTTCTTGGAGCACCGAAAACTGTAGTTCGGTAGATATTTCAAGTGTCGGAACAAATTTACCAATAACAGGGACGACAACAATATATCCTTCGAAAACTACCACTTATACGTTAACCGGAAATTCTTTAGTCGGAGCAAAACCGACAAAACAAGTTGTTGTAAATATGACTGACTCCACAGCCTATGCTTGTTCAATAACAAGCTTTACAATAAATGATTCAACCGTGCCAACCAGTATTATCTTGGGAGATTCGGCGGCGATTTCTTGGGAATCGGAAAACTGTAGTTCTGTAGACATACCTGGCGTCGGGACAAATTTACCCGGATCGGGAGTCAGAGCAATCTATCCGTCAAAAACTACCACTTATACAATAACCGGCAATTCAACAACCGGGACAAAACCAACAAGGCAAATTCAAGTGATAGTAACTGACCCGACGGCTTACGCTTGCTCAATAACAAATTTTACAATTAACGATTCGATTTCTTCGGTGAATGTGACATCGGGTGATTCGGCGGTAGTTTCCTGGAGTACCGTAAATTGCAACTCCGTGGATATTTTAGGTGCGGGAACAAATTTACCCGCATCGGGAAGTAGGACAATATATCCGACACAAACCTCTACTTATACAATAACCGGCAATTCAACAACCGGAACAAAGCCAACCAGACAAATTCAATTGAAAATAACAGATCCAACTGAATATTCGTGTGAAATAATAAATTTTGAGGCAAGTGATACCAGTGTAGATAATGGCGATTATACTACTCTCCGATGGGATACCGAAAATTGTGACCAAATAAAAATTTCGGGAGTCGGCAGCAATTTATCCGTCGACGGAAGTAGAAAAGTTTATCCAGACAAAGATACAACTTATGTTTTAACGGCAAATGGCAACGACGGTTCGTCTCAAACAGACTCTATCCTAATATCCGTCAATCAAAATAATATTGATAACAACAATAATGACTGTACGATAGATAAATTTACGGCCAGTGATACATCCATTCAAAGTGGCGACCCTGTCACCTTAAGATGGAATACTACCGATTGTGATTCTGCGAATATTTCAAATATTGGCAATGTTTCTCTTGATGGAAGTCAAACTATTTATCCTTCCAATGCGACCGCTTATATTTTAAGGGTTTACGGCAATGGTAATAACAGCGATTCACAATCTATTCGGGTGAGTGTTAATAGTAACAATAATTATAATCAAACCACGTCTGTGCCGATATATAATACCAATGTAGTTACCACCGTGGCAACAAATGTTTCCCAAACCGGAGCACAATTAAATGGATTGATTACAAATTCAAATTATGCCAATTCAAATACGCACTTTGAGTATGGAACAACCGTTAATCTCGGTTCGCTGACAGTTTCCCGTTCCACAAGTGGTAATGTAAGTTTCAGTGAATTTGTCACGAATTTAAATCCCAAAACAATTTATTTTTTCCAAGCTGTATCCGAAGGACCAAATGGTATTTCTCGTGGGGCGATTGAAGTCTTTCAGACACTTAAACCCATAATCATTTCCACTTCAAACCCAACTTCAAACAAAAAAGCAAATACAACTACTGGAAGCGCCGTAAGTACGACTAATACTACTAACCCAAGTAATAATCAGACAGAAAAACAACCAATAACCCAAGGTACGACAATGACATCTTCGGAATCTCCAATCATGCTTAAAATCGAAAATCATTATCAAGCAATTGGCAAAGGAGATATTGTTGACTACACTGTTTCTTATAAAAATATCAGCACTTCTAAATTAACTAAACCGATGATTCAAGTGTATGTTCCAAAAGGGATAACGGCGACAAATACTTCTAGCGGGACATATTCAGAAGATGATAGAACTCTCTCTGCCCCAATTGAAGATTTAGAGCCTAATACTGAAGGGACTATATATTTACAAGCAAGAGTTGATTCTATCGACCCTAATTTAGCTCAAATAGTTACAACCACAATTCTCGTCTATACAAATCCAAACGGGGCGCAAGAAAATGCAATGGCTTATGTTCTCAACAAACCTAAGGCCGGTAATGCCCTTGGGGCCTCCGCAGTTTCCGCGGTTTCCAGCATATCTGGAAAAATTCTTGGAATAGGTTTAATCGGGTGGCTAATTATTATTGTTATTCTTCTTTTGCTGATTCTTATTGCCCGATCCCTATTTGGTCGTCGTAAGATAGTAAACGATTAAAACGAATACCAAAATATTGTAATTAATACAAAAACATACCCCAACTTTTATTGGGGTATGTTAGTATATACATATGAAAGTTAAATTTAGTAAAAAAGAAATCCCAAAAATATCACAAAAACTACTGGAAAGAATATTAAAAATGAAAAATAATAAAGCCAAAGTGGTGGCTCTTTCGGGTGAACTTGGGGCGGGGAAGACAACATTGACTCAAGAAATAGCGAAGCAAATTGGTATAAATGAAAATGTCATATCACCGACTTATATTATTATGAAAATATATGAAATAAATCCTAGCTCTAAATATTATTCTTCTTTTAAAAATTTAATTCATATTGATGCTTATCGCTTGGATTCATATCTTGAATTATTAAAAATCGGCTGGGAAGAATTAAAGAAAGACAAAGATAATCTTATTATTATCGAGTGGCCAGAGAACGTAAAAAATTGTCTTGATAAAGCCACTTGCTGGGTAAAATTGGGTCACGTTGATGACCAAACTAGAGCCGTTGAATTTCTGGTATAATCAGAGTGTGACAAAGAAAGAAACAAAAAAAAAGGTTATATTACTTGATTCGCACGCAATTATCCACCGGGCTTATCATGCCTTGCCTGAATTTATGAATTCAAAAGGCGAGCCGACCGGGGCGATATATGGACTAGCGACTATGCTATTCAAGATAATTACCGATTTGAAACCGGACTATATTATCGCTTGCTTTGACTTGCCGAAAAAAACTTTCCGGCACGAGGCCTACAATGAATACAAAGCCGGACGGGCCAAGGCCGATGAGGCACTAGTTGCTCAGCTTATTAGTTCTCGCGTTTTTTTTAAAGCGCTATCGGTACCGATTTACGAATGCGAAGGTTTCGAAGCTGACGATTTACTCGGAACCATTGCCGAAGAGTTGAAAAATAAAAAGGAAAAAATGGATATTGTCATCGCTTCCGGCGATATGGATACACTCCAGCTTGTCGATGACGATACGGTCACAGTTTATACCCTAAAAAAAGGTATCAACGACACTATTTTATACAACCAGAAAAAAGTCGAAGAGCGTTTCGGTTTTTCCCCGAAAAATTTGCCGGACTACAAAGGACTTCGTGGTGACCCGTCGGATAATATCATCGGGATTAAAGGCATCGGCGAAAAAACAGCCACGATTCTTATCTCCAAATATGGAACTGTCGAGAATATTTACAAGGCCATAAATAAAAAAGAAGATTTTAAAAAATTGGGAATAACAGACAGAGTACTAACTTTATTGAAAGAAGGGGAAGAAGAAGCGCTTTTTTCCAAAACACTGGCAACTATTCGCCTGGACGCGCCGATAAAATTTGAACTACCGAAAAATAATTGGAAAGATACAGTCGATAAAAATAATGTAGCCGATTTTTTTAGGGAAATGGAATTTAAAAGTTTACAGAATAGATTTTTGAATATACTAGACGGTGGAAGTTCCCAAAGCTCGCCTTCGCAAGGTCCTCGGATCTCCTCGCCTAATTCTTTTGGAAAGCTCGGCCAGACCATTGCTCAGACGACTTTGGGAACTTCCACCGAAAATGATATCGATAAAGAAAAAATTACCAAAGCTAAAATTGCATATTGGCTTTTGAATTCGGAGAGAACCGATCCTGATGAGGACGAAGTAATACACTATAAAGGAAGTACAACTCTCGACGAAGCGATAAAAAAGCTCAAGAATGATATAAAGAAAGAAAATCTTACTTATGTTTATGAAAATATCGAAATACCGATTATCCCGATAATCGACGAGATGGAAAAAACCGGAATTTTGGTTGATGTCCCGTATTTAGAAAAAATATCCGGTGAATATCATAAAGATTTGGAAGTTATTGAGAAAAATATTTGGGACAAAGCCGGGGTTGAGTTTAATATCAATTCTCCCAAACAAATAGGCGAAATTCTTTTTACTAAATTGGGAATTTCCCCAAAAGGAATTAAAAAAAGTGCTGGTGGAGCAATGTCCACTAGAGAAAGCGAATTGGAAAAACTTCGTGGTTTGCATCCGGTTGTCGGTGAAATATTGAAACACCGCGAACTTCAGAAATTACTCTCAACTTACATTGATACCATTCCTTCGTCGGTCGGGTCTGACAGTCGGCTACATGCGCGTTTTATCCAAACTGGAACGACAACCGGGCGATTTTCATCGAATAATCCGAACTTGCAGAATATTCCAATAAAATCTGAACGTGGGAAAAATATTCGCAAAGCTTTTGTTTCTCCCCCAGGCTATGTTCTCTCATCGTTCGACTATTCCCAGATCGAACTTCGGGTCGCCGCTTTGATGTCTCAGGACCCGTATTTTATAAAAGCTTTCAGGGACGGACAGGATATCCACTCGGCGGTGGCGATGAAAGTTTTTGGCGTTGAAGAAGAAGATGTGACCCATGACATGAGACGCCGAGCCAAAGTTATAAATTTTGGTATTTTATACGGCATGGGAGTCAATGCTTTGAGAGAAAATCTAACGAAACCGGAATCGGATTTCGACAAAGAAAAAGAAACGGTCACTCGAGCCGATGCCCAAATATTTTACGATAATTATTTTGCCCAATTCCCGACAATCGCTGCATATCTCTTAAGTATTAAAAATTTTGCGAGACAAAATGGATATACTGAAACCTTGTTCGGTCGCAAACGTTATTTCCCAGGAATCAAATCACCGATTCCTTTCATCCGGGCTATGGCTGAGCGGATGGCTACTAATGCTCCCATTCAAGGAACAGCCACAGCCGACATTATAAAAATCGGGATGAAGAAAGCTGATGACTCCCTAAGAAATGCCGGTCTGATAAAAGAAGTAAGGCTTGTATTACAAGTGCATGACGAGCTGGTATATGAGATTAAAAAAGAAAAGCTTGAAGAAGCTACTAAAATCATCGAAACTGCCATGGAAAACGTCATTCCGGAGGAATTTTTGAAAGACAAAGAGAAAGTGCCACTTCTGGTCACGGTGGTTTCAGGCAAAACATGGGGAGATTTAAAATAGTGGCAAAAATTACTTTCTAGTGATAGGATTAATAAAGTATATGGATAATCAAGCAATAACTGAACAAAAAAATGGATTTAAAGAACCTCGTCGGGGAACAGTACATTTTATTTTACTACATTCCTATCTTATTTTCTTGTTCGCTGTTGTTTTGGGTGTATTTTTTGACACCATTTTTAATGTGAGGATATTTTCTCATGGCATTTACCAATATACCGGTTTTCTAATGTTAATAATCAGTTCCATAATTATATATTGGGCCCAGTCAACATCATCAAATTACAAAGAAAAAGAAAAGAAAAATGAATTCGATTCTCACTTTGAACATGGTCCATATAAATATCTCCGTAGTCCGACTCACTTTGGTCTTTTCATCATGGCACTAGGACTCGCCCTAATATTAAATTCACTATTCAGTATTATTTTCACAATTGTCGCGTATCTCATCACCAAGTTTTTTTTCCTCAAAAAGGAGGAAGAATTACTGACAAAGAAATATGGCGAACCTTACATTGAATACAAAAAGAAAGTCAAAAATTGGATATGATTTACATTCTCCCTGGCAATGACATCAAAAAGAAAAATGCTTACCTAAAAAAGTTATATAAAGGCAACTTGCCGGTTTTTATTCCACGAGAAAGCCTCAGCAAGGAAATACTTTTGGATTATGCAACGAGTGTTAGTCTTTTCGGCGAGTCCCCAATTATTGTTCTTGAAGGTCTGATTAAAGAAGGGAATATTACTCTCGGAGCCGAAGATTTATCGGCCTTGAAAGATTCGCTTACGACATTTGTTTTTATTGAAGAGAAATTGCTTGCACCTGACGTCAAAAAGTACAGGAAATATGGAATAGTTGAAGAGTTTGGCCGTCCAACAACCAAACAAATACCCAAAATGAATGTTTTTGATATTGCCGAGGCATTTTCACGTAAAGACAAGATTGGTACCTGGATTTTGTATCGGAATGCCATCTCAAAAGGTATACAACCGGAAGAAGTTTCGGGAATTATTTTCTGGAAGATAAAGACAATGTTATTAAATGGTGCAAAATTTTTTTCAGCCGATGAATTAAAGAAAATATCCAGTGAACTCGTCTCTTTATATCATAAGGCGCACCGTGGAGAATGTGATTTCACAATCGGGCTTGAACAATTTATCCTTTCAACCTTAAGTAAACCTGCCTACCGGCAGGCAGGTAAAATTTAAAAATGCAAAAAGAAAAGGCTTGGAAGTCGAACCTCAAGATTTGAGAACCGGCTTCCAAGCCTTTTGAGCTTTTTGAAAACAAAGAACTGACTCACAAATAAACGTGAGTAAAATGAACTAAATAATGTCAAAAAATCTTTTCTGATTTTGAAACCCTATCCGCAGGGCGAACGTTGAAAAGATTATAACAAAGATAACTTGCTTACATTATACAACTTGTAAACAAAGCAAGCAATAGAGGTGGGGATAACTTGATTTTCACCTTATAATTATTGTCC
>PMDZ01000010.1 GCA_003155695.1 Candidatus Nomurabacteria bacterium | reverse complement strand
CCTGTAATATTGTCCGTCCACGGTCCACCGGTTGCAAAACCATCAGTTGTTTTGCTGTTGGCAGTTGTTGGATTGGCAGTTGTTGCCCAAGCGATACCACTGACTGTAACTGTAGCTCCACCGTTTGAAGATATTGTTCCACCATCTACAGCCGTAGTTTGAGTTATTGAAGTAGCTGGAGTTGTGGTTGTGACAGTTGGAGCGACAGGCGTTACGGAACATGAAGCGTTGGTGTATGTTCCCGATAATGTTCCGGCTGTACAAGTTCTCGTTTGAGAGGTACAGGTAGCGGGATAAGTGACAGTTGCGGTTGAATAGGCAGTGACTGAATTCCCACTAGTTATTGTTCCAAAAGGAGCAACAGTACAACTGTTTGGAGTGAATGTGGCAGTTTTTGAATTAGATGTAGAACAAGTAAATGCCGCCGGACATGATGAAGTTGAGTATCCTGTATTTGGCGTACAGACAGGAGTCACAGTTGCATTATAAGTACATGATGCTGGTGTGGCAGAGCCATTTGTGGCTGTCCATGTAATAGCATATGTGTTTGGAGAAAAGGTGGCAGTGACAGTACAATTTGTGCTAATTGCTCCAGTTGTATAAGTTGTACTTGCAAGTGAACCACTACAACCTGAAGCTGCAGCCGTGTATCCAGTACTCGGAGTGACCGTGAATGTTGTAGTCGAACCAGAATTGACTGATTGCGAAGATGGTGAGATAGTTCCGCCAGAACCAGCTGTACCAGTGACAGTAAAAACAGGATTAACCGTTACCGTTATACTTCCATCTTGAGAAGAAGCATTCAAAAGAGTTACTCCTCCTATAAAGAGAGCGATGATGAGTAAAAATATTTTCAAAGTTTTCATAATTTTTCTAAAAAATTAACTAACCGGACCACTCCAAGTGCATCCATGAGTAAGCCAGCCCTGTAAACAAGTCGAACTTGTCGTGAATTGAGTACAACTTTGTCCTTCATAAGGACCTGCCGAACAAGTACCATTACCACAAGAATGTGCATCACCTATTATACTACCGACAACGGTTCCACTACATTTGCTTGCTGGTGTACCTGAACACGTTTTTGTGCATATGGTCGATTTGCTACCGCTACCACAACTTGCCGTATATCCCGAAGGGCAAGAACCGGGGCATGAAGCACACATCCCGGAACTATCTGGACTACCAGAGCCTATTACTAGTCCATTCATATCCACACAACGTAGACTGCCTCCGCAAGTATGTGTCGCATCACAAGCAGTTTTGTTGTGGACAAGATAACCGTCGGCATAATAGGTATGGTCGCCGGTCAGGAAGAAGTTGTAAAGTTCCGTATTATCTTTGGCGACTTTTCCGTCAATTGTTTTAAGTAAAACATTACCGTGGTCTGTCACCAAAGTGTCTCCAACTTTAAGTGTCGTGACCGTAATACCGATATTCTCAGTCATTGTTTTTTCCGGATTGATTGATTTCCATCCATTGGTTGTTTTGAATGGATGCTCCTCGGTTACAAAGTATCTTCCACCGTTTAGTGAGTAGAGTTTACTTTCCAATGTTGGTCTATGAAAACCGAGAACTGTGTTATTCGTCTTTTCTCCTCTCAAAACATCACCAATTTTCACATCTTGTATATTCTTTGTTGTTCCGTCGGCCATATCTATCTTGGTATCGGCGGTAAAGCAAGCGGAGAGTGGAGCTTGGAAGGAATAACTACCACTACAAATTGGAAGTATATCTGGTTCTTCGGCAACATCGGCAACTGCACATCGGACGGTGAAGGTGATAGTTTGGGGAGAAGAAGTGGTGTTGGTTAAGGTACCAGTACTAAAACTTCCAGTTAAATTACTTCCTCCGGCTCCAACAAAATTAGTACTGGTCAAAGTGGATGATTGGACAGCTGATATCACACCACAGCCATCAGCACTTACTGATGACCATGATATTGTTGTACTACCACCAGATGTTATTGTTAAACTTCCTGCTGTCAGAGTTGGCTTTGTTACTGAAGCATCTGCTTTATAATTGAGAGATATAATTACTCCAATCACAAACGATAATCCGAGTAATCCGAAAAAAAACTTATTAGATATTTTATTCATTCTTAGTATAAAAATATATTATTTTAATGTATTAAGTATATCATAAATAATATTGACAATGAAAGTTATTAACAATTAGAAAGTTAAAATGCAAATAAAAAACCATCACCGAAGAACGATGATGGCCTTTACTAATTATTTAACTCACATTATTAATTAGTGGTGTGAGTAGACATCTTTTGTGGCAATGAAGGTTTTTGGATCTGTTGGGTCCGAACAGACCAGACACTGAATATCATACCTAGCCAAGACAAGAGATTTATCATCCAACTTTTCTATTTTCCAAATTTCTCCTCCTCCCGCATTAAGAGTTGGTGGATTAGTTGTTTCATCAATAGACCAAGTCCAGTCTCCTGAATATACACCATTCCAATATTCAGATACTCTTCCTGTGGGTAAAAAAGTGACAGCAATTTGTAATGCACCAGATACTCCCCATACTTTAGCGTGAATCCAAGTACTATCAGCATTGTTACGACGGATAATTGAGTCTCTATCCCATTCTCCATTCATCAGATACCAATCCAAAGTCTTTTTAAACACCACTTTAACTTTAGTATCAGCAGTGATATTGAAAAGGTCATAGATGTTCTCGGTATAAGGATGACTTATACCATTCAGAATTACAGAGTCTGGAGCAAAACCAGGATCCGGAGTTAAGACAATAGCAAGACTTCCTCCACTGTCAACTTGGGTTATTCCCAAAGGATTGATAGTACCGCCTGGACCAACTGAGGTTTCAACGGTAACCATTTTGACATTCGGAACAACTTTCTTAAAAGTTGCTTCCAAAATGTGGTCTGAGATAACCTTCGAAAAATTATAGATGTAGGAAATCTGATTTTCGGGAATAATAACATTTTTCCTGTCAACTTTAATGGAATCTATTACATATCCACTTAGGGCATCAACGGCAATTCCAAGGTTGCCGCCTTCATCCACTTCATTTTTACCTGAAGGGCTAACAGTACCACCGGGACCAACAGATGTTGCCTCGATGATATGTTTAGAATCAATCGGTTCTTTTTTACAAGATACAAATCCCACGATGAGTGGAATAAACAGAAAGAAAATAATCTTTTTCATTACGCTATTTATTTTTTAGTAAGTTACATATTTCGTTGCATTATCTAACTCTTTTAGAAAAATGTCAAGTATTGGACAAGTAAAAAAGCCATCACCGCAGAACGATGATGGTTTTTACTATTTGCTACTTACTTTTTAATTTTGTAAAAAGTTTGAATTTCTATGTTACGAGATGGCACATAATTTCCATATTGGTCATAAAAATCATTCGTACGCCTTACCTCTAAAGTATCTCCATTTAGAAGAATAATTTTATTCCTTATACCTCCACTACGGAACTGACCCATTTGCTGACCAAGTATCAGAGAATCAGTAGTAAGTGTGTATGGTCCATTCCCAACAAGTTCACCTTTCTCGTTATAATCATAATAGTTATATTGACTATTAAAAGCAAGGTCAAAATTAAATTCCGGATTACCTAGAGTTTGATTATACCAATCAACAGTGTTTACCTGTCTTGCTTCAATTTTTGATATAATCCAATGCCCCTGTATCAAATACCACAAATTCGTCTTCCCAAACACCACTTTAACTTTAGTATCAGCAGTGATATTGAAAAGGTCATAGATGTTCTCGGTATAAGGATGACTTATACCATTCAGAATTACAGAGTCTGGAGCAAAACCAGGATCCGGAGTTAAGACAATAGCAAGACTTCCTCCACTGTCAACTTGGGTTATTCCCAAAGGATTGATAGTACCGCCTGGACCAACTGAGGTTTCAACGGTAACCATTTTGACATTCGGAACAACTTTCTTGTATGTTACTTCAAATAAATGATCCGAAATTACATTCTTGAAAGTATAAGAGAGGCTTATGGGAACAGTAATGATGTTGCCATCAACCTTCATAAAATCAACCTCATAACCATTATCTGGTTTTGGGGTGATAGTTAAGCTATCTCCATGAGTAACCTCAATTTTGCCTACAAAAGGCAAGAGCGTACCACCTGAACCGGATATGGTTTCGATGGTGTATTCGGGAACAATCGGTTCCTTTTTGCAACCTACCAATCCCACTATCATTACAAGCAGGACGGTAGAAAACATTATAAGATTTCTTGTTTTCATGATAATTGGGATTTAATTTTTAAATTAGATTCATCTCTATTCATCGTGACAAGCTTTAGTTTATCAGGATAAATAGAGACAAATCTTGACATATAGTTTGATTATATTATCAGACTTTTCGACGATTATGTCAATGGGTTATGCACTTTTTATCCACAAGACAATTCTGGCCTCCACTTCCCAAAATAGCATTCTATTTGAATGCTATTTTTAGCTTTCACACGAATTTTCTTATTTCTCTATAATAGTCAGAGTATCAACCTTAATCGTAACTTCTTTGGTTTCTGTTATTCCACCTCTTTCTTTATCGGTACAAGTAACCGTATAAGTAGTTGTTACTTTCGGAGACACCACGACCGAACCACTTGAACTGCCTCCTGTATCGAATACTTCGGAATTATTTGTGCTACCTATACAACTGTCACCACTTGAACTCCATGTCAGAGTAGTGCTCTTGCCTTTGAATATTTTCGTTGGAGCTGCAGAAAACTTTATATTCAATTCTCCATTTCCACCACAGATACCTTCCGTGCAACTTATCGAATAATTCCCCGGACGTAATCCTTTCCCCGGACAATCTGCACCACCACCTTTTGGAGGAATACATATTCTGGAACATTGTTGTCGGCAAGAAGATTGGTCACACTCACCACAAGATTCTTTCCAATAACCATCAACAACTGTTGTTGCACATTTTGTTCCGTCCCAAGTTGAACCGGCTTCGCAAACAGCATTCACGGTTTTTGAAGCGAGAGTCTTTCCGTCATGATTAAGGAAAAATGTCGTACTTGGATAGTCGACAATGATATTCGGTTTAATTGCAGGGTTAAGACCTTTAGCCACTTCGATATTTCCAGCCTTAGTGATATCGGTTTCCGCTCCGGGAACCGGATTTTCAATATGGATAACCAATGTTGTTTTACAAGTGCTTTCTCCGACTTTTATCGTACAAGAATCAACATTCATTCCTCCGCCTCCATTTCCCCCTCCACCCGAACCAGAGTCAACATCCAATGTTCCGGAAGTAACAATAATTTTTGCACATTTTGTATTGTCCCAAGCTGTCCCTGGCGAGCAAGTTGCTGTGGCCGTCGCTTCCGCGATTGGAGCGGTATTTTGTGCGCTATTATTATACAAATAGAATGTTTTCTCACCAAAAATAACTGGATAAGATTTCGTTCCGGAGTTTCCTGTTGCGACAGTAGTATTTACCGGTGTTGTAATTGATGAAACGTTAACAGGATTTTCAGTATTCCAATTCAAAGTTGTATTACAACTATTTTTGTCCAAACCGATTTCACAGTCTCCCGCCGAAAGAGTTCCGGTCGGAGGTATTCCCGGCTTGCTGTAGAAAGTGCAGGAAATAATGTCATCTTTCGAAAGATTAATATTCGTCACCATATCTTGAAGTTCGGCCACTCCAACCGGAGCACCGGTAGTAGTGTTCACACAACTTACGTATATCGGAACATATCCCGGTTGAGATATTTCTGTAACATTAAACGGACCAGCTTTTTTGGTGACTGAGATAGCATCTGTTTTACCATCATTATCAGTTGTAGCGAGGACACCGGCAATATTAAAGTTCCATCCCTCGCCGGGAATTTGGTCGGCAGTCGTTGATAAATCACCATCAGTATCTATCACTTTTCTTGTTATAATACTTCCACCACAAAGATTTGTGACGATACCTTGAAGGTCATCGCCTAGTGTCGTAAAATTCGTCGTCGTGAAAGATGCATCGGCGCTTGATATCGCTTGAAGGTTTGCAATATTTATGTCGGCACCAATACCAAGTGTAATAATACGAATACCATCACTCCAAGCGGAAGCAGCTTGAACCTCTGCCGGCTTGAGGTGGTTATTGGGCTGATTTAGATTGCTCGGGCCAGCGCTACTTACTGTCGGGTTACCGTCAGAAGTAAAGACAATAAGGTGAGGTTTGCCGTCATTTGAAAACTGACTGTGAGCTTTAGCGATGGCCGATTCCCAGTTGGTATAACCATCTCCGTCAACTCCATTGATGGCTTTTTTTATCAGAGTAGGGTCGGAATCAAATGGATGCTGGAGAACAGCCGAATCGTCGAAAGAAACGATGGCTATTTTTGCCGGAGTTGAAGGAAGAAGAGAATCAACGAAACTATCAAAAGATTTTTTCATCTGGCCAAGGTCACCTGTCATTCCCGAACCGGTAACACTAGTGGATGTATCCATAACCAAAACCATATCTATACCGCACGAATCGCCAAGAACTGGGTTTGTCACAGCTTTAGCGGTTTGAGGACTAAGACCACAAAAAGTAATAATGAGAGAGAAAGTCGTAATAAAAGATAAAACCTTCGGCATTAAAAAAACTTTTTTCATAATTTTGCTTGTCCCGTAGTGAGTATTCTCAACTGCTGGGATAATAGTTAATAATATTTATATGTATCTTGTATTATACCATATTAAAATATTATTCAACACTAGATATTGACTAATAGAACATATCGGAGTAGTATTCCATCCAGTAAGTCCGTTCTCGAACAGGACTTTTATTTTTAAAAATTTAATAACAATTTAATAAAAAACGGGTTCTAATTATTAGTTCGTAATTAGTAATTCGTAATTAACCACAAATGTTGGATTTAAAAACAATGAAGTCGGCCCTGGAGCAACTCGAGCAAGAACGCAAGATTCCTCGAGAAAAAATTATAGATGCTATTGAGCAAGCCCTTGCTGCCGCTTATAAAAAAGATTACGGTAAAAAAGGTCAAATCATCCGCGCAAAAATTGATATTGAAACCGGCAAAATGGAATTTTACCAGATCAAAATCGCCGTTGACGATACCTTGGTACGAATGACGAAAGAAGATGAAGAGGAAGAAATTTCCGAAGATGACGAAAGAGTCCGATTCAACGAAGAACATCACATCTTAATCGACGATGCGAAAAAAATAAAAAGTGATGCCATTCCGGGAGAAGAATTAGTTTTCCCTCTTGAGACAAAAGATGATTATGGGCGTATTGCCGCTCAAACAGCCAAACAAGTTATAATTCAAAAAATCCGTGAAGCAGAACGCGGGGCAATTATCGATGAGTACGGAACAAAAGAAGGAGAAATAATCAACGGTTTCGTTTCGAAAGTTGAGCGAGGTATTGTCTACATCGATTTCAACCGAGCCACCGGTATAATTTTACCTGAAGAGCAAATTCCCGGAGAGTTTTACAAGCGTGGAGAAAGAATTCGCGCATACTTGTATCAAGTAGAAGAAACTCCGCGCGGAGTCAATCTTAAACTCTCCCGTACCCATCCCGAATTGATAGAGGGACTCTTTGCTATGGAAGCTCCGGAAATTGCATCGGGTGTGGTTGAGATAAAATCAATCGCTCGCGAAGCCGGAAGCCGTTCCAAGATTGCCGTATTTTCGAATGACGAACATGTCGACCCAGTCGGCTCTTGTGTTGGGCAGAAAGGCGTCCGCGTCACAACTGTCATGAGTGAACTAAATGGCGAGAAGATTGATATTATTCCTTGGTCCCCTGACTCTGGAACTTATATCTCAAGCGCCATCTCCCCAGCCAATGTCCTATCAATTAAAGTTATTGATGAAGAACACAAAGCTATTGTTGAAGTTGCCAATGACCAGCTGTCACTTGCTATCGGGAAAGGTGGACAAAATGTCCGCTTGGCTGCTAAACTTACTGGGTGGAGAATAGATATAAAAAGTGCGCAGACAGAGGCAATTGTTAACGAAGAAAATATTGAAAGTGAACCTGTGCTGGATGACGGTATCGTCGATGATGGTACAGAGGCGTAAGAGTGAAGCAAGATTATTAAAATTATTTATCGCGTCGGAGCCCTTTAGGGTAAAGCGGAAATAATTTTAATAATCTTGCGGAGCGATAAAATTTTATTATTAGTTTAAAAAATAAATATATGAGTCCATTTATTATTTTTGCACTTGTTTGCTCGGTAGTCGCAATCGTTTACGGTTTGTTTTTAATCAGGGTCGTTATGCGTAAAGATGCCGGCGATGAGAAAATGAAAGCTATTGCCCAAGCAATCCAGCTTGGCGCCAAGGCATATCTTAATCGCCAGTATAAAACTATCGGCGTCATCGCTGTTGTTCTATTTTTAATTATCGGTTTCGTTCCAATGCTCGGCTGGATGATGGCAATATCGTTCCTCTTTGGCGCCATTCTCTCGGCTCTTGCCGGGTATATTGGTATGAATGTTTCCGTTCGTGCCAATGTCCGCACAACCGAAGAAGCCAAAAAAGGATTAAAGGAAGCACTCGGTCTTGCCTTCAAAGGTGGAAGTGTCACCGGACTTCTGGTTGTCGGTCTGGCACTTTTGGGTGTTACTCTATTTTACATAATCGCCACTCATTTTGTTGGAGCCGGAGCCGTTCGCTCGCTTGTCGGACTTTCGTTCGGTGCCAGTTTGATTTCCGTTTTTGCTCGCTTGGGTGGTGGAATATTTACCAAAGCCGCCGATGTCGGCGCCGACTTGGTTGGAAAAGTTGAAGCCGGAATTCCGGAAGACGACCCTAGGAACCCTGCTGTTATCGCCGATAATGTCGGAGACAATGTCGGGGACTGTGCCGGAATGGCCGCCGATTTATTTGAAACTTATGCCGTGACTTCAGTTGCCACTATGCTTCTCGGTTCACTCGTATTTTCAAATTTTAACAATGCCATTATTTTTCCTCTTGCCATCGGCGGAGTTTCGATAATTTCAACTATCATCGGTACATGGTTCGTTCGCCTTGGAAAAAATAAAAATATCATGGGAGCTCTCTACAAGGGACTTGCGGTTTCAGCTATACTTTCGGCTATCGGATTTTATCCTATTACCAAGTGGCTGATGTCGGGTCAAACAAATTATTCCGTCGGCAATCTTTATGCAAGTGCCTTAGTTGGTATAATTGTCACGGCTCTTATTATTGTCATCACCGAATATTACACTTCAACAAAACATGAACCGGTAAAATCAATCGCAGTTGCATCTGTCTCGGGTCATGGGACAAATGTCATTCAAGGTTTGGCAATCTCTATGAAGTCTACTGCTCTTCCGCTTCTTTCAATCGTCTTTGGAATTTTAGCCGCTTATCACTTTGGAGAACTTTACGGAGTGGCTATCGCTGCTATGTCGATGCTTTCACTCACCGGTATCATCGTCGCTATCGATTCATTCGGACCGATTACCGACAATGCCGGAGGTATTGCCGAAATGGCAAACTTACCTGAGAGTGTTCGTGCAGTCACTGATCCACTTGATGCTGTCGGTAATACGACAAAAGCAGTGACCAAAGGTTACGCTATCGGTTCAGCTGGGCTTGCCGCTCTCGTCCTCTTCTCTTCTTACACCCAAGAGTTTGCACAACTAGGACACAAATTAAATTTTGATTTAGGTAATCCTCTCGTCATTGCCGGATTATTAATTGGTGGATTGCTTCCTTATTATTTCGGCGCGCTTTGTATGGAAGCCGTTGGAAAAGCTGCCGGACGTGTTGTTGAAGAAGTTCGCCGACAGTTCAGAGAAATAAAAGGAATAATGACAGGAGAAGGTAAACCAGATTATGCTACTTGCGTAGACATCGTTACAACCGGCGCCATTAAGCAAATGATTGCTCCGGCCCTTATTCCGGTTCTCGCCCCAATCCTCGTCGGATTTATTCTCGGGCCTGAAGCTCTCGGTGGTTTGCTTGTCGGTTCAATCGTTACCGGAATATTCCTTGCAATCTCAATGACCTCAGGCGGAGGCGCCTGGGACAATGCCAAGAAATATATTGAATCAGGAAACTATGGTGGTAAAGGAAGTCCAGCCCACAAAGCCGCTGTCACTGGCGACACCGTCGGCGACCCTTACAAAGACACGGCAGGGCCAGCAATTAATCCAATGATAAAAATTCTCAATATTATCGCCTTAATCATTGTGCCAATATTAGTTTCACTCTGGTTTTAGAAATTTAATGCAGATATCAAAAAATCCCTCGCAAGAGGGATTTTTTGATAATAATTATTTTTCTTTACTGTTGAATTTATCTAATAAATTATTGACTAGGGCTAAGTTTTTTGGGCCCAAACTAGATCTAAATTCTTCAGCATCGACAGAAAAAGTATCTTGATCTCTTTGCTCTCCAGCCTCACAATGTCTTTCTAATTCAAATCTTAACTTACCATTTTCCATCTTATACACTTTTTTTAAAAAAATTGCTGTATAAAAAGGAGGGTTTTCCTCATCATTTTTTATTTCTTTACCTTCTTCATCTTCTTTAATATCAAGAGAAATTCCATCACCATCATTAATTTCGTAAGTTTCTTTAATTTCGGTTTTAGTAAGTTTTATATTTTTTTCTTTTTCGCTTTTGTTTAATCCCTCATTCATAATCTTTAATAGATTAGTCCACCAGCAGGCGGATATGTTAATAATGTAAACTTTTTAATCTACCCATATTCTATCTCAATGACAATTCTTGTCAATAAATAAAAAATATAATCCTTTACTCCAATTTTTCACTTTTCATATTTTCTATCAAACCATCCAGTTCATCTATTTTCCTTTTAAGCATCTTATAGTCATTAGAATTTTTATTCTTGCAGAAATCCAGAAATAATTTTTGATCATTTGAATTACTTGTGGAATAATTATTTAATGATGGTTTTTTTTCATCTATAATAATGCCTGGATTTTGAATGCTGTAAATCTTCCATTCAATTTTATCTAAAAACTCTTTAAAAATTGAATTGTAATTATCTTCGAATTCTTTTATTTTCTGCTCGTCAGGGCTTAAAGTCTTTTCTTCTATCTTTTTTTTCTGCTTTTCGTAATTTAAAACTTCTTCTTTACCATTACGAATAAATTTTTTTTCATATATTCTGAATTGTTCTTCTGGACCTGTCTCGTATATAATTCCACCATTGCTTTCTTTAATTTTTTTCTTATTTTCATTTTCTATTTCTTCAAGACCTGGGTTATATTTTTCTTGCATAAATTATATTCATTAGTTAATTAAAGCTTATGTTCGACGAGTATTAATCCGTCTTAATTCTACCCCCTTGAAAAAAGCTGTCAAGAACAGGTTTTTGACAAAAGACTCTTCGCCATATAAGATATGAATACTATGGAAATTAAAATAAAAACATTGGATAAAAGTGAAGTAGAAATTATTGGAGTATTGGAAGTGGCTGAATTTGAAAAGTTCGAAGGTAAAGCCTTGGAAAAAATCGGTGAACGATTAGAGCTTCCGGGTTTTCGTAAAGGCAAAGCTCCTGCTGAAATCGTCAAAGGTAATGTGCAGGAGATGGAGCTTCTGGAAGAAATGGCCGAGCTCGCATTATCGGAGAACTACATAAAAATTCTCGAGGAGAATAAAATCGATGCTATTGGTCGCCCACAAATTGCGATAACGAAAATTGGTAAAGGTTCCCCTCTTGAATTCAAAATTGTCACCGCTGTCCTTCCGGAAATAAAATTGCCCGATTATAAAAAGATTGCTAATGAGCAAATCAAAAAAGGCGATTATACGAAAGAAATCACTGTTGACGACAAAGATGCGGAGAAAACAATTCTAGAACTTCGCAAAATGAGAGCCCAGCAAAATAGAGGCGAACAAACCAAAAAAGAAAATAATAATCACGAGGGACATGAAAATATGACTGAGGAAGAACACACCAAAGCACACTCTGAACCTGCCTCGACTGACGCGAGTCAAGGCGGGATTCCAGAAAGTGAATATCCGGCATTCGACGATGAATTTGCAAAATCATTTGGTAATTTTAAAACTGCTGATGAACTTAAAGAAAAAATTCGCGGTAATCTGAAAATGGAAAAAGAAGTTGAACAGAAAGATAAACTCCGCCTAGTAATTGTCGAGGAGCTGGTGAAACAAACCAAGGGAGTGATTCCGGATATACTGATTCAAAGTGAAACCGACAAAATAATGTATCGCTTGGAAGCCGATATCACCGGAGCGGGAATGAAAGTTGAAGATTATTTGAAACAAATAAATAAAACCGAAGCCGACCTGAGGAATGAGTGGCGCCCCGATGCCGAGAAACGTGCCAAACTCCAGATGATTATCCACAATATCTCCGAAAAAGAAAACTTGAAGCCAACCGAAGAAGAAATTGAAAAAGATGTCCTGCAAATCACCGAGATGTATAAAGATGCCGACCCCGTCCGTGCTCGCGCTTATGTGGAACAGATGTTGGAGAATGAGAAGGTCTTCAAATTTCTTGAAACACAATAGTCAGNNTATTTTCAAAATATTCTTTCACTACTCTAGTATGCTATAATTGGTTTTGGAATTAGTTTGTGAAGAAAGCCTTGCGCAGGCTGTCGAGCCGAGCATATCAAATTTTCACCAGAAAATTATGTGTGCTTTCTGAGCAAAGCTAATTTCAAAACCAATAATTATAAATTAAACTTTTTAAAATATATGTTAATACCAACCGTTATAGAAAAATCACAATTCGGGGAGAGAGCATATGACATATACTCTCGCCTTTTGAACGAACGTATTATCTTCCTCGGTGGTCCAATCGACGACAATGTCGCTAACTTGGTCATAGCCCAACTTCTTTATTTGGATCACACCGATTCGAAGAAAGATGTCTACCTTTATATCAACTCCCCTGGTGGCTCGGTTAATGCCGGACTGGCAATTATCGATACGATGAATTTTATCAAGAGCGACGTCTCGACGATTTGCGTCGGCATCGCAGCTTCCATGGCCGCTCTAATTCTTTCTTCCGGCAAAAAAGGTAAAAGATTTTCTTTGCCAACTTCCGAAGTTATGATTCACCAAGTTATGGGTGGCACCGAAGGTCAAGCAAGTGATATTGCCATCAACGCTAAACACATTCTCCGCACCAAAGATACTTTGAATAAAATTCTGGCGCAAAACACAAGCAAGAAAATTGACCAAGTCGAAAAAGATTCCGATCGTGACTACTGGATGACGAGCGACGAAGCCAAAAAGTACGGCATCGTCGATGAAATAATTTCTAAGTCAAAAAACGAAAAATAAAATGCAAACCAAAAGCCCCGCGGATTTCATCCACTGGGCTTTTTGTTATCGAATTTTAGACTCTAGACAAAATTCTAGTTTTGGAGTACAATGGAAGTATCGAAATTTAAAAGTTTTATTGAAATGTTCGCTTTTTTAATGCAGTTACGATATGAATTTTTTATGAATCACACTTTTTGTTTACAGTACTGTTATAAATCAATCATACTTGTTCGAATAAACTGCCCAATAAGGGTGGAATAATCTCTGTGTTTTAAAAGCGGCAAAAAGTCGCTATGAATTTAACAATAATAATGATTATCGGAGTCCTCGTCCTTTTAGTGGGAGTCGGGGTTGGGTATTATTTGCGTCTCATTATTTCTCTTGGTAGAAAAGGCTCGATGGAGCTTGAAATCAAACAGATAATGTTGGGAGCAAAAGAAAATGCTCAAAAGGTTATAGATGAAGCTAAGAAAAAAGGAGAAGCTCATCTTAACGAAATTAATAAAGAAACAAAACAAAAAGAAGAGGAGTGGAAGCTAACCGAGAATCGTCTTATAAAGAAAGACGAGATGCTAGATGGTCGCCAAGTAGAGATAGATAAGGAAGTAGAAAAGATAAAAGCAAAGATTGAAGAAGTAAAGAAAGTCAAAGAACGCGTCGACAATATGGAGGCCGAGAAAGATAAAGAGCTTGAGAAAATCACTCATCTTTCTATCGATGATGCCAAAGGAATATTGTTTAAAAACATCGAAGACAAATACGAGGAGGATTTGTTAATCCGAATGCAAAAGATGGAAAGCCTTAATGCCGAGAAACTTGATCGCCGAGCAAAAGATATACTTTCGACGACTATAAATCGCTTGGCTTCTTCAACTGCCAGCGAAATGATGACGACGTCGGTCAATATCCCAAATGACGATATCAAAGGGAAAATTATCGGCAAAGAAGGAAGAAATATTCGGGCCTTTGAGAAAACTTCAGGTGTTGAATTGATAATTGACGAAACTCCGGGAGCAATTGTTATCTCATCTTTCGACCCTGTCCGCCGACAAGTCGCTCGCTTGGCGCTTGAGAATTTGATTCTCGACGGCCGAATTCAACCAGCAAAAATCGAAGAAGTTGTGGCCAAAGCTCAAGAAGATATAAATAAAATAATCAAAGAAAAAGGTGACCAAGCAGTCTACGAGTGCGGTATATTTAATCTGGACCCACGTATCAGTGCCATTGTTGGCCGTTTGTATTTCAGAACTTCTTATGGGCAAAATGTTCTCCAACACTCGATTGAAATGGCTCACATTGCCGGAATGCTCGCCGAAGAATTAGGTGCCGATATTCAAATCGCCAAGGCCGGAGCCCTTGTTCACGATATCGGGAAAGCCCTTGACCATGAAGTCCAAGGCACACACATAGATATAGGCATAAGAATTCTACAAAAATTTGGTGCTGACCCACGCATCATCACCGCCATGAAAAGTCATCACGATGATATGCCTCATGAATCTATTGAGGCTGTCATCGTCCAAACTGCCGACCATATATCCGGCGGTCGCCCAGGAGCAAGACGCGATAGTGTTGAAAACTATATCAAGCGCTTACAAGATTTGGAAGCACTAACAAAAACTTTTGAAGGAGTAGAAAAGTCATATGCCTTATCGGCAGGACGTGAAATACGAATATTCGTCACTCCAGATAAAGTCTCTGACTTAGAAGCCAAAGAAATGGCTCGCGATATCGCAAAGAAAATAGAACAAGAACTCACCTACCCTGGTGAAATCAGGGTCACAATGATAAGAGAGAATAGAATTATCGAATACGCGAGATAAAACCATAAAATAAGTAAAAGAAAATCCCTTTCAGTCGAAACTGTTGGGGATTTTTCTATCTTTTGATAGTTTTAGTTTTTTTGATTTTCACTCTCATCAAGTTGATTAATTTCCTGTAGTGCATCTCTGCCATTTTCAATCATTTTTTTGAAGTTTTTTTCTTCAGACACAACATGTGTCTCATTTAACGCGGATTTCATCCCAATTATTAGAGCAACCATAAAATTTCTTTTATCTTTTCCTGTTTTTCCCGGAATTTCTGATGTCCTTATCATTTTCTGTATTTTTTATGTAAAAAACTAATTATTTTATTACTTATTCTGCTAAATGGTAGCATATTTCAGTGTATTTGTCAAATATGATAATCACTTGTATTAAAATTAGCTTGGTATATAATAACATCATACCTATTTATTAGGGATCGTTTGCAAACGGTCGAATATTATTCAGATAGAATTTTATATTTTTGAAAGAAAGTATAAAAACTAAAAAAATGAATAAACAAGGATTAGTAGAACTCGTTCACGAGAAGCTCGGCGGTACGAAAGTACAGGCTGAAGAGCTCGTAGACGCAATGTTTGATGCTATCGTTGCAACTTTGAAAAAAGGCGGCGAAGTATCAATCGCAGGTATTGGGATATTCTCAGTCAAAGCACGCGCAGCCCGCATGGCTCGCAACCCAAAGACAGGAGAAGCTGTCAAAGTAGCTGCAACAAAGGTTCCTAAGTTTAGAGCCGCAAAAGCTCTTAAGGAAGCTGTAAAATAATTCACTTTCTGTGAATTGAATAAAAACCACTCTATTCTATCTGTGAGTGGTTTTTCTTTTTGTATTACAAGACTCTGGTGATGAGAAAAATAAACAAAACTCCCAGAACTGTCATTAAAACTGTTTTCATCGAAGAGTTTTTACTGTGCGCTTCGGGCAAAATATCCGATACTCCTATATACAATAAAAATCCGGCAAAAAATCCCAAGTAAGCTAGAAGGGTTTTCTCGGATAATGTAAAAAATAATGTCGATATTCCCCCGAGTACCGGTGCAGCTGCATCAATAAAGAGAAATTTAAGCGCCTGTTTGTTGGTATTTTGGTGTCTAAGCATCATCGAGACAGTGTTCAACCCGTCGGCAAAATCATGAGAAATTACCGCAATCGCAACAAGAATACCGATGGGTCCCGAAACCTTGAAGGCAAGTCCAATTCCAACACCGTCCAAGAAAGAGTGCCCCGCCAACGCCAAGGCCTGGAACTTCCCTACTACCGGATGTGTATGTGGGGCATATTGCTCTTCGTGATTATGTATCATTAATACTTTTTCGGCGATGTGAAAAATCAAAAAACCACAAACCAAAGCAATCATCGGACTGGTCGGATTGATATTTAGACGCTGAGTCATTTCAATAATTTCCGGAAAAATATCGAAGGCGATTACACCAAGGATAACCCCGGCAGTTAATCCAAGAATCAAATGCATTTTGTTTTTATGTTTCAGACCAAAAAGCCCTCCGAGGAAGGTCGAAACAAATGTCAGAAAAATAAAAATGAATTGCATAATGTCGGGGTGCCGGGAATCGAACCCGGCCCTCATGTTCCCAAAACATGGATACTACCGATATACTACACCCCGATATAATCTTTTTATATTAGCATATTTTTAAATAAATACAATTTTTTTTCAGAAAATATAATCATATATTGAATAAATATCTTTAATAGTGTATATTAGTAAAACATTTGCGGGGTTAGTTAAATGGTATAACTCTAGTTTTCCAAACTAGTGTCAGGAGTCCGATTCTCCTACCCCGCACATTATAAAATTATATTTTCTACCTTTTTAACTCTGGCTTTTCTTTGATCAATATCCAAATAAACAATCAACAAGTCAAATTGCCAAGGAGTGTTTCCAATTCTCTTATGAATCAAATAAGTCTGGATTGTCCTTGAAAGACGTTTTAACTTCCATGGATGCATATTGTCTTCAGGTCTGCCTGTTTGATTTGTTTGTTCATCAAAAAAACGGGAAACAAAATCTAGACTTGAAACACTTTTTGATTTAACTTCAATAAAGTATAAGACATTCTTCTTTTGAGCCACAATATCAATCTCACCCCACTTTTTGGTGTAGTTTCTTTCAAGTATTAAATAACCTTGTTTTACAAGGTATTTACACGCCACATCTTCACCTAATTCACCTATTTTTTGAGAATTTGAAGTAAAATTTTTCATAATCGTTTCACGTGAAACTTTTGTCTTGAGATAAAGGACAAAAATTAATCAAAAATTAATAATCCTTACTAAGTCCTTATTAACAAGGATATATCAAGGAATAGATTGTCAAATATTACTATAAAACTCGAATTTACAAATGTCTTTTATAAACAAAACGCACATAGTTATCCACACAAATCATATTTTAAAGGGTTTTTGGTGTGAATAAAGTACTGTTATTGTAAAGGTCAAGATATAAATTTCTGTCTGATTAAACTTCTGTGCGGGGTAGGAGAATCGAACTCCTGTCTCATCCTTGGCAAGGACGTGTTCTACCACTAAACCAACCCCGCGAACATAAAAATAACTTATAAATTATAATCATTTCTTCTAAAAAATGCAATCGCAATTATATACTTATATTTAAAGCTTATTTACTAAAGTATGAAATTAGTATATAATAAAATTGTCAATTCGATTAACAAATAAATATATGCGCCCATAGCTCAACGGATAGAGTGCTGGTCTTCGGAACCAGTGATGTGGGTTCGATTCCTGCTGGGCGCACATAAAAGTTTTACATGAAAGAAGAACAAAAACACATAAATAATTCAAAAATTCCTAACTTTGTTACACATGTAACCAAAACGCTTGAAAAGGCTAACTTCGAGACTTTTATTGTTGGCGGCTGTGTCCGTGATCTAATTATGGGAAGGGAACCAAAAGACTGGGATATCACTACTAATGCCAAGCCGGAAGAAATCATTCCTCTGTTTGAAAAGACAATATATGAAAACAAGTTTGGCACCGTTGGAGTTTGTATTCCGATTGTTTCAGGTGAAACTAAGCATCATATCGTCGAAGTCACTCCTTACAGGATAGAGACTAACTACACAGACTTTAGGCACCCGGATGAGGTAAAGTTCAGTGACAAAATAGAGGATGATTTAAAAAGACGTGATTTTGCAATGAATGCTATGGCCTATAACATTTCTAAAGGACATCTTGTTGACCTTTATAAAGGACAAAAGGACATAAAGGACAAAGTAATAACCACTGTCGGGGAACCAAATGATAGATTTAACGAGGATGCGTTACGAATGCTCAGAGCAATTAGGTTTTCAACCCAGCTTGATTTCGTTGTTTCCCATGAAACAATGGAGTCTATTTTCAAGAATTCAGAACTCTTAAAAAACATATCGGCAGAAAGAATACGTGAAGAATTTAATAAAATTATAATGTCAGATAATTCTGTGGTTGGCATAACTATGCTCCAAAAACTTGGATTATTGAAATATATAATTCCGGAGCTTGAGGAGGGAATTGGATGTGAACAAGGTGGGGCCCACAAATACGACGTATTCATGCATCTGCTTGAAGCTTTGAACCATGCTGGTGATAAAGGCTGGCCTTTGGAGATTCGACTTGCTGCTTTATTCCACGATATAGGAAAACCTAGATCAAGGCGAAAGGGAACTAAGAAAGAATATACTTTCTACGGGCATGAAGTCATAGGCGCCAGACTTGCCAAACAAATCATGGAACGTTTGAAATATCCAAAAAAGACAACGGATTCAGTTGTTTCTCTTATCCGCAATCATATGTTCTTTTCAGATACTGAAACTATTACCCTTTCGGCAGTTCGCCGAATTGTTCAAAAGGTTGGGAAAGAGCACGTATGGGAATTGATGAATGTCCGAGAATGCGACCGGATAGGAATGAAGAAGTCCGAAGCTCCGTATAGACTACGCAAATACCATGCCATGATAGAAGAAGTTCTACGCGACCCAATATCCGTCAGCCAGTTGGCTATAGACGGGAAATATATGATAAATACGTTACACATGAAACCTGGGCCAAGAATGGGGTGGATTTTGAGTGCTTTGCTTGAAGAAGTTCTCGATGATCCAAAGAAAAACACAGAGGAACACCTTGCTCAACTTGTGGGGTCTTTAGATATGCTCGGCGACGCTGAATTGAAGACGCTGGGGAAGAGAGGAAAAGAAAAGAAAGAGAAACTTGAAGAAGAGGAGATAGAAAAACTCCATGAAAAACATGGAGTATAAATAATGCTGGGGTGGCGAAATTGGTAGACGCGCTAGCTTCAGGAGCTAGTGGAAGCAATTCCTTAGGAGTTCAAATCTCCTTCCCAGCACAAAAAAACTTTATATAACTTCAATCATTATTGGGCAATGGTCAGAGCCATAATAATCCGATAATGTTTTGAAATTTTTTATTTTTGGAACAAATGACCGATTTGCAAAGAAATAATCTATCCGCCAGCCGACATTTCTGTCTCGAGCGTGAGTTATCTGGTCCCAATAAGTATAAACATCTTTTTTGTTCGGGTATAAGTTGCGGAATATATCCACCCAACCATTATTAACGACTTCGTCCAGCCATTCACGCTCAATCGGTAGGAAGCCGGTAGTATTAGAATTTTCTTTTGGTCGAGCCAAATCAATTTCGGTATGAGCGGTATTGATATCACCACAAAAAATTACATTCTTGCCTGATTTTTTTAATTTATTTATAAATTGGAGAAATGCATCGTAAAAATCCATTTTATAATCGAGCCGGTCCTGACCACGTCCTCCGTTAGGGAAGTAACAATTGATTAAAACAAAATCTTTATAATAAGCGACAAGAGTTCGTCCTTCATCGTCAAATTTTGGAATTCCTATTCCATATTCTACTTTTTCCGGAACAACTTTCGAGTAAATTGCCACACCGCTATAACCTTTTTTGTTTTTTGAATGAGAAAAATATGAATTGTAACCCTTTAAATTCCTCGTTGATTCATCCAATTGCTCCGGTTCGCATTTTGTCTCTTGCAAGCAAACAATATCTGGATTATTAAAAGAAAACAAAGGAATAAAATACCCCTGTTTGACCGTCGCTCGTAAGCCGTTGGTATTCCAACTTATTATACGCATAATAGTTAGTATATCATTATCCGTAGCTCCAAAGAAATATAAAAATTTGTCTTCGCTTATCCCTCTCCGCTCGTTCCTCGCTCCGGCGCGCCCACACCTACTCAGAAAATTCTTATATTTCTTCTCCGCGCCTAAAAACACAGAGTAAAAATGTTCTCGAGCGAACCCTTTCGCAGGCTGTCGAGCCGAGAAGAGCAAATTTTCAGCAGAAAATTATGTGTGGTGAGTCCGAGAATATTTTTATGGAGTGTTTTTATTATTTACTGTGGAACTTTTTGTGAACGTCACGAAGTTGTTTGTCGGTAATGTGAGTATATATTTGTGTCGTGGCAATATTGGCATGGCCAAGCATCATTTGGACCGAACGGATATCGGCGCCGTTTGAGAGTAAGTCGGTGGCGAAAGAGTGGCGAATGACGTGTGGAGTGACTTTTTTGGAAATTCCCGCGGCGATTGCATAATGTTTCACAATTCGTTCTATTGAACGAGGAGTTAAGCGATTTCCCTTAACCCCATTTCTCGAGTACTGAATGAATAATGGCTCGTCCATATCTTTCCGGGCTTTTAAATATTCTCGTATTGCACTCTTGGCCGAATCGGAAAGAAAGACAACTCGAACTTTTTCACCTTTTCCCCGGATAGAAAATTCATCTTTGGATAAATCAAGATCTCGGTCAATAGAACAAAGTTCCGACAAACGCAAGCCGGTTGAGAAAAACAGTTCAAGAATGGCTTTGTCACGCAAAATTTTATTATTATCGGTTTTTTTGCTCGTTTCTTTTAGAGTATTAGGTGCATTAAGAAGTCTATTGAGTTCTTCAGTTGAAATTAAATCAAGTGAGCGTTCTTTTATTTTTGCCAAATCTATTCGGTCGGCAGATAGGGAAGTTATACCGCGTTTCATCAAATATTTAAGGAATGAACGAAGAGCGATAAGATGATAATTCTGGGTATTTTTTTTCAAAGTCGTTGCTTGTTGGCCTCGAACCTTCACTCCCGGTTGGCGATTAAGAAATAATCTGAATTCACGAATTTTATCATCGGTAATTTCTTTCGGGCCGGTAATTTTGGCAAATTCAAAAAACCTCGTTATATAGTGGTCATAATTATTGACTGTTTTCAGACTATTTCCTTTCTCGATTTCCACATGTTCGAGAAATTCTCTCTTTAATTGTTCCAGTTCTGTAATCATATTTAATGTCGTACAATGATTATAACACGCAGGGCAAAATATATATGTAAAATTGCTCGCTTATCCCTACTCCGACTAAAGTTGGAGCGCACCCACACCTACTCGCAATTTTACATATATATTTTGCCCATAAATTTCCCCTTGCATTTATATGTAATTTATGCTAATATGTTTGGACGATGTTAACAACAAGGAAAAAGCAAAATATTATAAAAAAGAGTCAGTTACACGATAAAGACACAGGTAGCCCTGAGGTCCAGATTTCTATTTTAAGCAAAAGAATCGATGAATTGGCTGGCCATTTGAAGATACACAAGAAAGACAACAGTTCCAGGCGCGGATTGATAAAGATGGTTGCTGACCGAAGGAATCATTTGAAATATCTTGAGAATACCGACAAGGAGAGATACATGACAGAGAGTAAAAAAATAAAAGCTTAAACAAAACTCCCGATAAAGTCGGGTTTTTTGTTATTTAATGGTATTATTGTTAATATAAGATAATGGTCGATAATTAATTTTTTTAAAAAAAATTTATATATGAGTATAATAAAACATAGAGAACAGAGAGTTGGAGTTTTTATAGATACATCGAATTTATATCATAGTGCAAAAAATTTATATAAGAGAAAAGTAAATTTTGGAAATGTATTACGAGATGCAGTCGCCGGGCGCAAACTTGTCCGGGCTATTGCTTACGTTATAACAAGTGAAGGAGGTGAGGAGAAAAACTTTTTTGATGCTTTAACAAAACTCGGAATCGAAACACGAACAAAAGATTTGCAAATTTTTGCCGGTGGCGCAAAGAAGGGGGATTGGGATGTCGGCATGGCCGTTGACGCCATGAAGATGGCACCAAAGCTTGACGCCGTAATATTAGTCGCTGGAGATGGAGATTTCGTTCCGCTTGTCGAATATTTGCAAAGCACTTCTGGTGTCCAAGTCGAAGTCGTTTCCTTCGGCAAAAGCGCTTCAATGAAATTGAAAGAGCAAGCAGATGATTTCCTCGATTTATCGGATAACTATAGAAAGTATTTAATTTACTAAACAAATACAAAGATACCCGGATAAAATCTGGGTGTCTTTGTATTTACTTGACAAGTATCTCAAAATAAGTTAGTGTTGAGAAAACTAAAATTGAAAATTATGGAAACAGAAACACAAGAAACTAGTGCAGCTATTGGGTTCTCTGGGAACCCTGAGATAATAGCAAGGATAAATCGTCTTGAGGAAACTGAGAAGGCACCCTTAAAAGATATGAGTTGCCAACTTGGCGGAACATCATCAAACGTCGCACAGGCAATGGCAAAAATGGGAATAAAAACTACTTTATATGCTCTTACCGGATATAACGACGATTTTAACTCTCATTGTTTTAGATGGGCTCTTAAAAACTCACATGAGAGTATCAAAACAATTGAGTTCCCAATTCTTGATAAAGGACACATGGGATTCATCCCAATTGACGGAATAAAAATTGGATCCCAGGTCTTTGGTTATAAAGGGAAGATTATTCCAAACAGAATTGATGAGTGTATAGAAATTGTAAAAGAAAATGCACAAAAAAATGTTTGGCGAATTGCTACTGGTGTTCAACCCTCAGAAGTTCCGTTAGTAAAGGCTCTTTTTGGAGAGAATCGTAGTGGATTTAGATATCTGAACCCGAGAATGAATCTTATCCGGGAAAAAGATATTTTCTTTGATCTTTTAAAACAAACAGATATTCTGGTAATAAATCACACAGAATATGAAGCTTGTGTTAGTCACGGGGAAATCGATTCCAGAACAGATATTCAGGATAAATTTGGGGTCTCTCTTGTTATTGTGACCAACGATAAAGACGGTGGGAAATATTCACTGCATAATAACATAATTAATGTAACAGAAAAGTATAGTGCTTATACAGACTACATTAAAGAAGGGGCTGAAATATATCCAACGGGGGCTGGTGATTGGTTTGCGGGAGCATTGATTTCTTACTTTATAAAAAAGGTAAAAAAATCAATCTTTGAGATTAAGAAAGGAGAGATTGCTGATGCTATTTTTTTCGCCTCAAGAATTTCAGGCAAAAAAATCACAATGATGGGAGCTGGTAACGGTCCTTCAAAAAGTGAATTGTAAGAAATAGAAATTTAGAATTTAACAGGGAGTCTTTTTAAGGCTCCCTTTTATTTATGTTAAAATCGATAACTTTAATGTTTGGAAACATTTTTTTAATTATTTTGTTTTCAGATTTTTTGTCATTGATAAAGTAAACATCGTCGGTAAATTTTCGGCCAGAAATGAAATCTTCTTTCCTGTCCGAAACGATATGAATCTCGTGAAAATATTTAGAAATACCCGACTTATGAATTTTTAATTTCTGAAAATTTTGGTCTCCTATCGTTAAAAGGATAAGATGATTTTTTTTTGATAAACTAGAAAGGATATCGTGTATTTTATCATTTCTATGAAGACTGAAATCAATCGCCTTAATCTCGGCTGTTTGCTTGGGTGAAATATCGTGGTCGCTCATTTCATTAATAATTGAAATATGATTATCTGGAGTATAGTGATTAAATCTTTTTTTTGATATCTCATAAGAATTTTTAACAATCTCTGATGATATACCCAAAGATTCTATTTTGTCAAAAATAGTTTTTTTTAGTTTGCGGGTATTGAAGATAGTATCATCAAAATCGAAAATAATTATAGACATAAATTTAATATATCACAACAATGTAATCCTTTTTTTGGATTTAAAGATTTATTGTTTTGTTTCATACTATAACAAATAAACAATATTGTCAATAGAAGGAATCTGGTTTGTTTTACTAACAAATATCCCTTTCAAAAAAGACGGTTTTGTGTTATAAATGTGGTATTAATAAATAATTTGTTATTCTCTGGACAGTTAGAGTTGAAGCCATAAATATAGGTTTCAAAACTAGAGTCTGGAGATTAGCTCAAAATAAATATGCATAGTAAAGAATATGAGGTAGAAATTGGCGGGAAAAAGATTACCGCAATGTTTAGTGATTTAGCGGACCAGGCGAATGGTTCGGTTATTTTAAAATCCGAGGGAACAGTTGTAATGGCCACAGCCGTTATTTCGAAGGATGCAAGCAAAAGTCTGGGATATTTTAATTTGACGGTTGAATATTTGGAAAAGTTTTATGCCGCCGGAAAAATTCTCGGAGGTCAATACAACAAAAGAGAGGGGAGACCGAGTGACCAATCAATTCTTGCTGCTCGAATGATTGATAGAACTATCCGACCGCTCTTTGACCAACACATAAAAAATGCCGTGCAAGTAATCGTCACAATTATTGCCGTCGGAAATACCGATCCGAAAACTTTAGGCATAAATGCTGTTTCTGTTGCCTTGCTCTTGTCCGACATCCCTTGGAATGGACCAATTGGCGCCGTTCAAATAAGTAAAACGAAAGAAGACCAAACAATAAAAGTAAATAATTATATTCCAAGTTCCGATGAAGCCGTTTACGAACTCGATTTACTTGTTTGTGGTAAAGACAAGACAATTAATATGATCGAAGCAATGGCTTTTGAATTAAGTGATGAAGAGATTGGCCAATGTTTCGACTTAGCCTCGAGTGAAATCTCAAAATGGGAAGATTTTGAAATGAAACTCAAGGGCGAGATGGGTAAGGAAAAACTTTCATTCCCCAAGCCTGAGACACCAGCAGAAATTATTTCTCTCTTTAAAAAAGAAATCGTCCCGATACTAGATAAAGGATTGTTCAGCATAAATGGGAAAAAAATTGCCTATGAGGCGATTGACGTCTGGAAAAAAATTGTTGAAGAAAAATATTCTGATGATCAAGAAGAAGAGATTGCTATTGCCGATGATTATTTACATCATTATTTTGATAAAGAGTTTCACCACAGAGCTTTGACGGAAAATGCCCGTGCCGATGGGAGGGCAGTGGATGAGATTCGAAAGCTTTACGCCAAAGCCGGGGGTATCTCTCCGGTGTTGCACGGTTCCGGAATATTTTATCGAGGAGAAACTCATGTGCTTTCGGTTCTGGCTCTTGGTGGACCGGAAGATATGCTTTTGGTGGAAGGAATGGAATCCGAATCCAAAAAAAGATTTATGCATCATTATAATTTCCCTCCATACTCCGGCGGTGAAACTGGTAGAGTCGGCGGAATTAATCGCCGAGAGATGGGTCACGGATTTTTAGCCGAGAAGGCTTTGACACCTGTCATTCCGGATAAAATTTTATTCCCTTACACTATCCGTGTTGTTTCAGAATCCACAGCTTCAAATGGTTCCACATCGCAAGCTTCAATTTGCGCCGCATCTATCGCTTTGATGGATGGCGGAGTGCCGATTAAAACTCCTGTTGCCGGAATCTCAATCGGCTTAATGGCCAGCGAGGAAGATAATACCAAGTATGTTCTCTTGACCGACATTCAAGGACCGGAAGACCACTATGGTGATATGGATTTCAAGGTTGCCGGAACCGTAAACGGAATCACCGCAATTCAACTTGATGTAAAAGTCGAGGGAGTGCCTATTCATATTTTGAAAGAAGCCCTTACTCGAGCAAAAACTGCTCGTTTAAAAATTCTTGAAACAATTCTTGCTGAGATACCAAAGCCAAGAGAATCGATTTCGCCGAATGCGCCAAAAATTTTGACTGTCAAAATCAAGAAAGACCAAATTGGTCTGGTCATTGGCCCTGGAGGAAAAAATATAAACGCGATTAGAGAAGAAACAGGAACGGAAATTACAATCGAGGAAGACGGAACGGTTTTTGTCACCGGGAAAAACGGTGGACCGGAAAAAGCAATTGCTATTATTGAAAGTATGACTCATGAATATAAAGTCGGGGAAAAAGTCGAAGGTGAAGTTGTAAAAATTATGGATTTTGGAGCTTTTGTCCGGATTGGCCATGAGACCGAGGGATTGGTCCACATATCGGAAATTGCCCCATTCCGTGTTGAGAGAGTTTCTGATATCCTTAAGGAAGGAGATAAGGTTCCGGTAAAGATTATCAAGCTCGACGAAAGGGGGCGTTTAAGTTTATCGATTAAAGAGGCAGATAGAGAATTCTTCAAACCCAAAGTCTAAAATTTTAGAAAAAATAAAATGGATGAAGATAAAATACAACAAAATAAAAAAGATGTAAAAGTTCTCCGAACTTATACTTCGGATATGGCCGATGCCATTAGAGAAAATGAAGTCTCGGTAATAAAAATTGCCATGGCCGAAAAAGAAAAGCGAGATATGGAAGCCGAATACAAGAAAGCCAAAGGAACAAATTTTTCAAAAATACTTCTTTTGATAGGAGGAGTTGTTCTCATCATTGTTGCCATCTTCGTGGCATCTTACATAATTCAAAAGAAAAAAGTTGTCCCGATACCTCCGGCAAGCAAGATTGAAACTTTTCTACCATACGATTCGGAATCGGATATTGATGTGACAAAAGCAACAAACATCAATAATTTGTCAGGCATAATAAAAAATGGTGAAGAGACAAAACCCGGTATGATAGAAGCATTCTTTCTTATGAAAAAAGTTGATGACGTCTCTCTGACATTTACTTCGAAAGATTTTCTTTCTTTAATTCAAACGACGATGCCCGGAGCCTTGATTAGGTCTCTGACCGACAAATATCTGCTAGGAAAATATTCAAACGGAAATGCCGTAAATGTAAATGATAAATCAGCAATGTTTTTAATTTTCGAAACGACCGACTATAACCAAACTTACGCATCGATGCTTGAGTGGGAAGGAACAATGTTGAGTGATCTATTTATCCTTTTTAATATTCCCAAACCAAATAATTCACTTATCGGAAAGCCATGGAATGATATCGTTGTAAGCAACCAAGATGCTCGAGTCTTGTACGGAGAGAATGGAGAAGGAATTCTTTATTACGCTTTTGTTAATAAAAATAATTTTATTATTACCAGTAGCCAAGAGGCATTGAAGGAAGTAATTACCAGAATTCTCATTAAAAACGATAAGGTATTGTAATTCTTGTCATTTAATATATAAATGCTAGTATATGACTATGTTAAAAATTTACAAAACAAAATTAGACGAGGAAAAGAAGCTATTGGAGGACGAGCTAGGCACTCTTGGCCAAGTAGACAAAAAGGGTGATTGGGAAGCTACCCCTGATGACAAAATGGTTACTCAGGAAGTCCAAGACGAGGGCGATATGGCGGACCGTTCGGAGGATTACGAGGAACGCTCGATTAAATTAAATTTTCTTGAGCTCCGACTTGCGGATATAAACAGAGCTTTGGAAAAAATGAACGGTGGTAATTATGGAATTTGTGAAGTCTGTAAGAAAAAAATTGAGATGGATCGACTGGAAGTAAACCCGGCAGCCAGAACTTGCAAAGAGCACATGGACAAGGTCGTTTAGCTTAAATAGAAACCTAAAATATTTATTTTGGATTTCTATATTCATTTATGTCATTCTCCAGAATTTATTCGGCTCAAACACATTTATTGAAAGGAAAGATTGTTACTATCGAAGTGGATATTACGAAAAATACCCTCCATTCTTTTACTTTGGTTGGACTTCCCGATAAAGCTGTTGACGAATCAAAGGACCGAATGAGTTCAGCCCTAAAGAATTCCGGGTTTAATTCTCCGAAAAATCAAAATCAAAAAATAGTTATATCTCTTTCTCCTGCCGACCTAAAAAAAGAAGGACCGTATTTCGATTTGGCTGTGGCACTATCATATTTGCTTTCAGCCGAAGAAATAAATTTCGACCCGGAGAAAAGAATTTTCCTTGGAGAATTATCTCTCAATGGTGAACTCCGGCCGATTAAAGGCGCGCTGCCGCTTGTTCAGGAAGCCAAGCGCCTCGGGTATAAAGAAATATTTTTACCAATTGAGAATGCCGAGGAAGCTGCTCTCGTTGATGGAATTACAATATATGGAGCCAAAAATTTAAAAGAAGTTATTGACCACATCTTTATTCCGAAAAAAGATAAAAAAGGCAATCTAATAGAAAAGGAACGACCGAAAATATCTCCGTCTCCGAAAACAAAAATCATTCAGAAAGAAAAAACAAATAATATTGATTTCTCGGATATCAGAGGACAAGAAGGAGCCAAACGCGGACTTGAAATCGCCGCTTCGGGCGGACACAATATTGCCATGTCCGGGCCTCCGGGAACAGGAAAAACGATGCTGGCGAGAGTATTTTCAAATATTCTTCCGGACTTAGAAACTGATGATTGCCTTGAAATTACAGGAATACACTCTATCGTCGGATTATTGGAAGATGCGATTATTACCGAACCACCATTCCGCGCGCCGCATCACACTGCCAGTTACGTCTCGATGATTGGCGGTGGCGCAAATCCTAAACCGGGAGAAGTAACACTTGCTCATAAAGGTGTTCTTTTCCTTGACGAATTTCCGGAATTCGAGAAAAGAGTTTTGGAATCACTCCGCCAACCGCTTGAAGACAATATTGTTTCAATCTCAAGGGCCAAAGGTTCAGCTATTTTCCCGTCAAATTTTATTCTGGTGGCTGCCATGAACCCTTGCCCATGTGGCAATAAGGGCAATAAACAAAAACAATGTATCTGCAAGCCAAGCGACTTAGATAGATACAAAAGAAAATTATCAGGACCAATAATGGACCGTATAGACATCTGGGTGACAGTCGGGAATGTCGATTATGAAAAACTTTCAAACACAATACAGGAAGGAGAGAAAACAGTGACTATTAAAGATAGAGTCAAGCGAGCTCGCGATATCCAACTGAAAAGATTCAAAAACTCGCCAAGGAAAATAACAACGAACAGCGAAATGAATGTCAAAGAATTAAATATTTATGCTCCATTGACTGAAGAAATAAAAAAATTATTGAATCAAAGCGCTGAACGCTTGCAACTCTCCGCCCGCGCTTACCATCGCACCATCAAACTCGCCCGCACGATTGCCGACTTAGAAGGAAGTGAGAATATATCTGCCTCACACATATTAGAGGCGCTACAATACAGACCAAGAGAGAATCAAAGTAATTAAATTTTTTATATTAAAGTTTATGCTATAATATTAATATAATCATACTAAGCGATAGCATACTATGAGTATAACCGAAAAAATTTTAAATTTACTCAATACTACCACTTCCAATTATAAGGGTATTCCCGTTAATTGTTTTGGCCTCCCTATATTTAAAGAATACAATAAGCAATCGGTTAGAAATTCGTTATCAAAACTCCACTCAAAAGATTTCATACGATACAATGGATCATTTATCAAAATAACTAAAGAAGGAGAGAAATATATAAAAAGAAGAAGCGCGTTTTTGCAAACGTTTGAACCCAATTCTAGTAATAATGAGGAAAAAAATTTATTGGTATTATTTGACATAAGGGAAGAAAGGAAAACTGAGAGAGAATGGTTTCGTAGACATTTAAGAAAATTCGGATATATCATGATACAAAAAAGTGTTTGGGTTGGACCATCACCCCTCCCAAAAGAATTTGTTGAGTATGTTAAAAAAATAAAACTTAAAGAATCAATCAAAACGTTTAAATTAGCAACCGGATACAAAAAATAAAAGAATTGGTTTATAATCTATGTAAGCTATCACTTAGCATGAGTATGATAATTAGGAATTAAATTTCTTTGTCGAAGCGTTTGGCTTCGGCCCAGGAAAACTCATAGATTTTTTTATGTGGTATAATAGTTGGATGGAAAATACACAAAAAGACAATATTAGTACATTAAAAGATACCACTAAAAAGGATGAAGAGGATACGAAAAATCATTGGGAGGGAATTTTCGGTAAAGAAGGGGGATATGAGAAAGAGCCGGAACCTAAACTAGTTGCTTTTGAAGAAAAATTCAAAAATGAAATAGGACCAAAGGTTTTAGATGTTGCATCCGGAATCGGCCGCCACTTGGTTTATATGGCTGGCAAGGGATATAAAATGACCGGTCTTGAATTAACTGAAAATGGCATAAAAGTTGCAAACGACAAATTGAAGGAAAAAGGATTAGAGGCAGAACTTGTTAATGGTAGTTTCCGGGAAATGCCTTTTGAAAAGGAGTCATTCGATACGATTTACAGTACCAATGCAATTAATCGAAACGATTGGCAAGGTGCCAAAAAAACTTTCAGCAATATATCCAGAGTTCTAAAAGACGGGGGAATATTTTTTCTGATGGTCAGGTCAAGTTCAAAACCAGCCGAAAGTGGTAGACCAAATGAGAAAATAACCATAGTGAATGAACCCATCGACAATGATTTGCCGATTGAAGATAAGGGTGTAACTTTTATAAAAGAAAGAACAAATGAAGACGGAACGACAACCAAAGAACTAATCCATGCTTATTCTTTGGAGGAATTAACAAAACTAGGGAATAAATACGGTCTGGAAATAATCGAAGAGCCAATCGACGAAGCAAGAGACGGAGGAAAAGGCCACTGGAATATTGTATACAGGAAACATAAAAATTCTTAAGTTATAATTTTGTTTAAAACAGTTTTTTGGTAGAAAGTGTCATATATTTAATTCGGCATCCAGTCTTTTCGCTTCGTTCCACGATAATTCGTAGATTTTTTTCATAGCGTCGGCAATTTCGGCACTCTCGATGATTATTCCAAGTTTTTCCCGCCAGGAGGCAATCATTACTTTATTATCATAGATATTTATCTCCGGTGAAAAATAATACTTATCTTTCGGAACAAAAGCAATCTCTCTTTTCTCTTCTTCGTCGTGAGATTTTCTTTCTATGCCGATTTCTGTTTTCGGAACAATGGCCCGAATTGAAATTCCGGCACCGGCTCTTCTTTTATAATATTCAGGAAAATAATTTTTCAGTCCTCTGTGCATGTCATCAACAGTCGCGTATGCTCGTATTTCCTCATGTGAAGTGAGAGTATCTTCATAAACTTTTTCCAAACCTTCTTCGCCTTCATAGAAGAAAACTTTCGGTCGGTCGGTGACATTATGAATCGATTTCAATTCAGGAATAATTTTTTTGGCTTCATTTATGAATTTCTGGTCTTTTTCTATCTTATTTGAAAGCATTTTCTCTATTTGATCTGGCGATTCTGCGACGTATTCCTGTTTTGGTTCTTTACCTGAGACTTTCACAAGCTCTTTAACCGACAGGGAAGCAAGGACATGGTAACCTGTCGGACGATTAATTCCCGCCTTTCTAGAAATCTCTGTAACTGTCCCTTTTCCTAGCTCAAGTAGGGCCAAATAGACGACAACTTCCTTCTCACTAAACCCAATATACTCAAGGCTTTTCTTTAAATCTAAATTTTCGTTTTCCATTTCTATATTGTATATTAAAGCCCTATATTTTGTCAATGCCTGCGAACAATATTTATGTTAATAACTTTTATCCTTACTAAATAGCTTCGTTTTAGGACTTTTTTGTTCACATAGCTTGACTTTAATATTTCAATATGCTATACTATGAGCAAGTTAAATCATTTAAAAACACAAGAGTTATGTTAAAAATTTTTGGTGAAATTATGGGGGAAATTAATCCCCAATTAAGAAGAATCGAACATTGTGATGGTAGTTTTGTTTACCACCTACATGGAAAAATCTACTTGCAGTTAATACAGGTGAATAATGAAGTTGAGATATCTTTAGTTTCTCCAAAAGGAAGGTTAAAGATAACAATGGGAGACCAGAAAAATTTATCATCCGAGGAATTTAAAACATTTCTTAAAGATGGGGCGCTATGGGAATTTACCAAACCAATAAATTCGCCTCAATTATACTAAATGTGTTAATTTTTAGACCAGAGGAGATTTTTAAAAACTTCTTCTCTGCTTTATAAAGTTAATGAAGTGTTGTATTATTAATTAATAGATAAATATATATGAAAAAAATATGTCAAAATTGTAAGATTGATTTCACTATCGAGCCGGATGATCTTTTGTTTTATGAAAAGATGAAAGTGCCGCAACCAACTTTTTGTTGGAAATGCAGATTTGCCCGTAGACTTGCGTGGAGAAATGAGAGGTCTTTGTATAAGAGAACTTGTGATTTATGCAAGAAAGAAATGATTTCGATGTATAAAGCCGGTACAACTTTTCCGGTTTATTGTCATGATTGTTGGTGGAGTGATAATTGGTCGCCGATTGAATATGGAAAAGATTATGATTTTTCAAAATCATTTTTTGAACAATTCAAATCACTTCAAGATATAGTTCCAAAACCGGCTCTATATGAGTCGGCTAATACTAACAGTGAATATTGTAATCATACTGCCCATATGAAGGATAGCTATTTAATATTTGGAAGCTGGTTTTCGGAAAATTGTGGTTATGGTCAAACTCTTTCGGAATGTAAGGATTGCTGGGATAGTATTTTTATAAAAAAATGCGAATTCTGTTTCTCTTCCACCGATTGCACAAGTTGCAACGAGACGCATTTCAGTCAGGAGTGTACCAACTGCGTTAGTTCCGCATTTTTGTATGATTGCAGAAACTGCCAGAATTGCATGTTTAGTTATAATCTCAGGAATAAAAGTTATCATATATTCAATAAACCGGTATCAAAAGAAGAATATGAAAAAATAAAATCTGAAACATTTGGTTCTTATCCGTCATTCAAGGAAAATTTAGCAATCTTTAAAGAAACCATAAAACAAAAAGCTCTACATAAATTTATGGCGGGGGAGCAGAATTATGATGTTTCTGGTAATTTTATCTACAATTGTAAAAATGTACACAATTCTTTTCTGGCATATGAAGGTGAAAATACCAAATATGTTGTCAGAGGTTTTAAGCAGAAAGATTCGATGGATATTTTCGGGGTAAATGGTGGACAGTTGGCCTATGATTCAAATAATGTTGATTTTTCGTCTAATGTTCTCTTCTGCATAAATGGTGAAAATAATTTAAATACTGAATATGTAGCAGATTCATTTAATGTAAAAAATGTATTCGGTTCCATTTCTTTACGTAAAAAAGAATATTGCATTTTAAACAAAAAATATGCAAAAGAAGAATATGAAAAATTTGTCTTAAAAATTAAACAACAAATGAAAGATACTCCGTATACTGATAAAAAAGGAAGAGAATATTCTTACGGGGAACTTTTCCCGATTGAACTTGCTCCTTTTTGTTACAATGAAACTCTCGCCCAGGAATATCTTCCTATTGCCAGAGAAGAAGCTGAAAAGGAGTGCTACCCTTGGTATGATGTTGAAGATAAAAATTATATCCCATCGAAAAGTTGGAAAGATCTGCCGGAAATAAAAGGTGTTGATGATTCGATTCTTTCCGAAATTATTCTTTGTGAAGCTTGGGATAAAGATAAAGAATTAGCAAAAAAACACAAATGCACAAAAGCATTTAAAATTACGGAAAATGAATTGGCAATATACAAAAGATGGAATCTCCCCTTGCCAAGAAAATGCCCCAACACCAGAAATTTCGAATTATTCGAATCAAGAAACCCCATTGAGCTCTGGCACAGAAGATGTATGCGAGACGGATGCGAAAATGAATTCGAAACCTCTTATTCTCCAGATAGCCCTGAAGTAGTTTATTGTGAAAATTGTTATAAACAAGAAGTAAGTTAGGGTAATTACGAATTAAAAATTACGAATGATGAATAGTGGGAGGATACAAAAGAAATAGCAGTTTGGCTTCGCCAAACTGCTCTTTTAATTCGTAATTGTTAATTCGTAATTCTTAATTATTTTAATATACCGGAGGTCTCATTGTTGACCCATTAGCATTTCTGATTTCGAAGTGAAGGTGTGGACCAGTTGAACTTCCGGTACTGCCGAGCAGACCTATTTGTTCGCCCTGAGTAACCGATTGTCCAACACTAACTTCCGACATTTTCAAATGTCCGTATCTGGTCATTGTTCCATTTGGATGTGCTATGTCGATATGGTTACCGTATCCACCACCACATTTTCTTTTGCCTTCAACACAACCGTTGACTGAGGCGACAACGACACCGGATGCGGCGGCCATTATAGGTGTACCCCTTGAATTACCTATATCAACTCCAGGATGGAAACTTCCATGTCTTGAACCATAAGGAGAAGTTATCGGACCGGATACTGGTCGAATATAATATCCCGCATCAACTTTAATGTTAGAAACCAATATTTTACCCGAACCAGGAGATGATTGGACAGAAACAACCGGCTTAATGATACCGTTCGGGACAAAAACTATATCTCCTTGTTTAAGAGTATCATCTTTTCCAATTCCATTAAATATCAATATATCTTCCGAATCAGCTTCATATTTGTCGGCAATTTTGCCGATAGTATCACCTTTTTTGACAATATGTTTAACTCCAGTCATCGGAAGAATGTTGAGTTTCTGCCCGATTGATATCTTCTGACCGGAAATGTTGTTTTCCCAACGAATAGTATTCGTGGATATATCGAATGTATCGGCTATCTCGGACAAAGTATCTCCCTCTTTGACGGTATAAATACTGATTTGGTCGGATAAAGGACTTTTCTCCAGCCCTAATGTGCTATCGTCCGTTTCGGATAATCCATCATTATAAATAAATGAACCGCTTTGCTCTATTATCGGGTCGATTTGCACTTCTGCGTTTTTGATATCTGGGTTGGGAGAGTTGGTCGCAAGAAGGACAATATTTTGTAAATTACTATCATTTTGAACAGTTATTTCATTGGCCTGGGCTTGTCCGCCAAAAACTGTTGTCGTTAAATCAGAAAAAAAGCCAGCATCAGCCATTGTGGGAGTGCCAGCTACGAGGGGAATAATTATAAAAAGGAAACAGGCCTTAACTATGTAAGACTTGTAAAATAAGGATATTTTCATCGGAAGTTGTTCTAATTGCTTAGAACTATCTTTCGAATCTTTTATTTTGAGTTTAATAAGCCTAAATAAGTAACTACACCATTTTACTCCTTGGCAAGGAATACAGTACGACCGCGATAAGCGAGAACTGTAATTGTTAGTAAAATTAGCGTAATTGTTACGATCGTCTCGGAAACGCTTGAAATATAAAGCTTTTTTAAGGTTTTCTGTGCCATAAGACCCATATCAGAGGTCCTATCCATTAAGGGTAGCTAATATGAAAGGATCCGTCAATGAAGTTATACACAGGGGGTAAATGAAGGTACAAAACCCAATTTTTGCAATAAAATGTTTTTGAAACCTAATTACCCTTCCAGTGATATTAATAAATTGGTTATATCTGGTAGATTGTGGGGACATTAAGTTATAATATTGGTATAATGAATTTATAATAATATATGCCAGAAAATATAGTAAAAATTACAGGTAATCTGAATAAGAAGAATGAAAATCAACCTCGGATTAAGGAGAATGTGGTTAAGTCAAGGAAAGAAACATTGCCCGATGATTCAGAAAAATCTGGAAGTGTATTAACCGCGGTAGTCAAACCTAAAGAAGAAAAGAAAAGAAAAAAGTACCTCCCAAGTAAAGAGTATTGGGACTATCAAAACAATAAAAATGAAAGCAAGAAAATATTTGAATCTTTGGAAAAAAGTAGAGCAATAGAAAAAATAATAGAATATGCAAAACAACAAAAGGAAAAAGCAGGGGAAGAAAATCAAAAATTCCTTGAAAGGATTTCAAGTTATATGGTGGAGAAAAAATTGAATGAGGAAGTAAAAAATCTAAAAGATTCGCAAGGAGTAGAAAATATAAACATACAAATAGAAAAGAAGGAAGTAAAAAAGGGAGAATTAATTGGGGAAAGAAACAAAATAATCATACAAGGGAAAAATCTTGATTACAGTAATGAGAAAATCATGGAACTCTTAGGAGAAAAACTGCCGGAAAAGACAGAAAATAAAGACGTGGAAGAAGACAACCAAATCGTGGAACCTGAAGATGAAGAAGATAGAGATATACTTGAGAGAATTGAAAAAAATAAAAAAATAATCGAAGCTATAGAAAAAATACTAGAGAGACGAAAAAAAGAAAAATTGGTCAAGTAAACAAATGCGTGTAAGAAAAGTTGGGTCGAAAAGAATTATCTAAGGTAAAAAAGTATAAAAAGTGATAGATTAAAAAATTTTTATCGGCTATAATATCATTATTAATCAAAAAATAACTTTCAAATAATATGGCAAAAGAAAAAATAGGAAAAGGAGGTCAGAAACCAGGTCAAAATAAAAATTTTGAAGAAATGTCAGATAACGAATTGGCAAGTATATTAAAAGAAGTAAAGGATGAGAATGAGAGGTTAGAAGAAAAACGTAAACAAAAATCCGGAAAAGGAAATGGGGGAATAAATTCAGGTGGAATGACCCGTTCTCAACAAATACAGGCAAAAAATTTCCAACGAAAAGGAAACAAAAAGGTAGGGGAATCTCTAAAGAAAGGGGGGAAAACTATATCAGAGAACCCCGAGCCAAAAATTGTTGATAATACGAGTATTACACCAGAAGAAAAAGGAGAACCAGTTGTTGATGAAAATAAAAATCCAACGAAGAAAGGTTCTGAGACAGAACCAGCGGTTGTTGTTGATGAAAATGAAGAACCAACAAAAAGAAGCCCTGAGGAAAAAGAAGAATCGGAAGAAACTATTTCTGATGAAGAATGGAAGGAATTCGTAGATAAGGGAATCGTATCAGATGATACAATAAGTAATATTGCCGGGAAAATAAAAGAGCATGTAAAACTTTCTAAAAGAGAGCAAGCTATTTACATTAATAAAAAAACTAAAATCGAAGAGAGGATTAAAAAATTAAATGAGACTCTTCCACCGTCTGAAATTTCAATTGAAAAAATAAATACGTTTGAGTCCTTAATGAAGGAGCTTGAAGAACAAAGGCAAAAAGAATTCGAGAATGGACCGCAATCGGCACGAATTAAGAAGGGGGTTATGGATGGAGTAAAAAGTTGGGAAAATTTCGGACAAGGAGAGAAGAGCTGGAAAGGTTTTGCCAAAAGGATGACAAAAACAGCTGTCAATTTAGCCTTGATAGGTGCAATTTCTTCAGTTTCCATCCAAAAAATCGCTGAAACTGGAATAATAACATCTGCAGCATTAGCTGGTGGAATAACCCATAAGCTTGTCATGAAGTTGGGAATTGGATTAGGCTTCGGAAGTATCATGGATGCAGGAGGAAAAATGCCAGAAAAAGTAAAAAAATTTTTACCGAAAGCCATAATGGTAGGTAGTGTAGCTCTTGCTGTTGGTTTATCTATATCCGGAGGTGCAGTAGTCGCAATGTCAGCAGGTGCCATTGCTGGATTATCAATGGCTGTAGGTGTTGCAGCTTCAAAACTAAAGAAAGGTTGGTATACGGACCAGAAAATAGAAGGAAGAAAACAAACAGCTATACAAAAGTTGATGGAAAAATATGAAATTCCTGGTGAAGCCGGGAAAATTAATCTTGAAGATATTGATAAATTCGAAGAAGAATACATGAGATTGATAAAGCATTTTGAAAACATGGTAATTTGGGGAAAATCTTTGGATGAAGGAGCAAAAATACTCACTGGGTCTATAGTCAGTGCTGCGACAATGTTTGGATCAAGCCTTGCTCATGAACATCTTGGACAACACGAAACCATCAATAAAGCAGACACAAATCATATTAAAGCCGAAAAAGTAGCTCCTGTTATAGATAAGGATAATCTCCAGCATGGACCAATAACCACTTTAGAGAAACCGATAACTGTTGAGTTCAGTTCACGCGGCGGAATACAAACCGTCCTGGATATGAAAGGAGCAATTCATCACCAGTATCCGGACATTTCAAAAGCCCCGGCAGAGCTCCAAGAATTCGTGAAAGCAAATGCCACACAAGAAGCAATTAAGCTTGGTTTTTACAATCCAAACGACCCAAGTGGAGCGGAAAGTATAAATGTCCAACATGGTTCAACCTTAACATTTGGTGAGAAGGGTCTTTCAATGCATGATATTAGAACGGGAGAAAATCAAGTTTATAGTTCTGAGCATAAGTTTGAAGGAAAAATGTTTGACTCCGATCATTCCGCGGTAAAAGTTGAGAATGTCGACCACACACAAACAGTTCACCAAGATTCTGCAAATATTTTACATCAAACGACTGAAAACCACGGCAGTAATTATGTTAGAGAAAACCCATTAACTTATAGAGATATGCATGTCGACAAAATAACAAACTTACAACAGGGGATGTATCAAAAAGATTTTCACAATACAAACCATGGGATAAAGGGGGCTGGAGTAATAGATGCTCATCTCCACAACGATACATCTCGTCATGATGCAACCTTTGGTGCGAAACATAACAGAATTGGACACAATGAATATACCTCAAAACATCTGACACCCGTTGAAGCCTTCCACCAAACACAAATTACTGTTCATAAGATGTTAAGTCATGTTTTTCACTCCGACAAATTAATGAGTGAATGGAATCACCACATTAAAAACAGCATCTCAGCTGAAAAATTGATGGAAATGCATCATAATCGAGTTTACCCTCATGGATTACACTACCTAAAACCGCTGGCTCACCAAATGGAAAGGTTGGAGGAAATTTCTGGTCTGCGTCCTGGGCAAATATTGGTTAATGGCAAGTTGTATGATGAACCTATAGAGAACTTTATGAGTCGAGCAACGGGGGAAATTCAAAAAATGGGCAAACTTGATCAGATTTAATTATAATTTATTATTAGCTTTCCGTCTTTCGGCGGATTAATTAGAAAAATATCATGAATTCAATAAAAAAAGATTTGTTTGATTTATTCGAGCTGGACAAACTGCCACCTGAAAAAGCGGTTGAGATGTTGGACCGTCTTGCCAACTTGGTTTTCCAAGCAGTTTTAGTCCGGTCGCTACCGTTGCTTTCTGAAGAAGATTTGACTGAATATGAAAGAATAGTTGCGGAGAGCGAAGGCGGGGACGTCTTATTTAAGTTTTTAACTGAAAAAGTGCCGGAATTTAATAAAATTATTACCGAAGAAATAGGTGTTTTAAGAAGAGAAGCGACGAGTAAAATTGAAGAGAGTAGTAAATAAAAATAAATGCTACAATGTGAATCATGCAATATCTTGATTCCTTAAACGAAAAGCAAAAAGAGGCAGTCCTTTATACGGATGGGCCTCTTTTGATAGTGGCCGGGGCCGGGGCCGGGAAAACCAAGACCTTAACTCATCGGATTATCCATCTTATTCATAAAGGTGTCAGCCCAAGCTCAATCTTGGCTCTAACTTTTACAAATAAGGCGGCGAAAGAAATGAAGGATAGAGTGATGAGTTTGCTAGAGGAGAGGGAGCACGGGGTTAGTGCGCCTGAGCGCAGCGAAGGCGCACCATTTGTTTCTACATTTCATTCTCTTGGCGTCCAGATTATAAAAGAAAATTCTCATCTGATTGGTTTGAATAAATATTTTACGATTATCGATGAAGCCGATGCACTTTCCATTATAAAAAGTATCATGAAAGAGCGCGACATTGACCCGAAGCAACACGAACCGCGAAAAATCAAATCAATAATTTCCAAATCAAAAGGAGATTTTATCACCGTCGATAAATTCAGTGCTGATGTTAAAAGTGGGATGGAAAGTATCGTGGCGATGGTTTGGCGCGATTACGAAGCACAGTTGAAAAAAGAAAAAGCACTCGACTTCGATGATTTACTTCTTGAAACGGTTTTAATTCTTAAAAAATATCCAGAAATAAAACAAAGTTACCGGGAGCGATGGAAATATATTCATATCGATGAGTACCAAGATACAAACGAAGTTCAATATGAGATGACGAAACTTCTGGTGGGCAAGGATGAAAATATTTGTGTCGTCGGCGATACCGACCAAAATATTTATAGTTGGCGCGGAGCAAATATAAAAAACATGCTTCACTTCGAAAAAGATTATCCCACCGCAAAAATCGTCATGCTTGAGCAAAATTATCGCTCGACAAAAAATATTATCGAGGCTGCCAATAGTGTCATCGAGAAGAATATTTATCGAGTTCCGAAAATTTTATTCACCGAGAATGTCAAAGGAGAGGAGATAAGCATTTGCGAGGCTTACGACGAGCAAAGCGAAGCAATGTTTGTCGCGAGAAAAATAGACGAACTGATGAAAGAAAATAAACCGGAGGATATTGCAATTTTGTACCGGGCGAATTTCCAATCTCGGGTCTTGGAAGAAGCTCTGCTCGATAAACAAATTCCGTACCAGGTGCTCGGAGTAAAATTTTTCGAACGTAAAGAGATTAAAGATTTACTTGCATACGTCCGCGTTGCCTACAATAAAGAAAGNNTAAATATTCCGGCTCGGGGAATCGGGAAGACAACGATTGCCAAACTTTTCTCAGGAATGGTGAATGATTTACCGCAAGCTATGCAGATAAAAATAAAAAAATTCTACGTTTTAATTGATGACATTCGCTCGCATATCGAGACGCACAAACCTTCCGAATCCATCAAATACGTTATTGAAAAAAGTGGGCTAAAAGAAGAGCTGTCTCATGGCACCAGTGACGAGCAAGAACGCTTGGAAA
>PMDZ01000012.1 GCA_003155695.1 Candidatus Nomurabacteria bacterium | reverse complement strand
TAACCTTTGAAATCATTAAACATGCTATCTTTTCCTGAGATAAATGGTGTGCCATAACCGACGGCATATTTGTAGCAAGCTTTGAGTGATTCTATCAGCTCGGCAAGTCTGGCTTTATCATAAGATGAACACCAGCAGAAATTATCCAATATTGCCAAATGGGAAAGCGGTGCTCCGACACAAATTGCATTCCGGATGGCCGTATCGATAGCGCAAGCAGCCATATGGTAAGTACTGATAAGAGAATATGACGGGCAAAGGCCGGAAGTAAGAACAACACCTTTTCCCGATGAAAGTACTGGGCGGAAAACTTGAGCTTCGGTGTTTATTCGTCCACGACCTGACTGTGGTTTGAGTACCGACGATGCTTGGACTTCATGGTCGTATTGCTCGGAGATAAAAGAGAAACCGCTGACATTTTTATCGCCGAACAATTCTTCCAATGCTTTTGTCCGCGATGCTCCAGCCGGAATTTTCGGATTGTTATAGTTATGAGTGATTGCGGAACTTTCCAAATGTTTCTTCGGTAAGCCATCGTGCAAAAATTCCAAAGAAATATTCATAATCTCTTCACCATTGTATTTCACAATACATTTTCCCGAATTTGTGAAAATTCCCACAACGGTCGCCTCCACTCCTCGACTGTCCATCAATTTCTTAAATGTATTCCATTTTTCTTTCGGTACTGACAAGGTCATTCGTTCTTGTGATTCGGAAATCCAAATTTGCCAAGGCAATAGTCCGGGATATTTGAGTGGAACTTTTTCCAAATCAACAGTTGCTCCACCGCACTCTTTGGCCATCTCGGCAATTGAACAAGAAATTCCGCCAGCCCCATCATCAGTAATACTACTGTACAAATTCATATCGCGGGCCTCTTTGACGATGGCATCACTTAATTTTTTCTGAGTGATCGGGTCGCCGATCTGGACGGCTGTGGCCGGGCTTGTTGAATCCATGGCAACAGAAGAGAAAGTTGCGCCGTGAATTCCATCGGCTCCAACTCTTCCACCGACTACCACAATATAGTCATCAGCTTGAGCTTGTTTTTCATGAGACAATTTGTCATTAATTTTCTGAGGGATAATTCCAACTGTTCCGACAAAGACCAAGGGCTTACCTCTGAATTTATCATCATATTTGACGAAACCGGAAACTGTTGGAATCCCCGAGCAATTACCCCCGACATTTACTCCTTTGATAACTCCTTCCATAATTCGCTTTGGTGGAAGCATCTTCTCTGTAAGATTTTTGTCTTTATATAAGGGTCTTGTGTCTTCAGGATTACCAAAACAAAATCCATAAATATTTGCCACTGGTTTAGCGCCCATTCCGAAACCGATAGTATCTCGATTCACGCCGACGATACCAGTGATTGCTCCGCCGAATGGGTCGAGAGCCGAAGGGCTGTTATGAGTCTCGACTTTGTGGGTAACCAGATAATCTTTATCAAAAATAATTCCACCGGAATTGTCGGAAAAAACCGAAACGCAAAAATCGTCCTTACCTTTTTGTTTGCGGATAAGATTTGTCGCGGCTTTAATATAAGTTTTATATACTCCGTCTTTTATATCATCTATCGGATTGGCGAAAATTGTATGCTTGCAATGCTCGGACCAAGTCTGAGCCAGAGATTCCAGCTCAACGTCGCTCGGGTCTCGGCCGAGTTTCTTAAAGTGTGATTGAATTACTTTCATCGATTCCAAATCAAGAGCCAGAGGTCCGCGACGAACACTATTCTCACCCCTGATTCCTTCTTTGCCAATTTTGATTAATTCTTCATCCGATACAGAAAGAGAAACATTAATTACTGGAGTTTGTTTAGGCAAAACAACTTTTGGAATTTTCAAAGGCAAATTATTACCGATTATTTCTTTTGCACTATAAATGTTGCCTTGTTCGATAAGTGGGTTATGAAGAGACAAGGCAATCTTCTTGGCGTCATCTTGATTGATTGAGCCGGAAATCAAAAAGACTTTCGAAGTGTAAACTTCCAACTTTGTATTTTCTTTAAGATGGAGAAGGTCGGTGATAGTTTCCTTTGCTGTGTGAGCGACATTGTCGGTAACTCCGGGTAGAAAACCGATTTCAACAATATAAGAGAATTTTTCTTTGGGCCTGCCTGCCGATGAGGCAGGAAGTTTGTTTATTAAAAAGTTTTCGAAAGTTAGATTTGTCAGAGCAGTGGCGGATTTTATAAGCTCATCTTTGGAAAATTCCGAGTCGAGAGTATAGGCATTTATAATTGAGACATTTGTGACTTTGCCCTTCAAACCCAAGTTGTTCCAGGATTTTAAAAATAGCCTTTCTTGGCTATCTTTACCTTTTGGCATGACATATAATCGGGAAATCATATAGACATAATATATCATTAAAAATTAAAAGACAAATGACAGAAATTAAAGGATTGCTAAATTATATGAGTCTTATTTGTTAAGAATTTATTAAAAGTAATAATTTTTTCTAGACTACCTATAATTTTTTTATCCTTATATAATAAGTATATTTTCTCTATGGACTAAATACTATAAAAGAGTATAATTAAAAATGTATTAAATTCTACCAAATAGTCGGTTTTTAATGCAATTTATTAATTCTAAATAACTTTATCTATATGCTTACAACAATTGCAATAATCTTGTTAATTCTATGGCTACTTGGCTTTATCGGCTTCCATATTCTTGGAGGATTTATTCACATACTTCTTGTCGTGGCCATTATCTTGTTTTTAATTCGTATTATTCGTGGAGAAAATCCTGTAAAATAATATTGGTCGACAACTATTATTAATTTAATCAATTATTAAAATATGTGTCGCGCTTAAGTAGACGATTACGCGACATAATTTCGCTAAATCACATGGAAACTCAAAATAATTATCCTCCTCAACAACCACAACCTCAACAGCAACCGCAAGGGAATAGTTCTGGAGCAAACACAGTATTACTCATTGTCATTATTCTTATTATTATAGGTGCCGGCTATTGGTGGTATATGCATCGTAAGGCGGCCCCAGCAAGCAATAATCCAAGTATTAACGTTGATGTAAATCTTCCTGCTAACCCTGTTACCAATCCAACTCCAACTCCAACGCAATAAACAAGTCGTTATCATTAGTTTGAAAAATTTTTGACACTAGCAAAAACGGTTTTTGTAAGTGTGCTGGGTAGATAAAAAAACCTGTTTGACACAATCTTATAATCATGCTAATATCTAAAAAGTAATAGTTCTTTGATATTTAGCTTTTAGTTGTAAAAGTTAGATTGATTTTTCAAGTTTC
>PMDZ01000003.1:16069-34415 GCA_003155695.1 Candidatus Nomurabacteria bacterium | reverse complement strand
AAAAACAGGTTCCTTAACCCAAAGAGAAAGAAAAGAATCATTCTTGTTAATACTTTCAATCGCTAGTATATCCTTATCGTAAGTTATCGTTCCATCTACAACATTTATGATTTTATCCGAAGAAATTTTTAAGTTAACGGTGAAAGTATCCCCTTTTTTGACTTCCGTCACCACTTTGTCAAAAAATACTTCTGTCGCGGCGAAAGATATAGAGGCCTTAAGAATAAAAGCCGAAAAAATTATTACGGCAAAAATGAGAAATTTTAATTTTATATTCCCGCCTCCACGGCGGACAAGTATATTTTTAATCATATTGTTTTTCTACCCCATTGTGAAAGCATTATAGAAAAATCGACGGAATCAACTTTGCCATCTTTGTTTATATCCACATATAGATTGCCGAACGGTGAGATTTTTTTCCAGAAATAAAGCAGAATCGAGAAATCAATGGAGTCGACACTGTGGTCACGGTTAAAATCGGCCGTATCGTAGTTTGCTGTGCCGGTCGGAGTCTTAATATTTGTTCCGCCACCGCCACCTGCGCCTCCCCCGCTTTTTACAGCTTCAAATTCTTTTGACGAAGTGGAATAGTTAAGACCATAATGCGCCACTAGTTTAAAATAATAGGTTCCGGTTTCCGGCACAGTTGCATCTTTGGTAGTTGTCCAAACTTCGCTAGGCGCCAAACGCTTGGCACCGGAAGAATAGTAGACATCATCTCCGCCACCACAAGAGTTCGCAATATCGGAAACCACACACCATTCATATTGATATTCGGTATTGATATTTCCTTCGTTCGTTATTTTTATATTGGCGACTATAGACGGCACCGTATTATCGGCAATCGAAACCACCAGCACTTCGGCCGGAGATTCACGCAGTGAACACTGTCGCCAGTCGGTCGAGACATCGCAATTTGCACAACTGAAATTTATTCTTCCGGCTTTTGTCCCGGGCGTTCCGGCGGTCCCGGTAAAAACGCCCTCGGAATTGATTGACGCTCCCGAGAAATCCACCCAGCCAAGCGTTTTTGACCAGGCCTTGCCGCCCAAAACACCGGTACAGTTGTTCGTCACCCCACTCGTACTTGGAGACAAATTAATCCAGCCGTATTGTTTGCTCCAGGCATAACCGGTAATCGCTGTATCGGTGACATGGACGTTGCAATTGTCGCAACCGAAATTGATCCAACCCAAATTTTCCCCGAAAGCATATTTCGGGCTTGGAGTTATCGTTCCGTCGACATTCGAGGCAGAGACTGGGATAACAAAGAGAAAAGAAATTATGATGAAAAAGAAAAAATAAATTTGTTTAGATGTAATCATAATGATGTTGATTCTCCGGTTGTTGCTTGTTCAGTCGTTGAAGAGGAAGAAGAATCTACCGGCAGAGACAGAGCTGGCTGTTCTGTCGTAGCCGGTTCACCCACTCCCTGGCCCTCTCCCGAAGTGAGAGGGATTTCACCCCCTCCTGCCTCCTCCTTAGCAGGGGGAAGATTTTCCTCCTTCCCTTGGGGAAGGTCGGGATGGGTTGTATTCACTTCACCCACTCCCTGTCCCTCTCCCGAAGGGAGAGGGTTCTCGGGTGCCGAAGGCTGAGTCGTAACCGCATTCACCGCTTGCTCCAATTGGTCGCCGTTGGCGCAGAATTCCGTACCGTCAGATTTTTTGACGCAAATCTGATTCAATCCGTTATCTGAACTGCCAAGCCAAGCGATTAATTTATCGTAAAATCTTTCGGCAAACGACTTCGTATTATTTTCGTCGGCCGGCACCGCCAAATCTTCCAGCTTCAAGTTCAACTCTTTAATCGAAGCCATTAATAATCCATTAATCGAGACTTGGTCGATTGAATTCCCAACCATGAACATCGGGTCGACTTCATCGGAGATGAAGCCGAGGCGAGTCTTGGCAAGTGGTGAATCAGCTCCATATCCTTCAACTTCCTTGATATAACGGAATGTATGAAGCGGAGCATTAACAATCATCGACAGCGCATTATTATAATCCGAATAATCGTTGGTATCTTGTTTTGTATCTCTTGTCGAAGTTTGTTCGCCGATAACATTTCCGAGTGCATCGCCCGCATTCGTCGGCGCTGAAGTATTTATTCTCAACTTTCCCGCAGCATCTTGCCAAACATAACCGGCTGTTCCATCTTTGTTGATAAAGTTTATCGAACCGGCTCCCGGAGTGGTATTGGTATTTCTACCAAGCGTAATAATCGGTCCAGCAACTCCGCTTCCCAAATCGGAAGAACCAATTTCTAATTTTGTTGCTGGACTTGTTGTTCCAATACCGATTTTGCCAGAAGAATCCATTGTCATTTTTTCGTTTGCTCCAATATACCAACGATATCCACCTCCATTTGTTGCTCCTGTTTGGAACCATATGTCATATTTAGAATTTCTAGCGGAACCTGTCCCAATAGCATAAGAATTTCCACTACCTAGACTGTCTCCATTTAGTGAAAGAGAAGCACCAGAACCTAGATTAACAGTTGGGTCTAACAACCCAGCCGGAGTTGATATTGTCCCACTTACTGAAAGCTTAGTATTTGGTACCGTTATCCCAATCCCAACATTACCATTCCCCAATATTGTCATCTTTTCCGTCGGAGTGTTGTCGGTCGTGTTTGTGCTTCCTTGAGCAGTAGCAGTGAAGAAACGCATGGCTGAACTCCCAGTTCCTGTAGCAATTCCCGATTTCAAAGTTAAGTCTCCTCCGGCCAAATCCGCAGTCCCAGCAATCGCCCCACCTGATGAAAGTGTTAGTCCTTGTCCGGCGGCGGTATTAGTATTTCTCTCCATCCAAATTGTACGAGCGGCGTTACCACCGAGAGAAAGTATATTTGTTGGAGTTGAAGTCCAAATGCCAACCTTACCGTCAAATAATGCACTTGCGGAAGAAGTATCACTTGCAAATGTAAAATCAACCGGATAAATATTTGTGCCTGTGGATGTTGGGAACATGTCACCCGTTGTTGATCCAAATCTACAATCAACAATTGTAATATGTCCTCTTACAACACCAGTTGGACAAGTATTAACACCCAAATAAAGAGGATAGGTTGGACCACTATAAAAAGATACAATATAAGAAGTACCTGCTGTAACATGAACATTAATTGTTCCTTCTGCCCAAGTAGACTGACCTGCACCTGTAATATTAACACTAGTTATTAAAGTCCCATTTGAAGACCATAATTTTGTGATAAAAGTTCCACCAACGCTAGCTTTAATTCTTAATTTTTTTACTGTTCCATCAACACTAGGTGTAAATTTCATTCCTAGAGTATAATCATTTGCTCCACCATTTGTTCCTCGTGCATCAGCATTAGTTGGACTCTCACTACTAGTTGCAACCTGCAAAGGTGCTTCGAGGCTCGTCGTTCCAATTCCGACATTGCCACTCACTATCATATTTCCTGCTCCTGGATCAGTACTTACGTAACTATTTCCAAAAGACAAGCCACCAGTAATACTAATTCTCATCCTTTCCGTAAAAGTAATAATATTTCCCGCAGTTCCTGATGGCGCCGTAAACCAACCAAAGGTACCGTTATACATTGAAAATAAAAGAGAAGGAGCAGATGAAACATATATCCATTGTTCACTTGAATTACGATAAACATTTTGCATTTCGTTAAAAGTTAAACCATTGTAATTTTCGATTGCTCCTGTAGCACCTCCCCCAAATTGCAAAGCACTTGAAAGTGGTGCCCAACTACTCAAAGAACTTCCAACACCTAAGTTTCCTGACACAATTAAACTATTGCTTGGTGCTACACTTACTCCCGCATAAGAACCAATAGCCACTCCACCATTCACATCTAATTTCGATAAAGGTGCCGTAGTCCCAATTCCCACATTTCCGTTATTCAACGCTGTCAAAACAGTAGTTCCTCCGACATTTCCGACATTCATTTGGATAGCAGGAGAAGTTAAGGTTCCATTCCCGGCTGTTCCCTGAAGTACAAGCTTGTCAGTAACTCCAGTTCCACCTATAATTGTTTGTCCACCGGTAAATCCTAAATTATTTTGTATGAAGTTTTTTCTTGTTGCACCGGTTGTAATTGTTCCGTAATAGGCATCCGTATTGAATTCCATTGCTCCTGCCTCGGCAGTAGTGTTAAGTGCACCCGATGTTAATTTGAGTGGAGCAGTTCCTGCCACAGTTGTTCCAGCTTTAATATTTAAATATGAAGTTGGAGAAGTGATTCCAATCCCCACATTTCCATTTCCGAGTATTGTCATTCTTTCTGTAGGATTATTGTCTCCTGAAGATAATATATTTACCGAAAATGAACGGACGGGACGTACACTAAACACACCGGTTTTGCCGTAACCGTAATCTTGAACACCGTTAGCAAAATTTTGTGCCCACCTCCAAGCATCATTATATTCGGAAGAACTACTGTATGTTGTAGATGAAAATCCACCGATTGTCGCTTTATTTATGTATAATTTATTTAGCTCATCCTTACTTGGCAGATACCAGTCGGAGTAACCACCACCATTATAAGAACGTGATACCTTTGCTGCATTATTTTCAGCCCCATATAATGCAATAATCGCATCTGTATCAGCTGAGCCAGTTCCCAAAGCTGTTCCAGTTGCTCCAGTCGTTCCACTATTTACAACGTGCCAATAATAAGTACCTTGGTCGGCAGTTGCCGCAATTAATCCTTTTGCTTTTCCAGCTTCGTACCCAGGATCACCAGACTGTAAAATATATGCTACGATTCCACCTCCATAACTATCTCCAACTTGAATTGTTTGCGCAGCCGGTGCTGTATAAAAATGCATAGCCGATGTTCCCGACCCAGTAGAAATTCCGGATTGCAAAATTAAATCTCCTCCGACAAGATTACTTCCGCCTGATATTGCACCTCCAGCATTAATTGTCAGTCCCTGCCCCACTGTTCCCGCAGTCGTATTTCTCAACATTCCGAAAGTTCTGGCAGCAATACCACTTAGAGTAATGCTACTGGTTCCTCCAATATAAGGAACCAATCCCGTCAAATCTTGGTCGCCGGTATTATCGCCAGTCAAAGTTGTTATGCCTAGTTTATTTTTAATAGTTGTCGCAGTTTCGTCACCGGAGTTCATCCCCGAAAGATTACCGAGATTTGTTATATCCGTACTTGTAATATTGTGTGCTTGCGAAGCGATATATATCGGGTCGGTTTCTGTATATGAAGTTAGATAATGTTGTAAATCACTAATCTGGCTTTCCGTAATAATTATCCCTGATGATTTATTCCAAGCAGAAAAAGTTGGGTCGGTTTCGGTATACGAAGTCAGAAAACCTCCATAATTACCGAGATCATTAGTGAATGATGTCAAGGTTGTAGGAAATGTTTCCAAACTTAAATCTCCTTTAAAATACTGAGATACAGTTCCGGTTGTGATTGTGTTTTGTTTTGAAGTCGCAAGTCCCGAATACAGAGAGTTGACGGCATTGTCACCGGAATTCGTTCCCGAAAGATTTCCAAGATTCGTGATATCCGTACTTGTAATATTGTGAGCTTGAGATGCAACATATATCGGGTCGGTTTCGGTATAGGAAGTCAAATATCCGACATTAGCATGATTACCCCAGCCATAAGCGGAATTCCATTTGGAAATATCGGTCCCGGAAATGGTAAATGCTTGTGAAGCGATATATATCGGGTCCGTCTCGGCGGTGACAGCCGGAAGAACATCGCAATTGGCTTGTGACGGCAAACATTCCGGATTGTCGACTGTTCCGGGAGCAAAAGGCTGGCCGTTCCAGTCGGCAAAAATTATTTTAAAAACCGAAAGAGAAAAAACGATTATCAGTAGAAAAAATATTTTTTTATTTGTTTTGAATTTCATTTAAACAGATATAGAAATCAACTATATTATACAATAGTTTAAACTAAATATCCATTTACTTATTAACAATTTCCTCGATTTTTTTGTTGAAGTTCAAAAGTGCTATCTGACAGGCATGCGTTATCATTTTTTCACTTCCTCCTTGGACACAATAATACCCTTCTCGGCGTTCGCCCAGAGTATCAAAAATAGTTCCTTTCAGATATGCATCATCATTACGATATTCAAGATTTTCGTTGTTGAGTTTCGTCACTTCAAGCATAGATATTGCATTCGCTTGGTCTCCTCCCAGGCTTATTTCTTTACCTTTTTCATTTTTTACTTTGTTGTCGGGTTTTAAATACAAATTATTTATTCTAGTGAGATTGTCGGCAAGATTTACATCAAAACTGGAAAAAAATTTATTAAAATCCATCTTCGTGCTGTTAACATATTCTTCCACCGACAAAGTCGGGTCGATTGATGACACAACGGAGTCAAAACGACTACTATTGTGTGTTCCTCCAAAATCTTTCGTATCCACCCATGCTCCGTCTTTATCTAGATAACCCGAAGTTTCTCCCGACAAGAATTCATTGTTGTGATAATCGAGAGCATCTTTAATATTAGAAGTCAGTTCCGCCCAAGCATAAACAATTTTTAGATTTTTTTCATCCGAATCATATCCTTCTTTCAAGTGTCCTTGTTTTTTAAGTTCTTCAATAAAATCTTTTTCGTTATTTACCGATGAATTTGATTTGTAAAATTCGTAAATCTGGTCGGAAGTACAGTTGGTATATTTTTCAAGAGCTTGAATAGCTATCGCTCCGTTATAAACAGTAGTGACGGCTCTTTGGAAAGGTTCCATTTTATCTACAGATAAAGATCTCAATTCTACCGAGTTGGTAGGCTTGTCGAAAACTTTTACATTATTATTTCCGCCGTCGGCACTCCGACCCCTTAAAGTCACTCCGCGACCACCGGAAACTCTTTTCCCTATTTCTCCGGCGTGAATTCCACCCCAAGACGCGGCTAAAATTGAATTTTGAAGAAAATTTGTATCGGCGTTAACATTAAGACCATTTTCTCCGCCAATTGTAATATGATAACCCCGTGCTCCTTTTTGATATAATTCGGTACGTTCAAAATTCAAATCTATATATTCAATATCATTCAAGAGTTGCATCTCCAACAACATTAAATAAGGGTTGGTTGTCGGGCGAGTAGCTATCTCGTGAACAGCGTCCCGACCATTGCCGATATGAGCTGCCTGACTTAGTCGGACAATGTCACTTTTTAATTCGCGATTTTTCAATTCTCTATAACCTTCCGATGTCGAGCCAGTAATTTCATATTCCATACCGATTGACGCCCTAAGTCCAGTCGGAATTCCCTTATATTCGTATTGCTTAAGAGTGCGTTCGTATTTCGATAGTGTTTCTGCAACCTTTGCTATTACCTCTTCCATATTTCTTTCAGGCAAATATTCCTTGGAAAAAAGCATCACGGCAATTGTTCTTCCCTTACTTTCCAAAGGATACTTTTTAACAAAAGAAGAAATAAATTCTACATTTTTTCTTACTTCTTCACCTTCCGGACTAAAAATCTTTTTAAAATCTATTGTCGTGCTGGAAACCATTGAACCCATCACTTCTGCCGAAAGAAGCACTTGAGAATAAACATTGGACTCGGACCGAATATCTTGATAAAGCTGCTTAAGTTCTTCAGGGCTCAATAAATCCTTCTGGAGAAGAGTCGACTTGAAAGTCGAACGATTTTCGATATTTGGTAAACTATTAATTTTGTTTTTTATTTCGTTTATTTTAACAGGGTCTTTGGAAAATTTATCACAGATAGTATTAAACGGCGATTGGTAATTACTATAATTGGCAAAATAGAAATCTATTATTTGTGAAATATGTTTTTCAGAAATTTCTTCTTTTGACAAGACAAGGTTGGTTAGCGTATCCATAGCCAAATTTTTATTTTTTATAGTTAGGTCGAGCGATTTATCGAACATTTCTTTATCGAAATCATAAACTTTTTCTATCTCTGTTATTTGCATTTTATTACTAAGAAGCCGCTCAACAATGTATTCCTCCTTCTCACTGCTTAATGTTACATAATCTTTTTTTTCTTTATTGGTATTTTTTGTATTTCTTTGAAGAATCAACATGTCGGTTATAGAACTGACATTAATATTTCTTGAGTTAAATATTTTATTGATATTCTTGTTTAATGATTCCTGGTCAAGATAAAATTGCTTGTTTTCCTCTGTCGAATTAAGATACATTCGGTACATTTCTTCATCTATATTCATTTGTTCCAAAACTTTTAACGAGAGTTTTTTAACTTGTGCCGGAGAAAGTATCGAGGAATCTTCCGATTTTAGATAGCGAAGAGCAGAATATTGATTGTTGGCACTACCTTTTTCCTCAATTGTATCGATAAATTTATCGAGTATATCCTTATTGTTTACGAGGAAACTTAATTGGTAACCGAGCAATTCTTCAGTAGTTTCGCTATTATAGGATTTGCTTGAAAAAATATTGGCGAAAATATTTTTCGAATCTTCGGCCGATATTTCTCGGTCCTCCTCTTTTTTTCTGTCATTTTCGACAACACTGGCCATCCACGCACAAAAACCTCTCACCTCCTCTTTACTGTTATTGTGTTCCAAAATGTCTTTTTTTGAGAGGAGTGTTTTCAGAAAAATTTCCTTTTTTTCTTGCGGGAGCGATTCAAAATGTCTAGCCAACGAGGTATCAATATTTAACTTATCAAGTGATATTGCTTGACCAAAAAGAATGTTAAACTTTTCTTCATCCATATTCGCAAAAATTGGGTGTTTATCCGTAATATATGAATGATTTTTGTTTATTTCATCAAAGTGCCCGTCCAATAATTTACTGATAGTTTTATTGCTGTTGCAGACTATAAGTTTACTTATGAAATCTTGTTTGCTTTTTTCATCTGGGTAAGCCGCATTAAAATAATCCGGGTTATTGTTGGTTATACTTATAACCAGATCGCTCACTTCGTTGTACGTAAGGAGTTCTTCAAAGGATCTGCCAAATATGAGCTTTTTTTCAGCATTATTTATATTGTCGGCTCTGTACCGACGCGACAAAATTTCATTAAGCTCATATGAGCCAAACGAATTGTTTAATTTTGATAGTTGTTTAACTATATTCTTTACGAAATCCTCGAATAATTTTCCCTTTTCTTCTTCGCTTAAAACTTTTTTATCAAGGCAAATGTTGAGTGATTTTTCCGCTATTTTGAAATTACTTTTACCGGACAAAAGTACTAGCAAGTTATTGTATTCTGTATCGGTAATCTGATTCAAACGGACACATCCTTCCAACTGGTTAAATATAGCATCACTTGAACTTCCGGAAATTTTTTCTACAAACTTTTCCGAATAGGACATCGGAATCTTTTTTCTTATAACAAAAAGGTCAACAAACTCTTCGGCACCAAAGTCGTAAATTCTTTCGGCATATTTATTTATTAACAAATCCTTATCTACCGATTCTTTCTTGCCTTCCATTACATCAAAGAAAAAATGTCTAAAATCATTCATGTCACCAATATGATAAAATTCCTTTTCTAGCTCCGGAGCAATTTCATTATTATTCATAAGCCATTCTTCATGTTTGGAAAATTCTTTTTTATTATTACCAGTTTTAAATAGATTATTGAACGAATGACTCCCAGAGTAATTTTCCAAAAACGAGCGATTGATTTGTTCCTTACATCTAAGCGGAATATCATATCCAGGTAAAAGCGTGTGCAAACTTCGTATATTTTCAATATCACCTCTTATGGATTTTTTTATTAAGTCTTGCAATAATGGCTCGTATGCATCTTCCGATATTCCATCGAAAACATCATTATAATTTGACAGGACTTGGTTTAAGAATTTTAACACCTCGTCGGTTGAACAGTTTTTAATAATTCGTTTAAAAAGTGAAACTCTGATTTCTGGACTTAAATCAAACTGTTTATATTTTATAAAAGGTATAGAAGGAACACTCAGTGCGTTTAAATCCTTAAATAACAATTCTTTCGAGTAGCTTTCCTTCTTTTCTTCCTTACCTTCAAAATAAATACCGCGTTGTAATTTATCAAAAATCTTTCTCAAATTATTGTCTGCCATATCAAGAAAAGACAGTAGCAGTTGAGCAGTTTCTTTTTGTAAATCATAATTACTGAACGTATCGATAATTCTATTTATGTTTTCCTCAGACAATTCTTCAAGTTCCTTATTGAAGAAATGAATGTTATCGTTGAGATAATCTTTTCGCCCGTTTAAAATCAAATCGGTTTTAAAACTTTCAAAGATAACTTCCCTGTTTTTAGGATCCAATCCGTATTTTTCTGGATTTAATTTTATCCCTTTATCGAAAAATTTATTAACGCTTATATTACAGCGATTGTCGGGGCCGGCTTCTTCCATTATTTTATCCAATTGTTTTTCGAAAATACCGGACTTTTTATCCAAATCAAAATCATATCCTTTGTCCAAATATCTCAGAATTAAATACGGGTCGTTTCGACACATTTCGGAAACCTTTTCATCATCGAGTTTATTGTTATAATTTTTACCGTTAAAATTACCTGCTAGTCTGTTTAAATGATTGGAAAAGACTTGATTGCTGTCTATTTTTGATGATAAGGTTGGCGAATTTTCATAGAGCTTGATTACCTCAAATACCTCGTCATAACGCTCAAGAGTAATACCTTCTTGGACGATAATATCTAATAAATAATTGGCATTCTTGACTGCCTCAGTTCCATTTTTCTTGGAATTACTCCAGTTATCCCCTTCAATTGTTTTAATAATGGGAAGACAACTTTTGTATATATTATCAAAAGATTTCAATGCATTTTTTTTCGATTTTTCTAGGGCTTCCAATTCGTCGGGGTTGGGAGAAGACGATCTAAGCTCCTTTAGTGTTTTATATTTGTATATTTCTTTGCTTTTATTGAGTCTCTTTCTCAAGTTCTCGGTTTTATCTCTGATATACATGTCTCTGAATGATTCTGCCACTCCTTTCGGATAATCGGCCAGTTGCTCAGATATTTTTCTTAGAAATGTTTCGCTCGTCCGCAATAAATCACCGAGAATCTGATTATTCTTTTCTATTATTGCAGGATTTTTGACGCTTTCCTCTATTTCGTCGAACCTTTCTTCTATCTCTTTACCCAGTTGAGTTATTTCCTCAAGAAGCGGTTCCATTTTTTCTATTGATTCTTCAACGGTATCATCCGATTTTTCGCTCTCTTCTACCGGAATATTATCGGCAGGAATTGCCTCTTTTGTTTTGTTCGGCTTCAATTCGGTTCGGTGCGATTCTTTCATAATGATGATTTTATATTTGTTCTTTAATTTTAGCTTCAATAAAGATAATACTCTGTTTGTCTTTCAGAATTTTCAGGCTTTTTTTATAATCATTCAAAACTTTCTCAAGGTTATTTTTTTTGTCTTTCTTTGATATTTTAAGAGTCATAACAGGTATATTATACCACTATTTGTTCAGACAGTGCAAAAAATAGGGGTAACTTATTGTTACCTCTATTTTTGTAATTGAAATTTATTTCTTCATCAAACCCATTAGCGGCTCGAGTGCTTCTCGGTGCTTCATGATTTCGGTTTTGTATTTGCCCATGACCAAAACGGCAGCATATTGCTCGTCCAATCCGGTTTTTTTCTTGGCTTCAATCTCTTTGGTGATTTTTTCGAAAAGTTCCTTGACCTCCTTGTTCCCTTCCAATGCCTTCAAACTCTCGGCAATCTCCGGATTTTTGTCTAGTTTTTTTGTTATCTCTTCCGCTTTATCTTTAGATACACCTTTCGAGCGAAGCGCCAATTTTGTTACAAATGATTTGAATCCCATAATCCCTGTATTGTAGCAAAAAAGTCATTTTTGTGCGAATATAGCAAAAGATGAGAATAAATAAATTAAATAAAATCATTGTCATTCTCGGTCAGACGGCCACAGGCAAGAGTGATTTCGCTGTGGAAGTTGCCAAGAAGGTAAAGGGCGAGATTATCTCTGCTGATTCAAGGCAGGTCTATAAAGGAATGAATTTGGGCACAGGTAAAATAACAACAAAAGAAATGAATGGAATCCCTCACTATTTGCTTGACGTCGCTTCCCCATCGAAAGTTTTTTCTGTCATTGATTATAAAAAAATGGCCGACAAAAAAATCGAAGAAATTTTAAAGAAAGGTAAAACACCCATTATCTGCGGAGGAACAGGTTTTTACATAGATACAATCGTCAACGGTAACGTGTATCCCGAAGTTCCGCCGAATAAGAAGCTCCGTGATTCGTTAGAGAAGAAAAGCACGGAAAAACTCTTCGAAAAATTGAAAAAGATGGATGACAACCGGGCAAAAACAATAGATAAAAATAATAAAGTCCGTTTGATTCGGGCAATCGAAATAGCCAAAGCCCTGGGCAAAGTTCCCCCACTAAATTCAACTTTAAGCAAAAGTGATACAAACTCTGCACCTGCTGAATTTGTATTACTCAGTCAATCACCGAAATTCGATGTCCTGAAAATTGGATTAACTTTGCCACCGGAAATTCTTAAGGAGCGAATAAAAGTGCGTTTGCTTTCCCGAATAAAAAAAGGAATGATAAAAGAGGTGGAAAACTTGCATAAGAATGGCATATCCTGGAAACGCTTGAACACTCTCGGACTAGAATATCGTTATGTTGCTTTATATCTGCAAAAGAAAATTTCAAAAGATGAAATGATTGATAAGTTGAACAACGAAATATGGCACTATGCCAAAAGGCAGAACACTTGGTTCAAACGCGACAAGAGTATTATTTGGATAGACCCGAGAAAAAATAAAGAGAAAAATAAAGTTGTAAAAATAGTTAAACAATTTTGTCGGGATGCCGAGAATCGGCTACCACGTAGCCAGGTGCTTTTCCATCTGCGATAAGGAAAAGCCTTTCGCTTCTCGGGCGAAAGCAAAGAAGTTTGCTTTGTCGGGATGCCGAGAATCGAACTCGGTCTTCACGCACCCGAAGCGCGTGTACTACCGGTATACTACACCCCGAATAAAACAAAATAACTGCGGGCGATGGAAGAATCGGACTCCCACCAACGGTTTTGGAGACCGTTGTTCTACCATTAAACTAATCGCCCAATAACGTAGTGATTATAACACAAAAGTCAGAAATCGTTTAATTATTATTCCACCTGGACTTTTACATTCAGACGTTCTTTTTTTAGTTTGATGAATAAAGCAGAGAAGGCTCCGATGAAAACGATGATAGAAGAGATTAGGAAAACATGAGCGTAAGCATTGACGTCGGCTTTTAGAGTAACAAGAGTAATGAACTCTCGAATAATAGCAGGATTGTGACTGGTGAGCGTGCTAAATTTATTTATTTGCAGCAAACCACTATCGGTATAATTGGTTAAGATTGTGGCAAAAATTGCGATACCGAAAGCCCCGGAAATATTTCGCACTAACGCCAGAATCGAGGAAGCAATGCCGATTTCGTGTTCATCGACAACCGAGGCGATAATGTTCGTACGTTGAGCCATGCCGAAACCCAAACCAAACGCCATGATAGTGAGCGGCACTATGAGATTAAGAGCCGTTGATCTCGGGTCGATTCTGGTGAAAAGAAATAATCCAATCGAAGCAACCAAAGTACTGACGAAAATAATATATCGCGGTTGAACCTTGCCCGTAAAACTTCCTCCGAGCGGTGAAGCAATCATCATCGCTACCGCCATCGGTATAAACAAGAATCCACTTTCGGTCGCCGAATATCCGAGAAATGTCTGGGAAAAAACCGGCAGTAAAAATACGCCACCCATCATTCCCATGAAAACGATAAAATTATTGAGAAGTGCATTGACAAACGCCGGAATTTTGAAGAATTTCAAATCGACAATTGGATCTTTGGCACGCTTTTCAATTTTTAAGAAAATGCCGAAAAAGACAACGATAGCGAAATAACAAATCATGGCCGGGGCCGCGAACCAGCCCCAATCCATTCCCTTGTCGAGAACAAGGACAAGAGCGGACAGAGTAATTCCGAGAGTAATGGCTCCCCACCAATCGAAGAATTTTGTTTTTATCGATGAGACGGATTCCCTGATAAATCGCGAAGCCATGTAAATTCCCAGTAATCCGATTGGCACGTTTATCAGGAAAACCGATTGCCAGCCGAAAGCGTCGATAAGTGGTCCGCCGATTAGCGGTCCGAAAACTACCGCCGCGGCAAAAGACGAAGACCAGATTCCGAGAGCTTGAGCTCTTTCTTTTCCTTGGCGGAATGTGACGGCAATAATGGCCATAGCTGTCGGATAGTCGGCACTGCCGGCTATGGCCTGAATAACCCGAAATACAATCATTGAAGATAAGTTCCACGACAAGCTGGCAAGTATCGAACCAAAAATAAAAATTGAGAGCCCGATAATGTAAACTTTTTTTCGTCCGATAGTATCTCCAAGTTTGCCCCAAATCGGAACGAAAATCGCATTAGCCAAAATGTAAGCCGTAGCAATCCATCCGGCCGAAGAGACGGTAATGCCGAAAGTACTGATTATTTTTGGCAAGGCCAAGTTGACGATCGTTCCATCAAGTCGTCCGAGGAATGTGCCGATAATAACAGTACCAAGAATCCACCAACGCAAGTTGTTTGACTCTTTTTTCTCCATAATTAATTTGTGAAAACAGTAATTTTGGCGGACATTCCAACTTTAAGTTCAGGATATTTATTTGTGTCAAAACGAACTTTGACATCAAATTGTTTGGTCGGTCGTTTGTCGGAAATATTAAAGACAACTCCGGACTCGTCGGATATTGGACTTATTTCATCAATAATTCCCTCATATTTTTTATTTCCAAAAGTATCAACAGTAAATATCACCGGCTGACCAATTTTAATGTTTTCCAAACCCTTATTTTCGTCTATTTTGGCCACAACTCTTTCTTGTTCGATGTTGACCATTGAAACAACCGGTTGTCCGGGTGAAAAAGTTTGTCCTTCTTGATGATTAACGGAAACAACAATACCGTTTACTTTCGAAACGATAATTTCATTTCCTACTTTGGCAACCTGGGTATTGGCCACGATATTGTCTCCGACGTTCACATAAATATTTTCAAGACTTCCAAGAGTTGTCGACGAGAGGTCAATAATTGGAGCTTCTATCGATGCGTTATCGGTTTTTATTTTTCCGGTCGTTATTCTCCAAACTATAAAAATACCGAGCAAAAGGCAGAGAATTATTATTCCCGATAAACTCTGAAACCATTTCTTCGAGAAAATACTTTTTTTCAAAGCTTGCTCAATGATTTGTTCTTCTTTTTTAATTTGTTTATTTACATCCATATATTGTTATTTTGTCTTAACTATTAAACTGATCGCTTTTTGATTCGGGGTAATAATTTCTCCAGGATTAATATTCACAACAGAAACTACCCCATCTGTGGTCGCATAAATAAAGTCGTTATCATATGCGCCTTGAGCAACTTGTAATGTACCAAGAGCGGAGGCTACATCTTCAGGACGAGCACTTGCTTGTTTTTGAGTCAATGCCGAATTTGCTTGGTCCAAACTCGCTTGGGCCAGACCAACTAATCGACTCTTGGTTTCGAGTGCTGATTGGTAGGCATTATAATTGGCAAGATAATTTGCCGCTTTTTTATTCGGAATATTTATATCCCAATCAGTCACATCGAATCCATTGTTATCTAAAAATTTAATATACAGACCGGAGTTACCAATCGGTTGAGCTATGGTCGTATTAACTATTCCGATATCACCATCAATAAGACCTGACGTTATAAAACTTATACCTCCACTACTTTGATATAAATGAATTTTAATTATTCCTTCTTTGCCCAAATTATAATTACCACTGATTATCGGAGCGGTATAATCACTCGTTCCGTCGTTTGGTACTGCTTCCGGGGTAGAGTTAAGTAAATTATCATAAGAAATTTTAACAGCAAGTTCTTGCTGTTTTTTCACATCTTCTAAATTTATTTTAGCAGTCGCAACTCCTGTTTTTAACACATCAATATCGGCTCCCGTTGCTCCATTTAGGATTTTTTGGTAGTTTGCTTTGGCAATTTGAAGGGCACCAAGAGCATCGGTTGAGTCTAAACTTGCCAGCACTTGCCCCTTTTTCACCATATCGCCGGTTATAACATCCACTTCATTTACTCTGCCACTTTTGGGAAAGGCCAAATCAATGACATCTCCATCTTTAAATTCTTGAGAGTTTCCATTAGGAGTAGAAGAATCAACACTATTATTTAAAATAATTTTTGGAGGGATTCCAACATTTTTATAAAGAATAAAACCAACAATCAAAACAATTACAAGAGCAATTGATATAACAACTTGGGGACGTTCTAAAATTTTTATAATTTTGTTTTTCATATTTATTCTTTGATAATAATATTAATTATTTTGATAAGCTCCTTTTTATCGGCATTATTCAATTTTAAGAAAAGATTTTTTAGGATTGCCAATTTTTTGTTTTTAAATGAAGAGAAAAATTTGAGTGCTTTTGGAGTAATTACTATTCTCACAATTCTACGATCCTTTTTATTGAGTTCTCTTTTTAAAAAATTCTTATCACACAAAGACTCGACAATACTGGTGACAGAAGGCGGAGTAATATGCAGACTTTTTGCAATATCTTTCATTGTTGGATTGCCTTTTTCTCCGACGCAATGTAGAACTTCCAATTGTGAAGAAGTTAATCTTAACTGTTTGGCTTGTTTATACATTTCATCCATTAATTTATGATGAAAAGATAATATGGCGTTTTCTAGTTCTTTCTCTAAAATCATGTTAATTTCGGCTATAAAATAATAAAATAGTTAGGTAATCTAACTATTAGCCCATCTTAGCATGTATAAAATATTTTTGCAAACTTGCTAATAAAAAACCCCGGTTGGGGATTTTTTATTTTTTTGATTCTTTATGTTTTGTATTCTTTTTACACCATTTGCAATACTTTTTAAGCTCAATCTTTTTAACTACGAGTTTCTTGTTCTTGCTTGACCAATAATTTGTGTGCTTACAAGTACTGCAAGCCAATTTGATTAATCTATCTTGTGACATAGTGGCTACACAATACTATATAATGTCCCAAAATGCAAGATTATATGAATCAGGCAGGGATATTTGAAAATTTCTGAGTAGGCGTGGGCGCGCCGCAGCCCCGAAGGGGCGGAGAGGGATAAGCGAAGAAATTTTTAAATATCCTTGCCTTCTTATTTAACTATCCTAGGTAATAGCGCGCTTATTCGTGTTGTGGCTTCATAGTTGATTGTATCGGACTCTTTGGCAATCTGTTCGGCGGTAATTTCGTTATTCCCCTGCTCCCCGAGAATTACGGCTTCATCTTCCGGTAAAACATCTTTAATATTCGAGACATCAACCACAGTCATGTTCATGGCAATTCTTCCCAAAATTTTGGCCCGTTTGCCTTTTATCAAAACTTCGCCATTATTGGAGAGCGCTCGTGGCAAACCATCGGCATAGCCTTGGGGAATTACCGCTATCTTGGTGTTTTTCTTTGTGATATATGTAAGCCCATAACCGATAGGATGATTGGGCGGCAGAATTTTAACTTGAGCAACGTGACTTATCCATCGTAAAACCGGTTTCAAAACTATTTTCTTTTTATTCAAATATTCCAAATGTTCACTCGGCCAGATGCCGTAAAGCCCGATACCGAGGCGAACAATATTGTGCAAATTCCCTTCTTTTTCGTAAACAAGAATTCCGGAAGTGGCGGAAATGTGCGTATTGATATTTCGGTAGCCGTTCTCACGGAAAATTTCGATGCACTTATGATAGGTATTAATCTGTCTTTCGGCGTGAGTAAAATTCATCGTATCCTCGATATTGGCAAAATGCGAGTAAGCACCATCGAGAATAATATTCTTCAGATTTTTTATTTCTTTGATAAAATTATCAACTTGACTAGGCATTATCCCCTCGCGTCCAAGATAAGAATCTATTGCGATGTGCACCTTCACCTTCTTTTTCAAAATCCCCGCTACATGATTTATTTTCAAAAGATGAATAAGGTCGAAAGCACAAATAATGGCGTTTATTTTTATCGCTCTTTCTATTCCGTCCTCGTTCAAATATCCAAGTATCATGATTGGAATTTTGCTGACTTTCCTTACTCTTTCGCCTTCCTCGATATCGTCCACCTGGAAATAGTCCACGTGTGGGCCGGCAATTGTGGCCACTTCCGCGTCTCCGTGACCGTAAGCATTTGCCTTGATAACTGCCGCAATTTTCGTTTTACCTTTTGTTAAACTGCGAAATTGCTTAATATTGTGTATTAAATTTTCCTTTGAAATTTCGATGTATGAAAGCGACAAATTTTTCATATTATTTAATGTGCCCAGGGAGAGACTTGAACTCTCATGATGTTGCCATCAATAGATTTTGAGTCTATCGCGTCTACCGTTCCGCCACCTGGGCA
>PMDZ01000003.1:0-16003 GCA_003155695.1 Candidatus Nomurabacteria bacterium | reverse complement strand
TCATCAACAGGAAAGAATTTTGCGTTTGGAAATTCTTTTTGAATTCCGTCGGCTTTTTCTTTAGGAACTATCGGATTTTTAAAAAATGAACCGACGTTCGGAATTTTTTTGGGGTCTGGCAGCTTTTCTCTGCGAATTTCAATAATCGCACCGCGAATTTGTTTTAGTGTTGGATTTTCTATTTTTTTTTCCGCAAAATATTTTTTGACTCCTGGATAATTCAAAACAGGGAGACCCGCAAGATATTGTTTATAAAAATCGTAGGTGTGGGCGCGCGCCGAGCCCGAAGGGCGAGGTAGGGATAAGCGATTTTTAGAAGCAATATCTTGCGGGTCTATATCTACTATTTTCTTTAGCCTATAAGTCACCGCAGTTATAATATATCTGCCCTTTGCTTCATTTTTAAAAATGCTATCACGATAGCCGAATTTGCAATCTTTATTTGAAATAGTTTTTATTTTATTTTCTTTCATATCAAAAACTTCAACTTCCAAAATTGTATCTTTAACTTCTGCCCCGTAGGCTCCGACATTCTGCACTGGCGTCGCCCCGACAGTTCCCGGGATTGCCGAGAGAGCTTCGAGCCCCGACAAATTCATCCCGATAGTTTTCTCAACAATCTTATCCCACACTTCCCCGGCGCCAGCTTTTATGTCGGTATATTCGTTTGTTTCATTTAAAATTTCAAAACCTTTGATTTCCATTTTCAGGGCAAACACGTTTACCACCCCATCGGAAAAAACAATATTCGAGCCACCACCTAAAACAAAAATCGGAATATTTTTGTACTTTCCATCGGTCTGCGCTATAGCGTAGACTGATGTAAGATTTGATACTGATGAAACAACGCTAAAATAGCGAAATTGTCCGCCAATATGCAAAGTTGAGTAATTCTTGATATCCACATATTCCTCGATCTTGTCCATATTGCAATTATATCATATATGAGATAAAATAGTAAATATGAAAAAAGAACAAACAGAGCAGCAAAAAATCGGGTATTTTATAAAAGAACTTAGGGAACGTCGAGGCATGACACAAGAGGCATTTGCAAAAGCCTTGGAAACTTCGCAAAGTTCCGTTCCTCGGATGGAAAAAGGCGAGCAAAATTTTACAACCGAATTATTATTGAAGATAAGTAAGGTTCTCGACCACCAGATAGTCTCGATAAACGATTCCATCGATTTCCAAGTAAACGGCGGGAAAAAATTAAGTGGAACAATTAAAACCAATTTTTCCAAAAACGGTTCTGTCGGGTTGTTATGCGCTTCCCTTCTGAACAAAGGCATCACAACTCTCCACGGCATAGCCCGAATCGAGGAAGTAAATAGAGTTGTCGAGATTCTCGAAAGTATTGGGGTCCAAACCAAATGGATAGGGCCGAATTCCATTCAATTGAATCCGCCGAAACAATTGTCTCTGGAAAACATTAATGTCGAATCCGCCGTAAAGACCCGCTCTATTGTCATGCTGATGGGTCCGCTTATTCATTTATTACCAAGCTTTAAATTGCCTCATGCCCAGGGGTGCCACCTCGGCAGAAGAACAATTGCCGCACACACTTATGCACTTGAGGATTTGGGTGTAAAGATAAAAACTACGGCAACAAGTTACGAAATATCATCGAAAAAATTGAAGCCGGGAGATATAGTCATGTATGAATCCGGAGACACGGCCTGCGAGAATGTTCTCTCAGCTGCGGCAAAAATCGACGGCGTGACAAATATCACCTTTGCCAGCGCCAACTATATGGTCCAGGAAGTTTGTTTCTTCCTCGAATCATTGGGAGTAAAAATCGATGGCATCGGAACTTCATCACTGACCGTTCACGGAATAAAAGATATCGACATGAATGTCGAGTATTGGAACAGCGAAGACCCAATCGAATCGATGATGTTCATCTCGGCGGCAATCGTTACCGATTCCGAACTGACTATCACCCGTTGCCCGATAGACTTCCTCTCTCTTGAATTGGAAAAAATGAAAAGGATGGGATTGAAATACAAAATTCTGGAAAAATATTATTCTTACAACAAGCGCACAAAGCTGGCCGATATCAAAATTTTCCCGAGCAAGTTGATAGCCCTTTCAGACAAAATCTCGACCAATCCTTATCCGGGTATAAACATAGACAACCTTCCCTTCTTTGTCCCGGTAGCTATCAAAGCCAAGGGTCAGACGATGATTCACGATTGGGTTTACGAGAATCGGGCAATATATTTCACCGAACTCAACCGTCTCGGAGCTGACATAACTCTGGCCGACCCGCACCGCGTCTATATCCAGGGTGGAACACCACTACGACCAGCTCAAGTTGTTTGCCCTCCAGCCCTTCGTCCGTCGATGGTTATCCTTATATCAATGCTTGCCGCTCCGGGGATTTCTATTCTCCGCAATGTCTATATGATAAATCGCGGATACGAGGAAATCGCCGAACGACTGAATTCTATCGGGGCAGATATTAAAATTTTGAAATAAAATATGATTTCAAAGAAAGAACAACTTGATGAACTTAATAAATACTGGGAGGTAAATTGCAAGTGTGAGCTTCGCAAAACTGCGACCCAAGCAGTCTTTGGTAATGGAAATGCCGAAAGCGACATCGTCTTTATCGGCGAGGCTCCGGGGAAAAACGAAGACTTAAAAGGTGTACCATTTGTCGGAGCGGCCGGAAAATTCTTGGAGGAAATGTTGCAAGGAATTGGAAAAAAGCGCGAAGAAATTTATATTACCAATATCGTAAAATACCGCCCGCCGAATAATCGTGACCCGGAACCAAAGGAAAAAGAGTCATGCAATGAATGGCTCATAAACGAGCTTAAAATAATTTCGCCAAAGTTAATAGTATTTTTAGGAAGACACTCAATGACCAGATTTTTCCCGACGGAAATGATTTCAGATTTGCATGGAAAACTTTTAATTAAAACCACACCCGAACTGGGTAGACAAGCATTCCTGCCACTTTATCATCCCGCTGCCGCGCTATATAACGGAGGAATGCGAGAAACATTGATAAAGGACTTCAAGAAAATTCCTAAAGCTTTGGAAAAAATAGCAGAAAAATAGGATATTAAAAATTTTCTTCGCTTATCCCTACCTCGCCTTCGGCTCGGCGCGCGCCCACACCTACTCAGAAAATTTTCAATATCCTATTTTTTTATTGTATTTATTCTACTATTGTCATATCTTCGGCGCTGATTCTTTCGCTCTTTCGGTGTTTCTTTTTTATTATTAAAAAGCTGGTTATTCCCAGTGCTATAACTACAAATAGACCGACAAGCGAGTAAGTAGAATTTGGTATATTAGCATTTTCTCCTTCGGTACTTGTATTTAAATCATTTAAATTTATGACTTTTCCATTTCCCAAAGATGAATTATTAGAATCATTTTGTGGATTATCATTTGGAGAAACTAAATTGCTTACAGATTTGGTTGTTGGCAGGTCGTTTTTTATTGGCTTCTTTATTTCCACTGCTGGAGCAATAACTGCCACTTGATTATCTTTCCCCGGAGTCGGAACTCCATTTTGCCAAGTGCCATTTATTTTCGATAGAGAATTGCCATTACCAACCCCACCCATACTGGATGTATAAGTCACGGGGCTTACAATATTTAGGCTAGGGTCTTTTAGTGATAAAGACTCGGTTGTATTATTAAACCCCGTCCAACTACTGTCAAATAGTGTTCCTTGGAAACTTGGATAATCAAAGTTAAATTGGGGAACATTTTGCACAATCACCGCATAACCGCTAGCTGGAATTAGGGATTCACCCTGTGAGATAAGAGCATGTTTTGCGTTATCGGAAAATAAAAACCATTTTGATAAATCCTCGGAAGTTGAACCGGTATTTTTTACTTCCACCCATTCACGATTGGTATCGGTTCCCTCCTTGTCGTACATTATCTCGGTAATCTCAAAATCGGCATATGCCAAACCGGCCCAAGAAAAAAATATTATAATAATAAATATATAATGTCTGATTTTTACTCTCATATAATGATAAAAATTTATTCTAATACTTTACGTAGAACATCCTCGGGAACTTCTTTTTTTGCTTTGCGTTTCTGCCAGGAATTATTATCTTCGGGTTGATTGAGCGGAGCCGGAGATTCCTTTTGCGACAGTCTGGCTCCTTGTCCTCCCTCATCCGAGGACTTCACAAAAGGAATCTCGGGCGAAGCGACAGGTTTTTCTATCACGGTTGGCTTAATTTCTTCTTTTGGTTTAGTTTCAACTTCTTTTACTGGTTCTTTCTGGGGCATATTAATTCTCGATAATACATCCTTTAGTGATGCTTTTTTTTCTTCGGATGCTTCTTTGACAGGAATAACTGGCGGTTTATTTGCTCCATTATCATTCTTTTTTAATTCTGAAAGAGACATCGGTTTCTGTATGGATGCAGTATTTTCTTCTATTTTAAATCCTTTCTCTGTTAGTGTTTCCTTTTTATTTATGCCTATTTTTTCCAATAATCCTCGCAATAATGGAGAAGGTCCGGAGTGTTTCTTTTTTTCTCCAAAGTGCTGTGGTCCTTTTGTTTGAGCTGTCTGATTTGCTTGAAATGGCACCCGCGATTTGGTTGGAAGATTTTTTGAATCAATAGAACTAGACGGTGCATTTTTCTGATACTCTTGATTTTTTGAATCTACAGGTTTGAATTCTATTCCAAGTTCGGCAAGTGGAGCAGTTGAAACTTTCTCTTCCTGATTAGCGGAGCGGGAGGCCACAAAACCGGTTTGCGGTTTAAGCTCGCCATTTTTTATCTTAAACATACACTCCTTACAGTAGACTGGTCTACCCTCTTTCGGTTCAAAAGGAACCATTGTTGATTTGCCACAGTTTGAGCAGGTAGCTACATATCTTGCTTCACCTTCCCCCACTTGAAGCATTCCACTCCACCTTGCGATTTCCCCCTCTACTTCTTTGCGCGAACGAGTATATAACCGACGTGATGATTCTATAATCTTATCTTTAACTCCTTTCGATAAATCTATTTTTATCGGAGGAAGAGTCGTGGCCGAAAATGGACGACTAGTCACTCCATCAATCATTAATTTTATATAGACATGATAGTTCGGCAAATTTACCAAATCCAAAGCCAAAAATTCGGGCTCAAATTCTTTCTCCAAAAATTCGGCATCATCACCTCCAACACGGAATATTATCATCGTTCCGACGTTGCCGAAAACCGCATCTCGAACTTTCGAACCACCATCTTTAGTTTCCAGCTGGGCAGTATACTGGTGAGCCACCGTCAGATTCAAACGATATTTGCGAGCCTCGGAAAGAATATTTGCAAATGAATCCGTGGCGAAATTTTGGAATTCGTCGACATATAGATAGAAATCTTTTCTTTCTTCTTCGGGAATACGGACACGCTCCATGGCTGCAAGCTGAATCTTGGTAATAATCATTCCTCCCAGAAGCGCGGAGTTGTCTTCACCGATACGCCCTTTGGAGACATTGACCAGGAAAATTTTCCCTTCGTTCATTATTTTGAAAATATCGATAGTCGATTTCGGCTGGCCGACAACGTTACGAATAATGGAGGTCGAGAGGAACTGTCCGACTTTGTTTTGAATCGGAGCGATGGCTTCATTTCGGAATTGGTCACGCCACTGTTCATACTCGTGAACCCAGAAAGCTTTGACCACCGGGTCTTTCAAATTCCCGATTATCATTTGGCGATAATCTTTGTCGACAAGGAGTCGGGGAATTCCAAGAAGTGTCGTCCCCGGAGTATCAAGCAGAGCCAAGATGGCATTATTCAAAATGTATTCCATACGTGAACTCCAAGCGTTGGCCCAAATTTTCGTAAAGATTCCCATCAACCCCGAAGCCACCAAGTGCTTATACTTCGGGTCGTCAAGTTGGATAACATTAAAACCGATATGAAATTCCGTATCGGCCGGATTGAAATAGATGACATCTTTGACTCGGTGGTCCGGGATAAGGTGCAGGATTTCTTCCACCGTCTCCCCGTGAGGGTCGACAACGCAAACACCTTCCCCGTTTCGAATATTCTGAACAATAAGATTCGTAAGAAGAACAGACTTACCGGTACCGGATTTACCGAGGATGTACATGTGCTGGCGACGGTCCTTGCGTTTGATGCCAAAAATAGCGTTGTCGTTACGGAAGTTCGTCCTGCCGAAATAAGTTATATCTCGATTGTGTGGAATTTCATTGTCCATAATAATAGATTATCTCTATTATACCGCAATTTCCGTAAATAATAAAGACTTGGAATTCTATTATTGACAAATACTCACGATTGGATAGAATAAAAGTAAAGTATTAAACGTTCTTTTAAACCAATGTTAATAAAGAAAGGAGGTTTTAATGTTTAAAATCAAAAAAAATATTTAATGCTGCGGTAGGTTTAATTCACGGATTTTTTGTTTTTTGAGTTTTTTTCATAGTATTAGGTTAGTTTTAGGGTTGAGGGCGGGTTCTTTTCACAAGAACCCCCCTTTTTTTTATTTTTTATTATTCAAAAGCGAGGAATGAAAAATTTCGGGTTTGTGAGGCTTGCCGGACACAACTTTCATCTTTGCTAGATTACCATTTTTTATGGCTTTGTTTATATCTTCATATAATTCTTTTTGGTCGTAGCCAAGATAAACAACATTGGGATTTATTTCTTTTAGAATATGATATGTCCCTATTTTAACATCGCCAAGAAGTGCCAAGTCAATGTCCGGAATTTTTAAAAGTTCATTTATCCTATCTGCTTCATTGTGAAGTGGTAGTTTCCCTTTTAATTTTTCCACAATCCTATCGCGCGCAACGATTGCCACAAGGTGGTTCCCTTCTTTTTTTGCTTCCTTGATAAAAGATAAATGCCCATCATGCAGACCATCGAATACACCAAAAATTGCTACGGTAATGTTTGTCATATATTTATTCTATCACTTCCATCATCCATTCTTTGTATGGGTGGTTTATCCTACGGACATCGACTCCGGCGATGAGTGGGACACTGTATGTATGATTCTCCGAAATAATTTCAGTCACATCTTCGAGTTTGGCTTCGAAGGTTGTGACCAAAAGCATGGCTTGGGACACACATTGGAAAGTTCCTTTCCAATCATAGCAAGAAGTCACCGGCCAAAAGTCAACACAAGCCGCTATTTTTTTATTGACAATTAGTGACCCAAGCTCTTCCGCTTCTTCCATATTTTTACATGTTGTATATATAAATACCATAAAATATATAGATAAATTAAGCTACGACCTTTACCTTTAAATTATATCACTATTTGATTAGTTTTAGATGAAAAATTATATCAGCGGCTCGCCGCCTTTTTTTTCTTTTTTNNGCATACTTGCGACGAGATGCTTCTATTATTTCTTTATGATAACTTGGGTGAGTAGCAGGCAAGACTCGGAGAGTTTCAGCAGAGAACGGGTCATAACTTTCCCCGTCGATCGTCATTTTAATATAAAATTCTCCGACTCCAAGGTTAATCATGTCTTTGACGTCAAAGATTGGGGCAAAGTCCGATTTAAGTTTGACGGCATCATCGCCCCCGACACGAAATGTAATAATTGAACCGGTATTACCAAGGACCGCTTGTTCAACCTTAGGTAAAAGTTGACCGATATATTGATGAGCAACAATAAGATTGATACCATATTTACGGGCTTCGGAAAGAATGTTCTCAAAAGTATCAGTCACAATATTATGGAACTCGTCGACATATAGATAGAAATCATGACGGTCTTGCGGCTCGAGTTTTGCTCGGGACATGCCAGCCTGTTTGATTTTAGTCAGGAACATTGCTCCAAAGAAAGAAGAATTCTCCTCGCCGATTTTTCCTTTGGAAAGATTTATCAAAAGAATTTTCCTTTCATTCATCAATACCTCAAGGTCGATCTTATTTTCTTTCTGACCGAAAATATTTCGTAGCATCGGGTCGGAAAGGAATTGCCCAAGTTTGTTGACCAGAGGAATGATAGCGTCCGTATCGAATTTTTCGGACCAGTCGGCGAATTCAATTGCCCAGAATCTTTTGACCATATCGTCTCCGATATATTCCACAACTTTCTGACGATAGTTACGGTCGGTCAGCATTGAAATCATCCCCCGCATAGTGGCATGAGGATAGTCGAGAAGTGCCAGCGTGGTAAAACGGAAAACGTGCTCAAGACGCGGAGTCCAGTTCGCCCCGAACTGCTTGCGCAACACTTCTATCAATCCTTGAGTGAGTTGATGTTTGAAAGCCGGGTCAATATTGGCAAGTGGATTAAATGATGACGGATACTCTATATCCCCCGGGTCAATGATACAGACATCCTCAATTCTTTCTTTTGGAATAAAATTTAAAATATCTTCAATCAGCTCGCCGTGCGGGTCAATGATACAAACACCTTGTCCATAAGCTATATCTTGCCTGGCCATCAGCTCCATTAGTTTCGATTTACCGACACCGGATTTACCGACAATATACATATGACGACGGCGGTCGATGCGCTTGATTCCAAAGACAAACTTTTTCTCTTCCAGGGATGCGACATAATTCGTCCGTCCGATAAAGACAACTTCGCTTGGGTCGGACTTCCCGAGAACCGGTAGATCCGGTGGTGGAGGAGCATATTTAATTATCTGAATCTTATTTGGCTTGCCTAACATATATACTTGAATTGTATCAAATTTCAAAAAAATAGTATAATATTTATATTATGGAAAAAGAAAATGAGAGAAGCGGAGTCGGAATGTTCTTTGATGATGGTCTGGCTCCTCGTCCTCCCTCATCCGAGGACCTCACCAAAGAATTTTCCGACGGAGCAATATCTCCTCAAAAAAAATCATTTTCCGGCGGAGCTAAGGAGTACTTGAAGAAACTCGGCCCCGGCGTTATCACTGGCGCCGCCGACGATGACCCGGCAGGAATCGCCACTTACTCGCAGGCCGGAGCTCAATATGGGACAAGTTTGATATGGCTTTCCGCTTGGGTCTACCCGCTCGTAGCCACCATTCAGGAAATGTGCGCCCGCATCGCCCTCGTCACCGGCCGTGGACTGGCTTCAAATATTAAACGCAATTATCCGCGAAAAATACTCTACGTTTGCACTATTCTTTTATTCTTTGCCAATACTTTAAATATCGGCGCCGATTTGGGAGCCATGTCTAAAGCAATTCAACTCGTCGTGCCTGGAGCCCCATTTATATTCCTGGTTATCTTTGTCGGTATCGCCGGATTAATTTTGGAAATATTGGTTCCATACAGAAAATATTCAAAATATCTCAAATGGTTGGTACTGGCGGTTTTCTCTTATATTCTGACCGGACTGATTATCCACATGGACTGGTCTGTTCTCCTTCATGATGGACTTATCCCGCATATTACATTTTCTAAAACTCAAATTCTTCTGATTACCGGAATACTCGGGACAACAATCTCCCCTTATCTTTTTTTCTGGCAGACTTCGCAAGAAATAGAAGAAGATATATCACAAGGTAAAACAACAATTCGTTCACGTCTTGGAACTAATCCGACCGAAGTTAAACAGATGAGAATAGATATTTGGGTGGGAATGTTCCTCTCAAACCTTGTCATGTTCTTTATCATTGCCGTTTGTGCCAACACTCTTTTCAAAAATGGAATTACAAATATCAATACCGCCGCCGATGCCGCACGAGCGCTGGCTCCTCTTGCCGGGTCGTGGGCAGAACTCCTTTTTGCTGTCGGAATTATCGGAACCGGATTACTGGCTATCCCGATACTCGCCGGCTCAACGGCTTATGCCATATCCGAGAGTTTCGGCTGGAAGGAAGGACTGTATCGCAAATACAAATCCGCCCATGCATTTTATGGAGTTATAATTGTTTCCATAATTATCGGAATTCTCCTGAACTTCATCGGCATCAATCCGATTAAAGCCCTGATATATTCCGCCATTGCAAACGGCATTGTCGCCCCGGTCATCCTTATCTTCATCGTCGGGATAAGTTCAAGTAAAAAAATTATGGGCGAATATAAAAATAAACCGATCACCAAAGCCCTCGGTTGGATTGCAACCGCTCTTATGGGGGTCACGGCATTGGCGGCGATATATTCGCTGTTCTAGAAAACGAAAAAAGGCCGGCTACAATTTATCAATTGGTCGGCCTTTTAAAATCTAAGATTTTCCATGGGTAAAAATTTTAAATTTATTACTTAATCATTTTTGAAACATACTTTACTGCATCTTTGCGACAATGTTTCGAGCCACAACACAGGACCGCTGAACCATTTCGTGATACTTCCCATATTGCAATTCCTGGACAAAAATTACAGCTTTTACCAAGGTGCTTAGATTTCTTCTTGAAAACCTCTTTTTCTTTTGTCATGACGGTAAATTTAGCGGTTTTCTTCATTCTATACCTTAATAAAGCGCCGTCAAATAAAAAAAGCTCCCGATTCGAAAACCGGGGCTTTTGCTTTTTGTTGAAATTTCAACGACTTAGTTTAACGGGATTCCACGTAATCCTCTCCGTATTATCTCTGCCTCTAATATTTCAACTGATGATTTATCCACGACCGGAGGAATGAAACCGCCATAAAAGTGTGGTGGCCATTTTTCTAGTACAATAACAACTTTTCCTTTCTCTTCAATTTTCTCCATAATGTACAAATTTGGTTGGTTTATATCCTATCTCGGTCAAAGTATATAATATCAAGATAAATATATTATGAATGGGAGAGAGACAGGAGCCTTGACCTGCGGGCGTATGGAATGCTTCGCATATAAAATTAGTGTGAGTCACAAGTTACTAAATGGCGGACCATGAGTACATTTTTCGTTCCTTACAGGAACAGTACACCTTTTCCGTTCGCAAGATTAAGGTCCACTTGTGTATCGCGAGTTACTAAGTAGAATTTTTCGCTACGCTCAAATTCTACGTAAATACTCGCGACCGCAGCTCGGCAATTTTTCTACTGAAAAATTATGCCTGCGCTTTCCACAGACTAAAAATCCCCAAGCAGTTGGGGATTTTTTACGTCTGTGGACCTTAGCGGACTCGAACCGCTTGCCTCCTCATTGCAAATGAGGCGCTCTACCAGATGAGCTAAAGGCCCGCTTAAATAACATTACCATATTACCTTATTTTTTTAATTTTGCAAATAGTTATGATAGATAAGGCATATTAATACTAAAAAAGAAGAACAAAAAAGCGGATGACTTCGTCATCCGCTTTTTCTATTTCATTTATTTTTTTAAACCCTCCGCGTCGGCCTTTGATAAGAATTTAAACTGATTCCCTCCGCAAACAGAGCACTGCCCTTTGGCTGAAAATCTATTGTTTTTTTCTTCAACCTTTACATTTTTCATCACTTGCATTGTTGGCTTATTATTTGCATCTCGGCACTTCATACACAAAGCTTTTAATTCTGTCATATTATTGTTTTTTGAAATTATTATTAATATGGTAATTATAACATATTTATTCCTTCATTGTATTTACGCTATTCTGCTCCACCAAATCTTTCACCGCTTTGGCTTTATTGATATCGTCTTGCCCTTGCTCAATCATATTCTTCCCATCCTGTTCTCCCTTTTGCCCGGTAAACAAATCCGTCCGCACAATTAAAAACGCAACAATCGCCACCCCAATGAGCAGCATCAACAGCCCCACATATCCGCCATTTTTTAGAATTCTTTTGTTTTGCATATTTTGGTAGTTATTTTTAGTTAAAATCTTTCCTTCCTAATAAAAAAACGGATGATATGTCATCTGTTTTTTAGTTTATATTTTTCTTAGGAATTTTTGCTATCATATCTTTTTAATAACTCTTTTTTCAGTTCTGAAAAATGTTCATCCCATTTATTTTGCTTTTTTCCACTTGATCCTTTATAATCCAAATTTTTTCTTTCTTCAATTACATCTACAAATAATTTTCTTTCAGGAATGTGTATATAGTACAAAAAACGATAACCTCCACTTTTACCTTTATTAGCATCTGGATTCCCTATACGTGCAATCCAAATTTCAAAAATATTATTAGGTGAAACGAATGGTTTTTTATTTCGTGGGGTTATTTGTCGTCTAACTGACACCGCCCATTGCTTTATCGAATCTTTTATATTTTGAGAAATATTATTCTCTTCGCAAGATCGTATATAATCTTCTGTCTCAATATAATTCCATTCTTCCATAGACAAATACCGGACATTAAATAATGTCTATATCAGATGAATAATTATAATCGACTTTCTCAAATGGTTTTGAATAGAACCAGGGAGACTCTAGATGTGTTTGTTCAACAATTTTATCTGTTGACCAATCTAAAAACTCTTTACATATGGACTTCAATAATTTTTTTTCTTCATCTTTAAATACATCCTCATCAGGATCTTTTTTTATAATAAAAGATGTTGTATGAGAATCTCCGCATGGATCTTTTATCACTTCTATTTCTTTATTTTCAACCATTTCAGACAAAACACCCTCAAAACTACTTGGAGTTGGACCGTAGTGGTTATGAATATAATAATCTCCAGTCACAGATACTTTTCTTTCTCTGTAATTTATAAAGTCAAGATAGTAAAACAGCTTATTTAATTTTGTTGCCCCCAAGTATTTGTTACAATACTTCATAAAGTAAAGAGCAGCATTTTTATATTTTGATTTATTTAGGGCCATATGTATTTTCTCCTTATATTATATAACGTCTATGCTAGCTTAGGTAGCTAAATACAACATTAACATGTGTATAACTATATTATAATAAAAACACTGTTTTGTCAATAATATAGTACAAACTTTCTATTTTTTTACTTATTGTTCCTCTGTTTTCTCCAACACCCTGATTACCACTCCCTGGACTTTAATTTCTTCGTTTGTTGTGAATTTCAATGGTTTATGATCTGGATTAGTTGAACAAGGTTTTAAAACAACATAATCTTTTTCTCTCTGATATTCCTTAATTATTGCTTCATCACCCATAAGGGCAACTACCTTATTCCCTACTTCTGGATGATAATCTTTTCTACACAAAACTAAATCGCCGTCATTTATCCCAGCTTTATTCATCGAATCCCCTCTTGTTCTTAAAACAAAATATTTTGACCCTCCTGACATATAATCTTTTCTGACTGGAATCATTTCTTGTATAGTCGGATCTGCAAGCATTAATTCTCCACAACCAACGGATTCAAACAATGGAATATTTACTGTTTCAAACTTGGTCATATATGGTGATATTATTTTTTCTTTAACGATATGTAACTTTTCAGTAGAAGAACTATCTTCAATTCTACTTTTGAAGAATTTTTCGGTTTCCTTATCTACAAAGTATGCATAACAACCTTTCATGCCACGAGTTAGTAGAACACGATAAGTATTTTTTAGGAGGTCAACGAGTTTTTCCCCAGCTCGTTTTACGACAGCATCTGCTGATTTTTCTTTTACCGAAATCCATATTTGCTTATCAAAATTATAGACAAGATCTAGGCCTACAATAACTCCGACATAATCGAATTCAAATCCTTGGATTGTATAAATGCTACCTATTTGATTCACGCCATTCGGGTCATTTGGCCACAATGAAGCAGGAGGAATTCCTGGAGCAAGTCTAAAACCATCTTTTCCTTCCCATGGCATTTGAAAATCATCAATTATAACATCATTTGCAAGCGTTCCGTCTGGATTAGGGTCACTCCATGGCCAACAAAAACCTGCCACAAGTCGTGCAGAACTTTGCCTCTCATCGTTTTTTTGTTTTATCTTTGCGTATAGCTCCTTTGGAGAATCTACAATTTGAAAATCAAATTCTTCTTTTTTATCCCAAATAACATTCGCTGTTCGTTTAATTCCAAGTGTATTATTTATCCAATTTACAAATGCATCTGATCCACTACATCTAAATTGTGCTTCTAGCTCGTATTCATAAACTTCACATCCCATCTTTAAAGCGGTATCTTTAATAAACTTCGCGGATCCAGTCTCATTTGGTCGAACATTTTGATTATCATCGATAAAGAATACTCCGATTTTTGCCACTTTAATAAGTTCTTCAATTTGGGGAGTATTTGACCGCATTTCTTTTTTTGTAAATCTATTATTGCTATTTTCTCTAATACGATGAGCTTCATCGGCAATAAGAATATCTAGAGTATCTTTGCTCGAATTCATGTAACTATTAAAATATTTAAATTGAACTGATCCTCGGGCTCCAATTTTCTTTCTTAATGTCTCTGTGAATGCTTTTGATCCAGTCGCATAGTTAGTATCATATCCCGCTCGCAACAAATCAGCCATGAGATTAATAGCGATTACTGATTTTCCAGTTCCTGGACCTCCTCTAATAATAACAATCGATTTCTTGTTCTTTAGTAATCCTTGTTTAACAAGAGAAAAAACTTTATCATACACAACAAGTTGTTCATCAAGAAGTATATATTCACTTTTTTCTTTTATTGTCTTGCTGACATGATCCATCAGTTTCTTACTGACTTTGTATTCTGTATTTTCCACACGTTCAAGTATCGGTAAACCACCTCCTGCAGAAAGTTTATTTTTCAAATATTCGCTAAAAGTATCTACAGCATCAGCACAAAAAATTGGGTTTCTTTTGATTTTTTCAATGAATTTTGTCGATAAAAGTTCATCGTTCTTTGTAATAGAATAATTGTGAAGATAAGAAACCGCATCAAGTTTAATAGAATCATTACCATCAAACGCTGGATGAAGATCTTGTAAATACATTTTATATTGCCCTACTTGAACAGATGGGTGAAGAACTTCCCTTTTTGCTCCACCAACCCATGTTGTTACTTCATTTTCTCCGCTTGATGCTTCACATTTTTCCCATTGCTTAAGTTCAATAACAACAGCATGATCATCCCCTGATTTGTTTTTGCCTGTTATCATGCAATCAAGACGTTTTGATGTTTGGGGAAGTTGATATTCAAGAATAACTCCATGATCATTCAACCCTGAATAATCAAAAACTTGAGAAACGGCACGTAATGAGTTTCGCCATGATTGTACTTCGTTAGGCGAAGGATAATAACGAAAATAGAGGAAAAAAGATTCTTTGAGTTTATCTCCTATTTCATTGTGTATGGTATCATCCAGAAATTGAGTAGATGATCCTGAATAAAGTCTCATATTAAAGTTGATTATACTTCGTATGCTTACCTTTTGCTTTTTTCACTGGATATTTTTCTGCATTCTTTTTTATTTTTTTATCTAAGGCATCAATAATATCAATTTTTAAATCATGGCTCATCAATAAAATCCAATAAAAAACATCAGCAAGTTCTTCGCCAATGTGTTCCTTGTGGGTTTTTATATATTCTTCAACTTCTTCTTTCGACTTCCACTGAAAATGTTCCAGAACCTCGGAAGCTTCAAGTGAAAGCGAAATTGCTAAATCTTTAGGATTGTGGAATTGCTTCCAATTTCTAGCATTTCTGAAAGCTAATATTTTCTTGATAGGTTCTTCTAAATCGCCTTTCATACCGTCATCATACCCCTTTTACCCCACTTTCTCAACCGCTCCATTTTCGATAATCGTGAAAATATGTAATTTTCAAGTGTTTTTCACGATATTGAGTGAATAATCGCCCCTTCACCTCTCAGTTTCCTCCTCTTCCCCCCTCGATCCACCTCACTTCCTTCCCCCTTCTTCCCCATAAATAACATTCCTACATTCTGCAGAATGTAGGAATGTTATTTTAAAGGTTTATACAACCACCCTTCTTTTCTTAGAATTTCTCTTTTCTTCTCCGCCCCCTTGTTATACCTGCCCAAATTGCCGTCGGAGCGAATGACACGGTGACATGGAATTTCAGGGTTGTGGTTTTTGTGCAAAATGTTGCCGATGGCACGGCTGGCATTCGGATTGCCGGCACGCTTGGCCACTTCCTTGTACGTCAAAACCTTCCCTTTCGGAATCTTCTTCACAACCTCATAAACCTTTTCACTAAATTTTTTCATCACCCAATTATAACCCATCCCTCTTCTTCCCCTCCATCCCAAAATTATATTCCTACATTCTGCAGAATGTA
>PMDZ01000002.1 GCA_003155695.1 Candidatus Nomurabacteria bacterium | reverse complement strand
ATGTTTAATGATTTCAAAGGTTACGACGAGAAAGGAAACCCTGTCGCCATTTCCATTCCCCCGACTCTCTTAATCTCAGCGATTGGAGTTATTCCGGATATTTATAAAACCGTTTCGCCTGAATTTAAGAAAGAAGGAGACAATATTTATTTACTTGGAGAAACTTTTGATGAATTGGGAGCCGGTGAATATTATAAGATGTTATCCAAGAATGGAAACGATATAGGGAACGATGTGCCAAAAGTTAATTTGGAGAAAAATATTAAGACATATAAAGCATTGGAAAATTCCATATCGAAAGAGTTGATATCTTCAGCTATATCGGTAACTTCCGGAGGGCTTGCAATTGCACTTGCCAAAGCCTCTGTCGGCGGAATGCTTGGATGCAAAATCTCCTTGAAAAATCTTCCCGGCAAAACTACTTCCATCGACTCTACCCTATTCTCCGAAAGCCAAGGACGAATTGTTGTGACGGTAGCAAAGGAAAATATAAAGAAATTTGAGAATGAAATAAAAAAAATCTCGCACATCAAACTCGGAACAGTAACAAAAGACAATAAATTTATAATCACCAATCCAAAAAACAAAAAAGTTGTTGATACCACAATCAAAAAATTATTTACCATTTACCATAATTTTTCGAATAAGATGAAATAATATATGAATCTATATAATAAAGTAGTTAAATATGTTGATGACACATTTGGGGGCAAAAAATCTCATTTTGAAAGAGCTGTATATTGGTATGGTAAATTTATTCCTAATATTACGGAAGCTCACAAAATTGCGGCTTATGCTCATGATATTGAACGTGGAATAAATGGCGAAAAAGATAGAGACTATTTAAATCGAGAATTTTATATAGCACACTCGGAGAAAGGAGCCAAAATTATAGGAGAATTTTTAGAAAAGAATGGAGCAGATATCGAAACTATAAATAAAGTAAAACACCTGATCAGTAAACATGAAGTTGGCGGTGATACCGAACAAAATGCTTTAATGGATGCCGATTCGATAAGTTATTTTGAAACAAATGCAGAGTATTTTGTAAAGAATAGAATAAAGGAAGACGGATATGAAAAAATCAAAGGTAAATTTGACTGGATGTTTAATCGTATTAGTTCAGATGAACATAAGAAATTCGCTAGAGAAAATTATGAAAAGTGGTCAAAAGAATTGGAGAAATATAAATAATATTTATGAAAAAAAATAAACCAAAAATTATAATCATGTCCGGCTATGGACTCAACTGCGAAGAGGAAACCAAGTTCGCATTTGATAGTGCGGGTGGCCAAGCGGATATTGTCCACATCAATGATTTGATTGCCAAACCGAAAATGCTCTCAGAATATAAGATACTTGTTTTCCCGGGAGGATTTTCTTACGGTGACGATACCGGAAGTGGAAAAGCTTATGCCAATAAATTCAAAAATCATTTGAGAAAAGAGCTTGATAAATTTTTATCTCGCGACACTTTGGCTATCGGAATTTGTAATGGGTTCCAGATATTAACCTGTCTTGGAATATTGCCCGGGGCCCTGACTCACAATAAGAATGGAGAATATCTCGACCGCTGGGTAGATTTGGGATGTGTCGGCAGAGCAAGCAGCCCATGGCTTAAAGGAATAAAAAATATTTCCCTTCCAATCGCCCACGGAGAAGGAAAATATCTGGCCAGCCCCGAAGAATATAAAAAACTAAAAAAGAATGGGCAGATAGCCTTCACTTATATCAAAGGAGAGATTTGCAAATTCCAAAATCTTGAGCGGAATCCAAACGGGGCGAACTATGACATTGCCGGAATCATGGCGTATAATGGTCGGGTACTTGGAATGATGCCTCACCCGGAGAGAGCACAATTCTTTCATCATTCTCCCCTCTGGCAAAGCAAGAAAATAAAAGGCGATATCAAAAAAGAAGGTGAGGGTATCCTATTATTCAAAAACGCAGTTAATTATTTTAAAAAAGATGAATAGAGATTTAAATGAAAAATGCGCTGTTTTTGGAATTTGGGACGGGAAAGAAGCTTCTCGTTTTACTTACTTTGGGCTGTTTGCTCTCCAACATAGGGGTCAGGAGCAAACTGGTATTGCAACAACAAACGGGAAAAAAATATTTTCATACAAACATTCTGGGCTTGTCAGCCAGGTTTATACGGAAAAAGTAATTAAAAATTTGCCGGGCTTTGCCGCCATCGGACATAATCGCTATTCAACTTCTCGCGGGACAAATCCGAAACATGCCCAACCTATCGTCTTCGAAGATATCTGCGCTTTCGCTCACAATGGGAACTTGCCGAGCACAAAAGCTCTGGAAGATTTTTTGGATAAAAATAAAATTCCCAATAAAGGGAATTCCGATTCGGAACTTATGGTCAAAGCAATTGGTTTTTATATGAAGAAAGGTTTTCCTCTATCGAAAGCAGTTGAAAAATCTTATCCCCTTTTTACCGGAGCCTTCTCCTGTGTGGCTCTTTCAAAGAAAGAGCTGGTGGCTTTCCGTGATCCTCGAGGTATTCGCCCGCTAGTTATCGGTAGAAGCGAAAAGCCAACTAAAGCCGGCAAAGAAATAGTTGTGGCCTCGGAGACATGCGGTCTTCGGGCTTCCGGAGTAAAATTTTTGCGGGAAGTCCTTCCTGGTGAGCTAGTTATAATTTCAAAAAATGGAATTAAAAGCAAAATCCTTGCGAACATTGAACCGAAATTCGATATTTTTGAATTCGTTTATTTTCACCGTCATGATTGCAAAATTTTGGGACAATCGGTTTATGAAGTCCGCAAAAATTTCGGGAAAATGCTTTTCAGAGAAAATCCTAAATTGAAGCTTGATGTTATCGTCCCAGTTCCGGAGACTGCCATTCCGTCAGCCATCGGCTATTCGCAAGCCTCCGGAGTTCCTTTTGAAATGGCTCTAAATAAAAATCGATATATTCACCGCACTTTTATCGAGCCGACTCAAGCAAATCGTGAACAAAAAATTAAAATGAAATTGACGGTTCTGCGAAGTTTGGTTGCCGGGAAACGTGTCGGGGTAATAGACGATTCTATTGTTCGTGGGAATACCTCTCGTGATATATCAAAAATGTTCTTTGATGCCGGAGCCAAGGAAGTGCACTTTTTAATCTGCTCGGCCCCGGTTAAATTCCCGGATTTTTACGGCATTGATACACCTAAGCAAGAAAATCTTATTTCTTCCCAGAAAACCGTTGAAGAAACTCGGCAATTTTTGGGAGCGACATCGCTGACATTTCTTTCTATTGACGGCATGGTCAAAGCTACCGGTTTGCCGAAAAAAAGATTTTCCCTTTCAGCCTTCAATGGCGAATATCCGTTGCCGATTTTCGAGCACGAAAAAGAAATAAAATATGATAGTTTAAAATTTAAAGATTAATTTATTAATAGACAATAGTGGAACAAATTATATTCTAAAAAAAGTCCTCGGATGAGGGAGGACGAGGAGGCAGACATTTTTTTATAAAATAATTTGTTCCACTTTTAAAAACAATGAGAATCGCACTACTAATTTCGGGAAGTGGCACAACGATGGAGGCTATTATAAAGGCCACGCAAAATGGGACTTTGAAAAATGTAATTCCCTCTTTAATTATTTCAAGTCGTGATGATGCCAACGGAATAGACAAAGCCAAAAAACTCGGGATAAAAGACGAAGATATTTTGGTTTTAAATCCGAAAGATTTTAAGATTAGATATGAGTTTGGGGAGAAAATTATTAATGAATGCAGAAAAAGAAAAATTGATTTTATCGGTCAATATGGTTGGATGGTGATGACTCCAGAAAATGTCATAAAAGAATTCGAGGAAATGATTGTCAATCAGCACCCTGGACCACTTGACACTGGTCGGCTAGATTTTGGCGGAGCCGGAATGTATGGCCTGCGCGTCCATCAAGCAAGACTGGAATTTGTCCAGAGAACCAAACGAAATTACTGGACGGAAGCTACTGCTCACCGAGTCACAACAAAATTCGACGAAGGAGCAATATTAATAAGAAAGCAAATACCAATTTTAGAGAATGACACCGCCGAAACTCTCCAAGCTCGTGTGCTTCCAATAGAGCACCAAGTTCAAATAGAAACTTTGCAAGATTTCGCCAATGGAAAAGTTTCGGAATTTGTCCGCGACGAACCCCTCGTCCTTCCAGGTGAAGAGAAAATACTAGACGAATGTAAAAAATTAGCAATAAAAATGTATCCAAATGGATAAAACTATCTATTGACTATTCTAGATAAAAAGATATACTTTTACGCAATTGAATATTGTTTTAACTAAAAATTTGTACCATGTCCAGAGAAATCTCAAATAAACGAAGGGCCCTAAAAAAAGGGAAAGAGTCGGAAATCATTATCAGATTTGTTGATCAGGGAATAATCGATAACTGTTTTGCTTACATCGAGATTTATGCAGGTAGTGCTATGTTAAAAAGGGTAGCAGCTGAATGTGTAAATCAAGGCTGTGAAGTTGGCTTTAAAGATAACTTCGCTATTCCTGGAGCAACAATGCCGTTTAAAATCGAATTTTCTAGGAAGGATACATAACGGCGAAAAAAATTGGGCATTGCTATAATCAAAATTACATTTAGCAATGCCTCTCTTTTTATTTCTTGTTAGTTGTTATATTATGGACATATGCCCAAACAAAAAATTTTAATAATCGGGAGCGGGGGGCGGGAACATGCCATCGGTTGGAAGATTAAACAATCGCCTCGTTGTGGTGAGCTTTATTTTGCCCCGGGAAATGCTGGGACGTCTTCTATTGGTATAAATGTAGATTTCAAGGCCGTAGATATTAAAGGACTTATAGATTTTGTAAAGAAAGAACATATTGATGTAACTCTTGCGATTCCCGATGACCCACTGGCCCTTGGGATTGTCGATGAATTTAAAAAAGAAAATCTAAGAATTTTCGGCCCGACAAAAAATGCTGCACAGCTTGAATGGTCAAAAGCATTTTCCAAAAATTTTATGCGCAAGCATGGTTTGCCAACGGCCAAATTCGATGTTTGCCACGATTACAAAAGAGCAGAAAGCTATGTGAAGAATCATTCTTTCCCTATCGTCATCAAAGTAAGCGGTCTGGCACTGGGGAAAGGAGTTTTCATTTGTGGAAATTATACCGAAGCAGAAAAAACTCTGAATAATATCTTGAATAATAAATCTTTCGGTGAAGCCGGCAATGAAGTTGTTATCGAAGAATTTCTTACCGGACCCGAGATTTCGACTCACGTGTTTACCGATGGAAAAACTTATTCAATATTTCCTCCTTCGCAAGACCATAAACGTATTGGTGAAAATGATGAGGGCCCAAACACCGGTGGTATGGGAACAGTAGCGCCACTACCGATTGTGAGCGACGAACTTATGAAAGAAATTGAGGGAACAATCATCGCCTCCACGTTGTCAAAGATGAATGAAGATGGAAATACTTTTTCCGGAGTACTTTACCCGGGGCTTATGCTCACACCAAACGGTCCGAAAATTCTTGAATACAATGCTCGCTTCGGCGACCCGGAAACTCAAACATACATGCGACTCTTAGATACGGACTTGCTTGATATCATCGATGCTTGTATAGATGGCACACTCGATAAAATAAAAATAAATTGGAAGAAATTGTCGGCTTGCACTATTGTCCTTGCCTCCGGTGGCTACCCGGAGAGTTACGAGAAAGGGAAAATTATTTCCGGAATCGAAAATGCCAGCGGTGATAAGGATATCGTCATCTTTCATGCCGGCACAAAATACGACGAGAACAGAAACCTAATCACAAATGGCGGGCGTGTTCTCGGAGTCAGCGCCACTGGCAATACTTTAAAGGAGGCATTAGCAGGCGCTTATGAAGCGGTGAAAAAAATATCTTTTGAAAAGATGTACTATCGTAGGGACATTGGGAAGAAAGTACTCTAAATATCTTGAGTTGACAGATTATATTATGGGTGATAGTCTGTAAAGAAAATTCAATAACTATAAAATTCTTTAAATCTTTTATTATGATAATAAATATTTCTCTCACGAAAAAAGAAGATTTTATGTCTTTACAAGGTAGAGATATAATATCTGCAACAGTCCATGGAACAACATTGTTAGGTAAATGGCTTGTAATACTAGAACCAGGGTTTGCTGGGGGTATGCCCGGTGTCCCAAAAGTGTTGCTAAGATCATTGGACGAAAAAGATAATGACGGGTTTGATTTTTTTGTTCATTTTTTTGAAGGGAAATGGGTAAAAGATGATAGGAGTGTAATCTTTGAATCTAGTGATGACCCTTCAATAACGGTTGAAAGAAAAGAAGAGGACAACGATTCTCTTGCAGGAGATTTTCACACTGAACATGACGCATTCAGTTAAAAAATTTCAGGTATATGTTTTAAAGAAGGGTCCCAAAAGGTCCCTTTTCTTTTGACTAAATTTCGAATATAATTGGCATATGAAAAAAGATATAAAAGTTGGCATAATTATGGGTTCAGACTCGGATTTAGTGATCATGTCCGAGGCGGCAATTCTTTTGGAAGAGTTCGGCATTTCTTATGAGATGACGGTTGCTTCGGCTCATCGTTCTCCCCTTTTGGCCCATAAATACGCCACAGGCGCCCTCGGGCGAGGTATAAAGGTCATCATCGCCGGCGCAGGCGGTGCGGCTCATTTGGCTGGAGTTATCGCCTCTTTCACAACCTTGCCTGTCATTGGAGTCCCGGTGAAGTCCAAATCGTTGGACGGACTTGATTCTCTCCTTTCCACTTCCCAAATGCCACCCGGTATCCCTGTCGCCACTGTCGGTATAAACTCCGCCAAAAATGCCGGACTTCTGGCGATTCAAATCCTCGCTGTCTCGGACCAGACTTTAGAGAAAAAACTTTTCGCCTATAAGCAAAAGATGCACGATGAAATCAAACAGAAAGGCGAGAGACTTTTAAAATTGGGATATAAAAAATATTTGGAGAAATAATCATGAGCAAAATTACCAAAAGGAAGATTTATTCTCAGGATGGTGTAGACGTGGAAGAAGAGTCTTCTTTTAGTAGTTTCGCAGGGTCTATTTGTAAAGCCAGTTACAAGAACTCCCCTTTTGTCGATATTCATGACCTTTCCGGGGGAAGCTTCCGTGGCCCACGCCCTTTTACTTTTAAAAATCTCCCGAAAGGTTATCTGATTGAAGCTTCAACTGACGGCATCGGAACAAAAGGAATTATTATTGACGCAGCTAAAACTCATCACCTAGCCGCTTATGACCTTATCGCTATGACCGCCAGCGACATTACTCGCTTTGGAGGTGTGCCTTTAATTTTCATAAATGTTTTTGATGTTTCTTCCGTTGGGAATGAAGGTGATAAAGTAAGCAAGACTTATAAAAGTGCCATTTCCGGACTTGGTGATGTCGCAAAAGAGAGTAAAATTGTCGTCTTGAAAGGCGAAACGGCTCAGATGGGCAACGCTATTGGTTCAGAGATAAAAGATTCAAAAACCAAATTGAATTGGTCAGGAACAATGATTGGCGCCTATCACAAGGACAAAATGATTACCGGAGAAAGTATCGCCGCCGGTCAAGTGATTATCGCTTTGAAAGAAAATGGTTTCCGCTCTAATGGCATCAGCTCGGTTCGCAAAGCTCTGAGAGAAAAGTTCGGAGAGAAGTGGTGGAAAAATCCGAAGGCTAAAGAAAATATAAAATTGGCTGCCACCCCATCGGTTCTTTATGATATGTTTGTAAACACTCTTCATGGATGGTTCAGTAAAGATTTTAAACCGGAAATAAAAATACACTCCGTGATTCACCTCTCCGGTGGAGCCTTTAAAGAAAAACTTGCCAAAGATATCCTCTTCCCGAAAAAACTTTCGGCAGAAATCTTCGATTTGTGGGAACCTCCGCAGATTATGAAAGATTGCGCCAAGTGGAGGAAAATTACCGACCTGGAATTTTATGAGGTTTGGCATGGCGGTCAAGGAATGCTTTTGATAATTGACGAAAAAGATGCCGATTATTGCATAAAGAGGGCCAAAGATTTTAATATTAAAGCCAAGGTCGTAGGTAAAATTACAAAAGAAAAAAGTCCACAGGTCGTAATAAATTCAAAATTGAATAATAAAAAAATTATTTATAAATAAATATAATTGCGTCGCGCTAATTAGGACGATTGCGCGACATGATTTCGCAAAATCATGAATATCGAAACAATAAAAGAACATATAGGCGATGTATTGAAAGAGACAGATTTCAAGGGAATCGGGAAAAGAAAAGTCGGTAAAGTGCGAGACGTGTATACCACTGCAGATAAAATTATTCTGGTTTCGACCGACCGCCACTCCTCTTTCGACAGGATTATCGCCTATGTTCCGTTTAAGGGCGAGGTGTTGAATCTGATTAGTTCCTTTTGGTTTGAAAAAACAAAAGACATTATTCAAAATCATGTCGTTCGTATCCCCGACCCGAATGTTCTGGTTGCCAAGAAGTGTTCACCCTTGCCGATTGAAGCAATTATTCGCGGATATATTACCGGCGTCACTTCCACTTCCCTTTGGACTCACTATAAGGATGGCAAACGTGATTTCGGAAACTTTGTTCTTCCTGAGGGCATGAAGAAAAATCAGAAGCTTCCCGAGTCGGTTTTCACTCCTTCGACAAAATTCGAAGAACATGACAGAACTCTTTCGCCCGGGCAAATTGTTGAGGAAGGTCTGATGACAAAAGAAATGGTAGAAAAAGTTGAAGCCACGGCAAAAAAGTTATTCCTGCGCGGACAAGAGATTGCTCTCTCGCATGGTCTAATCCTTGTTGACACCAAATATGAATTCGGCCTCGATGGAAATGGCGAACTGATTTTGATTGACGAAATCCACACTCCAGACTCGTCGCGATATTGGAAAGCCGAAAGTTATGACGAGAGATTCAATAAGGGCGAAGAGCCGGAATATTTCGACAAAGAATTTTTGCGAATATGGTTCAAAGACCATTGTGACCCATACAAAGACGAAGTCTTGCCTGTCGCTCCGCCGGAACTTGTCGCCGAGCTTTCCCGCCGTTATATTGAAATCTACGAAACCATCACCGGCAAACCCTTTGAACACGATTTCAATACGCCAATATTGGATAGAATTACTAAAAATTTAGAAAAAATATGATACAAGGAACAAATATAAACCCATTGGACGGACGATATTATGAGAAAACAAGGGCTCTGGCGCCGTATTTTTCGGAGTCGGGATTGATGAGGTATAGGGTGATGATGGAAGGCAAATATCTGATTGCTTTATCGCTTTCTCGAAAAGTTGGCTTAAGAAAATTCACCCCGGGTGAGATAAAAGTTATTGAGAACTTATACGAGAAGTTTAAAGACGATTCATATAAGAAAATAAAAGACTTTGAGGCGACGACAAATCACGATGTCAAAGCCGTCGAGTATTTCATAAAAGAGAAACTTAAAAATACATCTTTAAAAGACAGCATTGAATGGGTTCATTTCGCTCTGACTTCAGAGGATACAAATAATATTTCCTATGCTTTAATTCTTTCCGATTCTCTCGAGAAAGTTATGATTTCGGAAATTAATAAAATAATTTTTGAATTAGATATTCTCGCCAAGAAATATAAAAGTCTGCCGATGCTTGCCCGAACTCATGGTCAGCCGGCCTCCCCCACTACTTTCGGCAAAGAGATGAAAGTTTATGTCGCTCGTTTGGAAAAACAAATTGCGATTTTGGAAAATATAAAAATATCCGCCAAATTAAATGGTGCAACCGGCAATTGGAATGCTCATCTCGCCGCTTATTCGAAAGTGAACTGGCCGGAATTCAGCAAAAAATTTATAGAAGGTTTTAATAAAAATCGTTCGCAAAAACTCGAAGCAAATTTAATTACTACCCAGATTGAATGTCATGATAGTTATGTAGAAATATTCGATACTTTGCGAAGGACAAATACTATCTTAATAGATTTTAATCAAGACATTTGGAGATACATTTCCGATAATTGGGTCACCCAGAAGCCGAAAGCCGGCGAAGTCGGTTCTTCGACCATGCCCCACAAAATTAACCCGATTGATTTCGAAAATAGCGAAGGCAACCTTGGCTTGGCAAATTCCCTATTTGAGTTCTTTGCGCGCAAGCTCCCAATATCTCGGCTTCAACGTGATTTGTCCGATTCAACTGTCGAGCGCGCCATTGGCACAGCTTTTGGGCATTCGCTTCTTGCTTATGTCATGCTTTTGAAAGGACTCGGTAAAATTTCCGTCAATAAAGAGAAAATAAAAGAGGAATTACTCGTCCATCCGGAAGTTATAGCCGAAGCCATTCAGACAGTTCTTCGCCGAGAGAATTACCCCATTCCTTACGAAGCCTTGAAGGAGCTTACTCGTGGGAAAATTGTGACAATGGATGACTTTGCCACATTTATCGACAATCTTGATGTCCCAGCAAAAGTAAAGCAAGAACTCAAAAAATTTACCCCTCTCTCTTATATTGGTCTGGCCACTAAGATTGCCGAAAAATAAAATGGAGACACTTTCAAATTATGACCTTAAAAAGTTACTTATTGTTTTGGCTATATATCTGACTTCGCTATTTGCGGCCAATACTCTCGGGCTAAAAATAATGCCGTTTTTATTCGGTTCTCATCTTTCGGTGGCGTTTATTTGTTTTCCAATAGTTTTTATTACGACTGATGTTATCGGTGAAGTTTATGGCAAAAAAATTGCCAAAATATTTGTCCTGGCTGGGGTTATTAGCACTGCTTTGTTTGTCGTCTATTCCATCGTCTCACTCGCTCTACCGTGGGCAAAAGAAGGACTCTGGGCCAAAGACGGATACAATATGATGTTCGGCATCTCGGCCCGTGTTTCTGTCGCCTCACTTGTCGCTTTCGCAATCGGCGAATATCAGGATGTCATTTCATTCTTCTTTTTCAAAAAGAAAATCGGACAGAAAATGTTTTGGCTTCGGTCAAATCTATCCAATCTCTGGTCTCAACTTTTGGATAGTGTTATCTTCATGTTGATAGCATTCCTCGGAGTTTACGATAATCATACATTATTGATAATAATAATTACCTGGTGGCTCTACAAAGTGGCCATGGGCGCTTTTTACACTCCATTATCATATCTTGCCATAAGGCTTCTGCGAGGAAAAGATAAACAAATAAAAAATGAAAGTCTCACCAATTAAAACCAGAATATTCAGGGAAAATGAAAATCTTTTGGATTTTATAATTTCTTATGTGAAGAAATTGAAAAATAATTCAATTATTGTTGTGACTTCCAAAATTGTCGCGCTGTCCGAAGGCCGAGTGGCAATTATTAAAGATAAAAACACTAGAGAAAAAATAATAAAAGCAGAAAGCCAATTCGCCATGCGGACAAAGTATACGTGGCTAACCATTAAAGACGGCATGGTTCTAGCCTCAGCCGGGATAGATGAATCGAATGCTGACGGTAAAATAATTATGTTGCCTAAAAATAGTTTTACTTCTGCATCGCTTATAAGAAAGAAATTAATGAAGCATTATAAAGTTAAAAATCTCGGAATAATTATAACCGACAGCCGATTGCTACCGCTCCGAGCAGGTGTTGTCGGCATCGCTCTTGGTTATGCAGGGTTTAAAGGTGTCCGGGATTACCGAGGAAATACCGATCTGTTCGGTAGAAGTTTAACCCTTTCACAAAGCGATGTAGCCGACAGTCTTGCTACTTCAGCAGTTTATCTGATGGGTGAAGGCAGTGAGCGCCAACCTCTTGCTTTAATTAGCGACTCCAAAGTTGTCTTCTGTAAAAAGACAAACGTAAACGAACTTAAAATTAATCCCAAGGAAGACATCTATCAGCCCCTTTTCGAAAAAATCAGAAAAATAAAATTATAAGATTTTTTTTGCTACTTTTAGGATATTGCAGAAAAGCATGGCAATTGTCATCGGGCCCACTCCACCGGGAACCGGCGAGACAAAGCTTGCAATACCTTTCACACTCTCCAAATCTATATCTCCGACAATTCCGGAATCCGATTCGGATGTTCCGGCATCAATAATTACTGCCCCTTCTTTAATCATCTCTCCTTTCAAATATTTGCCCTTGCCCATGCCGGAAATTATAATATCGGCTCGTTTGAGAAGAATTTCTCTGTTTTCGGTTTTGCTTCTTATGACATCCGGATTAAATCCGCGAGCTTTGAGCAATGCATTAACCGGTTTGCCGACAAGGTCTCCAAATCCCATAACTACCGCATACCTTCCGGCTGATGAATCAAAACCTTGCCCCGTCGAATCGAGCAACCCCATGCAAGCCAGAGCCGTCGGGAAGCCCATATTGGTGACATCATTGTAGAATTTCTCGCTGGCCACAGTCCCCAGACAATCGACATCAAGATTCTGGTCGATAGCGTCCAAGACTGCTCGACAGTCGAGCGAGGCCGGCAGTGGAAGCTGAACAATAATTCCGCACATATTCGGTATTTTATTTAATCTCCCTATTTCATTTACCAAATTTTCGGTTGTTATATCACTCGGGAAAAATGCTTCATGAAAATGGATTCCGATTTCTTCGGCCTTTTTTCTTTTCATATTTACATACTGCGAAGATACAGGATTATCTCCAACGAGGACATCACAAAAAATCGGCTGAAACGGCAAAGTTGCCACCTCCTCTTTAATACCAGCCAAAATTTCTTTACTTAATTTTCTCCCATCAATTATCGTGGTTATCATTAGTCTTATCTTAACATATTTCTCAAACAGAAACGAAATTTAATTTATTTGTATTTAAAATGCCTGAAGTGGTTTGCCCGCAATAATTTGGTCTACTTCTTCAAAACCTGTCGGAAAAGCAAAATTATAACGCGCCGGAAGAGCAAAATAATAATTGGCATTATGGCCCAATTCGCTCGGGCCGATTGGCGCCGCCCCGAGAGATAATCTTTCTTGCTGGATTAAATTCCACTGTGCAGGTGTAAAAATCATAATCGGAATATCTTGCCTTGGGTTAGCGCTAGTCCAAAGTGGGTGCCTGATGGAAATCTCTGGGCCTGTTAATTTTTGGCTTGGTTCTTCTATCATATCCCCTTGCCAAGTCGAAGTGACGATAGTGTACCCTTTCCAACTGGCTGGCAAACTAAAATTAAACCCATATTGAGTGTTTGCGTAGACTATTTGAGTTTGAGCTGGAGTCTGAGTAACTTTGGACGACTTTTTGTTAATAACTGCAATATAACCGATTGCACCTACAAGGATAATCCCGATAATAATAAATATAACTGTATTTGTAAACGTTTTTTGATTCATGGGTTAATTATAACAGAATTTGATGAAAATAGCATGAAATGCATTTTACGAGAAAAGTTCCTCACAGTTTTCGCAAGGATTTTCGCAAGGACTGTCCTTGTGAGTTGTAGTTTCAATGAAAAAAGCTCTACCAAGTGGTACAGCTTTTCGTTTTCGGATAATTCTTTGGTCAGGCCACACGCAAATTGTAGGGTAAAAATTGATTAAAGGTAGCGTCGCCTTTTGGTCCTTCTGAGTTATAATACCAGCAACCCTTATCTTTGTTATGCTCAAATTTTATCACTTCATCCGGAATTTTATCACACCTGGTAGAAATGATTTCCCCTTTAACTTCTTCAACAATAGCCTCATCAACTTTTATACCCTTTCCAAGAATTTTAATCCTTTGGCCTTTTTCAAAATTTTGTAATGGCATAGTTAGCTCCTTTCTTTTTAAGTTTTTCTGAATATTATAATTTTGGGAAGGAATTGTCAAATTTTAATTCAGGTATCCTGGAACGCTGTCGGAGCTAATTTATTAAAAAAGGGATATTAAAATTTTCCTTTTTGTATTTTAGATACAACTCAATATCTTCATAATGGTCGAAGGCAATCTCTTCTTCTTTCGGCAATGCATCAAACGAAAACCACACTTGTTCAGTCGACTCACCGTCAGGTTGCCCTATTTTTTCTCCCGCGTCACAAAAATAAACGAAAGCTATGTTCTGCCTGTCTTCATGCCGACGATTTGGGTTATCGCGAATAGTTAAAAGTTGGATATTTTTTACGACATATCCTGTTTCTTCTAGGATTTCTCGAGAGACTGTTTGTTTTATTGTTTCATCTCTCTCAACATAACCACCAACCAATCCCCATTTACCTCCCTCAAAAAGTTCAGGAATTCTTTTTACGAGTAGAATTTTGTTCTCTTTTATGACGAGAACATCGGCACATCCATGTCTAAGTTGTGCATTAACATTGTTCTCAAAAGTGCATTTAATCATATTTCTTTTTTTAACCTTTGAATGCAAAGGCCATCAATACGATAGTCAAAGCATTCAGGATCACTAATGCTAATACAAATGCTGCTTTTGAGTGCATTGCACTAGGATTCATTAAAATATAGATTGTGTAGATTATTGCGACAATCGCCGCACCAAGAAAGTTTCCTTTTATCATAGTTTTAGAGTTGAGTTAAGTTAATAAAATACTCGACTTTAAGAATTATACCATATCTTCTTTTGGTTGTTTTGCGGAGAGTATGGAATGCTGTTGGAACCGAATTATTAGAGATTAAGGTCTAAATTTTATTCAAATTATGCCTAATTTCTCCCGATGCGGTCATAATGCCAATGGCATTTGATAATAGTTTTCTACGAAGATTCAATTTATTAAATTTTTCTTCAGTTAAATCTCCTTCTTTATTCCAAACCCAAGTATTTTTCCAATCTTCTTTATCTCGCTTATTTAACCTAATTAATTCATCATAAATTGCCCCCAAGTGTACTTTTGCCTTTTCTCTTCCTTCAACTGCTAAAATATTTTCCGCTATATTAAAGATAAATTCTAAAAAAATCGTGGGTGTATCTTCTTTTTTTTCGTGTTGATTTCCTTCATTTGAATTTTCGATTGAATTATTATTCATAATTTGATTATATCAAATTTGCTGGCGGAGGGTGAGGGTCGCTGTTGGAACCGAATTGTAGGGGAATGAGGATATTATTTAACTGTTTCTAAATGATCAATAAGATTATCTATAAAACTATTCATTTATATTTTAATTTTATAATTCTTACCACCTTTTCCTGTGGTTTTTATATAAGCAAAATCATCGTCTAAATTAACAAGCGTAAATGCGTTAGCGGCAGGACCCTCAACTTTGCCTGAAGTATTTTCAACCAATGACTGAACAGTTATGAAATGGACACCATTTACTACCGCCTTTTTATTCCAATGAAGATGTCCGTTAAAAACCAACTTAACGTTTTTGCCAACAATGGTGTCCAAAAATTGACGATGATTTTTGATAAAAGTTAAATCCGGTCTTTCATTAAACCAGAAATTTCCATGAGTATTTACCTTAACCAATGAATAATGTGAGAAAATAACAATTTTCTTGTCTGTGTTCATTTTTTTCTTAAACCATTTGAGTTGTGAAGAATCAAGTCTTATTTCTTTTGATGGATAAACCCGCTTAGTAAATAAAAAAATGAAACGAAAATTTTTACTATCAACGTCAAAATACAATTTTTTATATTTGAGTGTTTCCTTTAAATATTTAATGCTCAAATGTTTTAATTCGTGATTGCCGACAAGGTGATATACCGGGCAATTTAATTTTGATAATATTGCAAGCCCCCTTTTGTAATTTATCTTGTCTACCACAAGATTGGTATCCTCAATCATATCGCCTCCTTGAACCACAAAATCAGGCATGAAAGAGCCGTTCATTTTTTGAACGAAATTTCTTAGCAATTTTTGGGCATGTGGAGTCACCTTGCGATATATCCCTTTATAAGGACGATAATTACCTATATGAATGTCATTTATAATTGCAAATTTCATAAAATTATTTGACTAATTCTTCCATTGGAATACCTAACACTTTTGCTAGTTTCATTATATCAAAAGTTCCCTGTCCCCAACAGGTACCAAAATTATGAGATATAAATTAAAATTAGGATTAAAAACGAAAGCGGAGGGTGAGGGATTTGAACCCTCGAAGGTTGTAACACCTTACACGCTTTCCAAGCGTGCGCACTAGACCGCTATGCGAACCCTCCATACCCCGAATACTAATCTCACCGAAGCAAGACTAAGCCAGGGTATGCACGGAGCTAATAAAAAAAAGTCCATGCTCTAAAAAGAACATCTGGGCTAATCATACTAAAAATTCAATTTTTCAACAAACTAGATTACAAACTTTCTCTTAATCTTTTTATTCTCTCTTCAATCGGAGGATGAGTAGATAATAAACCGCTCATTTTCTTGGCAAAAGAACCACTACCTTTAGGATTGGCAATATACAAATGAGCGATAGCGGTTGATTGGGTTCTCATCGGTTGGCCATACTTGCTGATTTTTTCAAGTGCCGAAGCTAGCCCTTCAGGATAGCGAGTAAGTAAAGCACCTGAAGCATCGGCTAGATATTCGCGTTTGCGGGAAATTGCCAGTTGAATGAGAGTGGCGACTATTGGCGCCAGAATAGAAAGAATAATTCCGACAATGACCAAAATTCCGCCAGCTTCCCCGTTGTCGTTGTTACTACGACGTCCACCAAAGAAAGCCATTCTTCGCATCATATCGGAAAGAATGGCGATGAATCCAACTAGGACGACGGCCACGGTTGAGAGTAGCATGTCTTTATTCCCGATGTGGCTCATCTCGTGCGCCACCACGCCTTCAAGCTCGGTCTTGTTCATAATCGAAAGCAAACCGGTAGTGACGGCGACGACCGAGTGGTTCTTGTCGCGCCCAGTGGCAAAAGCGTTCGGCGACGGGTCGTCAATGACATAAATTTTCGGCATCGGGAGTCCGGCAGTAATCGCCAAATTCTCAACAATAGTATAAAAGTCAAAATATTGTTCGCGCGTGGCGGGGTGAGCTTTGGCCAGGGCAAGTGCAATTTTATCCGAGTACCAATAACTGACGATATTCATCAAAATCGAGAAAATGACGAAGATATAAAGAATATTCGGATTGCCGTAAACCTGCGAGAAAACATAACCGAGCCCGATAACTATGATGAAGAAGACGCTCATCAGCATCCAAGTTTTCCTGACATTTTGTCCTTGCTCGGTATAAAGTGTTGCCATACTATTCGATAGTTATCGGTACCAAAATACTTTTGTCGTTAGCCGGTAATCCCGAAGCATTGTCGTTGTGAATTTCAAGATAAGCGGGACCTTTAGGTAAACCAGTAAAATCGATTGAAGCAGTGAAAGAAACCGGATCGGTCGTCATCCATTCGGTTGTGGCTGTGCCGTGACCTTGCTTCAGAACATTTTTATTTAAGTCCAAAATATTCACCAAAACATTTCCTTCAAAAAAGTATCCGCCTTTAACTTCACCTGTAAGATTGAGTACTCCGGAAACTTTTGCATTAGGTAGGATTGAAAGAAAAACTAAATCACCTCCATTGCCTAAAATCCCAATATCGTGATTGTCTTGTATCGGAACAACAACCGGAGCATTGGCTTTTTTTGTGACAGTAAGAACAATGGCGAATAATATCATCACAATAAAAATAATTATATATATTTTTGATTTTTGATTTTGATTTTCCATATAATTTTTGATTTAGTTTTTAACTTCTAAAACCTGACATCAAACAATTAAAAGCTGACTTTTACTGGTTCCTTCTCAACACTATCTTGTTCTAGACCGAAGAATTCCAATGTTGTAAATTTAAACATCGAGGCAATGATACTCCCCGGGAACATTTGGACACCGGCATTAAAGTCACGGACATTTCCGTTATAAAATCTTCGTGAGGCCATGATTTTATTCTCAGTATCGGAAAGTTCGTTCTGAAGTTGGATAAAGTTGGCATTGGCTTTCAAATCCGGATAAGCTTCGGAAATGGCAAAGAGAGATTTCAAAGTTCCGGAAAGGGCATTTTCTGCTTCCCCTTTCTCGGCCTTAGTTCCGGCTTGCATAGCTTTCGAGCGAGCCTCGGTGACCTTTTGAAAGACTCCTGATTCGTGAGCGGCATAACCTTTGACGGTATTGACCAAGTTCGGGATCAAATCGTAACGGCGTTTGAGTTGGACATCGATATCCGACCAGGCTTCCTGGGCACGAGTTTTTAACGAGATAAAACCATTGTATTTAAAAATTAAATACAAAGCTAAGGCGACGATTATGGCTATAACGATATATAAGACTGGCATATGATAATAATTGGAGCAGAAAATAAAGTTTTATGAGTCGTGTAGGACCTCTTTGGGGTAAAACGCGAATAAAAATTTATTTTCTGCGTAAATAATAAATATTAATAAACGACTTTGACGTCTTTGCATTATAACAAAAAACCTCCTAGATAACTAGGGGGGTTTTTGCGTTTTGACAGTAAAATAAGCCTTATTTTATATGGATTTTTATGAATCCCCTTTTATCATTTTTATCGCTTCCGAGACTGTCGTCATGAATTGAGCCGGGAAAATGATTGTTGAATTCTTCTCAACGCTAATTTCGGCCATTGTCTGCAAAGTTCGGAGCTGTAGAGCAACAGGATGTTTGGATATCAAATCGGCAGCTTGGCCCAACTTTTCGGCAGCTTGGAATTCTCCTTCGGCGGCAACAATCTTTGCCCGTCTTTCACGTTCGGCTTCGGCTTCCTTTGCCATAGCTCTCTGCATATTATCCGGAAGAGTAATATCTTTTATCTCAACGGCCGTGACTTCCGCTCCCCAAGGCTCGGTATGCGAATCAATAACATTTTTAATCTGCATATTTATATCAACCGTCTGGGAAAGGAGCTGGTCAAGCTTGAATTGGCCAACGACGTTTCGAACCGTCGTCTGGCTAATCTGATTGACAGCCGAAAAAACATCTTCAATGGCAATGACGGCCTTTTGCGGGTCAACGACATGGTAGTAGGCGACGGCAGCGATATCGATTGAGACATTGTCTTTGGTAATAATTTTCTGCGACGGAATGGCCATGGTGACCGTTCGCATCGTAACTTTTATCATTCGTTCAAAAATCGGAATGACATAGATAAGCCCTGGGCCTCTAACCCCCGTCAACTTTCCCAAGAAAAAGATGACGCTTCTTTCGTATTGCTTCACAACTTTCAACCCAGAGAGAATTATTGCAGCTAGTACAATTAATATATATAAAATCATATATTTATTTGGCTCGCCATATCTCAAAGAGTAGGCGGCTAAAAATTAATTAATAATAAAAAGACCAAGAAAGATTTATTTTGTTTTTTGCCAGTTTTTTACAAAAACCAGAAGCGGACTTGCCAAAAAGATTGAGGAATATGTTCCGAAGAACATTCCGGCGGTAAGCATAAGAGCAAATATTTTTGTGCTTGCCGGTCCGAAGAAAACCAGAGCAAGTAAGGCGATAATAACAGTCGATGATGTGGCAATGGAACGAGTATATACTTGCTCTATACTTCTACCGACAGTTTCTTCGAATGTCTTGAAGTGCCCGACACGGATATTTTCTCGGATACGGTCGAAGACGACAATCGTATCGGAAACCGAAAGACCGAGAATTGTCAGCACGGCCACGACAAAAAGCGTGTCCACTTCTACTCCGGAAAAATGGGAGAGGATTGAGAAAACTCCGACCGGAATAAGAATGTCGTGAATAAGAGTAACGATAGCGATCAGTCCGTATTTCCAGGAAGAAACAGGTTTGGAAACTTTGCGGAAGGAAAAAGTAATCCAGAAGATTATACCGAGAGAGACAAGAATAAATGAGATGATGGATTTACGAACAAGCTCGGCTCCGACAGAAGGCCCGATGGCCGTAAAACTTTTTTCGGTAACATCGGTTCCGAGAGCTTGCATGACCTGCAAACGTTCCTGTTCGGTAATATCTCGAGTCTTGATACTATAGCCCTTATCCCCTTCGGGCTGGACCAATATTTCTCCGATAGAAAGCGGTTTTATCGCTTGCTCAACTACGGTTTGTTCCGGGCGGGCATTCGTATATTCTACTTCTAGCAGAGAACCTCCTTTAAAATCAATACCGAGGTTTAGCCCGAAGACAATCATCGAAACAATAGCCAAACCGACGAGAGCGGCCGAGATGAGAACGAATATTTTTTTGTGTTTGATTATAAACATATTATTTTTGGACTCCAACATTGGCCGGAGTTATTGTCTTAGCGCTACTAAATCCCGACCCGAACAGGAAACTGGTTAATTTGTTTTTCTTCTTGATATTCAGAGTATAGAGGAATATTCTTGTTATTGAAATCGCCGAAATCATCGAGACAAGAACACCAATCAAAAAGACGAGAGCAAACCCTTTGATAAGCGAAGTTCCGAACCAGAATAATATAATGGCAGTGATGATACTCGAAATATTGGAATCGCGAACAGAGAGCCATGCCCGCTTGAAACCATGATGAATCGAATCCGGAATATTGTCTTCACCTTTTCGAAGTTCCTCTTTGATACGTTCAAAGATAAGGACATTGGCATCCACGGCAATTCCTATCGAGATGATAAACCCGGCAATTCCGGCGGCCGTCAAAGTAACCGGAACTAATTTAAATATTGAAAGCATTATGACCGCATATATCGAGAGAGCGATGACAGCAATCATACCAGGCAATCTGTACCAGATTATGAGGAATAGAGCGATTGCCAAGAAACCGATAAGAGCCGCTTTGACTCCGGCGGTTGTCGCTTGAGCGCCGAGAGATGGGCCAATAGTTTGTGTCGAGATAAGACTTATCGGTACGGGAAGAGCTCCGGAATTTAAACGCCCAACCAGCAATTTTGCCTCAGTCGGAGTAAAGTTACCAGAGATTTGAGCCTTGCCTCCAGAGATAGCTTCATTGACTGTCGGAACTGAAATTGGTTGACCGTCAAGAAATATGGCTACTTTTTTCCCAACATTTTCTTTGGTAATTTTTTCAAACAATAGCGAACCCTCGGCATTGAATTGGAGCGAGACTGTCGGTTCTCCCGTTGTCTGATTGAATTCAAGAGTGGCTTTATCCAAATATCTTCCGGTTAAATCTGTCATGATAAATTGCGGGGCTACATCAAGATTGACTTTGCCGTCTTTTCCGACTGTCGCATCTTGAGTTTTGCCGTAATCAGGATTTTCGGTTCTGAAATCAAGAGTCGGTGTTTGCCCAATCATTTCTATCGCCTTAGCGACATCCGTAACTCCCGGAAGGTCAACAATTAAACGCTCTTCTCCGGCATTCGAGAAACCACCATTTTGAACTTGAACAATTGGTTCCGAAACTCCGAAAACATTCACCCGTCTTTCGATGACGTCGCGAAGCGCATCCATAGAATCTTTTAGTTTCGTTGAATCAATCTGGGAAACATCAGCTTTATAAACCAAGTGTGTTCCGCCGGAAAGGTCCAAACCCAGCTTGAATGGATATTTAGCCAGCCCTGTCGCTGTAGCGTTCGGAGCCAAATTCCTGTGACGAATTTCGGATTTATAAACAAAAATACCAAGCCCAATTCCTAATAAAAGTATAATTAATGCCGTGATTCTTGTTTTCCACATAATAGGGGTATTTTATAGCTTTTTAGTGAAAATAGCAAGTTGATAAAATATCAATATTGGAGTTATAAAATTTTGAAAAGTAGTGCTAAAACTAGAATAATTCCAAGAATTACACGGTACCAGCCGAAGATTTTAAATGTATGATTTTTTACATATTCGATTAACCAATTGATAACAATGAGTGATACGATAAAAGAAACTATGAATCCCAAAAGAATAGTCCCCCACTCGCTTGAAGTGAACGACAATCCTGATTTATAAATATCGTAAGCTGAAGCCGAAAGCATTGTGGGTACTGCCAGTAAAAAAGAGAACTCGGTTATGAGCGTTCGGCTTAATTTTAATGCTCGTCCGGAAACAATAACCGCTCCTGAACGCGAAACTCCCGGTATAACAGCCAAAGCTTGGGCAACACCTAAAGTTATTAATTGTTTGATTGTTAAATTCTCTATATTTATTTCATCTTTCGTCTGGTCGCGTTTGCTTTGATAATTTTCAAAAATTATGATGATGATTCCCCCGGCAAGCAAGGCTATAGCTTCCACCCAAATATTTCCAATCAAATAAGATTTAATGAGCTTATATAAAATAAAACCGATAATTCCAGTCGGGATAAAAGCAATGATTATATTTTTGATATATTTCCATGACGAGAGAACTTTTTTAGCATAAAGAACAACCACCGCCAATATGGCTCCAAGCTGAATAATAATTTCAAAACTTTTTATAAAATCAGACGCTGGAATAGAGAGTATCGTTCGAGCTATATCAATATGAGCTGTCGACGAAATAGGCAAAAATTCGGTCAATCCTTCGACTATTCCTAGGATTATTGTGTGTATAAAATTCATATTTTTTTAAATATTCTAATAAAAATATATCCGACGACACCTCCCAACAACCATCCGATAAGGACATCTATCGGGAAGTGGACACCAAGAATAATCCTTGAAAAACCAACCAATATCGCCATAATAAAAAGAAAAATACCAAGCTTTTTATTTAAAGAGTAAGCAACTACCGCAACGGTCATCATTACGGATGAGTGTCCTGAAGGAAAAGAAAAACTTTTCTCTATTATCATCGGATTCAGGGTTATTGGTCTTCCTATGGCTGTTAAAATTTTTATAAGTCCAGTTATGAGCCATGTGCTTAAAGCAGAAAAGAACAAGATAGAGAATGAGTAAATTTTTCTTTTTTGTGTATAGAAAATCCAAATAATTAAAAATATCGGGAGCAAATAGACAAAAATATACGAAAGAAAAAGGCAAAAATAATTTATAAAATTATTGTCCGACAAACTATGTATTAAATTAAAAAGATATAAATTCATTTATTTTTTATTCTTTGCTATTTATAACAATACAACCATATAACTAGATACCAAGAAACTCATTATGCATATCGTCCCGGTGAGCCACTCGCCCATATTGGCTCATTCCCATTAGAATGCCCAAACCAATAAATTCAGTCAGCAAATGCGACCCTCCATAACTCATAAACGGCAGCGTGATACCCGTGACCGGCATTATGCCGAGATTCATTCCGATGTTAACAATAAAATGCGCCATAAAATATATTGCCAGTCCGATTCCGTAAAGTATTTCAAAATTCGTCGTTCCGAGGAGGGCAATGCGCAAGATTCGCCAAATGATAAGCCCAAACAAAGTAAACAAAATTATAACTCCAACAAATCCCCACTCTTCCGAGAAAGCGGCGAAAATAAAATCGGTCTGATACTGCGGTAAAAAATTTAATCTTGATTGTGTTCCGAAACCAACTCCCTTCCCCAGCAATTGCCCGCTACCAACGGCAATGGTGGACTGGTAAACATTATATCCGGAGCCATGAATATTTGAGAGAGGCTGGACAAAATTTATAATACGGTCTTTTTGATAAGGCTGAAAAACAAAACTCCATAATATCACAAAAGCTACAACCATAACTCCGACGACTACAAGCAAATGGCGTTTGGAAATACCCGAGACCAGAGTCATACCAAACCAGATAAAGAAAATAATAATGGCTGATCCTAAATCCGGCTCGAGGAAAACAAGCAGAAACGGTATGAAAGCATAAATTCCGGAAATAAAAATGTGTTTGAAGTTACCTATCTCTATATGCCGACGGGAAAAATATTTGGCGAGCATCAGTATGACAACCAACTTAATCATATCGGAAGGTTGAAAAGAAAAACCTCCCAGAGAAAACCAGCTTTGTGCTCCACCGGCCGTATGACCAAAGAGAAATAATAATAACAGCAAACCGGAAAAAATAATAAAAAGTGTAACCAATACCTCCGTTCTTTTCAGAAATCTGAAATCAATAAAAGAAAAAGACAGAAGAAATATAAAGGAAATTCCTATCCAGATCAGTTGACGATAGAAAAACAAAGTTTCCCCGGTGAAAGATTTCATTGTCACTAGTCCGGCGCAAAGCACCGGAATTATAAATAGCACGAGTAGCCAATCAATTCCACTGGAAATTTTATTTGTCCCTATTATAGGTTGTGTCATATACTTACAATTACTTACAATATAAAAAAATATTTAAAAATCAACGGTAAAAGGATTTATAGAAATAAGGACATCTTTTGTGACCGGTTCGGCAGAAAGAACTTCCGGCCAAGTGAACGTGACTGGGATACTGCTGTTATTCGGAAGCTTATCTTTGTGAGAAGCGGAGGCATTAATGGCATTATGGTCGATGTCATAAAGAATCGCAATCACATCGAACTCCTGTATATCGTAAATTGAATCATTTGTAATAGTTGCGGACAGAGTTGGAGTATCTTTATTGTTATCAAGAAGAATATCCTTTACATAAATCGGAAGAGTTTGTAATGTCGTGTCTTTTTTAACCCAAACAAGTGGTGAAGTAAATTCAAATGTTACACTTTTGAGTACACTCTGCCCTGCGTCAAAACGAGGTTGAAATACGGCAAATTGCTGATTAGGCGGAATAAATGTCGTTCCCTGTCGGCGCCCCAATAATTTATTATCCGAATCATAAATTCTAAATTCATAATTAGCCGTGACTACACCGGAATTTTTATTCCTATTCTCAACATAAGCGACAAGATTAAAATTATTATTTACAACAGGAAAAGCCCGACTCCAAAGAACAACTGGCTCTTCTGTATCTTCCTTGCACATTAAAGAACAAGACCCACCGCAGTCTATACCCGTCTCCGTGCCGTTTTGTTTGCTATCAAAACATGTTGGCTTTTTAAAAATTAAATTGTACGTCAATGCAAAAATTATCAATACCAAAACGGTAACAAATAAAATAAGATATTTAAATTGTCTACTCGATGCCCATGACATATGTCTTTATAGTATAGCAAAATCCCGCTCCAATATGAAGCGGGATAAAATACATTGAATTACTTCTGAAACAATAGAGCAACAAAATGGCCTTCAAGATAACGAATATTTTCCCAGCCAAAATCCCAAATAAATTTCCCGTCGTGTTCCCTTGTTGAAAATATCGGTATAGGACAACCGATATTTATTGCTTCCTTTTTTGATTTATAAGGAATAATAATTGGGCCCTTTTTGAAAAGGCTTAGTAATTCCTTATTATTGAGAGCAATGTTGTGAAGGACTCTTATCGCAAATTTTGATAAGTTCTTGAAGCCTTTCATTTCTTTGTTGGCCAAATCAATAATTGACTCCAAATTAAGAACCTCTTTCAAACTTACTATCCAGAGGCGTGCAGTTAAGTTTGCCCCTTTGAAACGTTCTTGCGGAAAATATTTATCATTTATGTAATCATTTCGCACGCACGTATAAATAAGAGGACTAGGATAATTAATAATCTGCTCTGGATAAATATTACCCCTAATTGAAAATTTGGGTTGAATATCAACCTCAATATCCAAAAATGGACCATTGAAGTAGCGAGCGGTTTTGGGTACGAAAGGATTTTCTCCTTTTTCGAACAGAACATGCTGACTGGCAGAGAGCATCAGGAAATTTTCAAATGCTTTTTGAGAAATAACTTTGTTGTATTTTTCCATGAAAAAATTCTTAAGTAATCCAAGATCTTTCTCGGAAAACTCACCACCGATAAAAAATGTATTCATCAGTTTAATTTATTAAGGAGCTAGTGGGCTTGCGTAATATACGCAGATACCATAGTTCGCACTTAAACTAACAAATAACAACAACTTTGTAAATAGCAACAAAAAACACCCAATCGGGTGTTTTTTTGAGTTGAATACTTTGTGCTGGCGATAGCCTACTTTCCCCGTTTATAGAGTATCATCAGCTCAACAAGGCTTAACTTCTGTGTTCGGAATGAGAACAGGTGTGACACTTGCGATGAATCACCAACACAAAAAATTCAACTATCAAATATGATACCTGAAAACTGAATGCTGACAAAACGCAATAATATGATTTCCAGATTTCCTAACAGGAATCGAACGATTAGTACACCTCGGCTAAAGACATTACTGTCTGTACACCTAGTGCCTATCAACCTAATCATCTCTTAGGTTTCTCAAACGATTCCTCATCTTGAAGCTGGCTTCCCTCTTAGATGCTTTCAGAGGTTATCCA